>JAJEGS010000054.1 GCA_022819745.1 Candidatus Latescibacterota bacterium | reverse complement strand
CCGATAAAAAAACATGGACGAAAAGCCATAAGCCTCTTTCGAAAAGGATTAGACCAACTCACACAAATCATACACCAAACACGAGACCAACCTAAACAAGCCCGACAATATCAACCCATGTTACTGTCGTGTACTTAGGTCATGCAGTAACCGAAGCCGCGGCCACATCATCGCGCACCATTTGTCATGGCGGAGGCCGTCTTCGATCCCTACAGGATTTGCGTCCAGCCATTCTCTGATCATCGGTGCATTGACATTGTCATTGTAGCACCACCCTTCTTCGCCGGTGTTGTAGGGCGGATCGATGAAGATACAGTCCACCTTTCCCGCATAGAGTGGCATGAGCGCCTTAAGGGCATGCAGATTATCTCCCTGGATGATCAGGTTGCCGTCGAGGGACGGCGTTCCAATCCCTTTTTCGGCATGCATGATCAGGGGGCGGAACGGCACGGAGAGGTGGTGGTTATAGACAAACTCCTTGCCTTTGAAAAGTAGTTGGGTCATGCTCCGATCCTCATTGACAGTCGATTACCTGAATCACCCGCGCGGTGCCTCTTTTGCCCAATCTTATGGGATTGCGCAGCCACTATGCCGTAATCCGCAAATTCATTCCCAATGCGCGCATGATCCGCATCACCGTCGCGAACGTGGGATTGCCGTTCTCCGACAAGGCCTTGTAAAGCCCTTTGCGGCTCATTCCCGCCTCGCGGGCTAGCCGACTCATGTTACCTGCCCGGGCGATGTCATTCAGGGCGGCGCAAATAAGACTCCCGTCGCCCGGATCTTCCTCGGCGCATGCTTCTAGGTAAATGCGTGCGTCTTCATGGGTGCGCAGGTGCTCTGTGACATCCCATTTCGTGAACGATTCGGTCATGTCTGCCTCCAGTCTTTCACCAGCCGTCCGGCGCGTTCGATGTCGCGCTGCTGACTATCCTTGTCGCCCCCGCAGAGTACGATGACCGCTGCTGCGTCGCGCAGACAGTAGAGGCGGTAGCCCGGTCCGTGATGCACACGAAGCTCAAACAGCCCACCTCCGAGCGGCTTGGCGTCCCCGGCATTGCCTAGCGAGATGTTTCGCAAACGTGCGTTGATCCGTGCCACCGCGCTTCGGTCGCGCAATCCGCGAATCCAGCGCCGAAACGTAGCGCTTTCTATCACCTCAATCACTTGAGGAATGTAAACTGTAGTTCACATCTTATCAACCGCATCCTGAAATTCGAGACGGATATATCGCGGCACTGCGTTATTTTTCTCTGATCTTAGGCATTTATAGGGCGAGTGCACTCGAAAAAAGGAGTTTTCGTGAACGACGCCCAATTGGTAGAGGCGTGCTTGGAGGGAGACCACCGCGCCTACGCGATCCTGGTCGATCGTTACCGCTACCCCGTCTTCGGGCTGTGTCTGAGCTATGTCAAGGATTTCGACGCGGCCGAGGATGCGGCGCAGGAGGCACTGATCGCTGCCTACCTGAAGCTGGAAAGCCTGCCCGAGCCGCAAAAATTCGGCCCGTGGCTGCGGACCATCGCCGCCAACCAGTGCCGCATGTGGCTCCGGCGCCAGCGTCGACAGGTCGCCATTGACGAAGAAATGGCGGTCGTCGATCCTGCCCCGTCGCCGGCGGAGCAAGTGCTTTCACGCGAGCGCCGGCAGCGGGTTGTGGCCGCTGTTTCCCGACTGAGCCGGCCGCAACAACAGGCCGTGGTCCTTTTTTATCTCGAGGGCCTCTCGCTCAAGCGGATCGCCGCCTTTCTCGACGTCGCGGTACCTACCGTCGAGCAGCGGCTCTACCGGGCGCGCCGCAACCTAAAAGAGGAGATGACAGCTATGGTCGAGGAAAATCTGCAAGAACACCGCCTGCCCGAGGACTTCACACAGGAAGTAGTACAAGAGGCGCTTGCCCGGGGACAGGACTTGTTGCAGGAGCGCCAGTGGCCCGAAGCCCGCAAAGCCTTCAACCGCATCGTCGCCGCCGTGCCGGACCACCTCGAAGCCCACCGAGGTTTGGCCCTATCCTTCGACGGCGAAACCCGCGAGGCTCTGCGACAGGACGCGCACTTCAGCGACGGCCGCCTGCTCGACAATACCTTCGCCGCCCTGCATAAGGTCTGCGAACTGGGTGCCGACGACCCGGAGATCGCCCGCGCGCTCGGCCAGCTCTACTCGCACTATGGCCGCCACGAAGAAGGCGGCCAATGCCTCGAAAAGGCCGCCGACCGCCTCGACGACTGGCGGCGCAGCCTGCCATTGTAAAAAATGGCCATCTCCATCTATTACCACTCCCATTACACCGGACGCGGCGACCATATGGAAGCCTGCGTGCGCTGTCACCGCCGCGCTCGCCAACTCGTGCCTGCGGACTGGCCGCCGCGCCGCCGTTTTGCGCTTTGGCAGCCCTCTGGGATGAGCATGGCCTACGCGCATTTGGGATTGAGCCAAGAAGTCTTCGACGAGTTGGACGCACTCAAGGTGCAGAGCGAGGACGAGTGGTCGGTGGAGGAATATTTCCAATACTACGGCATCTGCTCCAACCAGTACCGGGAAGTGGGTCGGTGGGACGAGGTGGAGGAGCACAGTCGAGCCTATGTCGATTGGGCCAAGGCCCTGCCTGCCGACGACCCGTGCCTCCAGATCCGGCCCTTGGCGCTCACTGAAGAAAGCGACGAAAACGCTGGCGCGCACAACGGCGACGACTTCCGCTGGTGGACGGTGTGCTACGCACTCGCAGACCGCATCCTACGGGCGAGGCACGAGACGGGGCGCGCAACTGCGGACATTTTCGCCGAAATCGACTGGGCACTCGACCAGCACCAGAGTGCCGGATCCTATTCCATCGCCGGGCAATCTGCCTGCGAAACTGGCCACTACTCGGAGGCACTGCGCTATTTGCACAAAGAGGAGGAACTGGGCGGTCGGCTCGCCAATCGCGGCGACATCTATCTGGCCGCCGCACTCGTGGCGCTGGGGCAGGTGGCGGAGGGGAAGGAGCGGTTGGGCAACATCTACGGCCGACTCGTGGCCAACGGCCAGTGCCGGAGTTGGTTCGGCAAGCTATCCGCCTTTGACGCGATCCGCGGGGACGCGGACATGGTCGAACTGGTCGATGAATGGGAACGGGCCGAGCGCGTAGGCGAGCCTACGGCGCAAGGCGGTTAAAAACCGCCGGTGGGTAGCCTCTGCGAGGGCTGGATCACATTCTTATGTTACGCATTGACATTACGCACGAGTATTGGGTATGGGATGCTTCGACTCTGCTTCGCTCCGCTCAGCATGACAGGCAAAGGAAAGGGCCGGTCCTTGTCATGCTGAGCGAAGCGAAGCATCCCATACCGTAGGACCTGTTCGTAACATCAGTCACTCACAATTGGATTCCGGGGTGATTGAGCGGAAATCCACGGGCACTGCCCCCGCTGTTCAGACGATTCCCCACGTCACTCGTCCCAACTCGCGCGACCGCTCCCGATCATATGCTGGATCGATGTCGAATTCGCGATCCAGCCACAGAACCTCATGCTGCTCGGGACTCAGCGCATCGAGCAGCTCAGGCGTCAGGTAATCCCCCCACGTGAAGCGATGGTTGTCGATCGCGTGCGGATGGAACAGCCAGTGGCTCATGTACCGGCAGGCACTGGTGCGGTTGAGCCAGGTTGAGTGAAACAGCTTGGCGTGGCGGACGATTAGCTGGTGGGGTTCGACCTCTAGGGAAATTTCGTCGTCGAGTGCGACGTCTTCCCAGCCGTCATCGGCCTGCGAACCGACAATTCCCCGTTCATCCCTGAGCTTGGCGGCCGTCTCTTGGAGAGAGGTGGGCGGTCCAGTGTGACTGCCTGGAACGATGCGCAGACACCCGTTTGCGCGCGACGCCCCGGAGAAGTAGTGCATAAACTCTGCCCAGCCCGGACCTCCGTCGATGTGCCAGCCGACTGACCGATCCGGGGCCTGCTCGTTGATGCCGCCGTTGCGCAGATAGATATCGCGGTCCTCGTTCAGTTGACGGGCGAGCTCGATGATTTCGGGGTGCAGGATGATCTGCATGAACGGCAGGGAGTGATCGAGGGCGCACCAGTACGAATCTTCCACCTGCGGCCGTAGGTAAAAGTGATTTCTCTTGCTACCGTCTGCCGGCCCTTCTGATGGATCTTGGGAAGCCTTTTCGACCGCGGCCCTGCACGCCTCGGTGAAACTTTCGGGGAACGGACAGTCGACGATGACGTAGCCTTCAGTGCGGTACTGATCTAATTGTTCCTCGCTGAATTTCATGCTGCTTTCCTCGCGCGGTGTGGCGTCGATCCCTATTGCAACCTGCGGTCGGACGGAATCCTCAAGGAGTGGGTCTCGATATCCCAGTCGCCGTCGAAGATAGTCACAGCGTCACCGGCGGCTGCTCCTGCGTCGGAGGCGAGATCAATGAGCTTGGCGGCCGAATCCTCGGGCGGCGACAGGCCGGGGCGCGATTCCCGCTCTGCTTCGTCGGCGGAGCGGCCTGCTCTCTCGGCCATCTCGCGGATTGCGCCCAGCTTCATGTTCGTTGCCATCTCTCCCGGAGATACGGCGTGGATGCGGATATTCAGGGGACGGAGCTGTTCACGGGCCACCAGAACTAGCCCGCGGACGCCCCCTTTGCTCGATCCGTACGGCAGGGAGGCACTGCCACCCAACACGCCAGCACCAGATATGACGAGCAGAACCACGCCTCCACCCGCCTTCTGTAGCAGGGGAACGGCGTACTTCAACAGCAGAAAGCTGCCGGTGAGGTTGACGTCGATGACTCGCCGCCAAGATTCTTCGGAATATTCGTCGATGCGCGTTCCCGCATCGACGAGGATGGCCGCCGGATTGATCAGGATGTCGAGGTGGCCGAAGTGCTCGCCAACGGTGTCCATCAAGCGGCGAACGTCTGCGGACTGGCTCAGGTCTGTGTGTACGAAGTGAGCTGTGCCGCCTTCGTCGGAGATTAGTTGGGCTGTCTCTTTGCCGCCAGCCTCGTCGATGTCGGCGAGGACGAGCTGCGCTCCTTCACGAGCCGCGCCGATGGCAGTGGCGCGGCCTAGGCCGGTCGCGGTGCCGGTGACGACCGCTACCTTGTTTGCGAGTTTCACGCGCACCTACTAAGCAGGCCGCATAAAGTGGGCGAAGAAGTCGTTGCCCTTGTCATCGACGACGATAAAGGCGGGAAAGTCCTCGACCGCGATTTGCCAAATGGCCTCCATGCCCAGCTCTGGGTATTCAAGCACTTCGACCTTGCGGATGCAGTCTTGGGCTAGCCGCGCCGCTGGTCCGCCGATGGAGCCGAGGTAGAAGCCGCCGTGTTTTTTGCAGGCTTGGGTGACTTGGCGCGAGCGGTTGCCCTTGGCCAGCATGACCATGCTGCCGCCAGCCGCTTGGAACTCATCGACGTACCCGTCCATGCGCCCGGCCGTCGTTGGCCCGAACGATCCCGACACATAGCCTTCGGGCGTCTTGGCCGGACCGGCGTAGTACACGCACTGGTCCTTGAAGTACTGGGGCAGGCCCTCGCCAGCGTCGAGCCGCTCCTTGAGCTTGGCGTGGGCAATGTCGCGGGCCACGATCATGGGGCCGGTCAGCGAGAGTCGGGTGCTGACCGGATGTTGGCTGAGGGTGGTGCGGATTTCGTCCATTGGCCGGTTGAGGTCGATATCGACGACGGCACCGCCGAGTTCCTCGTCGCTGATCTCGGGTAGGTATTTGACCGGCTCGGTCTCCAAGGCTTCGAGGAAGAGACCCTCGGCGGTGATCTTGGCGAGGATTTGGCGGTCGGCTGAGCAGGAGACGGCTAGTCCGACCGGGCAGGAAGCTCCGTGCCTTGGCATCCGCACCACCCGCACGTCGTGGCAGAAGTACTTGCCGCCAAACTGCGCCCCAATGCCGATTTCCTGACTCAGCTTGAGCACCTCGGCCTCCATCTCCAAGTCGCGGAAGGCTTGGCCGTACTCGTTGCCTTGGGTCGGCAGGCTGTCGAGGTAGCGGGTGCTGGCGAGCTTGGCCAGCTTGAGGGTGTGCTCGGCTGAGGTGCCGCCGATGACCAAGGCGAGGTGATAGGGCGGGCAGGCGGCCGTGCCGATCATGCGCAGCTTGTCGTCGATGAAGGAGTGCAGCCGCTCTGGAGTCAGCAAAGCCCGGGTCTCTTGGAAGAGGTAGCTTTTGTTAGCTGAGCCGCCGCCTTTGGCCATGAACATGAACTTGTAGGACATGCCCTGCTCGGCGAAAATCTCGATTTGGGCCGGGAGGTTGGTGCGGGTGTTTTGCTCCTCGAACATGCTCAGGGGGGCCAGTTGGCTGTAGCGGAGGTTGGTCTCCTGATAGGCTTTGGCGATGCCAGCCGAGAGCGCGGCTTCGTCGTCGCCTTCGGTCCACACCTGATGCCCCTTCTTGCCCATGACGATGGCAGTGCCAGTGTCTTGGCACATCGGCAGTACCCAACCGGCGGCAATGTTGGCGTTTTTGAGCATGTCGAGCGCGACGAAGCGGTCGTTGTCCGAGGCTTCTGGATCGTCGAGGATGCGGCGCAGTTGGGCTAGGTGGCCGGGGCGCAACAGGTGGGCCGAGTCGCGGATGGCTTGGTCGGCGAGATGGGTCAGGCCCTCGGACGAGACCTTGAGGATCGGGCGACCTTCAAATTCGCCAGTGGAAACGCAATCCGTGGTCAGCAGGCGATAGGGGGTTGGATCCTCGCCGAGGGGCAGGAGTTCGTGGTGTGTGTAGCCGTTCATTGATTAGTTAAAACCTCCGTTGGGATGCAGTTAGAATAGAATATATTAAGTTTCCGTCCCAGTGCGACTATGGTGCCAAGGCCCAGTGGACTGCTTCGGCCGCCAACTCCACAGCGCGGTCAATGTCGTCCGCCGCTATGTCTGGATGTGTCACCCAGCGGCAGAATCGCTCCGGCTCGAATCTACCGGTTAATACGCCGTGCCGGCTCATAAAGTCCGACCAGGCTGCTAGATCTAGGCGATCCTCTGTCACTTGCATGTAGAGAATATTCGTCACTACTCGACTGAGATCGACTGCCAACCCTTCGATGGCGTCGAGCTTTCTGGCCAGCCGCGAGGCATTCTCGTGATCTTGCACCATGCGCTCGCCCATGGTATCTAGGCCCACCAGACAGGCTGCGGCCACTACTCCGCCCTGCTTCCAGTTGCCCCCGAGCATCCAGCGATTGTGCCGCGCCTGTTCAATAAGCTCGCCCGAACCGACCAACAGGGATCCGCATGGTGCCGCTAGAGCCTTCGATAGCCCTAGGGATACTGAATCGGCGCAGGAGGCCAACTCTTGGGGCTCAACGCCCAACCCGATACAGGCGTTGAAGAACCGTGCCCCATCGAGGTGCACTGGTATCCCGCGTTCCGCGGCCCACCCCGCCAACTCGTTCATATGATCCATTTCAATCAAGGTGCCGCCGGGGGTATTGACGGAATTCTCCAGACAAAGCAGGCTCGGTTCCGGCCCTTTGATCTCCAGTTCTTCGACCAGCAGCCGCGTACTGCCCGCACACGTCTGGTCCGCCACTAGTGCAAATTCGACGCCAGTGACTCGCCGCATTGCCGCGCCTTCGTAGTCGAATATGTGAAAACGCTCGCCCACGAGGATTGTTGCACCGGCTTCGACGTGAGACATCACGGCAGTTAGATTGGCCATGGTGCCGCTGTGCACAAAGAGCGCCGCTTCTTTGCCCAGCAAATGCGCTCCTCTTGCCTCCAACTGATTTATGGTAGGATCGTCGCGAAAATCGTCGTTGCCCACTTGGGCTTCAGCCATAGCTCGGCGCATGGCTGGCGTCGGCTGGCTTGAGGCATCACTGCGAAAATCGAGAATTTTGCTCAAGTATGGTTTTCTCCCCACATAATCGGGACCGCCCCCGTTTGCGGTGTTCCTCAGACCGCGACTCCTTCAAGCCACGGCAGATCCACCTCAATGCCAAAGCCGGGCGCGTCGCTGGGCACGAGGTAGCCGTCTTGGATGGCTGGCGTGCCGGGCAACAGGGTCATCTCGTGGAGGGGTACCCCGGGCGGGGACACGCTCTCCGAGCGTTCTCCCCAGACGATGGCGGGCATGGCAAAAGAAAGGTGCTGGCCGTAGGGGTAGTTCATGCCAGCGTGGGCAATGACTGAGACGCCTGCGGCCTCGGCGAGGTGGCAGATTTTGACTCCAGCCGTTATGCCCCCGACCCAGAGCACGTCTGGTTGCAGGATATCGACGAAGCGGCCGTCGAGCGCTTGGGCAAAGGTGCGCGGCAAGTACCAGTGCTCGCCCGAGGCGAGGGTTTGCCAAGGAAGCCGCTGGCGCACTTGGGCGTAGCCGATCCAATCGTCGGCGGGCAGGTAGTCTTCGATCCACTTTAGGCGGTAGGGACGGAGCATCTCGGCGAGGCGGACTAGGTGTTCCACGTCCTGCGACAGCCAGCAGTCGAGGCACAGCTCGATGTTGTCGCCGATGAGCTGGCGCGTGGTGGCTACGAGTTCCTCGATTTTCTTGAGGCCGTCGAGGCCGTCGGCTGCGCCCCACGGGGTAAAGAGCTTGGTCGCCTTAAAGCCTAGCTCCATGTACCACTCTTGTTCAAATCCAGAAGCATAGCAGAAAATTTTGTCCTTTTGCGGGCCGCCGAGCAGCTCGTACACAGGTCTTTGCAGCAGCTTGCCCTTGAGATCCCACAGCGCAGTATCCACGGCGCTGATGGCGTAGCTGGCCAGTCCTTGGCCGCCAAAGGGCGCGGTGGAGCGCACCATGACGTCCCATAGCTTTTCCGTGGCCATGCAGTTTTCGCCGGTGAGCAGGGAAGCGAAGTGATCGTTGATGATGGGCAGCACGGGCGGCGAGTGGACGGTCAGCCCGAGGCCCCAAGTGCCGTCCTCAGCCGTGACCACGCAGGCGATGCGGTGCCACGGTGGGGTGCCAGAGCGGTCGGCGCGGAAGCGGTCGTAGCGGTCGAGTGGCCGTTGTAGGGAGTGGTCGGGCCGTTGGGCGGGGCGCGGGGTTGTCTTCTGGGGAGGCTTGAGTGCGATTTGCGCGGCGCGGATTTCCTTGATTTTCACGGGAGCCTGCTCAGGTGAGTTGGGAAAAGCGGTTGGGCGTGAAGAGGGTTTGTAGAGTCTGGGCGATGCCGGCGCGGGTTACTTGCCGGCCGGCGTCGTGCAGGTCTTGGTATTTTTCGGTTAAGACGTTGGCGAGGATGTCGCGGAAGCGCTGCCACTTGGGGATGAGGTTTTCCAGCACGCGGGCGTCTGAGTTAAAGGGGATGAAGCGGTCGCCGGTCATCTCCAAGCGCATCCGCAGGTCCTGTTCGACCAAGCCCGGATGGTAGTTGAACCACCAGTGGCCAATGACCATGATGTTGTCGTTGTGGCAGGAGAGGACGCTGGCGTCGTACTGGTTGGCGTTGTGGAGCGGCGTGATGAAGAAGGCGTTGTCGGGATGGCGGCGCACTAGCTGCTGGTAGGGATACATGTCGGCCAGCCCCACGCCGTCGCCAGCGTCGCGCCACTCGGGCTTGAGTTGGCGGATGGGACCGGGCATCATGAAGAAGGGCAAGTTGAGTTCGCGCAGGGCTGGTAGCACGGAGTGGTGGAGGACGGCACCTTCTAGGCCGCTGAGGTCGTGGACTTGGCAGTGGGGCGGGAACGAGCACGCGCCGTACGCGACGCCGTGCAGCTTGTCGTACCAGTCGGCGAGGAAGCGGCGGATCGCATGGGCGGTGGCGGGTTGGCTGGGGTCGTTGCCAACTTCGTAGCCCCAGGCGTTGAGCTTCACCGCGGCGCGCGGGTAGTGCAAGACTAGTTCGTCGAGGCGGTAGCCGGACAGATAACACTCGTCCCACTCGCCGCTTTCGTAGTAAGCGCGCTCTTGGTCGTTGAATACGTCCTGGGTGCCGACGATGCGGCGGACGCCGGCTAGTTCCATGCAGCGGCGTTGGATTTCTTCCGGGGCGGTGTCCGCGTAGAACTGGCGCGCTTCGTCGAGGGTGGTGGCATTGGAGTCGAGGCCGAGAGCTTCTAGTGCGACGACCACGCCGCGACAGCCTTCGTCGAATGGATCGGAAGCGGCGTCGGCAAAGAGCTTTTGCCAAGTAAAGTCGCCTTGTTGTTCTAGGCTCCAGGAGTAAAAGGTAGCCGGGTCGATGTGACCGGCGGCAAAGAGCTTGCGGCGCACGTAGTGATAGGTGAGTTGCTGGTCGATGCCGTACAGGCAGAGCTGTGGGCCGGCTTGGGGGCCGAGGAGATGGGTGTGCCAGTCGTCGACGATTAGCTGTTGGGCTGAGGTTTCTTCGGCGACGACGGTGGGGATTTGGTCGCGGAATAGGGGTAGGGTAGAGGTGCTCATGGCGTAGGCTCCTGTCGGGGTAAGGGCCATAAACAGTAGGCCAAGAGCGATGGGGCGTCAAAGTTGCCCTTGTATGCCGACGGACCAAGAGCACTTCCGAAAGCTCATCTGTCTCCTTTTGCAGCGGACTCGCACTGCAAATAAGACTCGCGTTCTTCCGGGGTTTTACTCTGCGATAGGATGATGAGGTTGTGCGTCTATGGTAATTGTGTCACCAGTGGTGGCACTTTTCATCGCCCCGATAGGTCACGTAAAATTGCCGCATCCAACCGGTGAGGATGTTGAGCGGCATGTCGTCGAAGATCTAAGAGAATATCCTATAAATGTTTCTTCTATGGGCAATACGTTGGCAGGTAATGACCCTGTTCTTTTGGTCTATTGTGAGTCCTATGCGATAGTTGCCCATACGGATCTTGTATTTATTTCGGTATCCCTTCATGCGTTCCACATATCCTACCTCAAAGGGATTCGTGAAAGGAAGTTGATGAAATACAATGTCTTCTGCCCGGTGTTGAACGTCTTTGGGAAGAGATGCGAGTTCCTTCAAGAATGTCTTTGTGTAATCAACCTTCCAGTCCATCTTTTAGTGCTCTATAGTGATTATAGGCATCCTCTCCTGTAAGACGTTCCTCGTCTTGCGCTTCATCTATTAGCTGTGCAAGACCATAATTTTCAATGACTTCTTCTATACGCTCAAATTCCGGCAGCGGAATCTGCACGGCTATTGGATTTTGGTTCTCATCGAGAACGTAATGCTTGTGAATTTCCAACATTTTTATTTCCTATTCGGCGGTGGGTTGTAAGAGTCCGTCACGTCGCCTTCCATTGTAAGCTACCCAGCGACCTCATTTTCAACCAGCGCCTCGATGCGGACCGGACAGACTTTGAGCTCGGCAGTGTGGGTGACGGGGTCGTAGCCGGAGCCGGTGAGGATGTTGATTGGCACGTCGTTGAAGCTGAAGCTGGCAAAGACTGTGCCGCGCGGCGAGCGGGTGGTGCCCTTGACGCGGATTTCAATGGCACCGCGCGCGCTGGACAGGCGGCACAAACCTCCGTCTTCGAGGCCCCAATCGGCGAGGTCTTCGGGGTGGACTTCGAGGCGCTCTTCGGCGAGCAGATAGTCGATTCCTTGAGAGCGGCCGGTCTGGGTGCGGGTGTGGTAGGCTTGGAGTCGGCGGCCGGTCGTCAGCCAGACCGGGAACTCGGTCGAAATGGTCTCGGCTGGGTCGCGGTAGCGGATGATTTTGAAAAGGCCACGGCCGTTTCTGAAGGCTCCCTCGTGCAAAATTGGCGTCCCCGGGTGGTCCTTTTCGGGGACGGGCCAATGGTACTCGCCCTTGTCGATCCGGTCCCAATCGAGGCCAGCGTAAATGGGCGAGAGGCCGCATAGTTCGTTGAACACGTCCTCGGCCGAGGTGTAGTCGAAGCCATTGAAGCCCAGCCGCTGGGCGAGTTGGCTTATGATCCACCAGTCGGGTTTGGCCTCGCCGGGCGGGGGCACGGCACGGCGCAGGCGCTGGACCCGGCGCTCGGTGTTGGCGCAGCTCCCGTCGGTCTCGGCAAAGGCGCTGGCGGGGAAGACCACGTCGGCCAGTGCCGCGGTCTCGGTGAGGAAGATGTCGATGACCACGAGGTGATCTAAGCTCTTGAGGGCGTGCTCGCAATGATGGCGGTCTGGGTCGGAGACGAGGGTGTTTTCGCCGTCGATGATCATGGCAAAAATCTCGGTGCCGCAGCGGTTGAGTGCTTGGACCTTGGTGATGCCTTTGTCGAGGTCCATCTCCCGGCCGTAGAGCGCGGTGAATTTTTCTCTGTATTCAGGTTGGTCAGTAGGTTGGAAGCCGGGGTAATTGGATGGAACGGCCCCAGCGTCGCCGGCGCCTTGGATGTTGTTCTGCCCGCGCATGGGGTTGATGCCAGTGCCCTCGCGGCCGATGTTGCCGGTCAGCAGGGCGAGATTGCACAGGCTTTGGACGTTGTCCACGCCGCAGATGTGCTCGGTGATGCCGAGGGTGTAGTAGATGCCGGATTTATCGGCGGCACCGTACCAACGGGCGGCCTGCTCAATGTCTGCGGCGGGCACCTCGGTAATGGTCGAAGCCCACTCGGGAGTGAACTCGACGACGTGCTCTAGGAATTGCTCAAAGTCGGCGGTGCGCGTTTCCATAAAGGCGCGATCTACTAGGTCTTCACGGACGATCACGTGGGCCATAGCCAACAGCAAGGCCACGTCCGATCCGACGCGGATGGGCAGGTACAAATCGGCCATATCCGCGAGGTCGGTCTTGCGCGGGTCGGCGACGATCATCTTGGCCCCGCGCTTGAGGGCCTTTTTGATGCGCGTGGCCGCGACCGGGTGGCACTCGGTCATGTTGGTGCCGATGCAGAAGATCAGGTCCGGTTTATCCATGTCGGCCAAGGGGTTCGACATGGCACCGCGTCCGATGGTGGCTGCCAGACCGGCAACCGTAGGGGCGTGTCAGGCACGGCTACAGTTGTCTATGTAGTGCGTGCCGTATCCTCGGCGGATGAATTTTTGCAGGCAGTAGTTGGCCTCCGAGGGCGTGCGGCCGGAGGCGACGCCGTAGATGGCGTGGCGGCCGTGCTCGGCGAGCACCTTGGCAAAACCATCGGCGGCGCGGTCGAGCGCGGTGTCCCAATCGGTGGGGTGAAGCTGGCCGTCCTCACCGCGGACTAGGGGCTGTGTGAGTCGGTCGCTATGCTGGACGAAGTCAAAGGCAAACTGGCCTTTGATGCACAGCGCGCCCTCGTTGGCCGGGCCGTCCATGGCCGGTTGGATGCCGACGAGTTTATCCTCTTTGGACAGCAGATCCACTGAGCAGCCAACGCCGCAGTACGGGCAGACCGAGCGGGTTTTTTCGATCTCGCCGGGTAAGTCGGCGGCGCGCAAAGCCTTTTTGTCGGCAAGGGCACCGGTGGGGCAGGTCTGGACGCATTGGCCGCAGAAGGTGCAGGACGAATCCTTGAGCAGGCCATTGAACTCGGTGGTGATCTGCTTGTGGAAGCCGCGCCCCATCGCGGCAATGGCGTGGTCGCCTTCTTGCTCGGCGCAGACGCGGACGCAGCGGTTGCACGAGATGCACAAGTCGTAGTCGCGCAAGATGAAGGGGTTGTCGTCGGTGGGATGCGCTTGGCCGGATTGGGCGCCTTGGAAGCGGCCGGAGCGGGCTTGGTAGCGATCGGCGAGGTCGGTTAGCTCTTGCGAAGCGTACCCGCGCAGGGGATCCACCTCGACTTCGCGGTTTTCCGAGACGACCATTTCTAGCAGCGTCTTGCGATGCTTTTCAATGGCCGTGGTCGCCGTTTTGACGACCATGCCGGGCGCAGCTTGCGACGTGCAGGAGGCGACCGGATTGCGCGATCCTTCGACTTCTACCACGCAGAGCCGGCAGGCCCCAAAAGATTCTAGGCGCGGATCGTAGCAGAGGGTGGGAATGTCGCGGCGATGGCGCTCGGCGACCTCGTAGAGGGTCTCGCCGGGAGCAAAGGCGACTTCTTCGCCGTCTAAGGTCAGGGTGTGTTGTTTACCATTGGTATTCATGTAAGGCCCTCGTTCAAGCGCAGACGCGCTGTTCTACTTGGTCTGGAAAGTACTTGAGGAGGCTATCGGTGATAAAGGGGGCGGCCATGCCGAGGCCGCAGGCGCTAGTGGACTTCATGACGTCGCCGATGTCTGCTACTTCGGAGCGCCAAGTTGCTAGGTCCGCAGGCCCGCCGCCATCAAGCCGCTCAGTCAGCCGCTGGGTGCCGATGCGACAAGGGAAACACTTGCCGCAGGACTCTTCGGCAAAAAAGGCCATGGCTTGGCGGGCAATGTCCACCATGTCGCGGCGGTCGTCAAAGGCCATGATGCCACCCGCGCCGAGCATAGATCCGCGGGCGCGGATCGCTGGCTCGTCGAGAGTAGTATTAAGATCGTCGCCGGCGAGAAAGCCGCCCGAGATGCCGGCCATAGTGACTGCTTGGATCTGACGGTCTGGCTCCGGCCCACCGGCCCACTCGTGGAGCAAGGTGTTGAGCGGCAGGCCAAAGGGAATTTCGTAGTTGCCCGGCCGCTGCACGTCGCCCGAGAGGCTGATGACCTTGGTGCCCGGGTGGCCGTTGAGGCCCAGCGAGCGATACCACGCCGCACCGCGCCGCACGATTGGGGGCACTGAGGCCAAGGTTTCGACGTTGTTGACGGCCGTGGGCAAGTTTTCAAAACCGTGCGTCACCGGGTAGGGCGGGCGATTGCGCGGATAGGGGTGTTTGCCTTCGAGGCTGTTGAGCAGGGAACCTTCCTCGCCACAGATGTACGCGCCAGCGCCGCGGCGGATGTGGAGTTCACAGGAGAAGTCGCTGCCGAGGATGTGCTCGCCGATCAAGTTAGCGGCGCGAGCCTCGGCTATCGCGTCGGCGAGGATGGCGTTGATTTCCGGGTATTCGTAGCGCAGATAGACAAAGGCGCGGGTAGCGCCGGTGGCGTACGCGGCTAGGAGCATGCCTTCGATGACTGCGTGTGGGTCCCATTCGAGGAGGGCGCGGTCCTTAAAGCAGCCCGGTTCCCCCTCGTCGGCATTGCAGACGACGGTTTTAGGCTCACCCGGGGCCTCGGCAACAGCCTGCCACTTCTGGCCGGTGGGAAAGCCCGCGCCGCCCCGGCCAGCGAGTTGGCTGTCGGCAATGAGGGCTACCAACTCGGCTGGTTCTCCGGCGAGGACTTGTTGCAGTGCTTGGTATCCACCGGTTTGGCGATAGCCGGATAGGGTGGCGCGGCCGGGGGTGCGGATGTCGGAAAAGACGCATTCTTCGTACCCGCCGGGATTGGGCACGGGCAGGGGCGAGGGGCTGGGTGCAAGGGTTTCTGCGTCGGTACCGACCAGCACTTGATGGCCTTTGATGACCGGGATGGGATCGTCGCAGCGACCGGCGCACGGCATGGGCGTGGCGTCGGCGAGGCTGGCACAGAGCGCGTCGGCTCCGCGCAGCGTGCAGATCGGGCCGGTGCAGACGCGCGGGGCACTTTGGCCGGGCGCTTGGCGGGCGAAGTGGTGGTAAAAGGTGACAGTGGCGAAAAGCTCGGCGAGGGGGACTTTCAGGCCCGTTGATACAGCCTTGAGCGCTTCCTCCGACAAATAGCCGTCGCGGTCGTGGAAGGCGTGCAGGAGCGGCAAGAGGGGAGCGGTCTCGCGCTGCCAGCGTGCGACGAGCGCGTCGTCTGTAGGGGAGATCAAGCTAGGTACCTTATTGGATAATTGGTCAAATCTGTACACGGCCATGTTGAATTTCGATTAGCACTCGAATATCCCAAGCATCTTTACACGCTGCAATCGCTTGGACATAAGGCAAGTGGTGCCCGCGATTGGGAGCGTTTTGATAGGCACCTGAATGCTTGGCATTGCGGCGTCCCGGTGGTGAATTAAGAAACATAAGGGAGCATAATTCGCGGTCAACCTCCATCCCGTATGTCTTGAAAGATTTGACGCAATTTTGCGATGCGTACATATTTTAACCCTATAAAAATATGCGCGTAAGAATTTTATCACGGTTGTATTATATGCGTATAGGAATGAAATGTTTCGAGCTGCAATTTGTGATCTGAAGAACTGGCAGACCAAACCAAAGCGCAAACCGCTGGTGGTTCGGGGAGCCCGGCAGGTGGGGAAGACTTATCTGATCCGACAATTCGGCCATGAGTGCTTCCACAATACGGTAGAGTTGAACTTCGAGCGGCAACCAAAACTGGCACAGCTATTTGAGTCCAAAGACCCAAATCAGATTCTCCCGTTGATCGAGTTGCAGTACAACACAGCTATCAACCCCGGGGAAACGCTCCTGTTCCTCGACGAGATCCAAGCGGCTCCACAGGTTTTTGAGGCATTGCGCTACTTCTTTGAGGAGCGCCCTGATATTCACGTCATCGCCGCGGGTTCACTGCTCGAATTCGCGCTGGCAGAGCCATCCTTTGCCGTGCCTGTCGGCCGCATTGAATACCTGTATCTCGGTCCTATGACCTTTGAGGAGTTTCTGCTGGCCCAAGGCAAAGAGCGCCTCGTTTCTTTTCTCCGTTCCTTTGAATTCCCTGCCACCATACCCGAGTCTTTACACCGTCAGCTACTGGATGCCGTGAGGGAATACCTAGTGGTGGGAGGGATGCCTGCCAGCGTGTTTGCCTATACCCGGTCCGCGTCGCTTGCCGATACTGAGTCTGAGAAACAATCGATCCTCGAGACCTTTGCCGAGGATTTTGGCAAATACGCGCGCCGAGCCGATCCCGACCGGCTGCGCAAGGTGTTCACCCGCCTGCCGCTACTGATCGGTCAGCGGCTGAAATACGCCCATATTGACCGGGACGATCAGGCGCGAAATCTGGCCCATGCCTTGTCGTTGTTGTGCAAGGCCCTGGTCGCTTGGCGCGTCCATCACAGTGCCTGCAACGGCGTTCCGCTGCGGGCGGAAATCAAAGAGACTGTGTTCAAGCCAATGTTCCTCGACGTTGGCTTGATGTCTAGTGCTTGTGGCCTCAACTTGCTGGACTTTGCCAGCGCAACGGATGTGCTGCAGGTAAACCAAGGGAGTGTCTGCGAGCAGTTTGTCGGACAACATTTGCTCTATGGGCAGCCTTCCTTCGTCCGGCCGGAGCTGTTTTTCTGGATGCGGGAGAAGCCGTCTTCCAATGCCGAGGTCGATTACGCGATCAGCATGGGTACTAAAATCATTCCCGTCGAAGTCAAGGCGGGCAAGACCGGCACGCTCAAGTCGTTGCAGGTCTTTCTCAGGACCAAGGCACAGAACATAGGGGTGCGCGTAAACAGCAGTCCTCCTACTTGGCATACGGCCAGCTATGCCTTGCCCGAGATGGCGGACCAGTCCTTTGAATTGGTCTCGATTCCTTTTTATCTAGTGGGGCAACTGCGTAGGTTACTTGAAGCAAGGCAAAGCAACGGCTAATACACCGGTTATTGAACATGGACTCCAACTTTTCGTCTCGTTGCCTGTCGCTCGACCTCGAGGTCGGCAAGCAGGATTGCCGCATTCATGCCTTCGCCGCGGTACGTCCGGATGTCGATCAACCGCTGGTTTTCCAAGGGGGCGACTTAGCGGCAGCATTGACAGAACTCGACAAATTCGCTGATGGTGCGGACTTTCTGCTTGGCCACAACCTGATCGATTTCGATCTGCCCCATCTGAAAGCAGCAAAGCCCGATCTCCGGCTGTTGAAGCTGCCGGCGGTGGATACGTTGCGGCTCAACCCCCTCGCCTTTCCTCGCAATCCCTATCACCACCTCGTCAAGCACTATCAGGATGGACAGCTCAAACGCGGGCGACTGAACGATCCGGAACTCGACGCTCGGCTCGCGCTAGATGTCTTCGGTGATCAGCAGACCGCATTACGCGATGCGCCGCGTGGCTTGCTCGCCGCGTGGCATTGGCTGACCTGCACGGGACCCGATGGCGCGGGATTCGACGCCGTTTTCGACGCCATACGGTCCAAGCTCCGGCCCACCGACGCGGCAGCAAACGCAAGAATCCGCGAGCGGCTTGCGGGCATCGCCTGCCAGAATCGCGGTCAGGATATTATCGAGAATGCTGCCCAAAGCGGCTGGCCGCTGGCTTACACGCTGGCTTGGCTGTCAGTTTCCGGCGGCAATTCCGTGATGCCGCCGTGGGTTCGACATCAGTTTCCAGAAGCCGGTGAATTGGTTCGCCGACTACGGGATATGTCCTGTGGCGAGGCGGACTGCGATTGGTGTCGGGAAAGGCACAACGCTCGCAAGGAGCTTAAGCGGTGGTTCGGATTTGACGATTTTCGCCCAGAGCCGATGGACGAGGACGGACGGCCCATGCAGCGGGTCATCGTCGAGGCGGCAATGGCCGGGGAGCATGTTTTGGGGATTCTACCCACCGGCACCGGCAAGTCGCTCTGCTACCAGATCCCAGCTCTGTCCCGCTACTATAAGACTGGAGCTCTTACGGTGGTGATTTCGCCCTTGGTCGCGCTCATGGCGGATCAGGTGGCGGGGCTGGAGGCTCATGGAATCGGCTCATGCGTGGCTATCAACGGGTTGCTGTCTATGCCCGAGCGAGCCGATGCACTGGATCGGGTACGCTTGGGGGATGCAGGTATTCTCATCATCTCGCCGGAGCAACTACGCAACCGTTCCCTGCGCCGTGCGCTTGATCAACGCGAGATCGGGGCCTGGGTGCTGGATGAAGCCCATTGTCTCTCGAAGTGGGGGCACGACTTTCGGCCGGATTATCGCTACGTGGGACGTTTCATCCGCGAAAAGGCGAGAAGGGATCCGATCCCACCGGTGCTGTGCCTGACTGCGACCGCCAAACCCGACGTAGTGGAGGACGTCAAGCAACATTTTCGGGACGAACTTGATGTAGGTCTGAAAGTCTTCGACGGCGGTGCCCATCGCACCAATCTGGAGTTCACAGTAGTGCCAACGACTGTCGGAGAGAAGTTCTCGCATATCCACCAGATTCTTATGGCCGATCTGCCATCGGATATGCCCGGAGGTGCCATTATCTATTGCGCGACGCGCCAGCGGACCGAAGAGGTAGCGGAGTTTCTGCAGGATAAGGAGGTTGCAGCAGGCTACTTTCACGCCGGGCTACCTCCGGAGACCAAGAAGGATGTGCAGCAGCGCTTCATCGGCGGCAAACTGCGCGTGATTGCGGCCACCAACGCCTTTGGTATGGGTATCGACAAACCGGATGTGCGGCTGGTGATCCACGCCGACATCCCAGGCTCATTGGAGAACTACCTGCAGGAGGCGGGCCGCGCCGGACGCGACCGGCAGATGGCGCGCTGCGTACTGCTCTACGAGACGGTCGATGCGGAGCGACAGTTCTCCATGTCGGCGCGTTCGCGGCTCACTCGGCGAGAGATTCACGGGGTGCTGAGAGCGCTGTGGAACTTGGATCGGAAGAAGCGTATGAGTGGCGAGGTTGTGGCTACCGCCGGCGAGATCCTCGGCGAGGACGAGGAAAAGGTCTTTGAGCGGGACTCAACCACCGACGATACCCGTGTGCGGACCGCCGTCTCTTGGCTTGAGGAGGCGGTACTGCTGACCCGTGAAGAGAACCAAGTGCAGGTGTTTCCTTCGTCTCTCCGGGTAGATTCGGTGAAGGAAGCACGCAGTCGATTGGAGAAGGCATCCGTGACCGACGACTACCGGGGACGGCTGCTTAAAATAGCCGAGATGCTGATCGATGCCGATCCCGATGAGGGCATCTCCACTGACGATCTAATGGGCGTATCCGGCCTGAGCGCCGAAGGTGTACGCGGTGCTATGTACGAGTTGGAACGGCTGGGCATCGCTAGTAACGATACGGCACTGACCGCTTTCGTCCACGCGGGGGTGGCGCGCAACTCGCAGAAGCGGTTTAACGAGGCGGCGGAGTTGGAGACCTCCCTGATCGCGCAGATGCGCGAGACTGCTCCGGATATGGGCAAGGGAGATACCTCACCCCTGCACTTGCGCGTCGCCGCGCAAATTCTGCGAGATACGGGAGTGACCGATCCGCTGCCGGAACGGCTACGGCGCATTCTCCGCAGTATCGCCCGCGACGGGCGCGGCGAAGAGGGCGGCACCGGTAGCATCGGGATGCAACAGCGGGATGCGGAGACGGTGCAGGTGACGTTGCGGCGTGAGTGGTCGGATTTGGAGGAACTCGCGTCGCGCCGACGCGATGGGGCGAAGCTCTTACTGCATCACTTGCTCGCTTGCCTGCCGCCCGGGAGCCGGGGCACAGACCTTCTGGCTGAGACTACCCTCGGCAAGCTATTGGACGCGGTCACGTCAGACCTGTTTCTAAAGAGTAGGAACCCCGAGAGGTTGTTAGACCGTGCCCTCCTATGGCTACACGAACAGGAGGTCATCCGTCTGAACAAAGGTCTAGCGGTATTTCGTCCAGCCATGACCATCCGGCTAGCCGAAGAAAGACGCGGCTTCGCCAACGCCGACTTTGAGCCGCTTAAGCTCCACTATAAGGGGAAGGTACTGCAGATCCACGTGATGAAGGAGTTCGCGGAACGGGGCTGCGAGGCCATAACCGATGCCATGCGTATGGCCATGGACTACTTCAGCCTAAAGGAGGAGGATTTCCTCCGCCGTTGGCTGCCAGACCGGGACAAGGAGATTACACGGGAGACCACGCCCGAATCGTGGCGGGCCATCGTCGAAAGCCTTAAGAATCCCATCCAGCAACGCATCGTCGCGGATGATCGGGAGCAGACAAACGTGCTGGTACTCGCTGGTCCCGGCTCCGGCAAGACGCGAGTGCTAGTGCATCGTATCGCCTACCTAGTGCGCGTAAAGCGCGAGAATCCCCGCGGCATCCTAGCCTTGGCCTACAATCGGCACGCGGCGGTCGAGATCCGGCGACGCCTCATGGATTTGATCGGCGACGATGCCCGTGGGGTAACCGTGCTTACTTGTCACGCGCTGGCCATGCGGCTGGTCGGCGTCAGTTTCCAGGAGCGGGAAAGGAAGCAACTTGACGACGGTGCATTCCGGGAGGTGTTGCGCCAAGCAGTGGCACTATTGCGCGGCGAGGGGCTGGAGCCGGAGGAAGCTGACGATCAGCGGGAACGACTCCTCGCGGGTTTCCGCTGGATACTCGTGGACGAATACCAAGACATCGGTGCGGATCAATACGAGTTGATATCGGCTTTAGCCGGACGGACCCTAAAGGATGAGGATCGCAAGCTCACTCTCTTCGCAGTAGGCGACGACGACCAGAACATTTACGCCTTCAATGGTGCTTCGGTGGAGTTTATCCGTCGTTTTGAGGCGGATTACGGGCCGAAGCCCACCTACTTGATTGACAACTACCGTTCCACTGGCCACATCATTACAGCGGCCAATGCGTTGATCGAGCCTGCTCGACAACGGATGAAAACTGGACATCCTATCAGTATCGACCGGGCGCGTACGAAGAATCCGCCTGGCGGCGACTGGAGTGAGCTGGATTCGGTCACTCAAGGTCGGGTGCAGATTCTGCCAGCGCCCCCCGACCCAGTCTCCCAAGCGCAGGTTGCGATGACAGAGTTGCAGCGCCTCGCCGCTCTCTCACCGGACTGGGACTGGTCCAAGTGCGCGGTGATCGCACGCGAATGGAAGTATCTGGATCCGGTACGTGCTTTCTGCGAAGTCCACCGTATCCCGGTGCAGATGGGGAATGAAGAAATCCCGAGCTTCTGGCACCTACGAGAAACCCGAACGCTTGTTGAATGGCTGCGAGGACGGGAGACCCGGATCGTGAGTAGTGCTGATCTGAGCGGCTGGCTGGATGCGCAAACGCCCAGTACATGGAATGACCTGCTGCGGCAAGCCCTAGACGAGCACTCCCTAGAAACCAGCGACGCGGAAATGCCGGTGGACCATTTCATCGAGTGGTTGGCTGAGTGGGGACGAGACGTACGCCGCCGCCAGCGTGGGCTCTTGCTGTTGACCGCGCACCGCGCCAAAGGATTGGAGTTTGATCACGTGGCCGTGCTTGATGGAGGCTGGAACAATGTCGACAGGGGCGAGGACCCGGACGCGCCGCGCAGGCTCTACTATGTGGCCATGACACGCGCCCAGCAGACCCTTGCGCTCGTGCGTTTTCAAGGATCGCGCCCCGCCGGAGGTACCACACGGCCTAATTTCGTAAAAGAGCCTGACCCCCCGGCGTACTTGGGGCGCTTGCACTCGTTGCCATATACATTTCCAAACAACGGCTCGGTTTTGCGCCGCACATCCGGTGAGCAGCAGCCGGAAATTCCGGAACTCTCACGCCAATATCGACGGCCAAGCCTGCGCGAAGTCTATCTGAGCTTCGCGGGACGTCTCTACGTCAACCATCCGGTGCATCGTGCGATTGCCGCTCTGTCGCCCGGCGATCAGCTAAAAACGCGGATTGCCAAAACTGGATCTTGGGAATTGTTGGACCGGTCAGGGATGGTGGTGGGGCGTCTTGCCCGAGCGTTTGCACCTCCACCGGGAACGCGGTGCAGGTCCGCCACGGTCTTCGCCGTCGTAGCTTGGAGCCGCGAAGCGTCGGAGCCGCAGTACCGGGACAGTATGAAATGCGATGCTTGGGAGGTAGTGGTGCCAGAGCTAGTGTTTGAGCTGGAGGGCGAGTAATTCGGATGGTTAGCCGCTGGTTAGTTTGGTCCACAATTGTAGCAAAATCACCACAACGCCCAACACGGCGATTCCCCCCTGTAATTGGTTCAAGCTCTTTCTAACTTCCTTTATCTGACTCGTGAATTCCTTGCTTAACTCGGCTTTGAGTTCGGCGATATCGGTCTTGAACTCGGCTTTGAGTTCGGCCATATCAGCCTTGGTAGCCAAGTGATTGTACACGCCTTCGAGCTTGGCTAGACGCTCTTCGGGGGTTAAAGGGGAATTGGTCATAGCAGGCGGTCTCCTCGGGTTGGAAGGTACAGGATGGCGTGGAGCGGTGTCAATGCGCCTGAGATTAGAAGAGCAATATCCGTGCCCATTCAAGGCATAGTACTCGCGTGGTAAGGTTGACATCGCGTAGGCCAGCGGCCTTATTTGCGCCCTCTAACCAACAGCCAAAGGAGCCTGAGCAATGCCGGATGTTATCGTCGTTGGAGATGGGCCGGGCGGATTGAGCGCCGCGCTCTTTCTCGCCAAAAATGACATGAGCGTCACCGTCTTTGGACAAGACAAAACGCTCATGCACAAGGCCATGCTGTACAATTATTTGGGCATTCCCAAGATTGCCGGACCCGAGTTCCAGCAGATCGGCCGCGAGCAGGTGCGCGGCTTTGGCGGGGAGATTCAGGATGTCGAAGTCAGCAGCGTCGAAAAGGGCGAGGGAGGGTTTGTCGTCGAAACCGCTGATGGCCAAAGCCACCAGTCTCAATATCTGATCTTGGTTACCGGGCCGAGCAACCCGCTGGCCGAAAGCTTGGGCGTGGCCAAAGAAGCCGATGGGTTGGCGGCCGATCGCAATGGCCGCACCTCGGTCGAGGGGCTATACGTCATTGGCTGGAGCACCCGCCTGAAGAAAATCCAAGCCATTATCTCTGCTGGCGATGGGGCTTGCGCCGCGCTGGACATCCTCTCGGCCAAGGCCGGCGAGGACATCCACGACTTCGATCTGATCGAAGACGAGTAGCTTAAAGCGAGAGGACGCGTCCTTCCACCGCGGATTGGGTGGCCGCGAGGGTTACGACTAAGGTCTTGACCGCCTCGGCGTAGTCGCAGCGGATGCCCGTGGGATCGCCGGTTTGTACGGCTTGGAGAAAGGCGCGATCCTCGGCTTGGGTTGGATTGTTGCCCTGCTCGACGGCTTCCTGGCCGCTGGGGCGGTCGATGGTGAGCGCGCCGGATGCGATGCGCAGGACTTGGTCTTTCTGGTAGAGGTCCAAGCCCACATGCCCGCCCGCGGAGAGCATACAGGCCGAGGTGATGCTGGCCACCGCGCCGCTTTGGAAGCGGAGATTGGTGACAGAGGCGTCGTGGACATCGTAGTTGGGGACGTCTTCCATCAGGCCGGTGCGCGCCATGGCGTGGACGCTCTCTACCTCGCCGAGTAGATAGCGGGCCAAATCGAAGATGTGCGTGGTTTGTTCGACGATCTGGCCGCCGCTCTCGGCCAGTACCCGCCACCAAGACACCCCGGGCATGCCGCCAGTCCAAGCACCAAGGGCAAACCCCACCGGCTCGTCGCCGAGGAGTTCGACTGCTTTGGCGGTCGTATCCATGTAGCGCCAGTGATAGCCCACGGCGCTGATCAGGTTTTGGTCGCGGAGGGCTGCTTCAACAGCGCGGGCTTGTTCTAGGGAAGTCGCCACGGGTTTTTCGACGAAAATGGGCAAGCTGCGCTCAATGGCCGCCAACTCGGGCTGGGCGTGGGCAAAAGGCGGCAGGCAGATATAGACTGCGTCGAGTGCCTCGCTGTCGTATAGGGCCTCGTAGTGACTGTAGGCCCTGCCGCCGTACTCGCTGGCCGCGGCGAGCGCCTTTTCTTCGACTACGTCGCAAAAGGCAACTAGCTCGGCCTCGTCGAGTTGAGCGAGGGTGCGCAGATGGTGGTTGGCGATGCCGCCCGTGCCGACAAAGCCGATTTTAATCGTCATGGAAAATTTGATCCGTGGTTAGTGGTTTATTGCCAGCCTGTTTAGAGGATGCGAAGACTGAGAACTAGACCATTTTAAGAGTAACGAGTGGCATAGTATGGGGGCTACGCCGCTGCTGTCAAGAGACCGTCGATAATGAACACAAACCCAAAAGGCCAGCTCAGCGACTACAAGGTACACTACAAGGCCGATGCCGAGGCGATTGTCGATCCTCAAGCATTGGACCCGAGGCGTCGAGCCTCGGAAGAACGGCGGCTGGAGACACTCGTGCGCCTACTCGACTTGCACAGTGGCGAACGCGTCCTCGACGTCGGGTGTGGATCGGGCTGGTTGGGGGCGTACTGCCATCGCCGAGGTGCCCTAGTCTGTGCCATGGACATCGGCTGGCTGGGGGTAGCCGGTGCCAAGGCCCGCTTTGCGGAAGCAGCCTATCAGGTTGGCGATTTGTACTATCTTCCCTTTGCGGCTGAGTGTTTCGATGCGGTAGTGCTTTCCGAAGTGGTCGAACATCTCGAAGACATTGACGCGGCCCTAGCTGAGGCGCGGCGGGTGTTGCGTCCGGGGGGGCGGCTGGTGGTGAGTGTGCCGTACCGCGAGATCATTGTCGAGCACTTGTGTATTCACTGCAATAGATTAACGCCAGCCAACGCGCATCTCCACCGCTTTGACGAGGAGACGCTCGCCTCCTATCTCCAAGGCCAGGGCTTCGAAATACGCGCGGTGCGGTTGACGACCAACAAACTGCTGGAGTTGGCGGGATTTCCTGGCTTGAGTGCTGGCTGGCCCTATGCAGCTTGGCGCTTGGCCGACGCGCTCTTGAACAAGATCGTGCCCAAACCAGCCTTCCTTTGCATGTTGGGCGTCCGCGGCGACTGAGCCGTGGGGAGGGGCGAGGAGCCATCGTGACCTGGACCAATTCGCAAGACCGCGCGGAACTGACCCATACTTGGCGGGGATGCCTTAGTCGCTGAGCAGGGCGCTGGCGATTTCCTCCCACTCTTCGGGCAGCGACGCCTCGCTGTGGGGTTTTTGCGCCCGCCGGTACCAATAGCCGGCGTTGCTTTCGTCGCCCTCGACCCGGTGTAAATAAGCGTGGACCCAAGCGCCGATGGGGTCGGGCGTTTGCTGGGCTAGTTCGTGGGCTTTGTCCCATTGGCCCTTGGCATCGTACCAGAGGGCTTGCAGGGCTTGAGAGGTCTCCGGCGGGGTTTGTTCTTGCAGGCTCAGTTTGAAGGCTTTGAGGTCCATAATGGTCGGCTCCAATCGTCGTGTGTGCCCTTAATATAGGCTATCTCAGTGCGGTCATCCACCGAGGCGCGCACCTTGCCAAAAAAGCGCGTTGCCCTCTATATTTAGGGCTTTTAACTTGATGCGAAACAAGGAATTGGGCAAAGACATGCCAGTAGGAGTGGGATTGATTGGTTTGGGCACGGTCGGCAGCGGTGTGGTTGAGCTGTTGCAGGATGCGCCCGCGTCGCTGCGGCGGCGCAAGCACGTAGATTTTGCGTTGCGGCGCGTGGCCGTGCGGAGCTTGGACAAGCCGCGCAGACCCGTCATAGCACCAGAGTTGTTGACTGCGGATGCCAGTGCGGTCGTCGCCGATCCAGATGTACAACTGGTGGTGGAATTGACTGGTGCGCCCCCGGCCTTTGAGTGGGTGAGCGAGTCCCTGCGGCAGGGCAAGGATGTGGTAACGGCCAACAAGGCCCTGCTCGCCGAGCGGGGCGAGGAACTTTTTGAGCTGGCGCTGGCCAATGGGGCGGATTTGATGTTTGAAGCCAGCGTCGCAGCCGGCATCCCCATCATCCGCTCGTTGCGCAACGGCTTGGTCGCCAACCGGGTCGAGTCTCTGTACGGCATTCTCAATGGCACTACCAACTACATGCTCACGCGGATGAGTCGCGGTGCAGGCGACTACGCCGATGTTCTCAAAGAGGCTCAGGACCAAGGCTACGCCGAGCCGGATCCAACTATGGACGTGAGCGGCATGGACGCCGCGCAGAAGTTGGCCATTCTCTGCCGCATTGCCTTTCACTGCACGGGTACGGGCCGCGACGTGTTTTGCGAGGGCATTGAGCAGATCGAGAGCCGGGACATTGAATACGCCCGCGAGTTGGGGTATGCGATCAAGCTGCTAGCTATTGCCAAGCAACAGGACGGGTGCGTCGAGGCTCGGGTGCATCCGGCCATGGTGCCGGAGGACGCGCTGTTGGCCAACATCCACGACGAATTCAATGCCATTCAGGTGCAGGGGTCTGCGGTGGGGCCGCAAGTGTTTTCCGGCCGCGGTGCCGGGCAGCTACCCACGGCCAGCGCGGTGGTGGCGGATATGGTCGAGTTGGTCGAGCGCAAGGCCGCTGGTGCTAGCACGTCCATTGGTGACATGATCTTGGGTGAGGACGCCGTCTCGGTCGTGCCCATTGAGGACGTGCAGATGCGCTACTTTATCCGCGTCTTAGTCCGCGACCAGCCTGGGGTGCTCGCGGGGATCGCGCGCATCTTAGCTGAGGAGCGCATCAGCATTGCCTCGGTCATCCAAAAGGAGCGCGACTTTGAGGGTGGCTCGGTGCCGTTGGTTATCGTCACCCACGAGGCGCGCGAAGCCGCGATGCAGCGGGCGCAGCAGGCCGTGGCCACACTCGATGCCGTGCAGGGGGCGGTCAAGCTCATCCGCATGGAGGATCTCTAGCGTGCGCTACGTGGTGTTGGTGCCCGATGGAGCGGCGGACTATCCGCTCGACGAACTGGACGGGCAGACGCCGTTGGAGGCGGCCGCCACGCCCTGCATGGATCGCTTGGCCCGCGAGGGGGCTGGGGGATTGGTCCAGATGATCCCGGCGCAGCGACATCCAGGCAGCGACATCGGCAACCTCGAAATTTTTGGCTACGACAGCCGGGTACACTACACGGGCCGTGCGCCGTTGGAAGCTGCGAGCATGGGCGTCGATTTGGGCGACGACGGGGTGGCTTTTCGCATGAACTTGATCTACAGAGAAGGCGACGTGCTGGTTGATTACAGCGCCGGTCATATTGACAGCGAAGAAGCGGCCGAATTGGTAGGGGCGTTGGCGGCTGAGTTGGGAGCGCCGTCGTTGCGCTTCTATCCCGGGGTGGGCTATCGCCACTTGCTGGTGTGGGAACGCGGCCCGGAAGAAGTGGAGGCCTATCCGCCGCACGACATCATGGGCGAGTCCATGGCCGCGCATGAGCCTACGGGCGCAGGGGCTGAGAAAATTCGTACCCTCATGGATGCGGCTGGCCCCATTCTCGCGGCCGCGCCGGTCAATGCAGCCCGTTCGGCTCGCGGGGAGCGGCCGGCCAACGCGATATGGCTGTGGGGATCTGGACGCGCGTTGCGGTTGACGCCTTTGTCGGAGCGCTACGGGTTGCAGGGCGGCGTTATCTCGGCGGTTGACTTGGTGCGCGGGATCGGCAAGAGCGCGGGCCTAGAGGTCATTGAGGTGCCCGGTATTACTGGGTATCTCGACACTAATTACGAAGGCAAGGCCGAGTACGCGCTGACGGCCTTGCAAGATGCCGATTTTGTCTATGTCCACGTCGAGGCCCCGGACGAAGCTGGACACAACGGCGACCCGCAGGCCAAGGTACAGGCCATCGAGGATTTTGACTCCCGCGTCGTCAGCCCGATTTTGGCGGGGCTAGAGTCGATGGGGCCGCATCGGGTGCTGCTCACTCCAGACCACCGCACGCCCATTGTGCTTCGTACCCACAGCCGCGAGCCAGTGCCCTTTGTGCTGTGGGGGACGGGGATTGAGGCTGACTCGATGCAAGCCTATGGAGAGCGGGCGGCCGAGCAGGGTAGTATGCAGGTAGAGCACGGACATGTATTGATGGATTATCTCACGGAGAAATGAAGGTGACTGACACGTACAACGTGGCTATTATGGGCGCGACTGGCGCCGTAGGGCAGGTGCTGTTAGAAATACTCGCCGAGCGCGACTTTCCCGTCGGCGAGCTGCGGCTGTTGGCCTCAGCCCGCTCGGCTGGGCGCGCCATTTCCTTTAACGGTAGCTCGATTCAGGTGCAGGAGCTCGGCGAGGATTCCTTTGCCGGCGTGGATATCGTCTTGGCCTCGGCCGGGGGTGGTTTGAGCAAGCGGTTTAACCCGCACGCGGTGGCCGCGGGCGCGGTGGTCGTCGATAACACGTCGGCCTATCGCATGGACCCGGACGTGCCGCTGGTGGTGCCCGAGATCAACCCCGAGGATTTGGCAGCGCATCGCGGCATCATCGCCAATCCGAATTGTTCGACGATCATCATGGACGTGGTGGTCTGGCCGCTCTATCAGCGGCGTCCGGTCAAGCGCATTGTGGTCTCGACCTATCAGGCCGTCAGCGGCGCGGGCGCGGGGGCCATGCGGGAGTTGGCGGCGCAGACGCGGCAAGTGCTCGCAGGGGAAAAGGCCGAGCCGGCTGAATTCCTGCATCCGATCGCCTTTAATTTGTTTTCGCACGATTCGGCTGTTGGGCCGGATGGGTATTGCGAAGAAGAGCTGAAAATGGTGCGCGAGACCCGCAAGATGTTTCACGACGACGCGCTGCAGATCTCGGCTACGACCATCCGCGTGCCCGTGCTGCGGGCGCATTCCGAGGCGATCAACGTGGAGTTTGACGAACCCTTTCCGGCCGCCGAGGCCGAAGCTATCTTGGCCGAGGCCGCGGGCGTGCGGATCGTGAATGATCCCGAGCAGAATTATTTCCCCATGCCGATTGAGGCCTCTGGCTGCGACGAGGTGCTGGTCGGGCGCATTCGCCAGGATATTTCGCGGCCCGAGGGGACTGGGTTAGACTTGTGGGTCAGCGGCGATCAGTTGCGCAAAGGGGCGGCCCTAAATGCCGTGCAAATCGCCGAGGAGCTCATCGCGCGCAAATTGTTATAACAAGGGAAAACGCCATGGATGTCTTGAGCAGGGAAGAACTGGATTTCTTCGCCGAACAGGGATACGTGGTCGCTCGTCAGGTGATCGACCGCGACCAAGCCGAGCGCACTGGGCGGGCGGTGTGGGCGTTTACGGGCATGGACCCGGACGATCCCGAGACTTGGTATCCAGAGGACCGGCGCGGCATCATGGTCGAGATTTACCACCACCAGACCATGTGGGACAACCGCACGGCCCCTCGGGTCCACCGGGCCTTTAGCCAGATTTGGGGCACGGACAAGCTGTGGGTCAGCCACGACCGAGCTAGCATCAGTCCGCCGACCTTAGACAAGGATGCGCCCGAGCACAATCTGCACTGGGATGCGTCCTTCGATAAGCGTCCGTTGTCCTTTGGGGTACAGGGCGTACTCTATCTGAGCGACACGCCGGCCGAGCAGGGGGCCTTTATCTGCGTGCCGGGGTTCCACCAGCGCTTAGAGGCGTGGCTCGACGAGCTGCCGGAGGGGGCCAACCCCCGCGAGCAGGATTTGCTGGCCTTGGGAACGCGGCGCGTTGGTGCCGAAGCGGGCGATTTGGTTATCTGGCGCACGGCACTGCCGCATACGGCGAGCGTCAATCGTGGAGACATGCCTCGCGTGGCGCAGTACATCACCATGAGTCCAGCCGGTGAGAGCGAAGAGGCGCGGCGGTTGCGCACGGACTTTTGGCAGCGGCGGCTGTCCGGGCTGGGGCGCTACGCCGAGGAACGCGAGCACCACGAAGAGAAGACGGCTGAGTTGACGGGTGTGGGGCGGAAGCTGGCTGGGGTGGATTTTTGGGATTAACTTATTTATTGATTACGCAGTTTTGGGCGTTTGTAGCTCCTCAAAGGCACATCGCAGGGCCTTGAGATAGAGTTGTGATCGCAACGCGAAATGCTTGAGTCGGTGCTTGATCCGCAGGCTCTCCAAGCGACTGGCCGCTTATCCAATTAAGCTAAGGGGCCATTTTTAGGCGGATCGTTGTTCACAACAACGATCCGCTTTTTTATTGCACAGACCGTATCCGTACCTACTCTCACCTCTCAGCGCAAGTTCTTCCTTTTTGCTTTGACATATACTTCCCTGATCTTATCTTCTCCGCTACCACGAATCTCCATGCAGAAGCCCGTATGTCGGGTTATCTGCTGAATAGAATAGCCGACAACAACGATATAGGGTAGCTCCCTATACGTAGGCGAATAGGCAGACGTGTCTGATGCTTCTGCATGGATTCGTGGTATGGCCCGGCAACCAGACAAGCCGGGCCGTACCTCCACAATTTATACAGGAGGCACGTCATGGCTTGGCGATTTCTGTTTTTTTTCATCTCCACTATTATCCTTGCTTGTTCTAAGGACAAACCTGCGCCTATAGGACCAGCTACTAAGGTTGTTGCTACGACGGATGCTCCTACTGTACCTACCAATCTACGTGTAGAGACTTTGACGGACACCTCGGCACGTGTAGCTTGGGATGCGGTAGAAGGTGCTACAGACTATGACGTGAACTATAAGACTCTTAAAGGTCGTTGGACAAATGAGCCTCACAAGGGCATACGGCTGTACAATACCATCTACGACCTTGAGCCTGATACAGAATATCGTTGGGCCGTCCGTGCTGAGAACCCAGACGGCGCGTCAGCATGGGTCTACGGCAAGAACTTCACCACTGAGCCTGCTTGGTACATTGACATTATAGAGGCACTCACAGATAGCTCTGATACAACCGATACAGTTGCAACCGATGAGTCCTTTGACATTGAGTTAGTCTACTCGTCAGACCTTCCAGACCGTCTTATCCATTCAGCCCATAAAGCTAAGGAACGCTTAGAAACGATAATCACGGACGACCTTCCTAATGTAGGTGATATAGATGACGTGCGGATACATGTGAGTGTATCCGATACATTAGGACAGTACATTGGTTGGGGCGAGACTTGGGCAGCACGCAACAATAGCCGAGGCTTGCCCTATGAAGGACAGATCATTATCGCTGAAGAGGTTTTCGATAAAAATCATGCTCTCGATAAAAATCAAGATATGTTCGATGCGCTTGTCTTACATGAAATAGTACATGTACTAGGCTTTGGTACTATACCCGCCTTTAAGAAGCACTGCAAACTAGCGCTATTTATCAGTTGGTATTATGAAGGCCCAAGCGTAGTCAAAATTCTACAAACCATGAATCCTGACCGGAGCGTTATCTTCTTAAAAGGCACAAATCATTGGTCGTGGCTAACAGGAGATGAACTTATGATCTCCGGTTGGGAGTATCCATATAAAGCACCTCTAAGTAAGCTAACCATAGCGGCCTTAGATGATATAGGCTACCAGGTTGATTACGACCAATCAGACCCCTATGACAGCTTCTTAGGTGCTATGGCTAAGCCTCAAGCCTCAGAGGATCATTCAGAATGGTGCAGAGTTATTCCACTGGAAGATTAAACTACTCCTTTCCTAGCTTTGGAAAGGCTCGATCTAAGCTACGCTTAAAAGCATCCCAATTCGGAGCAGCCCTCATAAGAGCCTGTACGGCCACTAGATGTTCTTTAAGTTTCGGATGTCCAAGATCGGACGTAAACCACTGATGATGCCGGTGTTTTAGATCAGGATTTTTCTTCTTTATCTCATCAAGAATACCCGGAGCTAATCGGTCGTACACAATATTGTTAGTATAGTGACCTATCTACTGGGGTGCGGGCTAAGTGTTTTGCTGATTGCACTGAAACCAGCATTCTTCTATTTCTGGAGTATAGGTTTCGACGAAGCATCTGAGAGTCTCGGCGATGGTGTTGGCAAATTTGTCATCCCAAGAGTCTGCGCTACGCCTGACATAGACGTATTTAAATTTTTTCCAGTCACGACCCCAACTATCAAGCGGTTCCATACGCTGATCTTCATAGACCTTTAGGGCCTGCACCATACTTTCTACAGACTCAAAAAGACCTTTATTGAATTCGCTGAGACCGGGCGTCCCGTGTGCTTCGTGCGTTTTATAAAAAAGGCCGATTAGGGCTGATGGACGCTCACCCCCTTGTTCCAGGCGGACCATATAAGATAACCGAAATTCGTCCCATGGTTTTTTGTTCTCGAACCATCGGTGGTAGCGCGTATTGTCTAACTGTCCCTGCGTTTTATGAACGAATTCTTTACCCAGATTTTTGATCTGACCATTGAGCATCGCCTCGAAGTTATTGATATCAGCATTCCCTTCACTCTGTGTGATGTCTTTAGGTAGTCGGTTAGCGTACTCAAAAGCAATGCCAGATTCGATACTTTCTCTATATAGAAGAAGATGGAATTTGTCGGCGATATCCTCTACTTCTTGCGTCAAAATATCTATGGTATAAAACTTACAATCTCGCCAAGAGTCTTTATACGTAGGAAGGTAAAACCACCACAAAATTCCATTCGTCAAAATGGCAAAGTCGGGAGGGGGTTCTCCAAGGGAAAGGGAATAATCGCGGAGTTGATCTTGGCTATCTTGGCTATTTTCTAAAATTACTTCTGGTGCCTTGGCTTCGATGAACAATTTACGTCGACCGACCCGCAAGGCATAATCAACTTTTATCGTTGTACCTTTTATATTATACTCTGGTATCACCTCTTGAGGGTTGAAAATTTCCCAACCAAGTGAATACAAAATTCGTAAAATGATTGCCAGTTTAGCTGGGTCTTCGTTGAGTCCATGTATATCGGGAATGTCGCGAATTTCTTCTATACAATCCAATAGAATATCTGCCTTACCCACTTTAGAACGAGCGATTACACCCAAGGCATGAGCTATAAAAGCGGGATCATCTCCAGCTTCTTCAAGGCATGCCTCCAAGTATAATTGCACATCTTCTTCCGTTTTGAGGTACTCTGCCGAGTCCCAGCGAGTAGTATTAATAGTCATAAATCAGTTCTCCAATTGCTTGGCTATCTCTTTGGCTTTGACAATGTCTGTATCTTGGGTGTTCTTATCACCTCCAGATAAGAGAATGACAACTGCTGGGCCACGCTTCACGAAGTAAACTCTGTAGCCAGGACCATAGAAAATACGCAATTCGCTAACCCCTTCTCCAACTGGAGCTACATCGCCAAAATGCCCTAATGCTAAGCGATCAATTCGCGCTTGAATACGAGCCTTTGCCCTTCGATCTCTTAAACTGTCAAACCAATTAGCGAATATCTCTGTTTTACGAATCTCCATTATTTATATTCTGCTAGCAAATCCCGCATAAGTCGCTAGCCTTGAGATTCAGCCCCCTACACGCAGATATGCTCGATGAAGCGGGCGTAGAGATCGACGCTGGCGCGCAGTTGGTCGGTTTTGATCCATTCGTTGGCGGTGTGGGCTTGCGCGATGTCGCCTGGGCCGAGGACGATCATTTGTTTCATCTTCTTGAAAAAAGCCATGCCGTCGGTGCCGTAGGCCACTGTAGTGGGCTTGCGACGGCCCGTTAGCTTGAGCGCCGTGCGGACCAGTGGAGCGTCCACCGCGGTGTAGAGCGGCTCGCCGCAATGCTTGAGCTCGAAATTGAGGCCGTGTTTTTGCGCGCTTTTGCGGGTTCGGTCGATAATATCATCGACGTCGATGCCGGGCATGGGGCGATAGTTGAGGGTGCAGATGCTTTGGGCGGGGGAGATGTTGGTGGCGCGGTTGTGATCGTTGATGCCGATGCACCACTCGGAATGCGGCGGCGCGAATTCTTCGTTGCGATAGCGGCGTGCGCTGAGCACTCGCTCGTTGAATCGCTTCATTTCCGCGAGAAAGGGAATCATCTTGAGGTTGGCGTTGGTGCCCTTCAGGGTGCTGGTGTGCGCGGGGCGTCCTTTGGCGGTGACTTGGATGGCAAGCGAGCCTTTGTGGGCGTGGACGACGCGGAGGCTGGTGGGTTCGCAGATGATGCCGCAGCCAGTGCTGGCCTCGGCAAAGAGCTTGGAATGGGCCGTGACCTTTTGCGCGCCGACGCAGAGGACCTCCTCGTCGGCCGTGACGACGATGTAGATTGGAGCGTTGAGATCGGCAGCCTTGAAACGGGCGGCTGCGCAAATTGAAGCGGCAAGGGGGCCTTTCATGTCGCAGGAGCCGCGGCCGTAGAGCTTGCCGTTGGCCTCGTATGAGTCGTAGGGATCGCGGTGCCAGCCGTCGGCGGGATTGGCGGGGACGACATCGTCGTGGCTCATCAAGGCCAGCCCTCCCTCCCCGGTGCCCAACTTGCCGACGATGGAGAGCTTGTCCACGCCTGCCTCATCTGTGTAGGGCACCTCTTCTATTTGGAAACCAAGCTGGTCTAAGACTCCGGCTACGTGTTGGGTGACTTCGACGTTGCTGGTTTGGCTTTCCGAGGGATAGGCGACTAATGCTTTGGTTAGTTTGACGACATCGGGTTTCATTGCAGATTCGCTTTCGCAGAGAGGGTGAGTGGCACAAAGTACAAATTCAGTAGAGGGCTATCAAGGGCGTTGACAGCCTCGTCAAAAGGAGGTATGAATAGGCGAGCGGCAAACAACAAAGCGGCCCGCCTCCAACGAGAGGAAGCGGGCCGACAGACGAGTGGGATACGTCCTGTTAGCTCAGGGCGTTGTGCAGTTCAGTCCAGTCGTCGAGGTTGTTGAGATTGACGGCGTCGAGAATGCTGCCGTCGTCGCCGAGGCCAGCGGCACCGAGGATGTCGGTGCGGGTCTCGTCGTCGTGGTTGTAGCCGCGGATGGCGGCGTTGGAAGCGTCGATTTCGCTCTGGGGAATGGAGCCGCCGCGCTGGTCCTTGACCCAGTTTTCAAATTCGATGTAGCTGGCCTTGTTGTCCTTGACGTAGGCCACGGCCGCGTCGCGGTCGATGCTGAGGCCGTCGAGGACCATCTGATCGAAGCCTGCGCCGCATTCCGGGTAGTCCGCGGGCAATTCGCCAGCCGCGCTTAGGCGCAGCTTGGACCACAAGCGGGGTAGGTGAATCGCGCCGAGCGGTCCGGCGATATCCGAGCTGATGTTAGGTATAGTGGCCATGAGGTTCCTCCTATGGGGAATGGGTTAAAAAATGGCCTACAACAGTACGGTTGTTGAGGCCGGTTGTCAAACAGATATAGAAATGGACAAAATACGCGTTGGCGTCATTGGGGCTGCTGGTCGCGGAAGCGGCTTTATCCCCACCCTGCTGGCTCATCCGGCCACGGAAGTTACCGCGCTGTGCGACATCCGCCGGGAAGAGGTTGAGTGCCACGCGGCCGAATTGGGCGTTGAACAGGTTTTTACAGATACGGACGAAATGTTCGATTCTGGAGGGGTGGACGCGATCGTCGTGGGATCACCCATGCCGTGGCACGTGCCTCAGTCCATCGCGGCCTTGGAGCGCGACATCCACGTGCTCAGCGAGGTGACGGCTGGAGTGTCGGTCGAGGAGTGCTGCGATTTGACGCGGGCGGCGCGGTGCAGCAAAGCTGTCTATATGATGGCCGAGAATTACGTGTACACCAAGCCCAACACACTGGTAAAAGCGTTGGTCGAGCGCGGCTTTTTTGGCGAGCTGTACTACGCCGAAGGGGCTTATATCCACGAACTGAAACAGCTTAACGAGATCACGCCTTGGCGGCGGCGTTGGCAGACGGGTGTCAATGGCTGCACCTATGGCACGCACAGCTTGGGGCCGGTGCTGACGTGGTTTGTCGGGCAGCGGGTGGTGGCCGTCTGTGCCGTGGGCACTGGGAATCACTACCGCGACCCGCGCGGCGATTTGTACGAAATGGAGGACTCGGTGACCATGATGTGCCGACTGTCGGGTGGCGGGCTGGCCCATATCCGGGTCGATATGCTCTCGGATCGGCCACACAACATGGTGCATTATGCGCTACAGGGAACTGATGGCGCGTACGAGTCAGCCGACGGCTTTGAGGCCACGGCCAAAATCTGGCTGCGCAATCGCAGTGAGCAGCCGCGCTGGGAGCCATTGGAGACGCTAGAGGAATTTTTGCCCGATCATTGGCGGCATCCTCCGGCAGAAGCCCTCGCCGCCGGTCACGGTGGTGGTGACTATTGGGAGGTTCAGGACTTTGTCGCGGCCATCCGCGGGGAAAAGGAGCCGGCCATTGGCATCGACTTGGCGATGGACATGACCTTGCCCGGCCTCGTCAGCCAACAGTCGGTCGCCCAAGGGTCGGCTTGGGTGGCCGTGCCCAATTCGCGCAACTGGACCTAAAGGAGCGAGATAATGTCCAAACCCAAAATCATGTTTTACCACGATGGGCGGCATCCACTGATCTACATGTACGAGCCGCCGATGCAGAAGGAGGAATACGAGCAGGGGGTGGACGAACTGTTGGGTACACCGGTTGAAGCCATCATGTTTTGTCTCGGCGATGGCCGCACGGTGCTGCACGACACCGAGGTCGGGGAGCTGTGGGGGCACAATGTGAAGCGGTGGCCGCATTTGATTTTCCGTCGCGCCCACCAAAACGCCCGCGATCTAATCCGCAAGGGGCACGATCCTCTGCGCCTGATTTGCGACCGTGCCCACCAGTACGGCAAACAGGTGTATCCGACGCTGTTGGTACAGCAGGGTCGGGGGCCGAGGGAAGAGGACGTGCGCTGCTCGGACTTCCGCTTTGACAACGCCCATCTCGAAATCGGCGCGCAAGACGGTGTCCCCGACGACTATCCTGGCTACACCTGTCTCGACTTCAAGCACAAAGAAGTTCGCGACGAGCGCTTTGCCCTGATTGCCGAGACGCTAAAAAAATATCCGGTCGATGGCTTTGAGTTGCAGATGAACTACCAGCCCTACTACTTCCACCCAGACGAGGTTGACGCTGGACGCGAGATTATGACCGAGTGGGTGCGCAAAGTGTATCGCGCTGTCAAGCGGAGCGGCAAGCAACGCGAATTGGCCATCCGCATTCCCTATAGTATCAAGGGGTGCTATGCCGTCGGCATGGACGTAGAAGCGTGGCTGCGCGAAGGGTTGGTCGATGTGCTAATCGGTCAGGCTTTTTCCGGCCCGGAATTGCTGGACTCGACCGTTGATTTCCGGCCCTTGGTTGCCGCAGCCGAGGGCACGGGCTGTCGGGTCCACGCGGCCTTGCAAAGCCACGTGGACTCGGATCGCTTGGGAGAGGCGACCATTGAGATGGTGCGCGGGGCCGCCTGCAACTACTGGGCGCAGGGCGTCGATGGCCTGTACTTGGCGCACTGGTTTGGGAATTGGCCGTACCAAGCCTCCTTCTACGAGAAACTGCGGGAACTGCCCTATTCAGAGGTCATGGCCGCGCGCGACAAAATTTACTACGTTCCGACCATGACCGGGCGCTACCCCAATCCCACCACCGAGCCGGGGACGACCATGCAGCTACCGGCCTATTTGCAAAAGGGCCACAAGGCTTCCATTACCTTGTCGGTCAGCGACGATCTGCGGCGTTGGGCCAAGGTTGGCCGGGTACACGAAGTGTTGCTGCGGGTGCGGGTGATGGGCCACACCGAGCGCGACCGGCTGAAGTTCTATTTCAATGGCCGGGAGTTGCCCGCCAGTCTGTTGCGCAAGATCAACGAAATGTACCGGATGTCGGCTCCGCGCTATCGCACGGGTTCGGGGTATTGGTACGCGTTTAAGCTGGACGCCAAACACTGGCCGAAAAAGGGGAACAATACGCTCGCAGTCGAATTGGTGCGGCGGGACGCCCAAGCCCTGCCAGAGATTTTTGTGCGCGATGTGGAGTTGGATATCAAATACCTGATGGGACGCAATTATCACCGCGGCCAAGACCTAGATCTGGGGCCGAGCGAACTGTCGGGAATATGAGCGGATAAACGACCTTAACCCATCAAACCGAAAGGAACCCCATGCCTAGAGGCATTCGCAACTTCGCCATTTTTGCCATCGCCCTGCTCTCGTCTTGGATCATAGGTATCAATGTGGCACCGACGTGGACGGTTGAGCGGATCGAGTTGGACGTGAAAACGGACGACGACGGCAAGCTATACTACATCTATCGCGAAAAACCCGCCTATTTTGAGGCCGTGCCCATAGCGCAAGCCCAACTCGACCCAGCCAAAATTAAGGGGTCGAGGACAACACCGCCGATCACGGAAGAATTTGTCTCCGTGGCGGAGACCGGCCGCTACTACAAATTGGTAGCCAAACGCCACTGGAGCTATTGGTCGCTGCTGCCAGCAGTGGTGGCCGTGCTGTTGTGTTGGCTGACCAAAGAACCGGTCACCTCGCTGTTGGGTGGCATCGTCGCTGGTGCTCTGCTGATGGGCCGCTACGACTTCACTGGCGAGGTACTAATTCCCTCGTTGGCGACCAAAAGCGCAGCCGGAGTTCTGCTGCTCTACTTGTGGCTATTGGGGGGGCTGATGGGAATATGGTCCCGCACGGGGGCGGCTCAGGCTTTTGCCGAGTTTATGACCGTGCGCTTTGTGCGTGGCCCTAGAAGCGCCAAGCTAGTCGCCTGGCTGCTCGGGGTCATCTTCTTCCAGGGAGGGACCGTCAGCACGGTGCTGGTCGGCACCACGGTCAAACCGATTGCCGACAACGAGAAAATCAGCCACGAGGAGCTGGCGTACGTGGTGGATTCAACGGCCTCGCCGATTGCGTCCCAGCTTGCGTTCAACGCTTGGCCCGGCTACGTGCAGGCGTTCATCTTCGTCTCTGGCGTCAGTTTCTTGGCGACTGAAGCTGATCGCATTGCCTTCTTTTTTCAAAGCGTGCCCTTTTGTTTTTACGCCATTTTTGCCGTCTTGGGCACGTTCCTGCTCAGCATTGAAAAACCGCTCTTTTTGGGGTCGCAACTGAGGGCCGCGATGGAACGCTCGCGCACGACTGGCGAGCTCGACGCCCCCGGTGCCGATCCGCTGAGCGCCAAGGAGCTGCAAGGGAGCAACGTTCCCGAAGGCTACACTCCGCACGTCCTCGAATTCTTCTTGCCGTTGGGCACGCTCATCGCCATTGCCGTTGGCACTTTTATCGTCAGCGGATCGCCCAATGTGCAGTGGGCCTTTGGCGTTGCGCTTTTGTTGGCCGCGGGCATGGCCTTGGCCAAGGGCATGGCGCTCAGAGACCTCATCGCCGGCTTCCACGATGGCCTTAAGGGCGTGGTGCTCGGCTCGGTCATTTTGCTACTGGCGATCACCATCGGCGGCATTAGCAAGGAGACGGGTGGCAGCATCTTTTTGGTCGAACAGCTCGGCGAGGCCATTCCGTATTTTCTCCTGCCGGTCTTGCTGCAGATTCTCACGATGTGCATAGCCTTTTCCACTGGCACGAGCTGGGGCACGTATGCAGTGGCCTTTCCGCTGGCTATGCCGCTTGCTTGGGCGGTGGCTGGTTCCAATGGGCTGGCGCATCCTGAGCTTTTTATGACCTTGTGTTTTGCCGCGGTCATGGACGGCAGCGTGTACGGCGACCAGTGCTCGCCGATTTCGGATACCACCGTGCTTAGTTCCATGTGTACGGGTTGCGACCTGATGGATCACGTCAAGACGCAGATTCCGCAGGCGACGCTGGCGGCGGGCGCGGCGGCTTTGTGCTGGACCGCCGTGGCGTTTTTTACCGCCTAAGAAGAGGGCTTACTCCATGATTCTGGGCGTCTCTGCCCGTCGCAGGGAACACGTCCCCTCCAGTGCCTCGTGCGCTGGAGGGGATAATTTTTGGGAAGTGCAGAAAGAGTATCGGAGTATCCAGTTATTACAACGAGGAGAAGAATACCATGAGGTCATGTATATGGAGTGTCCTTTTTGTTTTCGTTTTCGATGGCTCCAGTGGCTTGGCGGCGGAGACGATCACGGTATCGCAAACGGGAACCGCCGATAATGGATGCATAATGGTATCGCAGAGGGGAACCGTCGATGTTCAATGCATAGATGTCGCTACCCGCCTGGCGAGTGCCGGAGATACAATCCGCATCACGGCGGGGACCTACTATGTGGCCGGTTTTAGTATGCTCACCGAGCGCGTTACGCTGCTTGGTGCCGGACCGGACAGCACGATCATTCGCAATTCATTTCCACACGGCATCTTCATTGCTGCAGACTCAGTTACCATTGAAGGGTTTACGTTTGATTACAACTCAGATGGCAGGTCTGCCGCCGCTCAAGCCAGCGTGATGAGCATACCGAGTCAAAGGGGTGACCTCATTCGCCCCCTCATTCGCGGCAATCGCTTTACCGGTGGGTATGCTGCGATCGACCTTTACGGAGATGCCCAGCCTATCATCCAGTATAATGAATTCCTGACCCAGTTAGGTCTTATCTTACTAGATAATCCCAATGCCATCGACGCTCGATATAACTGGTGGGATACGGATGAGCACACATCAATTGCGGAGAAGATCTGGGATGGCCAAGACGAGGATGGGTTGGGTCTCGTTTTATTCGATCCTTGGTTGCTTGCGCCTGAAGGCCCTATTCACACGGCGGTTGAGCGGTTGAGTTGGGGAAGACTGAAGCGAATCTATTCATCAAAATGAGAAGTAGATGATGAGGCTTCGTACTCTCCCCCAGTGCCCCGCGTACTGGTTGAGGGGCCGACGGCACCTTTTGGTCTCTGGCAAAACTCCGTACTATTTAGGAAATACGCTGCAAGTTAGCATTCTTCTCTATTTTGGGAGTCTTCGTTATGCCAACCTTTATTGACTCAACTCCTATTATCGACGACCCACCCGCGCTCCGCGACCGCATGCAGCGCAATGGTCATCTCTTTATCAGCGGCCTGTTGCCCGCCGATGAACTCGAATTGCTCAGGCTGCGCTTTTTGGCCATTGCTCGCGACGCTGGCTGGGTGCAGGCCGACGCGCCGATCGAGGACGCCATCGCCGACCAAGATGGCTTCTGCGTCGAGCCGACGCCCGAGTATATGGATGTCTATAGCCGGATGTACGCGGTGCCCGAATTCCACGGCTTGCAGCACCATCCCGCGCTCGTCGGCCTGCTCGAAAAGCTGTTCGACGGCCCGGTGTTGCCGCATCCCCGCCTCATTGGCCGCACCATCTTTCCCAAGCGCGAATCCTTTACCACGCCGCCGCATCAGGACTTCATCCCCATTCAGGGGACGGCTGAAACCTATACAGCTTGGTTTCCACTCCACGATCTGCCGACGACGATGGGTGGGCTGGAGGTGGCTGCTGGGGCGCATCGGGGGGGCGTTTATAATTTTCAGCCGGCGCTAGGAGCCGGAGGGTTGGCAATCACGGACTCTTTTGAATGGACCGGCGGCCCCTTTGCACAGGGGGACGTGCTGTTCTTCCACAGCATGACGCCTCATCGCGGCGTTCCCAACACCGGCGAGCAACTGCGTCTGTCCATCGACGCCCGCTATCAGCGCGTGGCCGATCCCATCGCCCCAGGCAGCCTGCTGCCGCACAGCCAGCCCAATACCTGGGAGGCCATCTACGCCGAGTGGCCCGATGACCGCTTGCAATACTACTGGCGCGAGTACGAATTGGACGTGGTTGACTACGACAATAGCTATCACGAGGAACGCGACCGCCAAGCCTTGGAACTGGGCGAGCAAGGCGATCCGCTAGCCGTCTCGGCGCTCCAGCGCATCATCGCCCGCGACAAGGATCCCGACAAGCGCCAGCGGGCTGCCGAGTTGATCGCGGCTATCGAGGAAAAATAGCTGGGGAAAACTTTAACAGGAAGCATCGCAAGAGCCGGCGGCCATGGACCGTCGGCTCTTGTTGTTTGGTGCCGTCTGCAAGCAGCATATTGTAAATTTGTAGAGATATAATTTTTTGCAGTAGAAGTAACACTCCGCGCCACCACAGGTGTTTAAGTAGTAACATCGCCAGGGAATACATGGACGTAGATACACTGTACCGTCGCTACGGGCCGATGGTCATGCGTCGTTGTCGGCAGCTTTTGCGCGACGAAGATCAGGCGCTCGACGCCACTCAGGACGTTTTTGTGCGGCTATTGACGCGGCGCGACCACCTGCGGGATGACGCGCCCTCCAGCCTGCTCTATCGCATGGCCACCAACCTCTGCCTCAATCGCATCCGCGATACCCGGCGGCGGAAGACCACGGCCGACTCGACGCTGTTGGAGCAGATAGCCTGCTCGGAGGACGCCGAGGGCCAGATAGATGCGCGCGCTGCGCTCGCCAAACTCTTTGGCCAGCAACTCGAGTCAACGCGCACGATGGCCGTCTTGTACTACGTGGACGGCATGACCTTGGAGGAGGTCGCTAGGGAAGTGGGCATGTCCGTGTCCGGCGTGCGCAAGCGGCTGCTCGGCCTGCGAGCATCGCTGCAAGAGATGGAGAAGCCATGAACGAGCAAGACAAGCACCCCATAAGCGACTACCAGCTAGAGCGCTACCTGCTGCGCGAGGGGACCGATGACGAATTGGCGGCCTTGGACCGTCGAGTGGCGGACGATCCAGAACTCGCGCAGCGGCTAGCGGCCCTAGAGCGCTCCAATGAGGAATTGCATCAGCGCTACCCACCCGAATGGATGCGCGGCCAGATCGAGCTAAAACTCAAGCGGGCGCAGGGCCGGCGCGTCCAACGAACGTGGAGTGGGTATCGCCTTTGGGCCGTGCCGGCCGTGGCCCTAATCCTGGCGGTGGTGGCGGTACCCACTCTCCTTGATGACCAAGAGACTTCGGAAGTACCTGCGACGCGCATCAAGGGCAGCGAGCAGGAGCCTCGTTTGCTAGTCTTCCGCAAACTGGCCATCGGTGTGGAGCGTCTGCAAGACGAAGCCTTAGCCCAAAGTGGGGACGTGGTACAGCTCGCCTACCGCTCGGGTGGCTTGCAGTACGGGGCAATCTTGTCCGTTGATGGGCGCGGTACTGTAACTCAACACCTGCCGACGACTGGAGCAGAGGCCGTGCCGCTGGCAGCGAAAGATACCCTCGACGTTGCCTACGAATTGGACGACGCGCCGCTATGGGAGCGGTTTTACTTGGTGGCGGCTGACCGCCGTTTTGGCCTAGCCGCGGTCAAAGTCAAGCTGGCCGCTGGCGATGTGGCGTTGGGTGATGACGTCCGCTTGCATCGATTTACCGTAAAAAAACCTAGGAAACCCTAGCCCTTCCTAGGGCAACCACGAGAGTTTCCCCTACGATGGTGGTTGCAACCAACGACGATGAGTGGGCGTCGTATTGCCGTTGTAGGGGCGACCTTGTGGTCTCCTTATCGTCTCTGAGGAGTTGTACTCATGTCTTTGGTGCGCACCTTGTTGGTCGTTGTCGTTGCGGCGGGTTTGTCCCAGCCGGTGGAGGCGGAAGTGCGCCGGTTGATACTGGCAGCGGGGGCCAACAACGGCGGGGTCGATCGCGAATTGCTGCGCTACGCAGTCTCGGATGCGGAGCAATTTATCGAGGTGTTGCAGGAGATGGGGGGCTTGGATCCGGCCGATGTGTTGCTGTTGCGCGACCCCGATTTGGCTGCTTTTGAGCAGGGACTGGCCGATCTCGGTCGGCGGGTAAAGGCGGCCAGCCGGCGGGAGGACCGCTTAGAGGTGCTGCTGTACTACTCGGGCCACGCCGACGAAGAGGGCCTGCTGTTGGCCGGCGACCACCTTGGCTATCAGCAGTTGCTCGACTCGCTGAAGACGGCCAACGCGGCCGTCCGCATCGCCGTTCTCGACGCCTGCAACTCCGGGAGCATAACCCGCATCAAGGGCGGCAAGCCCAAGCCGCCCTTTTTGGTCGATGAGTCTTTTGACATGCGGGGGTATGCTTTTCTCACGTCGAGTTCGGCCGACGAAGCGGCGCAGGAGTCGGACCTGATCGAAGCGTCCTTTTTTACCCACTATCTAATTTCTGGGATGCGCGGCGCAGCCGATGTTACCGGCGATGGCCGGGTGACTCTGCACGAGGCATACCAGTTCGCATTCGACGAGACGCGGGCTCGGACTCTTGGAACTGTGGGAGGCACCCAACACCCTGCTTATGAGGGCCAGATGCGCGGCACGGGCGGCGTGGTGATGACCGAGGTGCGCCGCAACGCAGCGGGTCTGTCACTAGACGAAGCCCTCACCGGTCGGGTCTCTATCCGCAATGGCCAGCAGCGCCTAGTCGCCGAACTAAACAAATCACCCGGGCGAGAGGTCGAGTTGGGATTGGTGCCGGGGGATTATACTCTGTTTTTGGAAACGTGGGACGAAGACTGGCGCTTGGCCGAATTGGTCTTGGCCGAAGGGGAGTTCGCCAAGGTGAGTACCGACGACTTCCGCGTCTTGACCCCAGAGGACACTAAATTGCGTGGCGGCTCGGGGCGGAGGATTACCTTGGGACGCCAGATTGAGGTTGCGACCCGCGAGGGCTACACCCTGTCGCTGGGGCTGTTGACTAATACGCAGGACGAGGAGTTTCGCGGCGTCCAGTTCGCTTGGCTGGTCAACCAAGCGCGTGGGCGGACGGGCAGTCAGATCGGTGGGTTGGGCAACTTGGCGCTCAAAGAGGTCGATGGCTGGCAGGCATCCGTCGTAGGCGTCAACTGGGCAATGGGACCGCTGCAGGGCGGTCAGGTGGGCTTGATCAACATCGCTTCTCAGGTGCGCGGCTGGCAGGTAGCGCAAACGACCAACATCGTCGGCAAAATTCGCGGTTGGCAAGTGGCCGGAGTCACCAATTTCGTCGGCGAGGTCAAGGGCGGTCAGGTCGGAGTGTTGAACGTGGCGAGCGAGGTCAAGGGTTGGCAGGTGGGCTTGGTCAACCTTTCCGGCCACATCGAGGGCGGCCTGCCCATCGGGTTGATCAACTACTCGCGCAGCGGGCTTTTCAACCTCAGCACTTGGCGCGACGAAATCGGCTTTACCATGTTCACCATCGCCTCGGGCAGCCGCTCGTTTTATACCGCTTTTACCACTGGCTTTACCGACGAGGATGGCCAGCGGCGCTGGGCACTGGGCGTGGGCGGTGGCGTGCAGAAGCGCGGGCAGCGGTTCTTCCTCGGCCTCGATGTCCACAGCTACCGGATCAGCCGCGCCCTCGATGACGATTACAGTGCGGGCATTGGGTTTTGGCCGCCCGCCGTGGAATTGGGCTTTGATCGCTTAGCCCGAGACAACTATCTGGCGCGGATTAAACTTGAGACGGGGATTTCTTTGCACAGCCGTCTGGCGCTGTTTGGCGGCGTCTCCCTGAACCAGTTGTGGACCGACGGCCATTTGCGGCTGATTGAGTCGGGCAGCCGCTACGAGAAGGAGTGGGAGGATGGGCTTTTTGCGTGGCCGGGTTTTTTCTTCGGTCTGCGCTACGGGCGCTAGACGGTCCTAGCCGTAGCGGATTAATACCTCGACATCGGTTAGTATCAAGTCGCAAGCAAGTTGGGGATGGCGTTGCAAGAGGACGACTTCTATGCGATGGAGGCCGCGAGCGGCTTGGTCGGCCTTGAGCGCGAAGCTGTGCCAAGCGGCGGCGCTGACATCGGAGATAGGTTGGGGGTCGCCGCCGTGGCAATAGCTGATAGCCGGGTCGGCCAAGACTTCGCCATCCCAGCAGCAGCGAACCTCGTCGCCAGCGACCCAATCTTGCAGACGCAGACGCAGGGTAATGGTCGCCGGTGGGTCTGCGCTCAAGTCGTCGGCGAGGTCGAGGTCGAAGTGCGGGCCGGTCTCTTGCATAGTTGGGTAGAGGGGAACGGGTAGGGTGCCGCGCAGCCGGTCGTGCTGGTACGCGCCGCGCCACTCCCCGGTGTGCTGGCGGAAGCGGTGGGTGGCGTTGTATAGCTTGTCTTGGCGGCGCAAGGTCTGGACCGCACCCACTTGGGTTAGCAACTCGCGCTTTGAATCGCGGTCGGCGTGCCAGTTGAAGGCGTATATGCCGGTCGCGCCTTGGCCGTGATACTGCATGGCCGTGGCTTTGGTGCGCATGTTGTGGCAGGCCGTTTCGCCTTCAGGACCGACAGCCGGGCCGGGGACGCCGCCGTCGAAACCTGGGTAGAGGGCGATGTCGTGGCCAGCACAAAGGGCGCGGAAGGCACTGACTTCAATGGACGGGTCGGTACCGGCGGCACCGGCTGGGATCAGGATATCGACGAGGTTTTCTTTTACCCAAGTTTCCACGTCGTAGCCAATGCGGTGACAGCCCTCGATGGAGCCGGCGACGCGGGCCGCTAGGTAGAAAGGTCGGCCGCGCTGTTGGGCTAGTTCGTCGGTCAGTTGCCGCGCTGCCCACATGAAGTCGGTGAGGACGTAGCGCAGGCGATAGGCATAGTCGGTGGGGAAGTGGAAAGGGTGGCGTTGCCAGTCGAGTTCGACGCCGTCCCAAGGGTAGTTTTGGCAAACTTCGCGCAGGTGTTGGAAGCGGTTCTCGCGCACTTGGGGAATGGCCATATTCCACGACAGGGCAAACCACTCCTCGGTATCCTCGCCGAGGAGCCATTCGGGGTGGTCTTTGCGCAGTTTGGTTAGTTCGACGTGGTGCAGGGTCTGGAGGTCGCTTGGCTGAGCGCCGTTGAAGTGATTGTCGTTCATGCGCAGCGAGGCGTACACGTGCAGGCCGAGTTGGTGGCCTCGGTCGATAACGGCCTGTTGGGGATCTTCGCCCCGGTCCAACATGCGGCGGATGTTTTCGGTGTGCGTGTAGCTGGCGGCGTTCTCGTAGCGGCGCTGGTGGAGGTCGCCGACTAGCTCGAGCGCGTCGCTGGGCCAGCGGGTGGCGTGTTCGCCTACGCACCAGAACAGGGCACCGACTTGGGTGTCTTCGAGCGGGGCGTACGTCTTGTCGAGAAAGGCGTCCATGGACTGGGGAACGGGCGAGTAGCCGTGCGGTGCGCCGTCCCAGTTGTAGATGATGCCGTAGTCAGGGGGGGTGGACATAGGTCTGCTCCTTTGCGAATTGAGGCCAAAGTACGGAGATTGTCAGAGGCGGGCAATGGAGGCCAGTATGGCGAGGAAGTGGATGCTCTGCATGGTGTTGGTTGGTTGCGGACTGAGCGATCCCCAAGGGCCAGCCGATCTGCCCAAGGATCCGTGGAAGCGAACCGAAGAAGAGCGGCTGGAAGCGCTTGAGGAAAATTGTAGTGGTCCGTCCTGGGAGCGCGGGTGGCTCTGTCCGCGCGGCGCAGCCGATGTCGATACAACTAAATCTCAAGGTGGGTAAAGGAGTGCCAAGGATGGAAGACAACATACTACAGGCCGTCGATGAACAACGCCTACTTGATACGGCCAAGGAACTGATTGCGGTGCCCAGCCCGACGCTGGATGCTGGCGCGGTGGCTGATGCGTTGGCGTCCATATTGGCGGCGGAGGGATTTGCCGTGGAGCGGCCCCAAGCCGATTGGTCGCAAGCGCCGGCCGTGGTCGCTCGCTTTGACAGCGGGCAGCCTGGGCGGGTGTTGCAATTCGACGGACATTTGGACACGGTGCATCTGCCCTTTGTGCCCCCCAAGGTGGAAGATGGAAAGCTCTATGGGTCGGGTTCATCCGACATGAAGGGAGGAATCGCCGCCTTCGTCGAGGCGCTCAGGGCGTTGAGGGATACGGGCGCATTGACCAAGGGGGCGGTCTTGCTTACGGCCCACGATCACCACGAAGCGCCTTGGGGCGACCGCCGCCAGCTTATGGCCTTGATCCGCGAAGGTTTTGTCGGCGACGGGGTGCTGCTGCCAGAGTACCTGGGCGACGTGCTGCCAGTCGCCGGGCGCGGGATGGCCGTGTTTAGCGTGGAGATCGAGCGCGATGGCGAGCCAGTACACGAGGTGCTGCGGCCCGCTGGACTGCCAGACGTGATCGCCGCGGGGGCCGAGGTGGTGTTGCGGCTGAACGCGCTGAACGAACAACTGCGCGAGCGAACCGCGCCCCATGTCGGCAGCGACACGCTGTTTATCGGTCGGCTCGAAGGTGGCCAGATCTACAATCAGATGCCGGTCCAATGTCGTGTCGAAGGGACTCGCCGCTGGGTGGCGGCCGGCTCGGAGCCAACTGCACGCCGCGAGATTGAGGACCTGATTGCCGACGTAGCTGCGGCGAGCGGCACCCGCATCCGACTTGCCGATTGGAACATGCCTGGAGATGCCTTTGCGGTAGATCAGAATAGCCCGCTGGTGGGTGCGTTTCAGGCCGCGCACGAGCAGGTGACCGGGGCAGTGCTGTCCTTGGGAGGCAAACCTTTTATCGACGATGGCAATGTCTTTATGGCCGCCGGGATTGAAGCCCTAACGCACGGGCCTTGTGCCACGGGGGCGCATACGACTGACGAGCAGGTGGCGGTGGCCGAGTTGGTGCGGGTGGCGAAGGTGTATGCGCTGACGGCGCAGGCGTTTTGCTAAGTGCCTTCAATGGCGCGCGCCGCGGCCGTGCCTCGCTCCTCATCGACGAAGTAGAGGCAGATTCCACCGGCGACGAAGAGGATGACGATCGACAAAATCCCCGTGCGCGGGCTGCCTGTCAGTACCCCAATCCAGCCCACTAGCACTGGGCCGATAACCGCGGCAAACTTGCCCAGCATGTTGTAAAAGCCGAAAAACTCTGCCGCGCGGTCGCGGGGAATGAGCCTTGAGTAGAGCGATCGGCTCAGGGCTTGTACGCCGCCTTGGACTAGGCCGACGGCGACGGCCAAGGCGTAAAATTCCCAGACTGCATCTAAAAAGTAGCCCCAGACCGTCGCCGCGATATAGACGGCTAGGCCGATGAAAATTCCCTTGCGGGTGCCAATCCGCTCGCCGAGCCAGCCAAATGCAATGGCCGCGGGGAAGCCCACGAACTGGGTGATGCCCAAAGCGATGAGCAGGTCGTTGGTGTCAAAGCCCAGCGACAGGCCGTAGTCAATGGCCATGCGAACGATGGTATCGACGCCGTCGATGTACAGCCAATAGCCGATGAGGAAGATAAAGGTGGTGCGTAGCTGCCGGATGTCGCGGCCAGTTGAGATGAGCTGCCGATAGCCGGCCGAGATGGCGCTCCAGCCGCTATGGGCGCGCGTGGGCGGCGATTCCTCGACCCACAAAAAGAGCGGCAGCGAAAAGCCAGCCCACCAGATGGCGACCAGTAAAAAGCACACGCGCACGGCCTCGCTGGCATCGGCCAATCCAAAGGTCGTGGGGTGGAGGACCATTACCACATTGAGCGCAAACAGCAGGCCGCCGCCCAGATAGCCGAGACTGTAGCCGAGCGCCGAGACCGAGTCGGATTTGTCGCGCCCGACCACTTCCACGATGAGAGCATCGTAAAAGGTATTGCCACCGGAGAAGCCGATGGCGGCCAAGACATAGACCACAACCGCCAGCTCCCACGCGCCTTGGGCGACCGTGTAGAGGCAGCCCGTGGCGAGGACGCCCAAGAAGGCAAAGGCAAACAGGAACTTGCGCCGGGTGCCGCCTTGGTCGGCAATAGCCCCGAGGAGGGGGGCTAGCAGCACGACGATCAGGCTGCTGAGCGAGTTGGCCAGCCCCAGTTGGAAGGTGCTCTCGGTGACGTCGCTGCCAGCGCTCCAGTAGGACTTAAAAAACACTGGGAAGAAGGCGGCGATGACCGTGGTGGCAAAGGCCGAGTTGGCCCAGTCGTACAAGGCCCAGGCGATGATTGGTTTTTTGGCGTTGGTAGGCATGGTATTAGTTGACGTAGGGGATGCCCTTCGCGCATAACATAAGGCAAAAAGGGCGTGGTTGCCGCTTACATCCTTTATGGCTAGCGTAGGGAGGTCTTTATAAAGGACGATTTCTGCATGAACGATGAAATGTTCCACCCTGCGACACTTGATGGCGCAGAATGGCTGCGTTTTGACGCGGCGACCAATCCGTATGGGCCGTCGCCCAAGGTCCGGGAGGCAATGGCTGCCTTTGCCCGCACCGGCGACTTTAGCCGCTACAGCGACGAGGAGCGCGCCGAGTCGTTGCGTGGAGATTTGGCAGCGCATTGGGGGCTTTCGCCCGATCATTTCATCGTGTACAACGGGTCTGGGGAAGCCGTGGTCTGGCTTTTTTTGGCGCGGTTGTTGCTAGCGCAGCAGCGCTTGCTCATTCCGTCTCCGTCGTACGAGCGCTTTGTGGCGTTGGGGCAGCGGTGCGCGGCTGAAGTGATCTCGGTGTCGCTGCACGAGGCGGACTTTGCGCTGGTGCCTGAGCGTTTCATTGAGGCGGGGCGGCAGTCGGGTGCGCGGGTGTTGCTGCTGAGCAGTCCCAACAATCCCACGGGCAATCTCCTTTGCGGCGATGTGGAAATGGCGCATTTGCTCGACGAGTTGCCCGACTGTTTGTGTATCGTCGATGAAGCGTATGCAGACTATGCCAGCCACAGTTACGTGCCTTGGGTGCAAGAGCGGGAAAACTTGGTGGTGCTGCGGACTTTTTCCAAAGCATACGGCATGGCTGGTTTGCGGATCGGCTACGCCATTGGGCCTAAGCCCGTTATCGCCGCCCTCGGTCAGATGCAGGTTCCTTGGGCGGTCAATGCGCTGTCGCTGGTGGCGGCACAGGCCGCGCTGGCCGACCAAAGTTATTTGCAGGAGATCGTCGCCCAGATCCGCAGCGATTGTCAGGCGCTCTACGAGGGGCTGAATACAAGGCCGTGGTTGCGGGCCTATCCGAGCGCGGCGAATTTCTTCTGGGTGCGCTGCGAGGGGATCGGCCCGGAGCGGCTACGGGCAGGTTTGGAAAAGCGGTGGATCCGCGCTCGCTGGCGGCAAGACGCGCCCGGCTTTGTGCGGCTGACGTCGCTGCGTCCCCAAGACAACGAGTATTTGTTGGCAGCGCTCGATGAGGTCGGGCAGTCAGGCTAACACAAGAGGAGGGGTATGGAATACCGCAATTTAGGCAAAGCCGGCGTCAAGGTGTCTAAGGTATGCTTGGGTGCGGCGTTTCGCGGCCAAGAGGACGAGAAGGTTTGCATTGAGGTGGTGCAGCGGGCCTTGGACTTGGGTTGCAATTTTATCGATACGGCGCTGTATGGTGGGGGACGCTCCGAAGAGGTAGTGGGTAAGGCCATCAAGGGACGGCGCGAGGAAGTGGTGCTGACGACCAAGATTTTCGGCACCTTGGGTAATAGCCCCAATCACGTGGGGCTGTCGCGGGTCAATCTGCTGCGGGGCATTGAGGCGTCGTTGCAGCGGTTGCAGACTGATTACGTCGATCTGTACTTGCTGCACAGTTTTGATCCGGTCACGCCGCTGGAGGAGACTTTGGGTACGCTCGACGACATTGTGCGGCAGGGCAAGGCGCGCTACGTGGGGTGCTCTAATTTCCCGCCGTGGAAGATCGTCGAAGCCCTGTGGATTTCGCAGCGCGAGCGCTTGGCTTCTTTTGCCTGTATCCAGAATCAGTACAATCTGCTCAACCGCTGGGAGATGGAGCCGGAGCTGATGCCCATCTGTCGTCAGTTCGGCTTGGGCATTATGACCTACAGCCCGCTGGCCATCGGCCTGCTCTCTGGCCGCTTCCGCCGCGGGCAAGAGCCGCCGCCGGGGACGCCGTGGAGTACGGATGAGCTGCGCGGCATGAGTCCGGGTAAATACAATTTTGCCGAGGCCATGACCGAGCGGGTCGATACCATCGTCCAGACGCTGATCGATATTGGGGCGCAGCACGGCAAGACCCCGGCGCAGGTGGCCATTGCTTGGATTTTAGATCACGACGAGATCAGTGCTCCCATTTTGGGTGCTGACGAGCCGGCGCATGTAGATGAGATCTGCGCGGGCTTGGATTGGTCCTTGGCACCGGAAGAGCGGGCTTTGTTGGACGAGGTGTCTGAGGTGAAGATGCCGCAGAAATACGCCTGAAGGCGATTGAGATCACTCCCAACACCACATCCATGCGAGAACGCCCATGCGCCTCTGCGACTTTCCGATACTGACCTTCGACACCTACGGAACCCTGATCGACTGGGAGACGGGCATCTGGGATGCGCTGCAACCGCTCTGCGCGCGTCTGGCCGACCCGCCGACTCGCGAGGCAGCCCTCGCCGCCTTCGCGCAGGTAGAATCCGCCTGCCAAGCGGCAAATCCCGATCTGCTCTACGCCGACCTCTTGGCGGCTACCCATCGCACGCTAGCTCAGAATTGGGGCAGCGAACCCGACGAGTCTGAGAGCATACGTTTCGGCCAATCGGTCGGGGATTGGCCGGCTTTTGCCGACGCGGTCGAATCGCTCTCCTATTTGAAGCAGCACCACCGGCTGATCACCCTCACCAATTGCGACCGTGTCAGCTACAGGGGCAGTTCCGCCCGCCTCGGCGATCCTTGGGACGCGATCCTTACCGCCGAGGAGATCGGCTCGTACAAACCGTCGCTGGTCAACTTTGAGTTCTTGCTCGCTCGGGTGGCCGCGGACTTCGGCGGCGATCCCAGAAGCATCCTGCATATTGCGCAGAGCCTCTTCCACGATCACGTACCGGCAAAGGCAATCGGACTGACGACGGCGTGGATCGATCGGCGAGCGGGACACAGTGGCGGCGCGACAGCACCGCCACAGGAAGCGGTGGAACCGAATTTCCGTTTCAAAAGCATGGCGGAATTGGTCGTCCAGCACCGCGCCGAACGGGCCTGAATTCGCTCAGCGGCGTGTGGACGCCAGCGGTATGCGCCGCTAATTTCTTGGGAATCCTTTTGTCGGAGATCAAACCCCCATGAGCACACCGCTCCACGGTCGCATCGCCTTAGTAACCGGCGCGGCTGGCGGCATTGGCCAAGCGATATGCCGCTCTTTGGCCGCCGAAGGCGCGACGGTCGCCCTGCATTACCGCACGCAGAAGGACGCTGCCCATGCGCTCGCCACCGAGCTGGGTGGAGTTGCTTTTGAAGCCGATATAACCGAGGCGGACGCTGCCCAGTCGCTGGTTGAGCGCGTGGTTGGAGAATTGGGTGGGTTGGATATTTTGGTTAATAACGCTGGCATCACTATCGGCGGGCAGTTCGTGGCCGATATGGCGCTGGCGGACTGGCACCGAGTGCTCGATGTCAACCTCAATAGCGTCCTCTACATGTGCAAGGCCGCTCTGCCACGGATGCGTGAGCAAGGCGGCGGATCAGTCATCAACATTGCCTCGAATGTGGTCAACACCCTGCCGGGCGGTGCGGCCGCGTATGCGACCACCAAGGCCGGGGTCGTGGCCTTGACGAAGGTGCTGTCGAAAGAGGAAGCCGAGCACGGCGTCCGCGTCAATGTGGTGTCGCCGGGGATCATCGACGCGGGAATGGGGAGTGGGGCGCTGGCGCGGCGGACGCCAGAGGTGCGGGAGCAATTTCTCAGCAGCATTCCCATGCGTCGAGCCGGTGGTCCCGAAGAGGTGGCTGCGGTCGTGGTCTTTCTGGTGTCGCCGCCGGCGAGCTATGTGACGGGGCAGCACATAAGCGTCAACGGCGGCGACCGCACCGAGTCCTACCAATAGGGTTAGACACCCAGCCTAACAGCCTATATATTAGGAAGATAGGCCCTTCTGGAATACAGGCGGGGATCGCTTCTACTGGTCTAAACGGCCTTACTTTAATTAAAAATTAATGAAGTACTTGCTCACTGGTGGCGGCACAGGTGGCCACGTGTATCCGGCCTTGGCCATTGCCAACGAAATTCGGCAGACGCGAGCAGACGCTGAATTCCTCTACGTGGGCCATCGAGACAGGCTGGATGCTTGGGTCGTGCCCGATCAGGGATACCGCATCCGCTTTGTGCGAGCACGTTCCTTCCCGCGCACTCGCTCCCTTGTGCCCCTGCTGCGATTTGCCATCTCGCTCGCGATCGGGGTCATCCAAGGGGCGCTCATCCTCTTGCGCTATCGGCCGCAAATTATCATCAGTACGGGCGGTTTCGTCAGCGCGCCGGTCCTCTTCGCGCACGGTGTGCTGGCCAAGGTCGGCCTTTCTCGTGCCCGCGTCTTTATCTACGAGCCGAATGCCTATCCTGGGCTTTTGAACCAAGTTACTGGACGGCTAGCGCAGCGAATCGGGGTGGCGTTTGAGCAGGCGGGTCGCTGGTTTGACGCGGAGAAAGTGGCCGTGGTCGGCTATCCGGTGCGCCGCTCTTTTTTGAATCTTGATCGGCAGGCCGCGCGGGAAAAATTGGGCATTGACCAAGGCCGCAAGGTCGTACTCGCCTTTGGTGGGTCGGGTGGTGCTAGGGCCATCAATGAGGCCGTGCTCGAAGCCTTGCCCCACTGGCAAGCGGCCGGGCTGGTGGTCATCCACGTCACAGGTCGCTACAAGGGGTCGGATTACGACGCCGTGGCGGATACTGAGGCCGCTTTAACTGAGGTGGGGATAGAGGGCGAAGGCGACTGGTATCGACGCCTCGATTACGCGGATGAGATCGCTGATCTGATCGCGGTAGCAGATCTGGTCATTTGCCGGTCGGGCGCAGGAACCCTCACCGAGATGGCAGTTAGTGGGACCCCCACGCTGATTGTGCCGCTGCCGACATCGGCCGAAGACCATCAGGCGCTGAACGCGCGGGAGATGGAGCGGATAGGGGCTGCTCAGGTACTTTATCAGGAAGCGTTTTGGGACAATGCCTGCATCCACAGCGGACTGGATGGCGAGAAATTGGCGCAGCAGGTGCTGGCGTTGTGCGCCGACGAGGAGCGGTTGCAGGCCATGAGCGCGGCCGCCAAGACCATGCCCAAAACTAACAGCCTTGAACTGATTACGGCTGAGCTGGACAGCCTCATTGCAGGGCAGGAACCGCCACCGTTGCGATTGGAGTCGGCCCCGGTCAAAAAAAGCGGCTTGCCGACTGAACCCAACGCCTTGCTGCGCTGGGTGCAAGCGCGGGTCAAAGAGGTAGGCGGCGTGGCGGCAATGGAGCGCGGTGAACTGGCCTATCTGCGCTATCAAGCCGATCGCCTGCTCACGTCTGAGGGTTGGTGTGAAATCCCGCTGGGGCGGCGCAATGTGGGCATCAAGCTCGTTGCGGTCTTAGACTACCAAGAGCGGCTGCCCTTGCTGCTGCACATTCTCACCGACCGCACCCCGACCGGGTGGATGCACCGTCTTTGCGGCGGCGACTTTCGCCACGGAGGCATTATACGCCGCAATGTCGTCGAACACGGCCTGCGCGGCTTGGGAGCGACCGACGCTCAGACCCGGGCCGCGCTGCTGAACGCGTTAGGGGCAGATCCCTACTTTGAGGTGCGGGCGTGGGCGGCGCGGGCCCTCGGCGAGTTGTTTGCCGTTGATGGTGATATCGAAAGCTCGCTCTTTGCGGCCCTTGACGATAGCTCGCCAGAAGTGATCGTCCAAGCTCTGAGTGCCCTCGGGAAAATAAGTCGCAATCCCGACCTGTTAGCGCGGCTGCGTCGCTTTTATCTGCACTCGAACTGGCAGATTCGCGAGCAGGTCGTGCTGGTGTTGATCGAATTTTTGCAGCGCGGCGTTTTGGAGCCAACTCAATTGGAGCGCGATCTCGACCAAGTTTTGATTTCGATGCCTTATTTCAAGCCGGAGTTTCCCCTCGGTACGCACCTGCGCCAATTGGCCGATCTCGTGCGCGCCGACCAGCCCCTAGCCGCTTCGCAGCGATGATCTACTACCTCGGAATTTACCTGCAAGATGCTGTCGAGGCTTTGTCGTTTTTGCGCTTGGTCGATTCGATCATCTTTCGCGCGCTCTGCGGTGCGATCACCTCGTTGATCTTCACCATTCTCTGCGGTGGGCGGGTCATCCTCTACTTCTACGGTCGAGGGCACCGCGATATGCCCCGCGACTATCTCAATTTTGCAGCGGCTAGCAACCAAGCCAAAACCTACGGTGGTGGCCTAATCGTCGCCGCGATCTTGATCAGCGTCGGCTTGTGGTGTAAGCTGCACAGCCTCTTCGTGCTGTTCTGCGTGGGTGCGATTGTCTGGTTTGCCGCGCTTGGCTGGATTGACGACTTCCTCAAGGTGCGCTATCGCTCTAGCGACCGCGGGCTGTCCGAGAAGGCCAAGTTGGCGCTGCAAGTAGCCTTTGGGATGGCGTTTGGCACCGCGTACGTCACGCAAGCTCTCCCAGCCGAGTCGGCGGGTTTGGCGACCCAGCTTTATCTGCCCTTTTTCAAAAATCCGGTGCTCGATCTTTCGTGGGGCTATGTGCCTTTTATCGCCTTTACGGTGACGGCCATCTCCAACTCGGTCAATCTCGCCGACGGGATTGACGGCTTGGCTATTGTGCCGACTGCTTTTGTCGTGGCCGTCTTCGGGGTGTTCGCTTACGTGTCCAGCCACGCTGAGATCGCGGAGTTTCTGATCTTTCCCTTTATGCCGGGCGTGGGGGAAGTCGCCATAATCTGCTCCATCGTCTTTGGGGCCTGCCTCGGCTTTTTGTGGTTCAATTCCTATCCGGCCAACGTCATCATGGGCGATACCGGATCCATGGCGCTAGGCGGCTTGTTGGGCACGGTCGCCGTCTTGGTCAAACAGGAGTTCCTCTTCCTAATCGTCGGGGGGATCTTCGTCGGCGAGACCTTGTCGGTGGTGATACAGGAAAAGATCGGCATCCGGTGGTTGGGGCGGCGCTTTTTCACCCGCTCGCCAATTCACCACCACTTCCAACAGCGCGGCTTGGCCGACACCAAGATCGTCATTCGCTTCTGGATCGTGGCTGGCATTTTGGCACTGTGCGGCTTGGCGACACTCAAGATCCGCTAGCTTGCTAAGAGGCCGTAGGTGCAGAGGAGGACGATGACCGCGCCTAGCAGAAAAGCCACGGAGGCAGGAAGCGGCACGGGCTGGCGGTGGCACTCGCGCTGATAGTGGCCGTATTCAGCCGCCAAGATGCTGTAGCTGGAAACGAGCGCGGCGATGAGGCCCGCGATGAAGCAGGTAATGACTACAGGATCGGTCGAGAACGCACGGGCGATGCTAGCGGCATAGGCACCAATGTTGAGCAGCAGGCGGCGCGTCTTCGTCAGCAAACCGTAGAGTGCGAGTCCCGCGCAAAACGAGCCAACGACCAGCGCCGCGAAGATCGACAACCAGTCGCGTGCTCCAGAGAGCGCTAAGAGGCCCGTGCTAATGAGCAGGTGGAGCCACATCCCAACATAAGCGTAGAAGAAGGACGGGCGGCTAAACGGCGCGTGCCCCATTAGATAGTGAGCAAAAGCAGTGGACTTGGGCATGGCAATATGCGGCCAAAGATAGGCTGCGGCTCAGGTACGTCAACGCATGGTCAACCATGGAAATTCTGTCCATCCCCATTGAAAAAGTCAAAGGTGTAGGGGCCAAACGCGCGTCTGCGCTCAGAGATGTAGAAATCCTGACGCTGGGCGATTTGTTGTACTACCTGCCGCGCCGCTACCTCGACCGCTCGCAGATTTTGCCCATGGCCCGGGCACCAATCGGCCAAGAAGTGACCCTCATCGGCCAGGTGCGCCAGACGCGCTTCATTCCCGGGCCGCGGCCCCGCTTCGTGATGGTGGTTGCCGACGAGACCGACGATATCACCTGTACCTTTTTTCAGGGGGGGCGCTACTTGCAGCGCAACTTTGCCGTCGGCGACGAGCTAGCCATAAGTGGTAAGGTCGATCTGTTCCAGGGGCGGCGGCAGATGGTCCATCCCGAGTACGAATTCATACACGGGGAGGAGCGGCTCCACACGGGCGTAGTCGTGCCGCTCTATACGACCAGTGCCGATATGAAGGAACGCGGCCTGCGCAGCCGGGGGTTTCGCCGCTTGATAAGCGAGGCACTGGATACCTTTGCCGAGCGGATCGAAGACGATCTGCCCACAGCCTTGCGGCAGCGCTTGGATCTTGCAGAGTTGGGCACTAGTCTGCGCCAAGTGCATTTTCCCGCCAGCCTTGCCGAGGCGGAGCGTGCGCGGCAGCGCTTGGCTTTTGGCGAGCTTTTTTCCTTCCAACTGCGCTTGGCGCGGCGGCGCAAAAAAAACCGCGAGCAGGCCGACGGCATCGCCTTTGCACCGAGCGAGAAACTAGTGCCGGCCCTGTGGGATTCGCTGCCGTTTGCCCCGACTCGCGCTCAACTCCAGGTTGTCGCCGAGATCGTCGCGCAGATGCAGCGTCCCCAAGTTATGAATCGCCTCGTCCAAGGCGACGTTGGCTCGGGCAAGACCCTAGTGGGCCTGAGCGCGATGCTGACAGCCGTGGAGAAAGGCTATCAAGCGGCGATGATGGCCCCGACCGAGATCCTCGCCGAGCAGCACTTTTTCAACATCCAGGCACTCGTCGAGCCGCTCGGCTTGACGGTGGTCTTCCTCAAAGGTGCCCAGCGCAAGGCACTCCGGCAGGAGTTGTTGACGGCCATTGAAAGCGGCGCGGCCCACATTGTGGTGGGCACCCACGCGCTAATTCAGGAGCAGGTGCAATTTGCCTGCTTGGGACTGGCGGTCATCGACGAGCAGCATCGCTTTGGGGTCGTGCAGCGTGGTGCGCTCTACAAGAAGGGCGTGAAACCCGATTTGCTGGTGATGACGGCCACGCCGATCCCGCGCACCCTAGCTTTGACCCTGTACGGCGAGCTAGACGTGTCGATTATTGACGAGTTGCCCCCTGGGCGCAAGCCGATCCGCACGGCCCTGCGCGGCAACGACCGCCGCGAGGCGATCTTTGAGTTTGCTGGCGATCAGGTGCGCCAGGGGCGGCAAGTGTACGTGGTTTATCCGCTGATTGAAGAGTCGGAAAAGATGGATTACAAATCCGCAGTCGAAGCCTACGACGAATTGAGCCACGGCCCGTTGGCCGAATTTGCGGTGGCCTTGCTGCACGGGCGCATGGCCGCCGAAGAAAAGGCCGCGGTCATGGAGGATTTTAACCAGAATCGGGTCCAAGTCTTGGTCTGCACCACGGTCGTCGAGGTCGGCGTGGATGTGCCCAACGCCACAGTGATGATCATCGAACACGCCGAGCGCTTTGGCTTGGCCCAGTTGCACCAGTTGCGCGGCCGCGTGGGACGCGGTGGCGAGCAGTCGTTTTGCATCCTCATCAGCTACGCTCCCGCTGGGGCCGAGTTGGCGGATTCGCGCGAGCGGCTCCAGACTATGGAGCGCACCCAAGATGGCTTTGAGATTGCGGAAAAGGATTTGCAACTGCGCGGTCCCGGCGAGTTCTTTGGCGTGCGCCAAGCCGGGATGCCCACCTTTAAGGCGGCAGATTTGATTGCCGACGGGGCCTTGCTGCAAAGCGCGCGGGAAGAAGCCATGCGGATTGTAGATAGCGAATAGGATATGCTATAGTAATCCGCAGATGGACGCAGATGGACGCAGAACGGTATTGCCAAGACAAGCCGTCGCTCGAATCGTTCAACTCATTCAGGATAGCCATATGAAAAGCGAAAGCCTCATTCCGCCCGCGGATTTCGTCGGGCTCGACGCAGTGACTCATCTCTGCACGGGGGGCGAAGCTCCTTGGCTAAAAGGGCAGAGTGAGGTGTACGCGGAATTTGCTCAGTACAAAAGCGGCGGTGACCGCGGTCGTCGTGCCATCTACTCTCGTGGCGAGCGCTGCCGCCAGCGCATGGGGCAGCTATGGGACGTTTCCTCCGCGCGGATCGCCTTTACGCCGTCGGCGGCTGAAGGTATGGCTTGGTTGGCGCGGGGTTTGGACTGGCGGCCGGGCGACAATGTGGTCACCACCAACTTGGAATTTCCCTCGGTGGCGTACAATTGGCGCAACGTGCGCGAGCAAGGGGTCGAGTTGCGACTGGTGCCGCATCGCGACTGGTTGGTGCGGGAGGAAGATTTGTTGGCGGCAGTAGATGAGCGCACTCGGGTCTTGGCCGTGAGTCAAGTCAGCTTTTACACGGGGCAGAACCTCGATGTCGAGCAGTTGGCGGATGGGCTTGCCGGGCGCGACGTGCTTTTGGCGGTCGATGCAACGCACGCTGCGGGCGCGGTCGCCGTACCGGCCGCGTGTACCGACTTGTGCGTCAGTTCGTGTTACAAGTGGCTGTTGGCGACTCACGGGGTCGCGCCGTGTTATCTGAGCCAGCGGGCCGAGGCGCAAGTGCGCTCTACGGCTTTTGGCTGGCGCAACTTGGCGGTGTGGCCGGCGCAAGGGGCTGTGCGCGCACCAGAGGCCGACGAAAAGCCGATGCCCGATAAAATGGAGCCGGGCAATCCGGCTATGGTGGCGGTGCTGTATCTCGACTACGCTTTGGGACGGCTGTTGGACGTGGGGATTGAGCGGATAGCGGAGCACAACCGCGACTTGTCCGAACAAATTAGCGCCGGGCTGGAGCATCTCGGGCGGCAGGTTATTTCACCGAGTGTGAGGCCGCAGCGCTCGGGCAATACCTGTTTTGCGGACGATGACGCGCATGGGTTGTGTGAGGCTCTCGCCGACCGGGGGGTGTTGGTGTGGGGAGAGTACGGGCGGGTGCGGGTCTCGGGGCATTTGTATAACAGTAGTGAGGATGTGGAACGGTTCTTGGCGGTTTTGGGAGAGCTGGTGTAGGGAGGTAAGGCATAGTATGAGGCGAACATGAGTCGTAAAGAATTCATTGAAATCGCTCTGCTGCTCGATATCAATGAGGCGGTGTGGGCATTAAAAGCAAGGCAGAGGAGGAGTAAACCGAGATGGATGGAGTGAGTATTGCGCTGGTCATCGTCGCCTTATTGGCGATAATCGCGCTGTTGACCGCCGTTAGTGCATTGAAATCAAACTCGACAGTTAATCGCGAAAAGGCAGAACTCGCCGCAGTCAATGCTCGACTGGAGAGCGACCTGAAGAACTTAGAGTCACAAGCCGAGGCCGCACAGCAAGAAGCTGAAGAGGTTGACCAACTACGAATCACCAACGCGCAGTTGTCCCAGCGTTTGGAGACCGAGTCGGAATTACTGACGAAGACGACGCAGGCCAAAGAAGTCGTTGATCAGCAGCTAACAGAATTGCAGGATCAGTTCCAGTCGTTGAATGCTAAAAAGGCTGGCTTAGAGAGTGATCTGAAGAATGCGCTTGCGAAGGCGGAGGAACAAGGCGAGTGGGTGAAACACTCGACGTCCGAGTTTAGGGCAATGTCGTCGGAGGTCTTGTCAGAGCAGCGGAAGTCGTTTATGGACACGGCGAAGGAGACGCTCGAAGAGCGTGAAAGGGCAGTGGAGCAGATGGTAAAGCCGTTGGCGGAGAAGATCGATACTCTGGATAAGTCTCGAGTGGAAAGTGCGGCTTCCCTGAAGGAACAGATCGAGTTGCTGGTACGGTCTAATGAGCAAGTGGCGAACGAGGCGCGTGGTCTATCGTCGGCACTATCGAAGCCACAGGTGCGTGGGGCATGGGGAGAAATGCAAGTCGAGCGCGTACTCGAACTTGCCGGGCTGCAGAAAGGTCTTCACTACACGACGCAGGACAGCGACCAAAAAGGTGGTCGTACGGACTTCATCGTACATCTGCCGCACGACCGGGACATCATCCTCGACTCAAAGGTCGTGCTGGCAGCACTACAAGAAGCAGGTGAAGCGAAAACGGACGATGTACATGAGGAGAAACTGAAGCGTCACGCCGTGCAGATGCGGTCGTATGCGGAGAATCTGGGCTCCAAGGAGTATTGGAGCAATCTGCCAGAGACGGCCGACTTCGTGGTGATGGTCGTGCCGGAATTCGCATTGGCACCAGCAGTCGAGCGTGAACCGGCACTGATCGAACGAGCCCTTGAGAATAAGGTAGTGATAGCGACATACTCGACATTGGTGGCGTTGCTGAAGTGCGTGGCGATGAGTTGGCAGGAGCGGAATATCACGGATGAGGCGCATGAGATCGGACGGTTAGGTAGAGAGCTACATGATCGTCTGGCGATATTTTGCCAAGCATCTAGGAGGGGTTGGACAAGCACTGGATACAGCAGTGTCTCACTATAACAGCAGCGTAGGTTCGTTCGATGGGCGACTATTGCCGCAGGCGCGTCGGTTCTCGGAACTCGGCGTCGGCACAACACGCGAGATTCCGAGCTTAAATCAGATTGATCAGAATTCGCGGCGTTTGCAAAGTGCCGAAACTTGATGAGTGGAAGCCAACTATGGCCATTATCAATCAAAAGCGCGTAAGTAAGTGTAGGATATGTTCCATCAAGGTCTTAGGTTCTTCATACGGTGCGTGGCGAGGTTAGGCTTCCCCGAAGGTGAGTCCTAGTGGTGATGAAGCCGCTCACTACAACGGTTGTGGCCTGATCCGCCCCGCAGTATTACCCAAGTAGGTACGCCGTTCGGAGACAACTACAGAAGGTTTACTTTATGAGTACATCTTGGAATTGGCCCGGCGCGCGCTGGTGGCGCGTTGATCTGCATACTCACTCCCCGGCGTCGTATGATTTTGGGAACCAATCGGATCGAGATGCCCAAGACTGGGATTGCTGGATTAAAGCCGTACACGATGCTGAAATCCAAGCTGTCGCGATCACGGATCATAATACTGCTAAAGGTATCTCCAAACTACAGCAGGCCGCCGATAGCGTGGGAGACTCCTTAACTCTTTTTCCTGGGGTAGAAATCACCGCTAGCGATGGCGTCCACCTGCTCTTGCTGATGGCCCCGGATTGCACGCAGCAACACATCGAAGATCTTCTCTCCAGAGTAGAAATTCCCGTACATAAACGGGGTGACGAGACTGCCCGTTCTCCGCTAGGTATCGAGCAGATTCTAGAAGTGTGCGGGGACGACCCCCTGATTGTTGGTGCCCACGTCAACGGACCCGATGGGCTACTTCTACATGACGGCCAGCAGCGAATCGCAGTGCTGCGACATCAGAACTTAGCCGCGGTCGAGGTTGACCCGGACAAGGAGATCAACGAAAGCTGGTTCGACGGGAGCCGTTTCGAGATTAGGCGTCGGCTCCCGCAGGTGTGGTTCTCTGACGGTCACGACTTCAATGAGTTGGGCCAGCGTTTCACTTGGGTGAAAATGACGCGTCCGAACCTAGAGGGGCTGCGTTTGGCGCTGCTGGATGGTGCCGCTTCCCTCAAGCCGGCTGCTCGGAAGGAGCCGGGTAATCCGAATGTCCATGCCGCCTTGGCCCTTGAGAGCATTACCGTTCATAAGGGCAAATTCATTGGTCGAAGGAACCCTATCACAGTCAAGTTCAATCCGTGGCTGAATACGATCATCGGCGGACGTGGCACCGGCAAATCCACGCTCATCGACTTCTGCCGCAAGACGCTTCGCCGGGAAGCGGAACTCGACGGCAGCGACAGCAGCGAAGAAGGGTCTCTGAGAAGTCTGTTTGATCGCCGCATGCGTGTCCCCCCATCGCGCCGAGATGAGGGACTTCTGACTGATGAAACGCGTATCGAGGTCGTGTACCGCAAGGACAGCGAGCGCTTCGTCCTCTCTTGGAGCCATGAAGGGTCGGCGCTCCCCATCGCTCGCTTGGATGGAGACGAACAAATTCCCGAAGAGGGGGATATCCGCGAGCGCTTCCCGGTGCGTATCTACAGCCAGAAACAGCTATTCGCCCTCGCCCAGGATCCGAACGCCCTGCTCGCAGTCATTGACGAAAGTGAAACCGTTGGTGGGGCGACTCTGAAACGACAGATCAAACAGATAGAGGCCCGCTACCTGTCTCTGTGTGCCGAAGCTCGCGCGGCTTATAGGCAAGCGGACGGTCTTCCGACACTTCGAGCGTCGCTCGCGGAAGTTCGACGCAAGCTGGATATTCTCGAGGGGGGTGGACAAGCGCAGCTACTGAACGTGTATCGGAAGCGACGCCAGCAGGATGCAACTTGGCGAGAGATTCTGAAGTCGGCTTCGCAAGCGGTGGAATTGGTAGGAGACAGTGTGGCTGAGCTTTCGGTCGCCGATCTCGACATGGGAGCCGACATTGAGGACGATTCAGCACAGGCTAGTCTCAAGCGTGCACACGAAGCACTGAGGTGTACCGTCGAACATCTTGATCAAAGCGTACGCGGAAACGTAGAGCGAGCTCGGCAAGATATCGATGAAATTGACGAGGGCGCGGATGTCGGTCAGTGGCGTGCGGCAGTAGAGTCCAGCGAAAACGAATTCCGGGAAGCATCCGTCCTCCTCGCCGAAGAAGGCATTCACGATCCGAACGAGTACGGAGACTTGCTGGAACAGGCGGCCACGCTCGGGCAAGAAATCGAAGCCTTGGAGAAAGAGCGGAAGCGGACGAAGGAACTAGAGAACAAGGCTACCGAAACACTTGCCGAGTACCGCAGGCTACGTCGTGAGTTGAGTGACAAACGCCAGAGCTTCGCGGGAGAGACATCAGGCGAGAGTATCCGCGTTGAAATAGGCCCATACGCGAATCGCGAGAATCTCGCAGAAGAGTTGACTGGAATTCTCGTCATCGAGCGCTTCGAGAGCGACCGTCAGGCGCTCGCCCGGAGGATTCAACCTAAACAGGATCAGTCATGGAACTGGGAGGCACTTGATGATGTAGTTGTAGAGATGCGCAAGCTTCTTTCGGGAGAGTTGGATTCTTGGCCGACAAAAGACCAGCGCTTTGAGACAGCCTTAAAAAAAGTCCCGCCCGAGAGGATTGATCGTCTTGCTCTATACCTTCCAGAAGATGCTGTTAAAGTCAGTTTTAAAGAGCGTTCAGCCAGAGACTGGAGGCCTCTTACCCAAGGATCTCCTGGACAGCAGACCGCCGCGCTCTTGGCTTTCGTTCTGGGCTATGGTTCCGAGCCGATCATCTTGGACCAGCCTGAGGATGACTTGGACAACACTCTAATCTACGAACTGCTGGTCAGCCGGTTGCGAGAAACAAAGACCAAACGTCAAGTGATCGTCGTCACCCACAATCCCAATATCGTCGTCCATGGCGATGCCGAACTCGTGCTCTCTCTCGAAGCCGTCTCCGGTCGGAGTCTCATCGCCTGTCAAGGTGGCCTTCAAGAAAGACAGGTTCGAGAAGAAATCTGTCGGGTGATGGAAGGTGGTCGGGAGGCGTTCGAGAGTCGCTATCAGCGGATTATGCCCCCGCAGAGATCAGAACCATGATGGAACACGATGAGTTAGCGCGGCGTATCCGCCTCGGTGAGGACTCAACGTTGGAACTTAAGCGGGTCTTGCTAGCTGGTTCCAAGGTCACGGAGCCCAAGCGCGACAAATTTGCCGACGAGTTGGCCGGCATGGCCAATGGTCGAGGTGGAACGATTGTGTTGGGGATCGAAGACAAAAGTCGCGAAGTCTTGGGGATTCCCATTAGTCGGCTAGACGCGGTCGAAGCGTGGGTGCGGGAAATATGCAACGACTCCGTGGATCCCCCGCTCGACGCGGAGATTCGAAAGGTCGAACTCCCTAGCACCGACGGCAGCCTCGTTGCGGTGATTTGTGTCGAAATCGTCCATAGTTTGTTTGTTCATAAAAGTCCAGGCGGCTATTTCCGCAGGATCGGTAGTTCAAAGCGCGAGATGTCTCCTGAATTGCTCGCCCGGTTATTCCAAGAGCGTAGCCAGAGCCGCGTAATTCGGTTCGACGAGTCGCCGGTGCCTGGGACCTCGCCGGAAAATCTGGATGATGGATTGACTCACCGATTCTTACGGGAGGATAGTGTTCTGACCGAGAACACGCTGCGTAAACTTCGGATCGTTGCAAACGACGAAGATGGCATCGCACGGATCACAGTCGCCGGCGTGCTGTTATGTACTCGCGAGCCGGGACAGTGGATGTCACATGCACAGATTCAGGCGGTGAGCTATGTGGGCGAGCGACAGGACATCAATTATCAGAGCGATGCTCGCGACTTTGGTGGATCGCTTGACGATCAGGTTATTGAGGCGTTGCACTTCGTGCATAGGAATATGAGTGTAGCAGCCACGAAAAAGATGGCTCGGGTGGAGCGCCCTCAGTTCAGTGAGCGTGCTGTGTTTGAGGCGCTCGTCAACGCGGTCGCCCACAGAGACTACTCAATGGCGGGTGCACGGGTGCGTCTGCACATGTTTGGGAATCGTCTCGAACTCTATGTCCCAGGAGCGCTAGCGAATACGCTCACACCGGACAGTATGCACTTACGGCAATACAACCGAAACGAGTTGGTCGTTTCACTGTTGGCCCGTTGTCCCGCACCAGCCGGTCTTGGACGGACGCATTTGATGGACCGGCGCGGCGATGGAGTGCCGATTATCCGCGCAGAGTGCCAGCAGCTTGCGGGCCGTCTCCCCGAGTACAGCCTGATTGACGACAGCGAGTTGCGGTTGGTGATTTGGGCGGCGTAGCCCAATCAATCGCCAAAAAACTCGCCGTAGAGCGAGCGCACGGCCGCGAGAATGTCCGCGGCCGCGATCCCGAACATCATGCTGACCTCGCTCGATCCCTGATTGATCATCTCTATGTTGACGCTGGCGCGGGCAAAGGCCGTGCAGGAGCGGGAGGCCAAGCCAATGGTGTGGTGCATGCCCTCGCCGACGACCATCACCAAGGCGAGGCCGCGGGCGACCGACAGCTCATCTACCTCTAGCTCGGTGCGAATCCGGCGCAGGACTCGCTCTTCGGCTGCGTGGTTGAAATACGACTCGCGCACGATTACCGACATGTTGTCAATGCCCGACGGCGTGTGCTCAAAGGAGATGCCCTCGTCCTCAAAGATAGCCAGCAAGCGGCGGCCAAAGCCCACTTCGCGGTTCATCAGATATTTGCTGATGTAGATGCTGCAAAACCCGTCGGTGGCGGCAATGCCGACGACCGGGCGGTCGCCAACCGCGCGCTCAGGGACGATGCGGGTGCCGGGTGCCTGCGGATTATTGGTGTTTTTGACGACGACTGGGATACCAGCGTGAAACACGGGTTCGAGGGCCTCGTCGTGAAACACGGAAAACCCCGCGTAGGAAAGTTCGCGCATCTCGCGGTAGGTAATCTCGGCGACGGCGACAGGGTTTTCGACCAGCGCGGGATTGGCCACAAAGACCGAATCGACATCCGTGAAATTTTCGTACACGCTCGCATCGACGGCCGCGGCGAGAATTGCGCCGGTTATGTCCGAGCCGCCGCGCGAGAAGGTGACGACCCGACCCGTGGGCGAATAGCCGAAAAAGCCGGGGAAAATGGTGATGCCCGGCCGGTCTTCGAGCTGGCGCAGCTTGCCGTAGGACGCCTGCAAGACGCGGGCGTTGCCCGGCTCTTCCGAGAGAATGAGGCCGCCCTCGCCTGGGTCGAGATAGTGGGCTTCGGCCCCGTTGTGGCGCAGGTACTCGGCGACGAGGCGAGCGCAGTTATCTTCGCCGCCGGCCTTCATGGCATCTGCGTAGAGCGCTTCGTCGCTGGTGCTCATGGCTAGCCGCCGCTCAAAGTCGGCGACAATGGGCGCGAGCGCGGTGTCCGGCAAGCCGAGGTCGGAGATGATGGCGGCATAGCGGTCGATGACGCGCGCCAACGCAGTGCGGCCATCTTGGTTGGTTAGCTGGGCGCGGACCACCTCGATGAGAAGGTCGGTTACTTTGGTGTCTTCCCGGTCGCGCTTGCCCGGGGCCGAAACCACCACGAGCCGTCGCGCTGGATCGGCGGTGACAATGGCGCAAATTTTCTCTATTTGCTCGGCTGACGCGAGGGACGTGCCGCCGAATTTAGCTACTTTCATCGGATTCCTTTGCGAATACAGGTTTACCTCATAAAAAAATGCACGGATCGCCGTTTTTTCAAATTTGTCTCAAGAAGATTTTATGGTTACTTTAAAAAGTTTGCTACTGAATGGTAAATATTCTGCCGCGCCAGCGGCCTCGATCCCATGCAAAGGTCCACGATGAAAGCAGTGCGTTTCCACCAGTGTGGTGGCCCTGAGGTCCTCGCCTATGAGGACGTGCCCGCGCCCACACCCGGGCCGGGCGAAGCCGTCGTCGAAATCAAAGCCATCGGTCTAAATTACATCGACACCTATCACCGCGAAGGGCTGTACCCAGTCGATTTGCCCTGCATTCCCGGCATGGAAGCCGCCGGAGTAGTAGTGCGCGTCGGCGCGGGCGTGGAGGGCGTGCAAGTGGGCGACCGCGTGGCCTACGCCGGAGTGATGGGGTCGTATGCTGCAGAAGCCGCCGTGCCCGCCGATCGCTTGGTGCCTCTGCCTGATTCAGCTTCCTATCAGGAGGGAGCCGCCGCTTTGCTACAAGGTATGACGGCGCATTACCTCGCGCATGGGTCCTATCGGCTGGGCCGCGAAGACACGGCTTTGATCCACGCCGGGGCTGGCGGCGTGGGTTTGCTGCTGATTCAGATGGCCAAGCGGTGTGGAGCGCGGGTGTTGACCACGGTCTCCACCGAGGAAAAGGAACAACTCGCGCGGGGTGCCGGAGCCGATGAGGTCATTCGCTATACCGAGCGCGACTTTGAGCAGGACGTCATGGCGCTCACCGACGGGCGCGGAGTCGATGCGGTCTACGATTCCGTCGGTCAGGCGACCTTTGACAAGAGCTTGAACGTGCTCAGGCCCTTGGGCTACTTGGTGTTGTTCGGGCAGTCGAGCGGCCCGGTCCCGCCCTTTGATCCCGGCGTCCTCAGCACCAAGGGGTCGCTCTTTTTGACGCGGCCAACTATGCTACACTACACCCAGACCCGCGAGGCGCTATTGGAACGCGCTGGCGCAGTGTTGGAATGGATCGCCAGCGGCGAATTGGCGCTGCGCATCAGCGAGCAGTTTGCCCTATCGGACGCGGCCGAAGCGCACCGCGCCTTACAGGGGCGCAAGACGACCGGCAAGGTCGTTCTCATACCAGAGTGAAGTAGCCAAGGAGACAGGCGATGACAGAGGCAGATTCCAAGGACGAACTCACCCCGGCCGCAGACCGCGCTGAGCAAGGCGAAAATTTTGCCCAGATGCTCGATGCCGAAGGAGCACCACCGGCTCCGACCACCAGTGAGATCGCAGTCGGCGACGAGGTCAGCGGCGTGATCGTCAAAGTCGAGGATGAGAACAGCTTTGTCGAGTACGGCAGTCGGGATGAGGCCATAATCCGCACCAGCGAGCTTAAAGGCCCCGATGGGGAGTTGCGCTACAAGGTCGGAGACCCGATTCGGGCTTTTGTCGTGGCTACTGGGGACGAGGTTCTGCTCAGCCGCGGCTTGAGTCGCCAAGACGTCCAAGCCGACTTGCTCTACCAAGCGTACAAGGCCGGGCTGCCCGTCGAAGGCCGAGTTGACGCGGTCAACAAGGGGGGGTTGGGCGTGACCATTGAGGGCGATGTGCGCGGTTTTTGCCCGATCTCACACGTCGATACCCAGTACGTGGAAAACGCCGAGGAGTACCGCGGCCAGACTTTGACCTTTAGAATTATCGAGTTCCGCCATCAGGGCCGTGTGATCGTCCTGTCGCGTCGGGCTTTACTTGAAGCTGAGCAGGACGAGGCCGCCGGCGCGGTGCGCAGCCAGCTAAAGAAAGGTGCGCAACTGGCGGGCAAAGTAACGCGGCTGGAGTCTTTTGGTGCATTCGTCGATTTAGGCTCCGGGGTGGAGGGCTTGGTCCATGTCTCAGAGATCAGCCATCAGCGCGTTGGCCATCCCCAAGAAGTCCTCGAGGTAGGGCAGCAAGTCCAAGTCGCGGTCTTGCGCACCAAGGACTTGGGCAAGCGGCGCAAAGAGCGGATCTCGCTGTCGATCAAGGCGCTGGAAAAGGACCCTTGGCAAGAGATCAAAGAGCAGTTCGCCGTCGGCACGGTCGTCACCGGCAAGGTCGATGGGCTGGAGGATTTTGGCTCGTTCGTCGAGTTGACCGAAGGCGTGCGCGGGCTGGTGCATGTCTCAGAGATCGCCGACCGTCGCATCGGCCACCCCCGCGAAGTGCTCTCGCTTGGGGAAGAGGTCAAGGTGGTGGTGCTTGAAGTGGATGACCGCCGTCAGCGCTTGCGCCTGTCGATCAGCCAAGTCGATGCCCTCGAATCCGAAGCCCATCTCGCCGAGTTCCGCCAGCGACAGCAGCAGGAGCAAGAAGCAGAGCAGGGCAGCAGCGCCATGCTCGAAGCGCTCCGGCGCGCCAATCTAACCGATTGAAATGGGGCTGACGAACGCCATTTTCAATCACCCGCGCGCCGGGTACTACGGCGAGTACGGTGGAGCCTTTGTCCCCGAAATTCTGCGCACGACCCTCGACGAATTGACCCAAGTTTTTGCGGACGCGCGCCGCGATCCTTCCTTTTGGGCGGAGTTTGAGCAGGTGATGCGGACGTATTCCTGCCGGCCGACCCCAATTACCTTGCTCGAAAACCTCTCCCGCGAGGTCGGCGGGGCGCGGATCTTGCTCAAGCGCGAGGACCTCAACCACACGGGTGCCCACAAGGTCAACAATGTGATGGGCCAAGGCTTGTTGGTGCGCCGCATGGGCAAAAGCCGGGTCATCGCCGAGACCGGTGCCGGCCAGCACGGCGTGGCCACGGCGACGATGGCCGCTCGCTTGGGGCTGGAATGCACCATCTACATGGGGGCCGTCGATGTGGAGCGCCAGCGGCCCAACGTGTTCTGGATGGAGCAATTAGGTGCCGAGGTGGTGCCCGTAACCGATGGCTCGGCCACGCTCAAGGACGCCATCAACGAGAGCCTCCGCGATTGGGCCTATTCCATGGCCGACACGCACTATGTGCTCGGCACCGCGTGCGGCCCGCATCCCTTCCCGCAAATCGTCGCTTATTTCCAGCGAATCATCGGCGAGGAGAGCCGCCAGCAGTTGCTGGACTCAGTGGGGCGTCTGCCCGATCGGGTGTACGCCTGCGTCGGTGGGGGGTCCAATGCCACGGGTCTATTCTTGGGATTTCTCGACGACGAAGCTGTCGAATTGGTTGGAGTCGAAGCTGGGGGGCGAGGGCTGGAGACGGGCGATCATGCCTCTCGCCTGGCCGGTCTCGTCGGCACGCCTGGGGTCGCCCAAGGCTACAAGACCTTCTTCTTTCAGGATGCCGAAGGTCAAATGCGGCACACGCATTCGGTAGCGGCAGGCTTAGACTACATCGGCGTCAGTCCGATCCTCGCCCACTTGGCCGAGATAGGCCGGGTGCGCATTGAAGCCGCGACCGACCAAGAAGTGATCGCAGCCCTCAAGCGGATGATGCGCAGCGAGGGAATTATCGGCGCGCTCGAAAGTACCCATGCCTTGGCCGGTGCCCTGCGCGAGGTGGGCGAGATGACGCCCGACCAAGTGGTGCTGATTGGCCTATCGGGTCGCGGCGACAAGGACATTTTCACCATCGCCGACGCGCTCGCGGACGAAAACTGGCAGCGCTTCCTCGCCGACAAGGCCGCCCAGTCGTGAATCTGCAAGCCTATATCGAAGAGCGGCTCACCGAGCGCAAGGTGCTGCTGATGACGCATCTGATCGCCGGTTTTCCCTCGCTGGAGGCCAACTGGCGGATGCTGGAGATCATGGCCGAGGCCGAGGTCGATTTGGTCGAATTGCAGATGCCCTTTAGCGAGCCAATCGCCGACGGGCCGACCTTTGCGCACGCCAACCAGCAGGCTCTCGCAAGCGGCCTTACCCTCGACGAATACTTCGACTTGATGCAGCGCGCGACCTCGGCTTTTGCCTTTCCGCATTTGATGATGGGCTACTACAACACGGCGTTCCGCTTGGGGCACGGCCCATTCTGCCGCCGCTTGGCAGCATGTGGGGCCTGTGGCTTTATCTTACCCGATTTGCCGGTCGAAGAGTACGGCGATCTGTGGGCAGCAGGCGCGGAGTGCGAGCAAACGCCGATTTTATTGATGACTCCGACCAACACCGACCAGCGGTTGCAGCAGATTGGTGCCCAAGCCAAAGGGTTTGTCTATGCAGTGGCGCGCAAGGGCGTAACTGGCAGCCAGACCGACTTAGGCGAGGAACTCTACCGGTTTATTGCGCGGTGCCGCAAAGCGACAGACCTGCCGCTGGGAATCGGCTTTGGCCTGCGCCGCGGGGAAGATTTGCGCCAGCTACAGGGCCAGGCCGAAATCGGCATTGTCGGATCGGTACTGCTAGAGGTCTGGGAACGGGAAGGGGAGGCGGGCTACGCCGCCTTATTGCGCGACTTAGCCGCTGGTCGCGACTGAAAAATCCTTTACAACAATAATCCTTAATCTGATCAACGCTGGTGCTAGGGTGTTTGCACCTCCGCAATCAGTCCATGTACAACCCCCCGTTGACATCGATGGTCTCGCCGGTGATGTGCCGCGCGTCGTCCGAAGCCAGAAAGAGCGCGCAGTTGGCTACGTCTTCGGGCTGGCCGGAGCGGCCGAGGGGGATGGAGGCCTTGAGCTGGTCGTGTTCGGGGGCGGAAGTCATGGCGGTGTCGATGACGCCGGGGGCGATGGCGTTGACGCGGATTTGGTCGGGGGCGAGGGCGCGCGCTAGGCCAATGGTTAGGGTGAGGACTCCGGCTTTGGCTGCTGCGTAGGGGGGGCCAGCGGCTAGGCCGCCGGTCTTGGCCGCTAGGGAGGTCATGTTGATGATGACCCCTTGGCGGCGCGCCTTCATATGGGGGATGACCGCTTGGGCGCAGAGGAAGGGGCCTTTCATGTTGACATCGACGATGCGGTCCCAGTTCTCTTCGCTGCACGATTCAAAGGTCGTATAGACCAAGTAGCCGGCGTTGTTGACGAGGATGTCGAGTTGGCCGAATTCGTCGAGCACGCGGCTCGTGCCGGCGAGGACTGAGGCTTTGGACGACACGTCCATTGCCAATCCCAATGCGTCGATCTCAGCGGCTGTGGCGCGGGCGGTGCTTGCGTCTATATCGGCGACGGCCACTCGTGCGCCCTCGCGGACAAAGCATTCGGCGATGGCCCGTCCAATGCCCCGGCCAGCTCCGGTGATCAACGCGGTCTTGTGCTGCAATTTTCCCGTCATGGTGCGCTCCTACTGAGAAAAAGATCGCCAGAGCAGGACCGTACCATCCTCGGCCCCGGACGCGATCATGGTCCCGTCGGGCGAAAACGAGACGGATTGGACCCAACCGGTATGTCCTTTGAGGGTGGTCAGCGGCTTTCGACTTTCGACATTCCACAGGATTACGTTGTCATCGCTTGAGCCGGATGCCAGCGTCGCTCCGTCGGGCGAAAACGCCACGGAATAGACATTTCCGGTATGTCCTTTGAGGGTGGTCAGCGGCTTTCGGCTTTCGACGTCCCACAGGATTACGTTGTTATCGCTTGAGCCGGATGCCAGCGTCGCTCCGTCGGGCGAAAACGCCACGGAAAGAACATAGTCCGCATGTCCTTTGAGGGTGGTTAGCGGCTTTCGGCTTTCGACATCCCACAGGATTACGTTGTTATCGCTTGAGCCGGATGCCAGCGTTGCTCCGTCGGGCGAAAATGCCACGGCCTGGACCCAATCCGCATGTCCCTTGAGGGTGGCTAGCCGCTTCTTCTTCGCGACATTCCACAGAATTACGGTGTTATCGTCTGCCCCGGACGCCAGTGTGGTACCGTCGGGCGAAAACGCCGTGGCTTGCACCCTACTCTTATGCCCTTTGAGGATGGCTCGCTGACTCTTCTTCGCGACATCCCACAGGACTACAGTGTTATCCCCGCCGGACGCGAGTGTGGTACCGTCGGGCGAAAACGCCGTGGCTTGGACCCTGGCTTCATGTCCTTGTAGGGTGTCCAGTCGTCTCTGGTTTTCGACATCCCACAGGATTACGGAGTCATCCCCGGATACCAGCATGGTACCGTCTGGTGAAAACGCCACGGTTTGAACCCCCGACCCATTCCCTTGTAGGGTGGCCTGCTGCTTCCACATGGAAGGATCGTCGTCGTCTGTAACGGATTGGTCGATCTCCACCTGAGGAGGTCGCCAGAGTAGGACTCCACCATCCCGGGCCCCAAACGCGAGTGTGGTACCGTCGGGCGAAAACGCCGCGAAAGTGACATTGTGCCCTTTGAGGGAGGCTCGCTGTTTCCGGCTGGCGACGTCCCACAGGGTTACGGTGCTATTGTATGTCCTATCGTCTGCCCCGGACGCCAGTGTGGTACCGTCGGGCGAAAATGTTACGAAAAAAACATGGCCCGTATGCCCTTTGAGAGTAGCCAGTCGCCTCCGGCTGGCGACATTCCAGAGGACTATGGTATTATCACGCGCCCCGGATGCCAGCGTGGTACCATCGGGCGAAAACGCCACGGATCGGACATTATCCGTATGCCCTTTGAGGGTGGCCAGCCGCCCCCGCCTGGCGACATCCCAGAGGGCTACAGTATTATCGCTCGCGCCGGACGCGAGGATGGTACCATCGGGCGAAAACGCCACGGATTGGACGCTATCCACATGCCCTTTGAGGGTGGCCCGCTGTCTCCGGCTGGCGACATCCCAGAGGGCTACAGTATTATCGCTCGCGCCGGACGCGAGTGTGGTACCGTCGGGTGAAAACTCCAAAGATCGGACTAGGCCGGCATGCCCTTCTAGGATCTCGAGCCGCTTCTGACTGGCGACATCCCGCAGGATTACGGTGTTACCTTCTCCGGTCGCCAGCAGTGTGCCGTCGAGCGAAAACGCCACCGATCGGGCCGAAAATGCTCTGGAAAAAACAGAGGGGTCCACATGCTCCTTGAAGGTAGCCAATTGCTTCTGACTGGCGATGTCCCACAGGAATACGGTATTATCGCCTGAGTAGGCAGCTAGGGTGGTCCCGTCGGGTGAAAACGCCACAGAGTGGACCCAGCCTATATGCCCTAGAGTGGTTAGCCGACTCAAAATGGAAAAATCAGAATCAGCGCTAGCAGGAGCCGCCACTGCTAGCCCGATGATGACGGCGAATAATGTTTTCATAAGGCTTCTCCTAGGTGAAACAAAATATACTAATTTGTGCGGCAGCCCAATTCAGATACGGTGGGCTTGCTAAGGTAGGAAAAAGCTATAAGATAAGGCTACTTAGAGGACTGAGCCGAACTTTAGGATTGGGAGTTTTCAGTTATGAGAAACGTCATTGGAGTCATCCTCGGGGGTGGGCAGGGTGCGCGGCTCTTCCCGTTGACGCAGCTTCGCTCCAAGCCGGCTGTGCCGATTGGCGGTAAGTACCGCTTGATTGACATTCCCATCAGCAATTGTCTGCATTCTGGGATCAATCGCATCTTCGCCCTGACTCAATTCAATTCCGCTTCGCTGCATCGCCACATTAGCACAACGTATCGCTTTGATTCTTTTTCTGATGGCTTTGTCGAGATCTTGGCTGCCGAGCAGACCCAAGACAGCGCTGCTTGGTACCAGGGCACGGCCGATGCAGTGCGCCAACAGCTCAGGCGCTTGCTCTCGCGCCGGGCCGAACAAGTGCTAATCCTGTCGGGCGATCACCTCTATCGCATGGATTACCGCGCCTTTGTCGAAGAGCACCGAGTGCGCGGCGCGGACGTGTCGATTGCGGTCAAGCCGGTGACGCGAGAAGCCGCGCCTGGGCTGGGGATCGTGCAGATGAATGCTGAGGGGCGGATCGTGGATTTTCGCGAGAAGCCGCAAGACGAGGCTGAACTAGATGCTCTGCGGCTGTCAGCGGCTGCCGACCCGGAGGCGTGTTATATGGCCTCTATGGGCATTTACGTGTTTGAACCCCAGGTCTTGGTTAGCCTACTGATGAGCAGCGACCAAGACGACTTCGGCAAGCACATCATCCCGGATGCGATTCACAAGGTCGGCGTTTTTGCCCACACCTTTGACGGCTATTGGGAAGACATCGGCACCATTCGCTCTTTTTACGAGGCCAATTTGGCGCTGACGGATCGGCAGCCACCTTTTAATTTTTACCGGGCCGACGCACCGATTTACACGCACGCGCGCTTCCTCTCTGGCACGCGGCTGGAGAATTGCCAGATTGAGCGGGGGATCATCTGCGAAGGCTCGTACATACGGTCGGCCCGGATCGAGCGCTCAGTGATCGGGATCCGTTCGGTGATTGGCGAGAATTGCCAGATTTCCAACACCATCGTCATGGGTGCTGATTCGGATGAGTCGCCGGCCGATCGAGCGCGCAATACCGCCCAAGGCATTCCAGATATGGGGATTGGTGCCAACAGCAAGATCACCGGCGCGATCATCGACAAAAACGCGCGCATCGGCGAGGACGTTTGCATCAACAACAAGGAGAAAGGCGTCGAGGCTGATGAGACCAATTACTACATCCGCGACGGGATCGTGGTTGTGCCTAAGGACGCGGTGATTCCGTCGGGGACGGTGGTGTAAAGAAGAGAGCGGACGTGCAAAAAAGCGGGACGGGTTTTACACCCATCCCGCTTTTCTTTTGTCCCGCGAAAAAATCCTATTTGAGTAAGGTCATCTTGCGGTGCAGGACTTGGTCACCAGCGCGGAGGCGGTAGAAGTACGTGCCGGCGCTGAGGTCTGACGCATCGACGGCGACCGAGTAGGTGCCCGCCATGCGCCATCCTTCGGATAGTGTTGCTACCTGTTGGCCGAGGGTATTGAAGAGAATCAGCTCGACGTGGCCATCCGCCGGAATGGCGTAGGCAATGATCGTGCTGGGGTTGAAGGGATTGGGGTAGTTTTGGTTTAGTGTGTGAGCACTGGGTATGGCTGCTGAAACCTCCGATTCTGAGGCGATGACGGTTGCCATCTCGTTGGGCATGATGCCAGCCTCAGCGAGGAAGGTCCAACCCGAAGTCCACAGTTCGTCGCCGAAGGCCCCGACGTAGGTGACTTGGGTGTAGAAGCCGTCGTTGGGAATGGCACCGCTGCCGTTCCAAGCCGGGCTAGAGTCTTGGAGCCTGGGATCGAGTCCGCCGTCGCGAGTGCGGGAAATGCCCATGAGAAGCGGATCCTCAAGGCGGTTGTTGTTGGCTACGAGGTGAGCAAGGGCAAACTCGGGAGCGAGAGAAGTAACGTCTTCACCAGCGCCAAAGCCCCACCAGATGTTGTTGGCCAAGACGAGATCGCCAGCCTCTAGGCGAGCGCGGCTGTCTTCTCCGGATTCTAAGTCTTCGATATCGACGCCTTCACCAGCGAAGTCGGTGAAAATGCTGTTGTGGTATTTGCCACCGGCATTGTCGCGGATTTTGAGCACTACGTCGTTGTCGCCGTTGGTGGAAAAGGCACCGGAGCCGATGTAGGTGGCATTGTAGATGGCTGGCGTGGCGTAGGGCGTGCCGTCCTCGGGCGTGGTGCCGCCGTCGTGCTCACCGGCGCGATTGCCTGTTTCGGCATCTTGAATCACGAACCAGAACTGGCCTTTGCCGCGAAAGCCCTCGTCGTAGTCAAAGGCGTCGTCGCCGTTGAACGCCGACACTAGATACTTGGTGTTGACCGTGCCGCCGAACCACTCAAAGCCGTCGTCTTGGTTGTTGTACACCTCGACGTATTCGATGACTGTGCCGCTGCCGACGCCGCCCATGGTCAGGCCGTTGATTTCGTTGCCCGCGCCAATGTCGGTGCCGCCGTAGCGGATGGAGACGTAGCGGAAGACGCCGGAGTTGTCGCTGTCGTCGTCGCCGCCGTAGATGCCGCGTGGCTCGGTGGTGGGAATGCCCTCAATGGGGGTTTCGCCCGGCTCGGAATTGAGGCTAGCGCGGCCGAGGATGATGACGCCGCCCCAAAGGCCGCGAGCGTCGAGTGGCAAGTCACTGGGGTCGCTGACATTGTCGGCTTCGGCGGTGAAGATGATTGGCCTATCCGCCGTGCCCTCGGCAAAAATTTTGCCGCTGCGGGCGACGACGAGGGCGCTGGCGTTTTCGCCTTGTCCCGGCTTGCCCTTGATGACCGTGCCCGCCTGAATCGTCAGCGAGGCCCCCTCACTGACAAAAACGAGGCCGTTGAGCACGTACTCATTGTCCGCGGTCCATTCCGTGCTGCCACCGACCGGAATGTCGGCGGTGGTGACGTCGATGGTAGCCGCTAAAGCAATGGTCGGCAACAGGGCGGTGCCGACCGCGAGCATTGTCCTGCGAAGCATAGTATCCTCCTGATACTGGTATAAAATAAGTGGACGCCAGCGACTCGAATCGCTGACGTCCACTATAAAAGCACAAGCCTGTACCAATGAGATGGCAGTAGTGTGAACTAATGTGGCAGTAATGTGACCAGCTTGTTACAACGCCTCAGCGAATGTGTCAGCGGTTGTAACTGACCGAAATCGAGAATGAACGGCCTTTGTAGTACTGGCTGGAGATGTAATCGATGTCTTGGTAGCGGTACGCCTTCTCAAAGGAAGAATCGAGGAGGTTTTTGGCACTCAGCTTAATCTTGTACTCGTGCCACTGCTGAGAGAAGGTGCAGTCGAGGGTGCCGCGCACTTCCTCGAACACGTCCGGGGTCCCGCCGAGACTGACTTCTGCCAAGCGCCGACCGAAGATGTTGTAGTAGATACCGGCCGCCGTGCCGGTGGCGAAATTGTCGTAGCTGAGATCGAGGTTGATCAGGAAGGGCGACTGGCCTTGGAGTTGGCGCGTATCCGCGGCCTGTGGGTCGAGGGCCCGGCGTAGCTTCAACTCGGTGGAGTCGATGTTGACCTCGGAGCGGACCAGAGAGAGGTTGCCGCCGGCGTGGAAGTGCTCTAGCTGCGGCAGGAGGAATCCAAGGCCGTGCCGCGCCTCAAGCTCGACTCCGGCCACTTGGGCGGCTTCGACGTTCTGGAACTGGACCTCGCCGTTGACGGTGAGAATGACGCGCTCAATGGGGTTTTTGAAATCCTTGTAGAACACGCTGGCCGCGTACAGCTCGCCGGGGTTGCCAAAGTGTTCCCAGCGCAAGTCGTAGTTGTTGATCAGGGTCCGCTCTAGCTCGGCGTTGCCGATAAAGGTGAAGCCACCGACGAAGCTGAACGAGGCAAACGGGGCCAGTTCTCGGAAGGTGGGTCGGGCGAGAGTGCGGCCGTAGGAAGCGCGCAGATTCATGCCGGGGCGGACCTCCCAGACGGCGTTGAGCGAGGGTAGCAGGTCGTTTTCAGCAAGCTGGCCCGGGGTCTTGGTCGAGTCTTGGCTGGCCACGTCGATGCGCGTGGCTTCGAGCCGGGTACCGCCCACGAGGCGCAGTTGGGTGTTAATGGGCAACTCGAGCATGGCGTAGCCAGCATAGATTTGCTGGTCGCCGTCGAAATTGCTCGAAAGCTGGGTGGCATCTTGGACGTAGGAGCCGAAGCGGTACTGACTGCCATTGCTGCTGATTAGCCCGACCTTGTCGGCGGCAAAAAAGGAGTCGGGCTGGCCGTCGTAGTCGATGTCGTCTTGGTCAAATTCGTAGCGCCGCTCGCGGAAGGTGCGCGCTTTGTCCAGCGCCAAGAAGCCGGTTTTGAAATTGCTGTTGATACCCTGCCATTGCTTGAAGGGCAAGGTCAGGTTGAGCTGGAATTCGCGATTGCTCTCGTCGAGGTCGCGGAAGTAGCGAGTGGGCAGCGGGTAAATCGAGGGCGAGATTGAGTAATCAACGATGTCGCCCCGCAGGACGTTGCCTGCTGCGTCGCGCATGATCTCTCCGTTCTCGTCGCGCAGCGGGCGGTTTTTGAGGGTTACAAAGTTATTGGTAAAAAATCGCAGGTCAGGCTCTTCTTGAGCTGAAGAAGAAGTCGATGCCGTCCATTCGGCCCGCAGGTCGCGCAAGCTGTCAAAGTGGTGTTTGCCCGCCAGTTGCAGCGATTGGATTTGGCGCTCAGTAAACTTCAAAACGCGCGTCTCGTACATGGCGTCTTCTTCAAGGTCGCGGGGGAATGCACCGGCTAGGTAACGGGCGACGTCTTCGCTGTTGCGATTGTACATGTTGGTGACTGACAACTCGTGCGTGGGGGTCGGCTTGAGGGACAAGGTAACGAGGCTGCCCCAGGCGACTTCTTGCGATCCTTGGGTGTCCGCGAGATTAAAATTATTGGTCAGGGTACTGGCCTCCTTACTGGTGAGCTGCCAGCGGGCCGAGGTGCCGTTGTCGTAAAAGGAGGAGTTGTTGCTGTAGGTCAGGGTGCCGAGAAAGCCGAAGGGTTTGTCCAAAAGCGAGACTTGATTGCCCAAGGCGACCGAATAGCTCTGGTTCAGGGGGGTGGTCGTAGTGGTGGGGGCCATGACCGAGGAGAACGACTTGGAATACTCGTCGAGTTGGAGGGCCTTTTCCTCGTCGTTGTACGCGGCACCCACATCGGGGATTTTTACCTCGCCGTTGGCCAAGGCAGTGGGAATTTCTCGCGTCCCATCATCGACCCCGATCCAATCGAGTCCGCCGCCCTCGTAGGTGAGGAATTGGTCGTTGAACGAACTCTGAGTGTTGAATTTGGTCGAGGCCGAGACGGAAAGGGTGAAGTTATCCGGGAACGCCTTGGTGCCGATGTTGACGGCACCGCCGGTGAAGTCGCCGGGCTTGTCCGGGGTGAAGCTCTTGGTGGTGACGATGTTGTCCAAGAGCGCAGTGGGGAAGAGATCCATGGGGACAGACCGCTTGTCGGGGTCGGCGTTGGGGAGCGAGGAGCCGTTGAGTTGGACCGAGCTGTAGCGGTCGCCTAGGCCGCGGATATAGACGTATTTGCCATCTACTACGGAGGCACCCGTTACGTGCGACATGGCCTCGGCCGCGTCGCCGCTGCCGGCGCGCGAGATTTCCTCGGCGCTGATCGCATCGCTGACTGCTGGGGCCTTTTGGCGCTCCTTGAGCAGGGCCGCACCGGTATTGCGCAGAGCCTTAGCTTCGACGACGACCTCGTCGTCGAGTTCTAGGGCCTCGGGCGCGAGGGTGATGGTCAGCTTGGCGACCTCGCCGTCTTGGACTTTGACGCCGATGATCGACGCATCCTGATAGCCGATCATGGAGCTGGCCAGCACATAGGTCCCGGTTGGGACGTCGAAAAGCTGAAACCGCCCCTCGATATCGCAGGTTATGCCGATCTGGGTGCCTTCTAGAAAGACGATCGCACCCACGAGCGGGTCGCCGGTCTGGCGATCGAGAACTGCGCCGGATACAGTGCCGGTCTGCGCGAAGGTAGGATGGGCAAGGGCCAAAAAGGAGAGGACGACAATGGACAAGCAACGCTTCATGGCTGAAAAACCTCCCTTGAAAAGATTTAAGCAGAAATGATAGAGAGGCTGTGTTGAGAAGCGGTTACTCTGAAATTACAATCCGGTTACAAGGGGTCTTGGAGGCAGTGTCTCTCTCGTAGGATGCAGGAGGAAAACGTCACCATTTTGTAACAATACTGTGACAAAAGCGTCGCATAGCGAGGCCATTTTGTAACATAGGACGAGAAAAACGCCAAAAGAGGGAGGATCGTAACACAAATGAAAAAAATGGTGACGCTTGGCGTATTGATCTTGGGTTGGGTTTTTGCTGCGCAAGCGGCCGAGGGCAAGCTCAAAGGGTATATGTTTGGCGACTACTACTATGTATTGGCCGCGGATGAAGCCGACGCCAAGCAGCCCCACAAGCGCAATGCGTTCCGGTTTCGTCGCGTGTACTTCACCTATCAAAAGGACATCGCCACCGACTTTGCGGTTCGCTTTCGCCTTGAGGCTAAGGACGCGGGGTTTGACCAAGATGCGAAGATGGAACCCTTCCTCAAACACGGCTACTTGCAGTGGAAGGAAGGGATAGGCGATGCGGATATATACTTAGGACTTTCGGGGACGCCGACTTGGGCGGTTGCCGAAAAGGTCTGGGGCTACCGCTCGATAGCCAAGACCGTGCTCGACTGGAATAAAATCGGCTCTTCGGCCGACTTGGGCGCGGCCCTCAAGGGCGCGGCCGGCCAACTGAGCTACCACCTGATGGTCGGCAATGGTCCCGGACAGAAGCCAGAGGACGATCACGGTAAAAAATTCTATGGTTCGTTGAGTTTTAAGGCGGTGGACCGATTGGTATTGGAAGGCTATGCGGACTTTAATGCGCGGCCAGCCGGTCGCAACGAGCGGACCTTCAAGGGCTTTGTCGGCTGGCAGGGAGCAAAGGGCAAGGCGGGGTTGGAGGTTTTCTCGCGCACCAACGAGCAGGCCGGCGATAATGGCGAGGACCAAGTCATTGACGGGATCTCGGCCTTTGGCTCGCTGCCGCTGAGTGCCGCGCTCAAGGGTTTTGGCCGGGTCGATGCGGTCGGCTCAGACGCCGAGGACGACAGGGATTGGCTCTTCATCGCCGGCCTCGACTACTCTCCAGCTAAAGCCGTCCACCTGATGCCCAATGCGATCGTGGAGTCGCCCGCTGACGAGGATGCCAATGTCCAAGGGCGGCTGACCTTTTTCTACAAATTTTAGCACTGCTGTAACGCAGGCTTCATCTGTGAGACACGCGGATGTAACACAAATCTTTCAATCTTTATAAAATGGAGAATTCAAAAATGAAGAAAATATGGATCGGAGTGGTGCTGATGGGTTGGGTGCTTGCCGCTGGCGTCCAAGCGCAGACCATAGCCGTTGATGAGCGAATCGCGCCCTACGAGAAGGTGCGCGGCCTGTCTGGCAATGCCAGCAGCATTGGCTCGGACACGATGAACAACATGATGGCCCTGTGGCTGGAGGCCTTCCGCAAGTACTATCCCAACGTCAAGATCCAAATCGAGGGCAAGGGGTCGAGTACTGCGCCACCGGCACTCATTGAGGGCACGGCTCAGTTCGGACCGATGTCGCGGCCGATGAAGTCGAGCGAGGAGGACAAATTCGAGCAGGCTTTCGGCTATAAGCCAACGCCCTTGCGGGCGGCGCTAGACGCGCTGGCGGTCTTTGTCAACAAGGACAACCCCGTCGAGGGGCTGAGCTTGCCGCAAGTCGATGCGATTTTTTCCAAAACCCGCCGCAGCGAGTTTCCCAATGACATCGCCACTTGGGGTCAGTTGGGGCTAGAAGGGGATTGGGCCAAGGCCCGGATCAGTCTCTATGGCCGCAACTCGGCCTCGGGTACCTATGGCTTTTTTAAGAAGCAAGCCTTGTTCAAAGGCGACTACAAGGACGAGGTGAAAGAACAGCCCGGCTCGGCGTCTGTAGTCCAGGGCATCACCGAGGACCGCTTCGCCATAGGATACAGCGGCATTGGCTATCAGACCTCGGGGGTGCGCGTTGTGCCCTTGGCCAAAGCCGAGGGACAGGCGTTTAAGCAAGGGTCTATGGAAAACGTATTGAACGGTTCCTATCCCCTCGGGCGCTTCCTATACATTTATATGAACAAGGCTCCCGGCCAAGCCATGGATCCGCTAGTGAAAGAATTCTGCAAGTTTATTTTCTCCAAAGAAGGTCAAGAAATCGTCGTCAAAGACGGCTATATGCCCGTGCCGTTTGAAGTAGCACAAGCCGAATTGGCCAAGTTGGATATCTAAGGACGCGAGTGCGTGAGCGAAAAGCCATATAAGCGCGGGATTACGCCGCGAGCGAAAACCTTCGACTGGCTGGCTAGGCGCTTTATCTCCTTTGGCGGCATTGGCATTATCGCCGCTGTCTTGGGGATATTCGTCTTCGTCCTCTCCGAGGCGTGGCCCTTATTTCGCTCCCCAGAGGTAACAGCAGAAAAAACACACCAAGTGGCCGGCCCGTTCGCCATTGGGCTCGATCCCTACTACCAGACCGCTTATGCCGTCGGCCCCCAAGGGGTGGATTTGTTGCGGTTGGACGATGGCCAAGTGATCCGCCGCGAACGGCCAGCCAAGTTGACGGGCCGCGAAGTAACGGCCGCCCAGCGGATGCCAAACGACGTTTTGGCGTTGGGCACGGATGACGGTCATTTGCTAGCGGCGCGGATTCGTTTCCAACTCGATTACAGCAGCGGCCAGCGGCAGGTGGTGCCGCAGTTTGCGGTTGAGCACCTCATCGCAGTCGATCCGACGGGCGAGCCGCTGGTGCAAGTGGCCTTTCGGGAAGGGGACGACGGCCGCTCGGTCGCAGCGGCGATTACGGCGAGCGGCCGTTTGGTGGTGATGATGGCCGAGCAGCAGCAGGGCCTGTTGGGGCCGGGCGAGCGCCAAGCAAGGCAGTACGAGCTAACAGCCGATTTCGACGACTCGACGACTCGACTGAGCGGTTCGGCTGAGCTCACCGTCGAAGCCTCGCCGAAGTCTGAGTTCGCCGAAGTCGGCAAGGCCACGCAGGTACTACTCGACGGTCGCATTCGCCAGTTGCTCGTGGGAACGGATCAGGGGCAAGTGTACGAGTGGCGGCTGGGCGGGGTGGAGCAAGCGCCGGCGTTTGTCGGGCACATTGCCGTCTCAGAGGTCGCGGTCTCAGCGCTGGGGTATGCGCTGGGCGAGGTTTCGCTGGTCGTCGGCGACGCGGCTGGCCACGTCAGCACTTGGTTTAAGGTCGAGGAAAATGGGCAGCGCTCGTATCGCAAAATTCACGCCTTTGTTCCCCATGCGGCAGCCGTTACCCACATTGCCGCCTCTGTGCGCGACAAGCAGTTCCTCACGGCCGACGCTGAGGGGACCATAGCCCTGCACCACCTAACCTCCGAGCAGACGGCCTTCCGACTGCGGGACGACTCCCCGGTGACCGCGTTGGTCTTTGCGCCCAAGGCCGACGGCTTTTTGGCCTTGGGCCAAGACGGGAGGTTGCGGCGCTTTGCCCTCGACCATCCCCATCCCGAAATCAGCACTGCCGTACTATTCGGCTCCATCTGGTACGAGGGCTACGGGAGCCGCGAATACGTGTGGCAATCGACCGGCGGCACGGACGAGTTTGAGCCGAAGCTCAGTTTGGTGCCGCTGATTTTGGGCACGGCCAAGGGCACGTTCTACGCCCTGCTCTTTGCGTTGCCGTTGGCCGTTTTAGCGGCGATTTACACGGCCGAATTTGCCTCGCCGCGCGTGCAGGGCTTGGTCAAGCCGTCCGTGGAGGTCATGGCCTCGTTGCCGAGCGTCATCTTGGGCTTCTTAGCTGGCTTGTGGCTGGCCCCACTGCTCGAATCGCACTTGTTGGGGACCTTGCTGCTGCTGCCGGCGGTGCCAACCGTGGTCATAGCTGCGGCTTGGGGCTGGCAATACGCTCCAGAGGCTTGGGTGCGCCAAGTGGCGCGGGTGGGGGAGATTTACTTGCTCGGTGCAGTGACCCTGCTGGTCGCTTGGTTGGCGTACGCGCTGGGGCCGGTCTTTGAAGACTTGGCTTTTGACGGGCACTTCCTGCGCTGGCTGCGGCAAGACGCGGGGGTTGGCTACGACCAGCGCAATTGCTTGGTGGTGGGGTTTGCCATGGGCTTTGCGGTCGTTCCGCTGGTCTTCACCATCTGCGAGGACGCACTTTCTAGCGTACCTAGCCACTTGCGCGCCGGCTCGCTGGCCTTGGGAGCCACGCCGTGGCAGACGGCGATCAAGGTGGTGTTGCCGATGGCCCTGCCGGGCATTTTCTCGGCGTCCATGATCGGCCTCGGCCGCGCCATCGGGGAAACCATGATCGTGCTGATGGCCACGGGCAATACCCCGATCATGGATTGGAATATCTTCAACGGCATGCGCACCATTTCGGCCAATATCGCCGTGGAGTTACCCGAAGCACCGCACCAAGGTACGCTCTACCGAGTGCTCTTCCTCAGTGGCTTGCTGCTTTTTATGGTCACCTTCTTTATCAACTCGTTGGCCGAGATCGTGCGCCAGCGCTTGCGGGATAAGTACAATCGACTGTGAGATGATAGACGAATTGCTGACGGTGGCGGATGTGGGTCAATAAGTACGGGCGACGGTTTCCTACATGGACGGGGCTGGCGATAACACGGATACGGTGGCCTTAACACCGCCGGAGCCTCGGATGGGACCGTCGGCGACGACACTGTTGACCGTCCCGGATGGCGGCGTTACGATGAGGATGTGCGCCGCTAGCTAACCGAATCCAAGGAGGCCCAAGATGAACCTACGTATGTTGATCGCCCTGTGCGCTCTGATGGAGATGCTCGCTCTGTTAGTCCTCCCCGCGGACGCAGAAGTCCATCCCACAAACATTGAAACTAACCCCATGGAGTTTCTCCCATTGGAAGTTGGTAATCAGTGGACCTATGAGCATAGTTATTGGAACGATATCTATTACTTCTTCTTCTTATACCCTTGGGACGAAGACCTCTACTGGGCCGAGCCGGGTAGCCTCAAGCGGGCGGTCGTGCGAGCGATGTTTGAAATACCCGGATATCCTTATTACTTCGATATGCAGGATGGCTTCCCAGATGAGCCGGAAGGTGCCTCCGCTGGTGGAGAGTTCACCATTGAGATTACCCATACCGAGATGATTGAGGGCCAAGAGTACTTTGTCTTTAGCGACATAGAGTACGACTGGCCGCCCGTGCCCAATCTTTTTCTGGCTGGCCAAAAGGTACGCTTCTCAGACGAGGGTACTTTATTGTTTCTCTGGCAGGGGCAAGACATCCCTTTATATGCCTTTAGAGAGCCTGATTGTTGCTCTCCAGAATATCCCGTGCTGCAAAATGAAAACCTTCCAGTCAAACAATTCATCCAGTCTTTCTTTACCCCTGCCGAGAATCTGGGGGACGCTATGGCCCTATACCATTATGGTATGGAGCCTCCTCCTAGCTTGAGTCAGGCATTAGCGGCTAGTTTTCTGGTGGAGTTTAGGGGGGAGCTTAAAACGCCCCCATATCTTGATCTTGGTTCGGTTGCGTTTGTTGCAGGCTATGGACCTGTCTATTACCACCGATGGAAAGAGGGTCATGGAGATTTGGCTCTGATCTTGAAGAGCTTTGAAAATGCCATTTTCCCAATTTCGGCGGTTATTGGTGGCAAAAAGCTCGAATTCTCATATACCGCTGTTGAGTGGACAAGTATTCAGTCCACCTCTTGGGGGCAACTTAAAGCGCGTCACGGGCAGCGGCCATAATAATCCCTCACCCGGTTTTGAGGACGTTCCCGGATGCTTTTAACTGCTAGAATGTAGTTCTTTTTCTTAAGGAGGATACCGTGCTTTTTTACCTTTTTATGCTGCTCAGCCTGCATGCGGCCACTGCTCAAAGCCAAGACTTTGTATGCGGGTATGGTCTTGCCGAGGACGAAGTGACGGCCGCGTCTCAGGAGGAAATCGCTTCCTACCGCAGTAGCTCCTCGACCGATCCAATCTATGTATTACCTCTATTTGGAAAGTTTAAGGCCACTAGTGATCCGGTGAACTTGAATAAACTCAAAGATCGAGACGGCAACTTTAATGAATCCGTCACGAACCTCTTAGATCCAACCCATAAGGGCAGCTTGGCTCATTTTTTCAGCGAGATGTCGTATGGGGCGTTGTCGTTGGCGATCCCTGAAAAAGACCGCACCGTTGCGGAAATGTGGCTTGAGTCAAAAGAGAGGAGTCGGGATCCCTATTTCGGTAAGGCACCTGGAGTCAAAGCTACAAAGGCAGATTGTAAAGACAATTTGAGCGGCTGGGTAAATGCTTTAAAAAATTTTGCTAGAGAGGTGATTGCAGCCGCTGACACATCCATTGATTTCGACAAGTACGATAGCGACAAAGACGGACGTCTTACACTAGTAGTCGCGGTGTTTAATCCGGTTGAGTTTAGCCAGTTGTGCGGTCCTAATGGGACTGTCTTTAGTATCCTTTACACGACCAATGATCATATCAATGGTGATACGAGCAAAGCCAACACTTGGTTGTATGCTAGGGTCATCACGGGGGATCATAGGGACAGTTTCCCCTATTTAGTGGGGCTGATGGCACACGAGTATGGGCACGTGATAGGTCTGCCCGAACTCTATGATCGCACTAACATTAGGGAAAGCAGTACCGATTATGAAAACCACAGCGCCGGCATTGGCTACTACGGCGTGATGGGTAAAGGGAATAATGGATACGCGACTAAGAAGGCGGGTGTTGTGGACGGACCGGCTCCCCTATCGGAGTGGTCGCGGATAGAGTTGGGCTGGATCAAGGATAGCTCCACGTCCACGGACGACCGGCTGGATACTGTGACCGGAGACCTAGATCTGTCAATCCACGACATCAACTCTGATAATGGCAAGGTGTACAAGATTCCAGTGCTCAGTAAGACCTCCGAGTATTTCCTGTTGTCCAACCGGCAGAATACGTATGACGAGACGGAGAGCAGTGTTGGTAGCTACTACGATGAATACGCGCCGACGAGCGGGCTGTTGATCTATCACGTTGACGATACCGTGACGGGAAATGATCGCAACATCAATGAAGAGCATAAGGGGGTTGACGTAGAGTGCGCCGATGGGCTTCGGAGGGACCAAGCAACTTCTACGGCTGATCCCGTCAACTTCATAGATGATGCTGAAGCTGGCGGGGACGACTTGGACTACTGGACGGGTGAGAGTGATCGAGCAGGTAAAGACTACCTAAAGTCTCGTAGGGGCAACATAGGCGACGCGGCCGATGTGTGGATCACTGGCGAATTCACGCCTTATACCAACCCCTCGACAGACAGCTACTATGACAAGGGCACGGCGAAGTACACCGACGATGAGCAGACTAAGTTCACCGGCATCGCGATGCGGGGCATTACGCAGAACAAGGATGGGTCGGTCAGCGTCAAAATCCGTTTTATTCCTTCGGCCCCGGTAGTCGATAAAACGTCGCTTCGTCAGGGCACAGGCGAGAAGTGGAATGAGGTGTCGCTGAGCTGGCCCCAGCCTACCAACGCGTCGGCCATCGACCAATACCAGTATACTACCGACGAGCGTATCGACGAGAACACTACTTGGCATGACTTTTCTCCTTCCCCTACAGGCACAAGCCCAGTCAAGGGTACGATCGCGTTATCGGCTACCGATACCAAGGTGGATTATACCTTCCATGTGCGGGCGGTCAACGAGCAGACGGACCCCGATCCTGATGAGGTGAGTGCTCCGTCGGCTGGGGTGTCGTTCACCCTTGATCGGCCCGGCCAGATCGCGTTGAAGTTGTCTGAGGCACCGTCTAGGGACCTTAATAATCTGCGGGTGAGCGATGTGCTGATGGCGACGGCGACCGATCCGAACATGTCGGCGGATGCTTGGGAGGGTGGTCGTGTTTCTTGGCAGTGGGAACGGGGGACAGTTTCGGGCGATGGCTGGACAGGATCGTCCATCGCTGATGCGACCAATGCCGACTATATGCTGACGGCGGCGGATGTGGGGCAACAAGTACGGGCGACTGTTCGTTATAACGACGGGGTAGGCCGCGCCGCTGACACAGCCGCGAGCGAGCCGACAGCGGTGGTGGTGGGCGGGTTGGTGCTTTCCGGTCCAGCGAAGCAGACCGTGGCCGAGGTGGTCTTGCCAGAGACCGCCCCGCGGGTGGTGGCGACCTACGAGACGACGGCAGACGGGGCGACGGTAACGTGGTCTTTAGCCGGGCCAGATAAGAATGCGTTTACCGTCCGCGATGGGGTATTGGCCTTTGCGTCGGGACCGAACTATGAACATCCCACCGCCTCCGAGGGCTCCAATACCTACCACGTCACGGTCGTGGCGACGGCGGGGGCGCAGACGGCAACGGAGGACGTGGAGGTGGAGGTGAAAAATGCCGATGATCCGGGTATGGTGTTCCTCCCGACGCTTCAGCCTGAGTTAGGGCATTCCATTAGGGCGTTGCTTTGGGATGAGGATGGGGGGCTGCGGCAGGTGCAGTTTTGGTGGTTTCTTTCGGGTGGGGACGGGACCATCGATGCCGAGGAAGCTGCTGGCGATGGGATAGAGGTGTCCGAGGAGGAGGGGACCGACGGTCCGAGCACGACCTTGACGCTCAGCCCGACCAACTATGGGCTCGTAGGTCGTCGGTTGCAGGTGCGGGCGTATTATGAGGATAGCCACGGTCAGGGTAAACAGGCGGTCAGTGCCTACACCGAGCCAGTGATCGGGCCGCCCAATCGTCCCCCGGCCTTCATCAATCCCGACCTGAACCCGTCGTTTGCCGAAAACGGCAGCGGTTCGGTTGTCTCCTACACGGCCAAGGATCCCGATGATGATACCCTGAAGTGGTCGCTGAGGGGAACCGATGCGAGTGCCTTCCGCTTGGAGGGCACCGGTTCGACGCGAGACCTGCACTTTAATAGCCCCCCGAACTTTGAGGTCCAAAGCCGCTATGTCGTCGAGGTGGTCGTCTCCGATGAGGAGGAGTCGGCTACGGCGCCGGCTACGGTGTCGATTACCAATGTCGATGAAGCAGGCCACATCAGCCTGTCGCCGGATCCGCCGCAGGCCGGCGAGTCGATCACTGCAACGTTGTCCGACCCGGATGGGGCTATTAGTGGGGTGTCGTGGAGTTGGACGTATTTCAGCACATCGGGCACGGCGGAAGCCACCGAGACAGCTTCAGCAAGCGCAGGAGCGGCCAGTCTAACCAAGACGATCCCGATCGCGCGGACGAGGAGCGGCTATCGTATCGAGGTGTATGCCTCCTATACGGATGGGCACGGGTCGGGTAAGAAGGCGCAGAGTGCCCGCTCATCACCGATCACGGCACCCCGGCCGACAGACACCTCCGGTCGCGTGTCCCTATCGACGACTACACCGCAGGCCGGGCAATCCATCACCGCGACGCTTTCCGACCCGGATACG
>JAJEGS010000043.1 GCA_022819745.1 Candidatus Latescibacterota bacterium | reverse complement strand
CTTGCATGAGGGCTTTCTTTAGCATATGAATAAGCACGGTGCGGCTCCTGTATTTAGGATTTAAATGCAATCTTGGGCGATTGCAAATAAAACCTAAAGCAGGGCCGTACCACAACTTACATTACTGTCGTGTACTTAGCTCCTTACATATGGACACCTGAATTACTGGAACCTACAAAATATCACGAAAGTGACGAAATTCTATTCCTTGGAGAAACTGACATAGAAGAACAACAGAAATTGAAGCAAGAATTTAAGGATCTGATTGGTTTTGAAAGACCGAATAATCCAAGCAAATATTTTCTTCCCCCATGGGTATTTGACTACCCCGAATATGCTTACACAGAACGAGACAACGCACTAAAGGAACTAAAAGAATTTCCCAGCCTTGCCTTATTAAAAGAAGTCGCATCAGAGTCCAATCTGATTCCGGTAGGCATTGCGGCTGGTATAGATTTAACGAAAATTTTAGACAAAGCAGTTCTAGACCACTGGGAGTGGTGTTTCCTTAAACAGTTACGTAACCGAAGAGAACAACACGGACTCTCTCTACCTTTTATATTTCTTACGCTATTATCTCATTTTCTTGATATGGCTTCTTCCTCAAAAAGAGTTTCTGATTTCAACCCAAACAAATATAGAAAATTCCTTTTCCACAAAGGACGTAATAAACCTTTAGGTATTTATGATCCTCTGAAAACCATAGACGCACTTATCGAAGCGTTGAGTACCTTATGGACTGCTGACAATGGATTGATTCGCAAATTCCGTGTGTTCAAATTAATAAGTTTTAACATATTGCGGGGGAAATATAGTCGGGATGAGAACTTATGGACAACACTAATCGCCTATTGTGGTGGACGGTTACGAGATGGATCCGCTTGTGGTAAGAATCCCTTAGTTTTAGGTGACTCAGAGCTATGCAAAGAATGTGGCAAATTAATCTGCCCAGACTGTCACTTTTGCTGCAAAAAATGCAGAGAAGAACGCTCGCCTACCGGCAGTACCTACCTACCGCCCACAGGAGGGTTCAAGCCAGCAGATGCAAGCGAAACGGGCGGATCAGACGGATATCCTCCATATTGAACAATTTGGATTTCCAATAGCCAAATGCCGTTTCAATGGACCGCTTGCCCTGTTGCGTCGGGCACACGACTGAGACCATTCCCGTCCAAGCCCCTGTTTGCCACCAACAAAGAAGGTTGAACATGTTCGCTACCCGCTCCATGCTCCGAGCGGCTCTTTGCGCCTTTCTACTCTCGCTTGGGGCCGGACCGTCGCTCGGCCAAACTGCATTCATCAACGAAATTCACTACGACAACACCAGCAAGGATACCGGCGAAGCCATCGAGGTCGCCGGGCCAGCCGGAACCGATCTTTCCGGTTGGGTAATCGCGCTCTACAATGGACGGAATGGTGCGTTATACCGCACTAAGTCCTTGAGCGGAATCATACTGGATCAGGCCAACGGGTTCGGAACGATCTCCTTCAGTTTTCCAAGAAGCATCCAAAACGGATCCCCCGACGGGATCGCCCTAGTCGCCAACGGCAAGGTCGTCCAGTTCCTCAGTTACGAAGGGACGTTCACGGCAGTAGGTGGCCCCGCCGACGGCATGACCAGCACCGACATTAGGGTCGCCGAATCCAATTCCACGCCAGTGGAATTTTCCCTGCAACTAAAGGGCACCGGCACCGCGCCGAGTGATTTTTTCTGGAGCATACCAACCCGGGCCAGCTTTGGTGCCCCAAATGCCGACCAAGTCTTCGGCACGGACGCCTCTCCCCCGGTACTCAGAATCTGCAAAATCCAAGGGGCAGGCCACATCTCGCCGCACAAGGACGGGCAAGTCTCGACGCGGGGCATTGTAACGGCTGTCGCGCGCAATGGCTTCTATTTCCAAGACCCAACCGGAGACGGCGATGAGCGCACATCCGACGGGATGTTCGTCTATACCAAAAAGGCCCCAGGAGTCTCTATCGGCGACGAGGTACAGGTGACCGGTACCGTGATCGAATACATTCCCGGCGGTGCGGCTACCAACAATCTGTCGATAACCCAGTTCTCGCAGCCCGACCGCATTCAGACCTTGTCAACCGGCAACCCCATTCCGGCCCCAGTGGTCATTGGCGCGGCCGGCCGCCAGCCGCCGACAAGGGTGATCGACAACGACAACTTCGCAGTTTTCGACCCCGAGGAAGACGGCATTGACTTCTACGAGTCGCTAGAGGGAATGTTAGTGGAAGTGCAAGACGCGGTCGCCATTAGTCCGACCAACCGCTTTGGCGAAATTGTCGTCCTCGCCGATGCAGGTGCGGGGCAGCCGCTCAACGCGCGGGGCGGATTGAATTTAACGCCGCATACCCTGCATCCGCAGCGCATCCAACTCGACGACAGCCTACTACCCGGCGACATGCCGGCTGTGCAGGTCGGCGATGCCCTCGGCCATGTTCGCGGCCCGGTTAGCTACCGCTTTGGCAACTTTGAGGTGCTCGTCTTGACCGAGCCGGTGGTTGAGAGCGCCGGCTTGGCACCGGAAACGACCGCCCTCGTCGGCACGGCCCAGCATCTGACAGTGGGCAGTTTCAACGTGTTCAATCTCGATCCCAATGACGACGACGAAAGTGCAGACCTAGCGGACGGTCAATTCGCGGCCATTGCCGACCAGATCGTCCATCGCCTGCGTGCGCCCGATGTGCTGGCCTTACAGGAAATGCAGGACAACAGCGGCGCGGTCAACGACGGCACCACTTCAGCGGACCAGACGGCGCAAACGCTCATTGCCGCCATTGCTGCGGCCGGTGGTCCGAGGTATGAGTACGCGGACGTCGCGCCCCCAGATGGGGCCGACGGCGGCCAGCCGGGCGGCAATATCCGCGTTGCGTACCTCTACCAGCCCGGTCGGGTGGCCCTGATTGGTGCGGTGGAACGCATTGAAGACGACGCCTTCCGCAACAGCCGCAAACCACTCAAGGCGGTGTTCGATTTCAAGGGAACCAAGCTGACGGTGATCAACAACCACTTCTCGTCCAAGTTTGGCAGCCCACCCCTCTTCGGTCGAATCCAGCCGCCGACCAATGGCGGGCTCGCCCAGCGCCTCGCTCAAGCCGCGTTCATCCACGACCTCGTCGCCGAGCTGCTGGCCGCCGATCCCAACGCCAACATCGTCGTGCTCGGGGATCTCAACGAGTGCCCGTTTCCGCTCGCCCCAGTGCAACCGCCGCCGGGCAATGTCCTGCAAACGCTCGCCGGCACTCCGCCGATCCTCTTCAATCTCGGCGACGCGGCGGATGGGGATTTGGCTTATTCCTATAACTTTCAGGGAATTTCCCAGCAGCTCGACTACCTGCTAGTCAGCGCGGCCCTGCTCGCGCTCCGGCCCGAATTCGACCATGTCCACGTCAACACCGAATTCCCCAACCAAGCCAGCGACCACGACCCCATCCTCGCGCGGTTGCTGCTTTATGATCGCCCAGACTAGGAACCCCGCCGTCCACTTCGCCGCATATTGCCCGCACCGCGCTGGCCGCCTCGGGGCGAGTAAAAACTACTGCGCTGCTGGTCAAAGCGGTCGCCGCCCTTGCCCGACCCGCGTCCGGCCTTCTCCTTGCGCTCGTGCGCCTCGCTCAGATGCAGCTTCTGCCCCTCAAATTCCTTGTCGTTGAGATGGGCGATGGCCTCTTCGCCCTCGTGCCGGGTAGCCATCTCTACGTATCCGAAGCCGCGCGAGTGACCGCTCTTCTTGTCTCGGGCGATGGTGACGGCCACAACCTTTCCGTACGGTTGGAAAAGCTGGACCAGCGCTTCCTTCTTAGTTGTCTTTGCCAAATTGCCCACGTGTATGTTCACAGTGTACTCCTTTCGCTGGCACAGATTTCGGGGTCAATGGTAATTCGGGCGATCAAATCCGTCGAATCGCTCAATTGGTGTGCCATGGCTATGCCTCCGTGTTTTAACGTTTTCGCCAGCACACGGTATCCACTCTATTGGCGAAGTACAAAATATATAGCGTATTTCTTTCACCGCTGCATCCGCGTCCTTCCGTACCAATCCATCATCCGCTCCACCATTGCCCCCCGCGCCCCCGCATGAGCCGGATCGCCGTATAGATTGTACAACTCGTCCGGGTCCTCTTCTAAATGATACAACTCCCCGTAGGGTTCCCCGGGGTAAAAAACCAATTTCCACGCCTCAGTTCGCGCCATGATGCGCGGGCCGTACTCGGAAAACGCGGTCTCGTGCAATACGGCATCTTCTCCGCGCAACAGCGGCCCCAAAGAAAATCCCGCCGCCCCGGCCAACGGCCCCAATCCCGCCATTTCCAACAAGGTCGGGCCTAGGTCAATCAGCTCGACTAGCGGATCGCGCACCCCTAGCCGCTCGACTCCAGGACCGGCAAAAACCAGCGGCACTCGCGCCACTGAGTCGTAGTGGGACGAGAACTTATAGACTTGGTGATGGTCGCCGAGGCAGTCGCCGTGGTCCGAGGTAAACACAAAAATCGTGTTGTCCAGTTCGCCCCGCTCGTCCATGGCCGCGACCATCGCGCCGACCCAATCATCAATGGCCGTGATGTTGGCGTAGTAGTGCCGGCGCATGCGGCGAATGCGTTCCGGGGTCGCCCGGCTCCACCAGATCGCTGCGGGCGTGCGTTTGCCGTCCATGCCCTCCATGGCTTGGCGCTGTGGCGGCGGCTTGGTGTCCAGTTCGTTGGGGATCCCCACGGGGTCGGGGATTTCTACTTCTTCGTAGCGCGCCAGCGCGGACGCGGGCGCGTCAAAGGGGTCGTGCGGGCCAGCGAAACCGCTCCACAGGAAGAGCGGCTTGGCAAAGTCGTGCGTGCGAATGGCCTCCACGCTCCAGCGCCCAATGCAGTTGTCGATAAACAACTCTTCGTCGTGTGGCCACACGGCCGCGCCCAAGTAATCCGGCCAATTGGGCACGTCGCGGTAGTAGGTCAGCGCCGGCCGCCGAAGCCCGAACTGCATCAGGTACAAGTCGTAGTCGTCTGGGTCGGGGCCGTGGTGGCCCTGGTGATAGTTCTTGTTTTCGACGACCGTGCGGTGGCGGAAACCGCACGGCAGGCGGATCGGCGCGGTGTGCATTTTGCCGATGTTGACCGTGTGGTAGCCGCCGTCCCTAAGCTGCTCAATCCAATTGGGTTGTTCGGGCGTCAGCCACGCCTCGTTGCGGTCAATGCCGTGGGTGTGGACGTACTGGCCCGAGACAATGCTGTTGCGCGACGGACCGCAAACGGCCCCTTGCACAAAGGCGCGACTGAACGCCACGCCGCGAGCGGCCAGCCGGTCAATGTGCGGAGTGATGACGTGGTCGAAACCCAAGCAGCCGAGCGTGTCCCAACGCTGCTGGTCGGTGACGATCAGGACGATATTGGGCGCGCTATTCTCTGTCTTGCTCATGCTTTTCAACGGCCTTTTCCAATTCGGGCAACAGTACGTTTTTGACCCAACTAAATTCTGGATTGATTGCAAGCGCCTTTGCAAAGGCTGCTCTCGCTGGCGCTAGTTCGCCTCGATCTTGGTAAGCAAGGCCGAGCCAAGCGTAGGTGCGGCTGTGTCCCCATGCGGGCTGGATGGGGTCGCTCAGCTCTTCTCGGGCGAAGAGTTCGGCGGCGCGCTGAAATCCTTGCAGGCCCTTCTCCTTGCTGCCACCAAACATTCCGGGAGTGTTAAAGTCGCGGATAGCCGTGCACAGCACGACGCGCGGATTGTCGGGTGCGAGCTGCGCCGCTTTTTTCAGAGCCTTTTGTGCTCTGCGCCCCAGGACTATGCCCTTGGCCGGGTTGAGACCGATTTGTCGTCCGTACGCGCTCGCTAGCAGGGCATAGGCTTCGGCTGCTTGCGGGTCGATCTCAGTAGCCTCTTGCAAATGCTCGACCGTGGCTTTGAGGTGTTCAGAAGCCGCGCCTTTGTTTTTTTCGTCAGCGGCCAACAGGTAATCGGCGATGCGGTAATCGGCCAAGGCGATGTAGTAGTGGCCCCACGACTCGGCTGAGCTCGTCGAAGCCGCGTCCAAGCTAGTGTCAGCCAAGGCGCGCTCAAACGTGGCCCTAGCCGCGTACAGCGCGTCGAGAGAGCCTCCGTCTTCACCGGCTCGCAGCATCTGTTTGCCGCTGACGAGCAGGCTGTCAGCGGACTGTGCGCAGGCAAAAGCGGCGAACGAAAAGACAAAAACGAGCGCAAGCAAAAAGCGCGACATAGATATCCTTCCGCCAACCGCACGGTCGTTGGTATGGATCACTCTCCTATAAGGTTGGCTAAGGCCGTCTTCGTGGGTGCAAGTTCAGAGGCAGAAGCCCCTAGCTTCTCAGCCAAGTTCAATGCAGCGGCAGCCAAGTAGGTGGCACCGCAAGAAGCCCAAATAAAGGCGGCAAGTGCCATTCCCTGTGCTGGTAGGTACTGGGGGCCCCTACCCTCAAAGTCCCATCCATACTTGTGGCTATACCCCATCAGGCGAGCTGCCGTAGCAGGAGCAAAGTCTGGGTCTTCAAGGACATAGAGACCGCAACGCGCCACTAGTGCAGCCTAGGAAAAATCTCCCCTACGGTTTTTTCTCTCTGCTAAAGTCAAGGCATCTATGGCGGGCGTGAGGTCTCGCTCTGGATTGGCGGCTAGCGCGTTGAGTTCGGCAATTACCGGCTCGCTTATTTCGGCGATTAGCTGCTGCTTTTTGCGCCGTCGACACCACCAAATAAAAGCCAAGACGACAACAACAACTCCGACCATGATTTCCAGCATAGAGAAAGCTCCTCTAAAAGGTATTCGGGGAGAGAAAAGGCAAAGCTGCCGTCGCGGCCTATTATTACGCCGTCGGTGGCGTCGACGATTTGTACATTATTGAGGTTCACCAAATTTGATTTACAACGCTCCGTATTGGCATTGGGATCGACGAGGTAAATCAACTTACGTGAAGGTCAATAACAAAAACAAACAATCAGGAAGCCTCGCTCTTTTCGGCCCTAGCCGCTCCGCAACTCCAACAGTCCGTAAACGCCCCTGGGCACTCCTCGCCGCACGCGGCGCAGGTCCACGGTGCTTCGTCTTTCGCAGCCGTTGCAAACAGCGTGTCGATGTGCGACTTCGCGGCCGCGACCTGTTTGTCGTCCAAGACCCACAACTCCGGCCAGCACTCAATCGGGGGCAACTCGCCCACGCCGCCGAGCAGGTGCTGACCGCGCAAAACGCATTCAATGCCCTGTGCAGCCAGCGAGTTTTTGAGATGACTGAGCATGGCCAAGTCCTGCGTAGTGTACACTCGTTTCATCGTTTGTCTTCTCCTTCGGCGTTACGCGTCAGCCGCAACCCGCTCCCGCAAAGCCGGCAGCAACCGCGCCACTTCATCCTCCAGCAACACTAGGGCTTCCTCCGCGTCGGCAAACGCTTCCTCGCGCCCGATTTCCTCCAACCGATGCGCAGCCTCGGCTGCCTCCTCTGCTCCGAAAACGTGCGCCGACCCTTTGAGCGTATGCGCGGCCCGCCGCAACTCGGGGCCGTCCGCGCTAGCGATGTGCTCGCGGATCTGCTGCATCAGCTTGGGACACTCGGCAAAAAACATCTCCGCAAGCTCGCGCAGCATGGCCTCGTCGCCGCCGACGTTTTCGAGCGCAGCATCCCACTCGAAGAACACATCCACAGGCGCGGGCAGTCCGTCCTCATCATTGGGGCCGCCACCCTCCACGGCCGCGTACAGCTCGTGCGGGCGCACGGGCTTGGCCACATAACCATCCATGCCCGCCGCCAAGAAGCGGTCGCGGTCGCCTTTCATGGCGTGGGCAGTCATGGCAATGATCGGAACGTGTCCGCCGGTCTGTGCCTCTGCACGGCGAATGGCCGCCGTCGCCTCTAGGCCGTCCATCTCCGGCATTTGCACGTCCATCAGCACCACGTCAAAGGGCGGCTCGGCTGAGCTCGCCGAAGCCTGCGCGGCCACCTGCTCCACGGCCGCGCGGCCATTGTCCACTACCACTACCGAGTGGCCGCGCTCCTCTAGCAGCCGCACGGCCACCTGTTGGTTGATCGCCCCATCCTCGGCCAAGAGGATGCGACGTGCTGTTCGGCCCCAACTCTCGACCGTCACCGACTCGTCCTCAGGCGCATCACCGCGCCTTGTCTCCACCGTCGGGGCAGCCTCAAGGGCCGCGCCAATGGCCTCTAGCAGGTCGGACTGCTTGATCGGCTTGATCAGGCTGCGGGCAATGCCCAAGGAGCGCGCGCGCGCGCTGAACCCGGCTCGGTCGGCCGAGGAAAGCAGCAGCACCGGCACTTGGGCAAACACCGCATTCTCGCGGATTATCGCCACCGTTTCTAGGCCGTCCATCTCCGGCATCATCAGATCCATCAGCACGAGGTCGAAGGGCGACTCGGCTGAGCCTGCCGAAGTCTGTGCCGCGGCCGCCAAAGCTGCTATGGCAGCCGAGCCGCTCTCTACGAGCTCAGCCTCCATCTCCCAGCTTTTCAGGATCTCTTCGAGGATTCGCCGATTGGTCGCGTGGTCGTCAACGACTAAGACCTTTAGCCCCTGTAGCGAGACCAGATCGGCGCGCTTAGTCTCCGGCGTTCCCAACCCTAAGCGGACCGTGCAGTAAAAGATGCTGCCTTTGCCCTCCTCGCTCTCGACCCAGATGCGCCCCCCCATCAGCTCGACTAACTGCTGCGAGATGGCTAAACCCAAGCCGCTGCCGCCAAAGCGCCGCGAAGTCGAGCTATCGACTTGGCTGAAAGAGTCGAATATCCCCGCCTGTTTCTCCGGCGCAATGCCGACCCCGGTATCGCGCACCCACAGGCGCAGGCCCACGGCATCCGGCAAGGCCTCTTCCACAGCGATGCCAACTTCCACTTCGCCTTCCTCGGTAAATTTGACGGCATTGCCCACCAAATTGATCACCACTTGGCGCAAGCGGCGCGGATCGCCGACCAAGCGGTCGGGGACATCCGCGGGGATGTGGCACACGAGCTCTATGTTTTTGCTCGCCGCGTGCATGGCCAGTGTCTGCACGGCATTGCCCACTTCGTCGCGCAGGCCGAACTCGATCTCTTCCAGCGCCAAGCGGCCTGCTTCGACTCTGGAGAAGTCGAGGATGTCGTTGAGCAGGGACAACAGGGATTCTGCCGACTGCTGCACCAACGTCAAGTAGTTGCGCTGTTGCGATTCGAGCTGGGTGCGGCCCAAGAGCTCGGTCATGCCGATGATGCCGTTCATTGGAGTGCGGATTTCGTGGCTCATATTGGCCAAGAACGCGCTCTTAGCCTGATTGGCCGCTTCGGCCTGCTCCTTGGCATCGCGCAGGGCCTCCTGCGACTCTTCGAGTGCCAACAGAGCCTCGTGCTCGGATTGCGCCGTCTCCGCAGTTAGGCGGTATTGCTCCTGTAGCTGCTTTTCCGAGCGCCGCCTCTCCGCATCGACTCGCGAAAGCGACGCGGCGTTCCACCATATCAGCAGGGCGAAGGCCAAGATATTGAGCAGCGTAAAGAGTGAGAAGCCAAACTCGTAGCCATAGAGGCTCTCGACCTGAATGCGCACCCAGTCGAGTAAGAGGGGAATGACAAAGGCGGCCGGCAAGAGACGGCGCGCCACGGAACCGCCCTCCGTAGTGCTGATGATGGTCGCGACTGGCTCGCGGTGCGGACGAGCGCACAGCAGGCCAAAGCAGAGGATGAGGAATTCGGTGGCCGTGTCGGGGACGACCGGAACGAACCCGGATACCCCATAGAGCAGCAGCACGTTGTGGAAGTAGCTGCTCATCGACAAAAGTCCGATGACCGTCGCCGCGATCACGCAGATCTGCGACAGATAGGCGCGGCCCCTCACCTGCACATCCATCAGCACCAAGGCCAGGCCTATCAGCAAGAAGGAAAACGCTGCATTGGGCGACATCCGCGAGACGCCCAGCTTGAAATAAAAAAGGTACGTATCGACGCCCCGCTCCCAGTTGTACTGATAGCCGACTAACTTGAGCACGGCAATCACCACTACGGTCGCCCCCAACACTACGCCCGCATATCGCCGCCAGCGGCTCAGCGGCTCGGCCTGTAACAACAAAAGCGACGCGCCGGCCAAGATAAACTGCATCGCCACAAGCGGGTGCGTCGCCACCCAACTGATGTGCATGAAGCTTTTGAGGTATTCGTCGTCGGTGTGCCAGCCCCACAGCACCAGCGCGCCCGCGAGCACGGTCACGGAAGCTGCCAATCGCGCCAGCCAGCCAGCCCAGTTCAGGAAGCGGGGATCGCCCCCCATAGCTAACCTGCTACGGCCTCCCGGATAGACCGGGCCAAACTCTCGCCATTGATCTGCGTTTTGATTAGGTAATCTCGGGCACCGGCCGCCACGGCCTCTTCGGCGAGTACTTCGTCATCAAGGCCCGTCAGGACCAGTACGGGGATATTCGGGACGGTTGCTTTGACGCGCTCGAAGGTGGCCAGCTCCTGGCTGTCGGGCAGTACTAGGTCGAGGAGGATCGCGTCGATGCCACCGGCTTCTAACCGAGCCAAGCCGGCCGCTAAGTTATCGACCGCTTCCACGGCAAATTCCGGTTTTAGAAAGCCCTGCAACAGACGGGCGTGAATGGGATTGTCCTCAAAGAGCAGGACGGATATCGGAGAATTAGTCATAGTGCGTTATTCATCCATTCGGTGGGACCGTAATCCGGTTGGTAGGGGCGACCGGCCGGTCGCCTCTTCTAGTCGTAGTTGCTCGGCACGTGGTCGCCCAAAAGCCGCCGCTGCCGCGGCGTAGCCTCCGCCAATAGGGCCGCGTCGAATTGGAATTTATTCAGATAGGGTGGGTACTTCTGAGTGATAATGCGCTGGGCGTAGTGTACTTGGAGCAGGTAGCGCGTCTGCTCGCTCGTATTGGCCGTGCCCCGGTGCCAAACCTCGCAGCGGAACAGCACGCAGTCGCCGGCCTTGCACAAGATGCTCTGCTCTTCGACGCCCTTAAAACTGGTCTCGCCCGCACGGGGCCGCCGACCCGCGCGGTGGCTGCCCGGCACGAAGTGAGTCGGCCCCAACTCCTCGGTCAGATCGTCGAGATAGTAATGGGCTGTGGTGATAAAGATTGGAATTTCTACCGCTGGGTGACCCATGACTTCTTCCGGCAGGGTCAGCGGCTGCCAGTCGGCGTGCAGGGTTTGGTCCGGGCGGCCGGGGCCGGTAATCCAAGCCGTCATGCCGATGCAGTGGCAGTCGTCGCCGTGTACCGCTTCGACTAGGTCGATGATTTCGGTTCGGTCCAAGTACTGGGCGAAGATCGGCGCGCGGTTAAAGGCGTTGTTGATGCTCTTGTTGAGGAAGCCATGTTCGGCGGGGTCGGTGTGGCGGTCGTAGCTTTCCTCCAGCGCGGTCAACTCGTCCATAGCCTGGCGCAGCTCGGCGATTTCTTGCTCGTTGAGCACCTGGGGAAAATAGGCGTATCCGTCTTCCTTCATCGCCTGCACATAGCCCGCTAAATCGGGCCGCGCCACCAGCGGCAACGCCGTTGTCATAGATCCTCTCCTCGGGCCTAGTAATACGGGTTTTCTCCTGCGTCGTGATCCGTCGCGTCAACCACGTCTTCCACCTCGGGCACGGCCTCCTTGATCATGCGAATGATGCCCTGTTTGAGCGTCACATCCGCTTGGCCACAGCCCTGACAGCCCCCGCCCATCTGCACAAATACCGTGTTGCCTTTAATATCTACTAAGGTCACCACGCCGCCGTGCGAAGCCACGCCCGGGTTGATTTGGGTTTCGATGACGCGGTGGACGGTCTCGGCCATCGGGCCGCTCAGGTGCGTGGGCATCTTGCGCGGGCGCTCAATCTTGAAGCCCGAACCCATCAGCCCATCTACGTAATCCACCTTGGCTTCCGCCAGCAGGTCGGCACTTTCGGGATCGATGTACACGTCAAATCCCTCGAAGTGGACGACCTGATCGTCGCCGCCCACCTGCTGATCGGAGATGAACGCCAGCTTGTAGTCAACCTGCTTGGCGGGGTCGAGGCGGGCACCGATGCGCAAACCCTTGACCGGCTTGTCGCTTGCGGCGACTAGATTGGCAATTTTCTCTTCTGCTGCTTCAGTGATGGTAATCATGGTCTGTCCTCCGTCGAGACGTAACTGTTTGATAATACCGAGACAGTGGGCGGCAACGCAAGCGGCCCATTCCTAAGACTCCGATCAACGTCATCTCACATCTACGTTCATCTGTGGATACGTTGCCGTCCAAGGACAGCCGATTGGAGCTTTGGGCAGCTTCTAAAACCGAGGGTCAATCGGCGCGCTTTCCAACGCCAAGACCCCAAATACGCATTCGTGTACCCGGTGCAAGGGCTGTCCGGCGACAAACCGCTCCAAGCCCTCTACCCCCAGCGCAAATTCCCGCAGGGCCAACGCCTGCTTGCCCTTGAGGTTGCGGCGGCGCAACAGCTCTATGCGCTCCGTGTACTCAGGCCCGTAGATCAGCCGCAAATACGCGCGGCCCCGGCACTTGAGCGCCGGCTGGACGAGGCCGCGTTCGCCTGTGCAGACGAAGTCTAGAGGCTTCGCGACGAATCCTTCGCTGCCGCTGGCAGTCAATTCCTCCCACCACCTTACTACTTCACTGCTGCTGTCCATGTCGTCCAAAACCACCCGTCGGCGATCTACCGCGCACAGCAACTCCGGCTCGGCCGCGCAGAGCTTGTCCAAGGTCTCCAGATGCCACGCATGGGTCTGGTTGACGTGGACCTGCCCCTCCGTGGCCAAAAGGTGAAAAGGAGCCACTTTGAGATCCTTGAGCGCGCGCACCGGCCAGCAATAGGGGCGATACGCCGCGGCATAGTGTGCCACGGACTCGGCCCGACCGCGACAACGGCTCAACAGCTCACCCACGTCCACGCCCCGCGCCGCCGCCTGCTCTAGCGCGCCCACAGACGCTGCCAGCGACACCCGCGCCGCCGCGCCCATCGCGGCGTACTGGTCTTCGAGTAGCTGCTGCGCCTTGGCCGACCAAGGCATGATCTCGGCGTCGAGTACCGCCCAATCCGTCGCCAGCGTACGCCACAGTTCGCTGCGCTCAAAGGCCCGGCGCACGTGGTCCAAGATCCCCGCTTCCAAATCCGCATCCGTAAAGAAGCGGCGGCCCGTGCGCGTGTAACAGATGCCCGCGCTGCCGTCCTCTATTCCAAAGCGCCGCTGCGCTGTCTCCGGATCGCGGCAGACGATCAGCACGGCCCGCGAGCCCATCTGCTTCTCCTCGCAGACGAGCTCGCGCACGCCGCAGCGGCGATAGTACGCCAAGACCTCGTCTGGATGTTCGAGTAGGTCGGGGCGGGTGCTGGTTTGGGACGGGGCCATCGTCGGCGGCAGATAGACCAGCCACCTATGATCAACGGCAAAGCGGCTCATCACCTCCAGTGCCGCGGCCGCCCGCTCCGCATGGACGAAAACTCGCCCCATCAACCGCGTCTCCACGCGCCGACCTTTGGCTGAGCTCGAGTCGAAGCCCCCGGCCACATCCGCTAAGTCGAGCACATCATCGCACGTCTGTTGCGCCGCCAAGGGGCGGACCGGCTCGGCGTACTGCGCCTTGGCCGGGACGGATACGAGTTCCAACTCGGGATAGCGCAGCGCCGTCAGCGCGCCGCCAAACACGCAGCCGGTGTCGATGTTGATCGCGTTGTTGACCCACTCGGGCTGCGCCACAGGCGTGTGGCCATAGACGACGCGGGCGCGGCCCCGATACTCAGCCGCCCAATCGCGGCGCACCGGCAGGCCAAATTCGTCCACCTCGCCCGTCACGTCCCCGTACAGGGCAAATGAGCGCACGGCCCCGGAGGCGCGGCCAGCCATCTCCTCCTTCATACCCGCGTGTGCTACTACCAGCGCGCCCCCGTCGAGGACGTAGTGGCTGACTAGGCCTCCGAGGAAGGTTTCGACTTTTTTCTTAAACTCCGCGGTCTCGTCGTCAAGCTGGGTCAGCGTCTCCGCCAAGCCGTGTGTGCGTTGGACCTTTCTACCCTGCAAGGCTCTTACCAAGCGCGCGTCGTGGTTGCCCGGCACGCACAGGGCCGCGCCCGACTCCACCATGCGCATGACCAGCGCGAGGACGCCGGGGGCGTTGGGGCCGCGGTCCACCAAATCGCCGACGAAGACGGCCTTGCGCCCCGGCGGCGGCTCCACCTTTTCCCCTGCAATGCGATACCCTAGCTGGTCAAGTAGAATTTCGAGTTCGGCGCAACACCCGTGGACATCGCCGATGATGTCGAACGGACCGCCCTCCTCGCGGCGGTCCGGCCACAGCTTCTCCCGCACCACTTCGGCTCGCGCCACATCCGCGGGCGAGCGCAGCGCAAAGGAGCGGCGAAATCCCTCGCGCTTGAGGCCCTTGAGGCCGCGGCGCAGTTGGCGGTATTGCCGGGGGATTACGTGGGGGGGCAAGTCGCGGTCTGTGCGCACGGCTGCGCGTTCTTCGCAGAGCGCCTGGGGCAGGTCAAAGACTATGGCCACCGGCTGGGCGTGATAGCGCTTGGCCAGTTCCACCAGCGGCTTGCGCGCCTCGGGCTGGACGTTGGTCGCATCTACCACCGTCAAAAGGCCCCGCGCCAAGCGGCGGGCGGCGACAAAGTGCAGAGCGGCGAACGCATCGTCCGTGGCCTCTAGGCTGTTTTCGTCGTCTGCGACCACTCCGCGAAAAAAGTCAGCGGAAAGCACTTCGGTCGGGAGGAAGTGCTCGCGGGCAAAGGTCGATTTACCCGCGCTAGAAACGCCGATTAGCACCACCAGCGAGAGGTCGGGTATCGAGAGCCGCACTTTTTCGTCAGCCACGAGTACCCCCCACAGAGAAAATCGCCATCTGCGTCGGCGCGCCTAGCTCGGGGTCCTCCGGGCCGACGGGCGCGACGCGCACGGCATATCCATGGCGCTTTCCCACCTGCTCGGCCCACGCCCCAAATTCCGCTCGCCGCCACTCAAATCGATGGTCGGGATGGCGAAATTCACCGGCTGGCAGCGCGTCCCAATGAGCGTTGTACTCAGCGTTGGGAGTAGTTATCACCACCGTAGCCGGGCGGGCGAACTCGAACACGGCCCGCTCGCAGGCCCGTAGCTGCGGCGGATCCAAATGCTCGACGACCTCCACTAGTGCCGCAGCGTCGTACCCGCTCAACCGAGCGTCGCGATAGGCCAGCGACCCTTGAAACACCGCGACCTGCTCGCCGCGCGGCAACCTCTCTAAGCGCCGACGAGCACGCGACAAGGCTTGCGGCGACACGTCCATTCCCGCCACTTCAGTGAACTGCACTTCCGCCGCCAACCGCGCGAGCAGCCGTCCCTCCCCACAGCCGAGGTCCAGCACTCGCCGGGCACCGCTTGCCTTGAGTTCCTCGAACACGGCGGCTAGGCGCTGTTGATTCAAGCTCAACTCCGCTTCGAGTGCCTCTTCCCCCGCGTGATCTTCGGCCTCTCCTGCTTCCTCTACCAAAAGCCGCGACAGCGCGGCCTGCTTCAGATCTCGCTGGTGCTTTAGGTAGCGCTCGACGACTAGGTCGCGCAGGGGATGGCCTGCCAGCCATTCCCCACCTCGCCTCATCAATTTGTCGATCTCTTCCTCGCCCACATAGTAGTGCTTCTCGTCGTCTAGCACCGGTATCAGCACGTACAGATGCGCCAGCACTTCTTTTAACGGCTGCACACACGCTAGCTCGACCTCGTAATAGGGGCTGTTTCCCCACTCTGGAAAATGCTCGTCGAGCAAGAATCCCCTAGCCTCCACTGCATATCCCAACGGCTCAAAGAGGCTGCGCAACAAGTCCTCGCCTCCCCGGCAGGGCAGCGCGCTAATGCTCACCCGCAGCGGCAGAGGCTCTTCCACTAGCTCAGCCCGTTCTCGGCACTGTCCGTTCAAGGCCGAGGTAAACACGCGGGCAATAGCTACGCTGGTAAAGGAAGAGGCTGCGTAGGGACGGTCGTTGACATAAGACGCCAGCGCGAAGTCGGGGGACATCGAGCGCCGCTTGAGCGCGGTTGGATCTACGTCGAGGAGCAACGCGGCCGTGCATCGCTCAGACGAGGCTTCTAAGTAGAAGACATGCGCCGTCCCAAAGGGCAGGTCAAAGGCTTGGGCGCGGTCTGGGTGCTTGTGCAGGAGATAGCCCAAGTCAGTGGCGGGTTGATGGACCGTACTTATGGTCAGGAGCACAGCGCCCGCCCGCTTGCAGCCGAGTATCTAGTCTTGGGTGTTTTAATGGACATTTTCAGGTGGAGGATTTACCTTCTAGGCTATTAATCTCCCCCACCCACTCAAAGGTAGGAAAAAATGTCCGAGCCCGTAAGGAGGCCCCCCATGATCCAATTACCTAAGTCTATCCTCGGCATCATCGCCGCCGTCTTCGTCTTATTTCTCGTCAGTCCGCGCTTCTACCAAAGCGTCCCGGCCGGCCACGTCGCCGTCGCCACCCTCTTCGGTGAAGTCCAGTTCAAACACTTCGGCGAGGGTCTGCACATCCCGGTCAACCCGCTCTACGAATGGAGCCTCTTCGATGTGCGCCAAAAGACGCACTCCGAAACCTCCAGCGTCCCCAGCCAAGATCAGTTACAGACCAAAATCGACGTCAGCGTTCAGTACCGTCTCATATCGTCCGACACGCCGCGCATCTTACAGGAGACGGGCGGTTTTGAAAATGTGCGCGCCGTCCACATCGTGCCCAAGCTGCGCTCGCTCATTCGCGAGCAAGGCAAGACCATCAAGCGCGCCGAGGACTTCTTTTTAGAAGCGACGCAGAGCACTTTGCAGGTAGCCCTGCTCGAAGGGCTGAAGGATTACCTCAGGCCCAAAGGGGTTGATGTAGAGGCCGTGTTGATCCGCGACATCTCGCTGCCGCCCTTTATCACCAAGGCCATTGAGGCCAAAAAGGAGCGCGAGCAGGAAGTCGAAAAGCAAAAGGCCGAGTTGGAGCGTTACAACACCGAGCAGCAGCAGAAGATAGCCCTAGCCGTAGCCGAAAGGGACGCCGCCGAAGCCGAAGCCGAGAAGCGTCGTCTGCTCGCTGACGCCCAAGCCTACGAAATCTCCAAGATCAACGACGCCATCGGCCGCAATCCCAACTACGTCAAGCTCCAAGCGCTCAAGTCCCTTGAGGCTATTTCCAAAGATCCGGCCGCCAAGGTCTATTTCATCGACGGCGACAGCCCTGCACCGCTGCCGCTAATGCACCTAGGCGACGCCAAGTAGCGATGCCTGCTAAATATCGCGTTGGCGTCATCGCCTCCGGCCGCATTGCCCGCGAGCACGGCCGCGGTTGGGCCGAGTGCGAACACACTGAAATCGCTGCCATTGCCGACGCGCATCCCGAAGCCTTGGCCAGCTACGCTGCGGATTTCAACGTCGAAAAGCAGTATCTCGACTACCGCGAGATGCTCGACGTGGAAAACCTCGACATCGTCAGCGTTTGCTCTTGGGATCCCCAGCACGCGGAAATGTCCATCGCCGCCTGCGCCCGCCGACCCAAAGCCGTGCTCTGCGAAAAGCCCATGGCCGTCTCCTTGGGCGAGGCCGAGGCCATGGTCATCGCCGCCGAGCGCAACAACGTCAAGCTCGCCATCGGCCACCAGCGCCGCTTTTACTCTTGTTGGCGCGAGGCGAGGCGCATGATCGCCGCCGGAGCCATCGGTAAACCGCAGCGGCTGTGGTCCGCGGTCAAGGCCGGGATGATGAACACCGGCACCCACTGCATCGACTTCCAGCTCTACGCCCTCGGCGACCCGCAGGCCGAGTGGGTCATGGGCTCGGTCGAACGCCACACCGACCACTTCGTCTTCGGCCATCGGGTCGAAGACCGCTGCGCGGGGATCATCGGCTATCCCGACGGGATCGAAGGCGTGATTGAAAACGAGATGAACGATATTTATCAGGTGGGTGCTACCATCTACGGCGAAGACGGCATGATGGTCGTCAGCGACAACAGCCTGCGCTACATGACGACCACCTCCGGCGGCTGGCAGGAGTTCGAACCCACCGATAAAGCCAGCGGCTACGGCAACGCCTTCGTCGATCAGGCCTACGGGATCTGCCGCTGGATCGAGGGCGATTTTGAGGACTACTACGGCAAGGCCGAGCACGGCAAGGCCGCCACTGAGATCATGATGGGCGTCTATGAGTCGGCAAGGCTGCACGAGCGCGTGGCCCTGCCGCTGCAAACCCGCGACAACCCGCTCGACGTCGCCGTTGAGGAGGGGCGGATGCCCGTCACCCGGCCCGGCCATTGGGACGAGCGCTCCTTTCTGGTGCGCGGCGAGGGCATGAGCTGGATCAGGGACAAGTAGCCATGCAGATCGGCCTTTTAGTTACCAATCGCCAACACCTTGAAGAATCCGCCGACTGGGACTTCGACTATCTCGAAGGCTCACCCGGTCTGCTCGGTATCGATGCAGACGACCCACGAGCGGCCGAGCGCGAGTTCTCAGCGCTTTTGGAAAAACACCCGCTCCAAATGAAAACGATGTGCGGCTTTATTGGCGACCCGCAAGGACGCGGGCTAATGGTCGTCGGCCCCGACGTGAGTTTGGAACGGTTGCGCACTTTTGTCACGCGGGTCTTCGACCTCATGCAGCGGGCCGGAGTCGAGGTCATCGGCTATGGCAGCGGCGGTTCGCGCTGGGTGCCCGACGGCTTCGACCGCGACAAAGCCCGCCAACAAGTCGCCGACTTCTTGCACCTGTGCGCCGACCTCGGCGAACCACGGGGCGTCAAGGTCGCGCTCGAACCCTATAACCGCGACGATGCCAACCTGCTCAACACCGTCTCCGAAGCGACCGAGTTCATAGCGGACGTCAACCGCTCACACGCCAAGCTGATGGCCGACTTCTTCCACATGAAGCTCAACGGCGAGTCCTTCGATGCACTCAAAGAAGCTGGGCCGCACCTGATCCACGCCCACATCGCCGAGCCGGGCCGCGGCCGACCGCAAACCACGCCAGCCGACCACGCGCTCTTTCTACACACCTTGCGCGCATCCGGCTACGACGGCCGCGTAACGCTGAGCGGCGCGCTGCCGGTCTATGCCGACGACGGCGAGACCGCTATCGCCCTCAAAAAGGCCATCGCGTGAAGGTTCCCTCCTTCGCCTACAGCCGCATGGTGGACCTTTCGCGGATCATCGCGCCGTCGGAAGGTCGCCTCATTCACTATCGCACGGCGCGCGTACCCGTTGACGATCCCCCGACCGACCGCTGGTACATCACCACCAGCATTGAAATGGGCGGTCACGCTGGCACCCATGTCGAAGGGCCTTTACACGCCGTCCAAGACGGCCCGGCCATCGCCGACCTCGACGTCGAGCGCTTTTTTGGCGAGGCCATCGTCTTCGACTTTAGCGATGCGCCGCTGGGCGAGCCACTTTCGCCGGAGCAATTCCAACGGGCCGCCGAACCGGGTGGAGGCGTCCACCCGGGAGACATCGCCCTCTTTCGCTTTGATTGGGATCAACGGACGACCGCTGGTTCCTATCCGCCTTACCCCTCAACCGCAGCCTTGCGCTGGCTCGTCGAGGCTGGCATCAAACTGCTCGGCATCGACACCCCCGGCCTAGATATTCCGGGCGACCGCAGCCTGCCCAACCACCACTTACTCTTCGCGCACAGCATTCCCCTAATCGAGAGCCTAGACCGCTTGGGCGACCTGCGACAACCGCGCGTTTACCTTTTCGCCCAGCCGCTCCCAGCGGCTGAAACCGACGCCATTCCGCTGCGCGTACTCGCTTTTGAAGGGTAGCTGCGACTGGCTGTGTGATCTAATCGCCGAGCTACGAGCTACGAAGGCAAGACCTACCAAAGGAGAAATTATGAAGATTAGGAAGCCCAGCAGGTCTATAATGGAATCAATGAATGAACTCAAGAAGATCCTTGAGGACCAAGGCTATGACAAGAACCAAGCCTGTGAGGAAGCAAGCTGCATCGTCCGCATGGCTTTAGAGTATGGCGATTATCAATTGACGGGGGTCTGTGGTTTAAGGGACATAGCCGTTCCCTATGAAAGGTTTTATCAAGGCAATAAATATAAGAAGCAGACGTTGGCGGCCATTTCGCAGAAGCGCGGATGAGATGGAACTAACACCCTCCCAAGGCCCTAGCGAAGAGCCGAGGCGATCTAACCAGCGCGTCCTACGCTCCAGTTCGTCGCCGAGGACGACCGCTTGATTCAACCCCACTGCGAGAAGGAGTTTTTTCCCCCCAGCGCCCAGCAACACGTACCCATGAGAGCAACGCCATGACTGAACAACCTCTAACGTAAGCCCAAGACCACGACCGCCGCATTGGACGGCTGGAAGGCATCGCCGCCGCTTGGACGGCCTTGAACATGCCATTACCGATGTGCGCGTTACGTTGCGATGGGCGATCGGGCTCCAACTCACCACGTTGATCGCCCTAGGCAGCCTGCTGTTCAGCATCCTCAGCAAGCTACCCGGATAAAGTAGTCACTACCGACATTTCAAACTGAGACAAACCGACCTAACCAATGGAAAACCTCGACAAATCCCGCCAAGTCTTTGAGCAGTTTGCCGCTTGCTTACCGCATTTGTTCGTTACTAGCCGCTTGCTTGAGGCCGCCGAGCAGGCCTTTCTTGCCGATGCGGAAGCCGAAGCCACCGCATACTACAACCGGGCCGTGGCCGAAGCCCAGGCCGCCGCCAAATTTGCCGACGAAGGCGCAAAGGTATTTTGGGAGCTTGACTCTGCCAAAACGCCCCAAGACGAATCAGCCGAAATTCGCCGCCAACGGATTGCCGACGCCCAAGCCGCCGCCAACGGATTGCATCAGGCTATCTTGGAAGGGCTGCATACCGGTTTATCGTCAGATAGCCTTGAAGCCTTGCGTCTGGCCAACGGCGCACACTCGGTCGCCATGACCGAACTCGCCGAGCAGGTGGCGGCCGATGTCCGCGCTAGCATTCGCAGGTGAGCCCCATAACTAGGGGTAGTGTCTCAGTCTGAAATTGGGCATAGTCGCTGGCCGCTGGCGACCACGCGCCCGGGCAATACGCCGCCCGGATTCCTGATCGACGAGACGCAACCCGAGCCGAGGCGGCCCAAGCGTGACCTGCGCCTTAGTAAAAATAGTCGCTTATATCAACTGCGAAAAGGAGGTCTGGAATGGAGTTTTTTGTGCTCTTGCTCGTTGTGCTGCTTTTGCTTGTTGTTTTTGGTAGGATGTTTTCGGCCTCTGGCAAAAAGCAAAAACCTTTGAGGAAAAGGGGTTCATACGAAGAAAGTTTTTTGGACTACGATGATGGGGAAGACGATGATTGGGAGACCGGACGTGGACTGCTGTATTGGGGCATGGTGAGAACCTTCGAGGAACTGGAAGAGGCCGTTGTTTTAGATGTGGAAACAACGGGCTTGGACCCAAAGAAGGATCGGATCGTGGCGTTGGCGATGATGAAAATAGATTTTACCGCTTTGACTGAGAAAGGGTACTACGAGCAGGATATGTTTTATGAGAAATTCAATCCGGGTGTCCGAATACCTATTGAGGCGTCAAGGATTCATGGGATCAGGAATCGTGATGTGTCGGGTGCGTCTTCTTTTTCTGAACGCGCTCAAGAAATACGTGATTTCGTAGGTGATTTGCCGCTTGTAGCTCACAATGCCAGCTTTGATAAAGCGTTCTTGAGCGAAGAGTTCAAGAGGGCTGGCGTTAGGCCCGGACCTAAGTACACGACAGTAACATGGGTTGATATTGTCGGGCTTGTTTAGGTTGGTCTCGTGTTTGGTGTATGATTTGTGTGAGTTGGTCTAATCCTTTTCGAAAGAGGCTTATGGCTTTTCGTCCATGTTTTTTTATCGG
>JAJEGS010000040.1 GCA_022819745.1 Candidatus Latescibacterota bacterium | reverse complement strand
AGGCCACATCGACGACTTGACCGATGCCGTCTGCATGTCGATCACCACCCAACATCACGATAACAACCTGATTCAAGGCTTCTTCAAATATGCACAACTCAAACTATAAAACATTCCTTTATATATACAGAGATCAATAAGCACAAGCTCGCCAAACTCAGTCCGCCCGGATCCGATGAAGTCCTGATAAAACAACGTATTCTTCCAATCCGAAATTCCGAAGGTAGCATCGAATGGCAGGGCCAAGGAAAAAATACTGTCGATGTGCAAAGAATCCGTGAACGATTTGACAATCTTAACGTACTCGTTGAATGGAAACGCATTGAGGCAATCAATAAATACCGTAACAATATCGAGCATTATTACAGCTCAGAGCCACATGATTCTATTAGAAGTCTTATTACCGATTGCTTCGTCGTGATTCGCGATTTCGTCAGAGAACATCTCAAAATGTATCCACTGGATCTATTTGGTACTGATATATGGAATGTACTAACAGAAGTTGCCGAGGTGTACGAAAAAGAAAAACAGGAATGTGTCAAGCATATCAAATCTATTGGATGTGAACACGATACACTAGAAGCTGCTCTTATCGAATATCGATGCGGAGAATGTAAATCGGGGCTCATTGATGTGACAAGTCAAGGAACAGACATATTTGACACAAAATTTAAGTGCCTATCATGCGGCAAAATTTGGGACTTTGTATCAATTGTTGATCTGGCTGTTCCCGAATATTTTTCGATTCAGAACTACTTATCTGTAAAAGATGGTGGATATCCAGCTACTATCCCATGTCCCATTTGTGACACGGAAACCTATGTCATAGAAGAAGATAAGTGCCTTGTCTGTGGAGAAGTGGTCAACTGGAGGTGCGAGCGATGTGGTCAGGAGATTCCACCTGAAGAAATGGACGGAGGAGGATTATGCTCATACTGCAATCACATAATGTCCAAAGACGACTGAAAATTGCAAATATCGCCAGAACACGGTTTCCGCGGCGAGCGATTCAACTTTCCACAAGTCTGAAGATAATCATCAACCGCTTCCTCAAAAGCAGCCCGCAGTTCGGCGACAGACTCGCCGTGAAAACCAACGACATCATCGATCCCTGCAATATGCCCGATAAAGCAACCATCGTCGTTGCTATATTCAATTCGAGCAGCATATCCTCTATAGAGCATAGTGTTCATGGTGCTCTCGCAACTCACGCCTATCTTGAACCAGCAATAAAATCGAGATAATTCCCTTGATGGATGACTTCAAACAAACTGTCGCGGTACGCTTGACGCCAGCCTCGGGGTGCCCGGACGGTAGATTGCGGCGACCACTTCATTTCAGCGGCGTGTAGTTCCCCTCCCCATTCCTCGATTAAGTCGATCTCCTGCTGATCGTAGGTGCGCCAGAAATGGCTCTCGGCCAAGCGCCCCGTATATAGATTGTACTTCAGTCGTTCGGCCAAGACATAGTTCTCCCACAAGGCCCCCACATCGTCACGCAGAGTTAGGACATTGAAGTTGTTGATCAGTCCGTTCCTAATGCCATTGTCGTAAAAATAATAGCGACGGCTCTTGGTAATTTCCTTGCGGAGATTGCGGCTAAAGCCGTGGCGGCTATAGAGGATATAGGCTTTTTCGAGCAGGTCGAGATAGCGCTCCACCGTGTTCTTGTTCATGCCTAGTTGAGTCCCTAATTCCGCCACCGAAACCTCGCGGCCAATCTGAAAAGCAAGCAACTGGAGCAAGCGGAGCAGTTTGTCGGCGTGTCGAATACCTTCCAACTGTAGAATGTCTTTGAACAGATAGGAAGCGATTAATTCCTTTATATAGAGCTGGCGGTCTTCGTTCGACTCCATGAGGACGACTTCGGGATACGACCCGTAGATCAACCGCAGTTCGAGCAAGGCCCTAGTCTGATGAGCCGTTTCCACCTCCTGCAGTTCGAGCTGGGCCAAGGGCAACAGCAGCAGCGTGTATTTGCGGCCCGTCAAAGGCTCGCCCGTCTGCTGAGCTAGGTCAAAGGAAGAAGACCCCGTGGCGATAATGCGCAGCCCTTCGACGTGATCGGCTAATAGCTTCAGGTTCAGGCCGATTTGCCGCACGTACTGGGCTTCGTCTATAATCAACGTGCGCCGTTGGCCGATAAAGGCTCGCAATTTGACTAGGGATTGACTTTCCAAATACTCGCGTACCGTTATATCTTCCCCAGTCACCAACAAGGCGTCGCGGTCGTACTGTTGGACGTAGTGCCGGATCAAGGTGGTCTTGCCCACCCGCCTAGGACCGTACACCACGGCGACTTTACCGGGGATAGCCAAGCGCTTGAGTTGAGTAAGTTGTGCTTGGGGAATATAAATATCGTTCATAATACTGACTGAATTAACGTTAATTCAGTCAGTTGTCAAACCCATAATTACACAATGAACACCCAATGGAACTGGAAATAACCTCCCTGCACCAAGAACAATACGAGCGCGACGGCTATACAATCGTCCGCGGCGGCTTTACCGCCGACGAATGCGACCGCTTTGTCGCCTACATGATGGACCTCCACGCCGGCCGCTTTAGCGTCGAGGGCTATCCCCCGCGCCATCCGGACGATTGGAGCCGCCTAATCAGCCGCAGCTTGCACCATCCGGCCGGCCTAGCTTGGATGCTCGATCCCAGGCTGCGCCAGCCGCTGCGCACCTTCCTCGGCGACGAGCCAGACGGAGTCCAGAGCATGTATTTCTACAAAGGCTCCGAGCAACGCCGACACCAAGACGCCTTTTTCCTGCCGGGCTGTATGTCCGCCTGGGTCGCTCTCCAGCAAGTCAGCGCCCGCAACGGCAGCATTCACATTCAGGTGGGTTCCCACAAGAGAGAGATCATAGAAAAGCGCCATTTTCGCCGCGATGAAAACGGCGAGTTAGGCCCTTGGTATGGCTGGGACCAAGACGACGCCTTTGACGCCCTTTTCGCGCGCAATGGATTGCCGGAAATTGCCATTGAAGCGGACAAAGGCGATATCGTGTTCTTCAACGGCCGCTTGATCCATCGCGGCGGCCCTATTTTGGACGAAGGCGCTTTTCGCCATAGCTGGGCCGGCCACTACATTCCCCGTTCCTACAATCCGTGGCCCTACGAGAGCCACCCTCGGTTGCGCGTCTCCTTTGACGGCGTGTGCCGCTTTACGCCTACTCACTGAGAGGCGCTACCAAAAACAAGGAGGTTTGACCATGAAGCTGTGGATGGATGTAATGCGCGATCTCGAAAGCGTAATGAACGATCACGAGCGCACCCTCGATGCTTGGGCGGAGGGCGGTGTTGACGGCGTCGTGTTCGGTCCGCTCGTCTTCGGCACTGCAAGACTATCGAAAGATACCGTGTCCGCTCCCACCGGCGACATCGTGGCCGAGGCGTACGATCCAAATCCGGCTGTGTACGCGCGCCTCGGCGTCGAGCCGCCACCACCACCGGAGCACAAACTGCCCGAGAAAAGGGCTCTACTCGAAAAGACCATGAACGCCGCCAAAGATCGCGGGATGCAGGTTTACTGTATGTACGCCGACGGTGGTGCCGGTCCAGGCGGGCAGGGCCACCATCTGCACGACGACAAGACGCTGGCATCGCGGGTGGCGCGTATGGTCGATACGCTAGAGCACTTCCCGATGGCGGACGGTGCCGTGATGGACGGGCCGGAGTGGGGGTACGAAATCGCCCCCCATCACATGAATCACCGCTCCTACTTCTTTCACGACCTGCCGGAATCTGTGGCACCGATGGCCGCGGATCTGGGGTACGACTACGAGGCTATGGTAGCCGCCAAAGACAGGCTCCTATCCCTGTTCCACAACCTCGACCCAGTGCACATTCGCGGACACGCCCACGGCGGCTTAGTCGGAGCCTACCGCATGCTCGGAGCCGATCCCGATCTGATGGCTTGGCTGTCGTTTAGGGCTGACTCGCTGACTCGCTATTTTCGCCGCATCCGCGAGGGCGTCGCCGCCGAGTTGGAACGCCCGGTACGCCTAGGATGCGGCCCGCGCTCGGCCGCCTTTGCTCCTTTGTGTGGATATGATTTCGTCGATCTGGCCCAGTTCATGGATTTTCTGCTGCCGAAGCACTACTTCTTTCACCGGGGCTTTGACGGCTTTCTCGGCACGGTCTATCGCTACTCGCAGACGCTGTTAGAGTGGAATCCGGGGATCAGCGTGGCCGACACCCTCGATGTCGTGCAGGCTCTCTTCGGCATCGTCCTGCCGGGCGTGGGCGACGACATGCTCGATTTCGAGAGCGCCCTCAATCCAGAGTTTTTCGAACAGGTGGTAACGCAGGAGACGCGGCGGGCGATAGCCTCAGTCGACGACCCGGAGCGCATCGTGCCTTGGCTCGACACCGGCCGCTTTCCTCACGACGGCGACCCCATGTCAGCGCGCGACCTCAAGATGTTACTCGACGCCGCTGAAGCCGCGGGGCTGCGACGCTTCAACTATCACCACCAAGGAAATCTCAGTTCAGGTGAATGGGTGGTCATCAGCGACAAATGCGGCACCCGCTGGGACCCGCGCAAAAGCGACTACGAGCCACCAGATAAGTTGGTGTTGTAGGGGCTACTCCTCCTCGGGACCGATGACGCGGCGGGCGCGATCGCTCAGCCGCTGCGGAGTCCATTTCGGCTCGCGAACGAGGCGTACTTCAACCTCTCCGACGTCCCGCAGGCGAGCGCGGAGTTGCTCCTCAATGCCATCGGCAAACCAGTCGAACCAAGTCTCGCGCCCCGCGTACGGCATGACGATATCGACGCGGATGTCGCTGCCCTCGATAACGACCTCCTGGACGATGCCGATATCGACGAAGCTGAGCTGGCGCTGCCCCCAAGGCGACCCCTCGACGTAGAGCTCGAATTCGTTCGTGGCTCGCAGCGCGTCCATGACATTGTCGAGATTGATCGGCTTAGGAGCCGGAGCGGCTTCCCCTTGGGTGATCGGGCTGGTAAGGCGCTCCTGGTGGTCGACGAGGTCGGCAAGCCCGCCGTGCTCTCCTCCCTCTTCGTACCGGTGCAAGACGTAGGCGTTCTTCTCGTACACGTGCTCGCCGGCGCGCATCGCCGCGAGCTGCACCGGATAGCGGACCCAAGTGCCGGTGTGCGAGAATCCGGCGTGGGCCGGCTGCGACCAGCTCGGATTGGTATTCTCGAATTCGAGGTGAATGCTGCCGAATCCTTCGCCGGTTTCGCGATTGAAATGAGTCACCCAACGGGGGTCCTCACGCTGCCAGCCCCGGGGCCCCAAACCAATCTCTCCATCCGGTCCCATCCAAGCTCGTTCGGGTAGCTGTTCACCGATGACAAACTCGTCGTTGCGGCAGTCGCGGAAACGCACGTCTTCGAGAACCTCGAGCTTTGACTCCATGATCACGTAGGGCTGACCGGCCCAGAAGCTGTAGGTCACGATAGCCATGACCTTGTGCGGCCGACCGACCTGGGGACCGATTGACAGAATCGGGTGACCCCAGCGGCGGATGCGCACGCAGACCGGTCCCTTGATCACATCGTAGTCGAACAGGGGCGGGCCATCCCAGTTGGTGAGCCGGTAGCGACCGACGCGCTCATCGCTCCAGTCGGGGCCCCAGTGAATGGTACCTTCGACCCCGTGACCATGCCGGTGTACGAGTTCGGCTGGCCCCCTTTTTGAGTAGTGGTCTTGCCAGTTGCCGTTCATCTTCCCGAGGACCGCGCGGTAATGCTCGTTTTCCACCTCGAGGGCATACCCCTCGCCCGAGACCTTAAGGTCGGTGTCGTAGTGAGGCTCGGGAGCCTCCGGGTTGCCGTACAGCAGGAGGTAAGTCGCCGAACCCTCAGCGGCCACATCGGCGAGGAAAAACAACCGGCAGCGCAACAACTCGTCTTCGCGGTCCATGAGATGCACTTGACTTGGCACGACTTCTATAGGACCGGTTTCGCCGTGGAGACGGGCAACGCGGACTTCGCGGCCAAGGTCGGTAATGTGGTCAGCGTGAATGTCCACATCCGCTTCGACCGGTTCGCCCCGGCGTTCGTGTGCCGTGTCGTTTATCAGCACTAGGCGCTTGGCGTACTTCCAGTTAGGAGGCGGGGAACCCCAAGATTGCGGCAGGGATGCGGTCGCGTCCCAGTCGCAGGCGGGAATATAGATCGAAGAGTCCTTCATCCGGGGTCTCCATGTCAAAAGGTGTTATCTTGATGTCCCGCACGAATATGCAGCGGACGCGACCGACGCACAATGATAGCTGTTCGGCGACAAAAAGCAGGACAGAATCCTCGTTGATACTAGAGGTCCCGATGCCAGCCGAGCTGACGCTGGACGTAGATTGGGCTGCTCCAAGCGCGGTGCTGATCGCACTGCGTCAGTTGCACCCAGTAGGGACATAGCCCCTTTACCGTCCGCGTATCCCGAAACGAAAGTTCCACTCGCCGCGGCAGGTTCGGCTTTGGGACCGGTCCGACGATGATGTGCCGACTGACACCCCCCGCATCCACTCTCATCGGTTGGTCCCACACTTGGTCCAAGCCAAATTCGAAGGTCGCATGGCGGGATTCAAAGCGGCATAATGTCTCCGCGTCTGCTTCGATTGCTAGGCACATTCCCATGCGGTTGCCGGCCGTGACCGTGTCGAAACAGACCGTTTGGTCATCAGCCAGTTCGAGACGGTCGAAGGGAGTGACCAAAGCGACTGGCTCGACATGGGCGATGCGTCCGTTTTCGACGACAAACCGGCCCTTCCAGCAGACGCGCTGGTCGGGAGCACTACCGCGCCGTTCGGTTCCTCCCCAGAGGATGCGCAAGCCTCCTTCGGCAGATGCCATCGTCGGTCGCCATGTCCACAGCAAGTCGGGACCGCACAGCAGATCGACCTGCTCAATCGCCGCTGTCCCCTCTGCCTCAATCGACACAAGAGGAGATTCGGTTGTTGCGTATTCGCTGCCCATGAGATAGCCGTCGGCGCGGACGTCGAGCAGGATGCGAGGTCCGTCAGTGGCGTAACACCGCCGCGCTGCAATCGCTTCCCATAGCCCATCCTGAGTGAGTTCGGAGGCCAGAAAAGCAGTGACACCGCTGCGCGCGTTGCGGATAAGCCGGCTACCGGGGTGGTCGCATCCGGGCCGACCGGCAACGCCGTCGGTTCCAGCAGTTATCCCGACGCGATAACCGCGACGCAAGGCATCGAGCACAAACCAGTCCGAAGTACCGTGAGTGGAGTGTACCTCAGCGAGAGTTTCGATTCCCGGTTCGTGAAAATCGAGGTTGGTCGGCCGGCCGCCGGCGTGCATGTTGATGAATACCTCTTCATCCCGCATAACAGCCAAAAACTCGGTCGCTGTTTCGAGGTCGGGTTCCGGATCAGGCACATCTTCGGTGAAGAAGCGACCAGAACGCCGCAAGCGCGGCTCATCGCGTCGGTACATGACGTTGCGGTCGCCGCCCTCCGGTGTGTAGGCACTCCATTCGCACCCGAGAAAGGCGACAAAACGTCCCCCCTCATTGGCGGCGGCCGACTCGCGGCGCGTTTGCTCCCACAAGTCTAGGCTCACGTGGTGGTCATTCGCTTGGTGCGAGCAGACCTGCAAACCAGCTACGTGACGGGCGTAGTCGAAATGGTGGCGCACCGAGCCGACGCCGCAGCCAATTTGGCCTTGGCCAGCATGCAGGTCGCCCCAAAAGATGCGCAACGGAGGCGGCTCAGCGGCGATACGCACCGGATTGCTCTCTACCCGCAATTGGCAGTGAGGAATAGCGACCTCAATGCGGTGAATTCCTGATTTAGCGATACGCACCCGTGCCCGGTAAGCAGGCATGTCCCCAGCCCTTTCGACAGAGACTACTCTGACTCCGTCGGCAGGAACTACCTCCGGGACCAAACCCTCAATGAGCAAGGGATTTCCCCATACGTCCTCAACGCGCAGCGTCAGTGCGAGATCTTCGTCGATGAGTCCATCCGCCGGAGCGAAGGCGAATAACCGCGCCGGTGTACCCGCTACAATGGGGAATCCTCGCACGGGCGGTAGCTGAACCCAGCGGTCACCGCCATCCAGATTAATTAGTGGTGTATCGCTCTGAGGGTCCCAAGACCCTGCTGGGCAACGTAGAGCCATCGGTGCAGAAACGGTATCTGCCCCAAGAGCTGTATCAGGAGTACCAGTGGCAGACTTGGCAGTACACGAACTACGCTGGCAATCCCTACCAGAGATATGTAGAGCCAAGCCTCTGGGGTGACTATTTCTACGACGTGTACGGAAATTTTCTGACTAGAGGATGGTTGGTTTACGACTGGACCGAGGATCACCCGAGAATCTCCGAAGGCAGCCGACTGCTGAAAAGAGGAGCATATTCTGGTTTCTTTAACTCATTGATTGTAGCCTCCGACCAGAAAGGTCAATATTATTTTTCTATTTCCGTTGGCGACGAACTGTTCACGACCCTGACGCCAATGACCTTTCGCAAATCCGTGTACAACGGTGCCCAAGTTGATCTCATGTCGGACGCGGTCGAGCTAACTGGTATCTTTTCCCGCATCAGCGCACCGGGCTTCATCACCGATCCGAATCCGGCCGCTTTCAACAACTACACCAACCTGATAGGGGGCCGGACCAGGATCCGGCTAGGTGACGCCATTACCCTGGGAGGGGTCTTCGTCAATTCCCACAACGGTCGGGGGACCGTGCAAAGCTTTGAGGGCAATCCCTTCAAAGGGGAATTAACCTCGCTACAGTTACAAAACCAGATCACTACTATTGTCATCCGGCTGAGCGACGACTCACCGGCCGATGATGTCGGAGGGAGTGTCCTACTAGCGGATAATGTAGAAATAGTGACAACTATCGGTGACAGAGACACCGTGCTAGTCGGCAATGAGATCGGCTTCACTCCCCATAGGCAGGGAGGCACCATTATCGAAGGCGTGCGCACGGCCAACGGTACGGAACATATCACGCTGCGTTACGACTTGAACGACCTAGCGGTGATTCTCGACGACAAGGATGCCATCAACAACATCCGAGATCTTCGCTTCAGACTGGTCCTAGTCAACGACTATCGGATCGAAATCACCTCCGATCAGCAGACCAACTTTGAAGGACAGCCGGTCTTTCTGCTGATGGCCCAAGCCGAAGGCAATATTCAGGACGGATCGAATAAGCGCGAAGTGGTTTTCAACTACGGCTTGCCCACGGCTAACCAGCTATTGGGCTTCACGATCGAGGCCCAGGATTTCCTAGGATTTGACTTTTACACCGAGTTCGATGTGAACCACCAGTATAGAAAATACCCCAATCGCCGGGTGAAAACGCACGAGGCGTACTCGGGACTCGTCGGTGCCGAAAACGCTAAAGCCTGGATGATGAATCTGTCCAAAAAGGTCTTCTCTTGGTCCCTCTTTGCCGAGGGTTTCTACATGGACGCGGCCTACAATACTAGTCCCTTCATATCAGACGGTAGCGGCCGAGTAGATTACGAAGACGGGACTAGGAGCATCTACGACTTCGTCGACGACAACGACGATCAGGACAAGAAGCCCGACCAGAAGCGGCGCTACCAAGATCCTAGGACTGGCGAGGAATTCCGCGTCGCTAGAACCGGAAGATCCGCCGAAGGTTTCGCCGACGAGGCAGTGTTCCCCGGCTGGGACCAGAACAACGATTTCATCTCCGATTTCAACCAAAATAGCAACATTTTCAGTGAGAACCGCTTCCCGGACTACGAGGAACCCTTCCTGCGCTACGGTTCAGACCGCCCTGAATACCTCTTCGGGATCGATCTCAACAACAACGGCTGGATCGACCAGTTCGAAAACGACAACCTGCCCGATTATCCCTACAAAAGAGATCGCAAGGGCTACAACCTGTACCTGCGCAATCAGGCAACTCCGCATCTGCAACTCACCGTCGGGCAGGCTCGCGAACAACTCCTTTCGGACGATCGCCAAAACCTGACCACGTACGCCCTAGTAAGCTTTGAAAAGGAGTACGCCCGGATCGGACGAGTGGGCATCTTCGACATGATCAAAAAGGCGGCAGACGATATCCAGGACGATCTCTTTCAATGGGTACAAGCTCCAGGACTGCCCGGAGCGCACCAAGCAATAGACGATCCCCTCTTCGCCCAAGACACTTGGATCAATACTTTTTGGCTAGGCCTTGACCGCCGGACCAATATCGGAGTCAATTTTTCCAATAAATTCAAGTACGAGACCGTGAGGCAGCGGGAGAAAGGTAACAATATAGATTTTAAGGACGATACGCGTTTTCTTGGGATTATCAACAAGGCCGACTATCTGTACCAGTACAAAACCCTGACGGTGCGACCGAAGATCAAGAGCGAATTGCTCAAGGACAATACTCCCTATTCTATGGGAGGGGTGCGCCCTGTGCGAGATCAATGGACTGGTTTGTTCTTCCTGACCTTCGAATTTCCCGTTCTGCGGCGAACGACCATAGAGACGGGTATAGAACAACTCTTCTTCAGAGATTCGGTGATTGATGAGGACGCTTTAGCAGCCGGCGAATTCACCGAGGATTTCAACAGCACGGTCTTGGCCATGCAGCTTTCGAACAGAGGGCAGTACCTAGGCTATGTGCTCACGGCTCAACTCGGCTACAGTATCCGCAGAATCAGTCGCGAGCGCGTCGAAAAAGATGACCGATCGCAGATGGATAGTACCGTGTTCATGACAATATACGCCAGTCTGAAAGATTGACGCTGAGCGGCAAATTCTACTCCCGATTCCATAAAAAAGGAAGCACCTCTTATGCGAAGTACCGTCTCTGCGCCAAATCTGGGACTGGTGGAGTCTCTCTTTGCAGAAATCAAAAAAATACCGTGTATCAACTCCCATTCCCACATGGGGCCGGAAGCCGAGCGTCTAGCGCAGAAGATAGATGCCCTCGACTTTTTCAATCACGCCTATCCGGCCGCCGACTTGGTGGTGGCCGGGCTCTCTCCCGAGAATAGAGAAGCTCTTTTCGACGCTCGACGCCCACTAGACCGGCGGTGGGATCTATTCGAGCCGTACTGGAACCGAATCCGCCTGACTGGATATTCCCAGTGCATCTTGACCGGCTTCCGCGATCTGCTCGGCTTCGACGACCTGACAGCCGCCACGGTTGGACCGCTCTCCGAAGCCATCCAAGCACATAGCAAATCGGGCTTCTACAAAACGGTGCTACAGCAGCAGGCCAATATCGCAATGTCAGTGGTCAATATGGAAGATCTGATAGAGGTGGACCGAACCTTATTCCTGCCCCTACCCCGCCTCAACCGCTTCAGCATGCTCCGCACGGCTGAGCAAATCCACGCTATAGAGCGCGACTACGATGTATCCATCGGCGATCTGCGCCAGCACGTCGAAGTAATTCGCCAGGTGTGCCGAGACTGGAAGGAGGCCCAGGTGGCCGGGGTCAAGATGTCGCAATCCTACCACCGCCGCATGGACTTCAAAGAGCGGGACGCCGGCCAAGCTGCCGCTATTTTCGACCGTCTGTTGCAGAACGACTACGCGGGGCTGGATTCGGCAGAAGGTGCTCTGCTGGAGGACTATCTAGTCTTCGAGTGCTGTCAGGCCGCCGCAGAAGCCGACCTGACCGTCCAGTTCCACCTAGGCATGAGAGCGGGCAACAATGGAGGCATGGAAGGGTGTAGTCCGGTGCCGCTCATCCCCTTGCTGCAGGCCTTCCCCCAAGTCCGCTTTGATTTCTCCCACGCCGGTTTCCCCTATCTGCGCGAGGGAGCCGTGTTGGGCAAGACCTTTGCCAATGCCTATCTGAACATGTCTTGGATTCACATCATCTCCCCCTTCGGGTCTCGGCTAGACCTGAGAGAATGGCTCCAGATGGTGCCCTACAACAAAATTATCGCCTTTGGAGATGACCTACAGCATGTCGAAACGGTCTATGGACACTTGCAGATGGCGCGCCAGAATTTCGCCTATGCGCTGGGGGCCATGCTGGAAGAGGGCTTGCTGTCCGAATCGACAGCGCTCGATGTGGCCCAAGCGGCCTTTCGCGACAACCCGGCGATGATCTACGGAGTCAATACCTGAGATAAATATTACCAGTCATGCACATTGTGGCCCTGCGCGGGAAACCAGATCACATCCACTACTCCCGAGAGCACGACGCCGATTACATAGCCCACGCCCAAGCCGTAGAAAAAAGGCTTGCCCTTGCGGTACGCTCTGACGCCGCCGTAGCGCAGTAGTAGCAGTTTAGCTATCCAGACCAAAAACAAGCTGAACCAATAGATGGAGGTGCCCGAGGTGTGCTGAAAAGCTAGCCCAATGGGATGGAGTGCGAACCAGTGAAAGCGAGCCCGCAACAGCGCTATGCCGCCCGCCTGGCACAAACCCCAGCCCCAGACGCCCCACTTCCCCGGATCCCCAACTCTGGGATTTTGCAGCAGATGCACGGTTTCGTCTAAGAGGCCGGTCGCACCCATCAGAAAAACGGCCCCACCTTTGTCATAGGCCATCTCAAGGCTGGCCCATACCGCGGTTAGAAAACCCGTTGTAAAGGCGACTAGCACGGTAGCGGTCACCAGCCAAGGCTGGTCCCGCAGCGAGAAAATGCGCAGATGGTGCGGGATAGCAGGCCAAGCCGGCAGGCGAATATTGCCGAAAAAGGCATGGCCGGAGAACATCTTGAAGGCGACCAAGTCCTGCGGCGACAGGCGTGCCGAGCCCACCAAATCGACGATGAAGGAACTCCCCTTGGCATTGGGCCAACTGGGCATGAGGTACGGGAAGCCCGTCGCCGCAATGAGCTTAATGGTGACGAAAAAGGTCGCCACCATCAGGACAAAGGCACCAATGGCCAGAGGCAAACTCATCCCTAGACTACAAGCCCAAGCGATGACGTAGCAGGCCGACAGAATCAGACCTACCAAGGCCAAGCGGTAGATCCCGACTTGCCGCCGATCCCCCTCCCCAGTGCGCACCTGTCGCCACACTTCTCGCAAGTGCCGGCGGGCCAAGTACACAGACCAGCAGGCCACAAAAATGATGGCCCCCAAGCTTTCCAGCGAGAGGATCGCCTGCGGTGTCAAAGGCTGTCCCTCCCCCCCTACGACCAGCCCCACCCGATCCATCGCCCCTATTTTGACAGTAGCCAGCAGGGCGAAGACGACTAGGCTGCCTAGAATATCCAGCGGGCATAGATAGGTCAAAGCCATAACCAAGGGCAGCACCCGGATGGTCAGGCCCGGGAAAGGGCGGGGCAATTCGAGATGGAAGCGCTTGGTATAGAGTTCAAACAGCGGCAAGCCCGGCGTGAAGTATGCGCCGATATTGTAGAGCAAGGGCAGCAAGACAACCCCGCAACCGATCCAGAACAGACCCGAGCGAAACAGGTCGGGCACCCGTCGCGGCCCGTCGAAGCCCTGCGTCAGATCAAGGGGCATCTGCGCCAGCGGGAACGAGAGCTTTTCGGCTTCCATCCACTGGCGCTGGAATAGCACCACCAAGCAAAAGCCGAATACCACCATGCCCAGCGAGGCCCCCAGCCACTGAATAATCGCCCCGGTCCAACCATCCCACGGCACCGCCCCCCCCTGCGGCAGACCCATCCAGAAGGTATCTAGCACCTGAGGAGAGGAGTCGGGAAAAACGCGCCAAGGCAAATAGGGAAAGAGCAGGTCCGACCACTGATTTTCGGGTGTGGCCAAGTAAAAGGGCGCTCCGATGATGGCGATCCAGTAGTCGCTCCAGCCCCACTGCGGCAGGGCACCCACCACCCAGAGCATGGTAAAAATAGTCAGCAGTTCCCCTCGGTTTAGGGCCAGCCGGGGCCACAAGTGTCCGCAGGCGACGTTAAGAAAAAGCCACAGCACGAAGGGCATAAAGGCCACCATGGGGAACTGCGAGCGGACATAGCTGCCCGATCCCGATGCTTGTCCGACTTCGAGGATGAGGTAGTAGAATACAGCGACAATGGTCAGCCCCCCCAGAATCAGGGCACGCCAGGTGATCCGAGGAGGCTTGGAGCCATCTAATGAATTGCTGTTAGGCACCTTCCCTGCCTTCTCAAAAATACCCTAATACATTTCCGGTCTTTCCAGTGCAGGCGTCGATGATCAGCCACAAACCGGCCACTGCAACTTGGCCCAAAATTAGACCAAGGAAAAACGGCCGCGTCTTCAAGTACCCTGCGGAACCGCCGTACTTGAGTATAGCGCTCTTCAACCCCCAAGCGATGAAAATACTGAACCACACCCAGTTCATAATGTTGAACGTACCAGTGGCAAAGCCCAACGGATGGATCGGCCACCACACAAAGTGATAGCGGATATAAGTCAACAAGCCCATGAGTACTGCGCCCAAAGCCGTGAAGCCCCAACCAGATATGCTAGCTGGGACCGGATCGGCAAATTTAGGGGCGATAAAATTGAATGCATTGCGCGGCACTCCCACGAACCAGAACTGGTGCAGATTGATTCCGCCGTACTTATAGGACAGGGTCATGACGGACCACACCGAGCTGATCAGAGTGACGGCTATGGCGAGGAAAACCGCCCATAGCAGACCCCTCTTGCTACCGCGAATCTCTTCGGCTAGTTTCAGCGCATTGGCAAAACAGGGCATGAAAAAGATGCGTATATTGGCGCTCCACACATAGGTGAAGGCCAGTCCTGTCAAGCCAGAGGCCCTTAGCGCGCTGGTGCCCACGCCAGAAATCACAAAATCGGCCGGGGTTAAGGGCGTGCGAATCACGGAAATCCCGCCTTCCGCTACCGCTCTGGTGATGGCGATAAAGATCGCGGTCATGCCGAACAAAAAGACTGGGACAACCCACAACGGTAACCCGGACTGCCACAACCAGGTCCCCATCACCCCCAGACCCGCGATCAGACCCCAAACCGCAGTGCGATAGGAGATAATTTCGTCGCTATCGTCGATGGACGGGTCGTGGTGGAATGCCTTGCGATAGACGGCGTGCAGATGCCGGCGTGCCAGCCACGCGCTGGACAGGACTAGCACGATCATGGCACCCATCGCTTGGTGCGCCAGATAGGGGCCGACCGAATTGGCAAACCGGCTCAGGGTCTCCGTACTTTGTATCCCCAAGACATTGAAGACTCCCCGCTGCACCGTCGATAGCAGAAAGAAGAACCAGAATCCCAGCGCCACATCGCGGCTGAGCAGATAGGCAAAACCGATCAGGCCTAGGTTCAAATCAAGACGCAAGTAGGTGCTGCCTCTGAACAGACGCATCTCGGAATGGGTGTCGATGTGTGGCAAAAAAGGGAAATAACCGCTGAGCGCATTCGCCGTACCTATGAGGAACGGTACGGCAAACCCGACCCACATGACCCGGTTTCTAAAGTAAGGTTTAATGAGCGAGCGCTTCTCGTTAGGACCACGCACTTCTCGCTCTTCATCCTGGATCATCTCTAGCGGAACTTGGACTAGGGGATAGGGCAGCTTTTCGTACTCGACCCATTGTTTGCGCAGGATGGTCATCATACATATAGACACCCAGTAGAATGAGCAGATGAATAGGCACCAGTAGAAGAGCGGCTCGACCCAAGCGTCCCAAGGTAAGGCCATGCCTTGCGGTAAGCCCTCGTAGAAATAAGTGATGGCCTCTGCATCTTGCGGGACGATCCACTTAGGCACATGCGGATGAATCAACTCTTGCCACTTATTTTCGGGGGTGGCGTAGTAGTAGAGTCCTGCGATGATAGGCAGCAGATTTTCGGTGAAACCGATTGTGGGCACGGAGGTGGCTAGCATCGCCATGATGTAAACCACCGCCAACTCGGAACGGCTCAGGGCAACTCTAGGGCCGAGCAGGGCCAAGGCTGTGTTTATTAGGAAAACGAATACGAAGAAGACAAAAAGGGCGGCCGGTGTGCTGAAGTTGTGAGCCATAACCGTGCCCTTGATGATCATATTGGTATAAGGCACGGCCGCGCCGATGAACAGCGACAAAAGAGCACCAATTGACACGGCCCGCAAGGTGATACCCGGTGTCTTCTCGTCGGGCTGAGCCAAGCCGTGCCGCGCCTCTAAGTGGTCCTGGAATATTGGAGGGATCCCTTTTTTCATACTAAGTACACGACAGTAACGTTACATATGGCCATCGAGATATGGGATGCTTCGACTCCGCTTCGCTTCGCTCAGCATGACACGGTGAAACAGCGTCCCCACTTGTCATGCTGAGCGAAGCGAAGCATCTCAAACCACCTCTACTGTCGTGTACTTAATTTTCATATTCAAGTTGCGATCCGGCTCCAGAGAGGAATTAAAACAGCTTTTCCTTCTTCTCTATGGGGTGTGATCGCTTGCTGAGGGAACTTGGTAGGCGGTGTATTTGAGATTTTTGCCTCGGGCCTTTTCCACTGGATAGCGCTGAGCTGAAATGGCCAATTTCTCCTCCAGCATTTGCGCGGCGTCTAAGCCGAAGCGGTCGCACATAAGCAGGACAAAATACAGCGCGTCGGCCAATTCGTGGCCGATGGCTCGGCGGAAGGTTTCGTCCTCTAAGCGGGTGGCGATCTCTTGGTCGGAGCGGAAGCGGAAGTGCTCCAAGACTTCGGCCGCTTCAGTCGAAAGACCAATGGCCAAGTCCTTGGGGGTGTGGAATTGCGACCAGTCTCGCTCCTCCACGAAGCGGCGAATTTCGGCGGTGAGTTGGGCCAGCGTGGCTTCGCTCATGAGTCCGAGTCCCGCACTAGCCGAACCCCAATGTGGCTAAAACGCTGATCGGGCGCGTTCCAGCAGCGCTGCGCCGAGCGAGAAAGCGCAGCCGCGTCTTTAAAGCTGCCGCCGCGAAACACCCGCGCCGTGCCCTCGGTCGGCCCTTGGGGATCGGTCAGCGGCCCCTCCGGGTACGCACCCAGCCAGTCGCCTACCCACTCCCACACATTGCCGTGCATGTCGTATAGCCCCCAAGGGTTGGGCGTTTTTAACCCCACTGGCTGAGCGGCCATCCGCCCGGTGAGAGAAATATTATCCGTCCACCAAGCGTGGAGGTCCAAGTCCTTTTCGACATTTCCAAAAGACCACGGCGTCTCCGTGCCCGCCCGCCCAGCGTATTCCCACTCGGCTTCGGTAGGCAGCCGGTACACTTGGCCACCGGCTGTGGCATTGAGGACAATTATGAATTCTTGCGCATCTTCCCAAGAGATGTACACAGCCGGGCGGTCGGGTCCCTCTTCCACTTCATCGGCGTGGCGGCTCCACGGCCGCTCCCCAGTCACAGCCGTCCACTGGCTCTGGGTGATTTCGCACTGGCTTAGGTAGAAACCCCGAGTCAGGCGAACCTCGAACTGAGGACCTTCGTCGTCGTTGCGACCCGGCTCGTCCAGCGGCGAACCCATGGTGAAGACACCCGGCTCGATCCACACCATATCCAGCGGCACGCCCGGGGCCAACTCTACGGTAATCGGGGGTTGCGAGTAGGAAGGCGACGCCTTAATAGCGAGGGTAAGACCGAGGGGAACGGACTGCCCTGGGGATAGGTCCAGCTTGGCCGATCCGCTGACCACCAAAGCTCCGGTCGCATCGTAGCCAGTCACCGTAAATAGTCTAGCAGCACCGGCCGGAATCTCGGAGACGGTACCGACGATGCGATCCTCATTCACGGCCAATGTCCGACGCATGGCTGGCATATCAGACGCAGTGACCGTCACCTCGACCTGGGCGAGCCTAGCGGCCACTTCAGCATCCACTTTAGCGGTCAGCAGCACGACTGCGCCGGTCTCCTCAGCTCCTGTGGGAGCCGTGCGGCGATCTCCACAAGCCAGCAGCCCTAAGAGGGCGGCCAGCAGCAGGCCGGAGCCTATTTTCAAGCAGGTGTGCATGGTTATATTGTAAGGCACAAGGTCTGCCCGCCGCAATACGCCCAACACCCAATTCTCCCATGTGCCCATCCGCAGTTTCCTCCCAACCAGACCGCCGCACTTGGCTCGTGTCGGCTCTCCTGCTGGTGGGGCTGACCGTCGGGGCCTATATACCGGCGATGAGCGGCGGTTTTATCTGGGACGACGACGACTACGTGCAGGATAACCTAACCCTGCGCTCGCTAGCGGGGCTTGGGCAGATCTGGTTCCAGCCGGGAGCTACGCGCCAATACTACCCGCTGGTCCATACGACCTATTGGCTCGAATACCGTCTGTGGGGCTTGAATCCGACCGGCTACCACGTGGTCAATGTAATCCTGCACGCCCTAAGTGCCGTTTTGGTCTGGCGGCTGCTAATCCGCCTAAAAGTACCCGGCGCGTGGGCTGCTGCCGCCCTATTCGCCCTGCACCCGGTACACGTCGAGTCGGTGGCGTGGATTACCGAGCGCAAAAACACATTGTCCGGCGCGTTCTATCTGAGTGCGGCATGGGCCTATCTGCGCTACGAAGAAGCGCGCAGTCCTCGCTTGTACTGGGCCGCTTTGCTCCTTTTTGCCGCGGCCTTGCTCAGCAAGACCGTTACCTGCACCCTGCCGGCCGCCCTGTTGCTGGTGCTGTGGTGGAAGGGCCAAACGTCAATGCGACGCACAGCAGTAGCTCTCGCGCCTTTTTTCGCCCTAGGGGTTGCCATGAGCGGGGTGACGGTGTGGATGGAAAAGCACAGCGTCGGCGCTTGGGGGCCAGAGTGGGACTTGTCGCTGGTAGAGCGCGGCCTGATCGCCGGGCGGGCGCTGTGGTTTTACGCGGCGAAACTCCTCGTGCCGCTCAACCTTACATTTATCTATCCCCGCTGGGCAATCGATGCGACCGCGGTCTGGCAATATCTCTATCCGGCCGGAGCCTTGGGCGTGGTGGCCCTGCTGTGGGCTTTTCGGGAGCGCTTGGGACGGGGGCCTCTGACCGGGGTGCTGTTTTTTGTCGGCACCCTAACGCCGGCCCTGGGCTTTTTCAACTTCTACCCCATGCTCTACTCCTTTGTCGCCGACCACTTCCAATACTTGGCCAGTCTGGGGCTTTTGGCGCTGGTCGCCACTGGTGGGCACCGCGTGTGGACGCGGCTAGGCCAGCCGGCGACCGGACCAGTCGCCCTGGCGTTGGTCTTGGCCGTCTGCGGTCTGCTCACTTGGCGGCAAGGGCGGGTCTATGCCGATCTGGAGACCTTGTGGCGCGATACTCTCAAAAAAAATGCTGGCGCTTGGATCGCCCACAACAATCTGGCCAATATCCTCAAAGAGCGCGGTCAACTCAACCAAGCCATCGGCCACTACCGGCAAGCTCTATTGCTAAAATCCAGCAGTGCCCAAATTCACCTCAACCTCGCCGACGCCCACCAAGTCCGGGGCGAGTCCACCGCCGCACTGCGCCACTACCGCCGCGCCTTAAAGGCCGAGCCGGCTCGCGTCGAAACCCACCTCAAACTGGGCAACGCCCTCCTCGGCCAAAACGCGGTCGCCGAGGCCATCGAACACTACCAACAAGCGCTCCGACTGGCTCCCGACCTCGCCCTGGCCCACAGCAATCTGGGTGCGGCCTTGGCGATCCAACGACAAGACGCGGAGGCCATCGAACACTACCGACGAGCACTACAACTCAAACCCGACTTTGCCGAGGCGCACAACAATTTGGGGCGGCTCTTAGCCCTTCGGGGTCAGTTCGCAGCGGCCATCGAACACTACCGACGAGCACTACAACTCAAACCCACCTACCGCCAAGCCCGCGCCAATCTCGCCGAAGCCCTGCAGGCAGTGAGGGCCGACTCTATCTCAAAACCTTGATCATTTAGCCGTCTGGCTGGAGCTAATCGCTTGCAATCAAAGGTACCACCGGACTATCAGGACTATCTAGCGCGGCGCAGTGCCCCCACGGTCCACCACAATCTCCGGACAGCCGTTACTTGGCGAGGCGTGCTAGTGGGTTCCTTGTTCTGTGCGATCATCGCCGTGGGTGCTCCCTACGCCCGGCACATCGTCAAAGGGACTGCCCTCGCCCTGACATCCGCCACTCCAGTGGCCTTTTTTCTGCTCTTCGTCCTGCTGTTGACCCTGCACCTGCTCTTGGGCCGTTGCCGCCGCGAGTGGGCTTTTACCCGCGGCGAACTGATCACCATTTTCGCGATGATGACCGCGGCCGCAGCCATACCCACCAAAGGCGTGGTCAGTATGATACTGCCCATCATCACGGGCTTCTTGTACTACGCCTCGCCCGAAAATCAATGGGCCGCGCAAGTCCACCCTTTGCTGCCTCGGTGGATCTTGGTCGACGATGCCCAAGCCGTCATCGACTTCTACGAAGGCGGTACAACCATCCCCTGGGCACACTGGCTGCCGCCGCTGGCGGCGTGGTTCGCCTTCTACATGGCTTTGTACCTGACGCTCCTCTGCATCAGCGCGATTCTGCGCCGCCAATGGGTCGATTACGAGCGCTTGGCCTACCCCCTTGCCCAAGTGCCGCTGGCCATGATTGACGAGGGGGCCGAAGACCGTCTGCTCAAACCATTTTTCAGGAACTGGGTCATGTGGTTAGGTTTTGCTATTCCCTTCTTGCTCACCAGTTTGGGGGCCTTGCATCACTACTTTCCTCAAATGGCGGTTCCGGGACTCTCTACGGCGGTGCAGCCCATTGAAGGCGGCCGCAGTCTCCAGTTAAACATCAATTTTCTCATGCTAGGCTTGGCTTATTTCATCAATCTCAACATCAGTCTCAGCCTGTGGTTGTTCTATCTAATTGCCTATTTCCAAGACGCGGCCTTCGGCGTTATGGGCATTCACAGCCAAGCCGATTTGGGCCACTGGAGCGTTCCAATCAGAGGGCACCTTATGATGGGAGCCATTGTGGTCTTGCTATGTGCGATCTTGTGGAACGCTCGGCACCATCTCAAAGCCGTCCTGCAGCGCGCTTGGGATGGAACCGATGCAGTGGATGACCAAAGCGAGATCATGTCCTTCCGAGCCGCGGTAGTCGGCACCGTGGTCGGCGCGGCGAGCTTGTGGTGCTGGCTGTGGCAAACCGGCCTCCCCGCTTGGATCGCCCTACTCGTCTTAGCGGTCGGTCTAACCATTTTCATCGCCTTGTCCCGCATCATCGCCGAAACCGGCCTGCCGATTGTTAAGCCGACCATGATCCCCGCAGGTTTTACCTTGTCTGGCGTGGGGTCTTCGGCGCTGGGGCCCCACGGGACGGTAGCTTTGGGCTATACCATGGTGTGGTGTGGCGACTTGCTGGTCTTTATGCTAGCTCCCTTGGCCAATAGCCTGCGCTTGATCAGCGAGTTAAAAAGCGGCCAGCGCCGCCTCTTTTGGGCTTTGGCCGCCGCCATGCTCCTCACTTGGGTGCTGTCCATGTGGTACACCCTGCACTTGGCCTACCGCCACGGTGCCATCAACCTGTACCTTTCGACGCACTACGCCACCGAGCCTTCGCGCTTGGCGGTCCGGCACCTGCTCGACCCCACCGAGCCTAGCCTAGCTGGCTGGCTGTGGACTAGCGGCGGCGGCGCGATTATGGCGGGCTTGCTGGCGGCCCGGCGCTATCTGCTGTGGTGGCCTCTGCACCCCCTCGGCTTTGTCGTCGGCTTCGGCTACGTGATGGAACGGATCTGGTTTGCGGTATTCTTAGCTTGGCTGAGCAAAAAGTGCCTGCTGCGTTTTGGTGGGGCCGCCGCGTACCACAGAATGCAGCCCTTCTTTCTCGGCATGGCCCTAGGCCACATTAGTAGCGGCGGCGTCTGGCTGCTCATCGACAGCGTGACTGGTACCGTGGGCAATCGCATTCCTCTCTATTGAGCGCCGGTCGGATTATCTATCTTAGTGCCGCTATGCCGACCAGCGAGCAAAAGACGTACTCGACCTTCTGCGTCCTCTGGGGTTTGGCAACGCTTTTTCACCTCGTTGCCAAAGACCCATGGCCTGCTCCGTTGCTCAGTACCCTACTCGCTGCCGCCGCACTTTTTCTGCTTCACCGACCGTCCGAACCGCACCGCCTCGTATTGCTGGCCGTCCTACAGATGTGCGAAAGCTGGACGACAGCTCCTTTTATCTCCAACCACTGGCTCTTCACCGGACTGGTGAACCTGACGCTCCTGCAAGCCTACGCCCGGCTGGCGTGGGCCGGGCGCACATTCGCCGTGGAGCCGGGAGCCTTATACCGAACCTTTGTCCCCATCGTGCGGCTCGAACTGATCATCCTCTACTTCTTCGCCGTCTTTCACAAACTCAACGCCGACTTCCTCGATCCCCAGACGAGTTGCGCGGTCCACTTCTACGCGGCCCAACTCCAATCTCTTCCCTTCGCCTTGGCAGGAGCGGTCCCCATCTACCTCACCCTAGCCGTCGAAGCGGCCATTCCGCTCCTGCTGTGCTGGGCCCCTAGCCGCAACGCCGGTATTTTGCTCGGTCTCCTCTTCCACGCGGCGGTCGGCTTCAATCCCATAAGCGAATTTTACAATTTCTCCTCCATGATTTTTGCCTTGCTGTTTTTGTTTGCTCCCCTGCGCCTCGATGCGGGCTGGCCAACCCGGCGTCTTTTTGAGTCAGCGCGGTGGGAGGGCATGCCTTTTTCCGGCAAGAGTTTCCTCGCTATTGGCGCAGTAGTTGTGGGGTTGGGACTTTTGGTCGTGTTAAACAATCTAGTTACCGCACCGGTCGAGTTGGTGCTGCCCTTGTGGGGACTGTACAGCGCTGGCCTGATCCTCCTTTTCGTCCTCCTGCCCAAAGCGCCTCCGATGCGACCCGCATTCTCGTTCCGGCCCTGGCCCGTGCTCCTAGTGCCTCTGCTGACCGGCCTCAACGGGTGTAGTCCCTACTTGGGGCTCAAGACTGAGACGGCGTTTGCCATGTATTCCAACCTGCGCACCGAGGGGGGACAGAGCAATCACTTGCTGGTACCGGCTGAGGTGCAACTGTTTGTTTTCCAGCGAGACCTAATAGAAATAAAGGACTCTTCGTCCGGCTTCTTGGCCAGTCTGGCACAGCGCAAACTAATGTTGCCCTTCTTTGAAGTGCGCGCCGTGCTCCAGCAGCACCCCAACACCTCGCTTACCTATGAGCGGCACGCCAGCCCCAGCGCCTCCCCAAGCGCACAACTGCGGCAGCCGATCCCGTGGCCGCTGCGCAAACTGCTCTATTTCCGCCCAGTCGCCCTCAGCGGTCGGCAGCCCTGCTTCCACTAGGACCAGCGCATGGACCAAGACTACGATCTCATTGTCGTGGGCACTGGCTTTGCCTCTTCGTTCTTTCTCTCGGCCTATCTGGACCGATGCCGGGCCGATGCCCGGATCTTGGTCTTGGAGCGAGGCCGCCACGACACCCATGCTTGGCAACTGCGCCACCGCCAACCGGCCAGCACACCTCCCCAAGCCACCTTTGTCAACCGCCATCGCCGCAAACAGTGGTTCTACACGCCAGCTATGGGCGGAGGCTCCAACTGCTGGTGGGCGGTGACGCCGCGCATGATGCCCAGTGACTTTGCCTTGCAATCCACCTATGGAGTGGGTACGGACTGGCCCCTCAGCTACGACGAGTTGGAGGAATTCTACTGCCATGCCGAAGCACTCATGGCCGTCTCCGGGCCGGCCGATGGAGCACCCCAGCCCCGCAGCCAGCCCTATCCCCAGCCACCTCATCGCTTTTCCCAACCCGACCAGCTACTTAAAAAAGCCTATCCAGAACTCTTTTTTCACCAGCCTACGGCCCGGGCGCGCTTGGCCACGGCCCAACGACCCGCCTGTTGCGCCAGCGGCGTGTGCCACTTGTGCCCCATAGACGCCAAGTTTACGGTCCTCAACGAAATGGGCCATCTCTACGCCGACCCCCGCGTTACGTTGGTGCTAGAGGCCGCCGTCCAGAGCGTGGAAACCACCGGCCGTACGGCCCGAGGCGTCCGCTACATAAAAGACGGTGCCGAAGTCCAAGCGCAGGGCCAGTTGGTGGTCTTGGGGGCCAATGCCTTGTTCAATCCGCACATTCTGCTGCGCTCGGGCTTGTCTCACCCGCTCTTGGGCAAATTCCTCCACGAGCAAGTCGCCGTCACCGCGACCATAGATCTCGATGGAGTCGATAACTTCCAAGGCAGCACCAGCATCACCGGTCACGGGTACATGTTGTACGACGGCCCCCATCGAATACAGCGAGCCGGCTGTCTGATTGAATCGTGGAACGTGCCCACTTTGCGCTTGGAACGGGGCAAGTGGCGGCAGCGGTTAGTACTCAAATTCCTCTTTGAGGATTTGCCCGCACCGCACAACCACGTCCGCATTGCTTCTAGCGACCCAGCCCAGCCTGAAACTATATACCGGAACCACTCGGAGTACGCCCAGCGCGGCATTGACGCGCTCTCAGAGACCTTGCCCGAACTTTTGCGCCCTCTGCCAGTAGAAAAAATCGACCTCGACCCCCGTCCTTCCCCCACCGAGAACCACATCTTGGGCACCACACCGATGGGTACTGATCCGCGTCGCAGCATTGTCGATCGCGGTCTGGTCCACCATCAAGTTCGCAACTTGCTGGTCCTGGGCGGCGGAGCCTTCCCAACCAGTTCGCCGGTCAACCCGACCCTCACCCTGTCGGCCCTGTCCCTGTGGGCGGCCCATCACCTGCTGACATAGGGACTATGGCGATCTGGAACAAGCGCCGCACCTTCTTGGGAGCAGTAGCCGCCCTGTCGCTGGGCATCGGCCTAGGACGGTGGCTTTACCGCCCGCACCAGTTCGACAACCCTTGGGTCGAGCAAACCGCGGCAACCGTGCGCCGCCTGCTGCCCTATCTGCGGATAGACGAGGACGGCTTGGCCCGCTTCGCGCAAGACCTACTGGCGCGAGACCAGCACGCGCTTTTGCGCCGGGCCAGTGCCGGCGATGCCCAGGCCGAGACGTGGCTCGGCCAGCAGTTTTTGCTGTCGAGCGATTTCTTTTGGCATGGAGCCAACGAGGCGAAGACCGTCGGCTACCGCGCCTACTACGACCCCTACGACCTCCCCTGCGCCAACCCTTTTGCCCACTGGGAGTAAGCCGTGGTCCAGCCCCCTATCAACCGCCTCATTGCCGGGGCTTTGGTCGCGCTGATCGCACTACACGTCCTCCACGTTCTGCGCTACAATTTTGTCTCCGACGACGCCTTTATCAGCCTGCGCTACGCGACCAACCTACTCGCTGGACACGGGCTGGTTTTCAATCTAGGAGAACGAGTCGAGGGCTTTACCAGCCCACTGTGGACCCTGCTTTTGGCCGGGTTTGGAGTCTGCGGTTTTGATCTGTTAGAAGCCGCCCGCGCCCTCGGCTTGCTCTGTTCGATTCTGACACTCCCAATCACCTATTGGTTAGCTCGCCAGTGCGGGGCAACCCCGCTGACTGCCCTGATCGCTCCAGCCTTGCTGGCCTTTAACGGCTCTTTTGCCTGTTGGGCCGCCTCGGGTATGGAGACTGCGCTCTTTGTCGGTCTGATTGCCGCTGCTTTTGCCACCGCCTTGGCCGGGAGCTACTGGGCTTCGGCTAGTTTGACTGCCGTCGCTACCCTAGCCCGACCAGAGGGTCTGCTAGTATTACTCGTTTTAGGCTGCTACCAACTCGTGCGGGCCAAGCGGGGCGAAGGTCGCGCGTGGCTGCCGTGGCTCCTTGTTGGCGGTGGCCCGTACGCCCTTCTCTTGGGGTTCCGCCGCTGGTACTACGGAGACTGGCTACCCAATACATACTACGCCAAAACCGGGGGAGGTTGGGTCCAAATACAGCGCGGGCTGGACTATCTGCGCGACTACGCCGCCGATCACGAGGGCCTGCTCCTGCTGGTTGGGCTGGCGCTTTTCGCCCTGTTGCGCCGCACGGCCGGGATGCGCTTGGTGGCCGTCGGCTGGTTGCTCTTTTGGCTGGCCGTCGCGTGGCTGGGCGGGGACGGCCTCCCCATGTATCGCTTTGCGCTGGTCCCACTGCCCCTGTTTGCGGCCTTGGCCGCAGCCTGTGTCTCCGACTTGGCGCAGCCCTCGCTTTTGGTAGCCCGCAAAAGCGGGGTGGCCTTGGCGGTAGTCCTGGGCTGTACTTGGGCTTATACGCACTGGTCGCCGCCGCGCCTCAAGTCGCACTACAGCGCATATCAATTTCAACAACAGGTGGAAATTCCCCGCTGGACCCAAGTGGGCCAGTGGTTTGCCGCCAGTGCGCCAGCCGGGGCTAGCATCGCCGTCGTGCCCATCGGCGCGGTGGCATATTACTCCGAGCTTGAAGTGCGCGATATGCTGGGCCTGACCGACCGACACATCGCCCGGCGCAACCTGTCGGGCCTAGGCCAGGGCTGGGCTGGCCACGAAAAGCACGACGGTCAGTACGTCCTCCGCCGCCGACCCACGTATCTCCTGCTGGGCAATGTCGATGTAACCGAGCAGCCCCGCGATCCCCGCAAGCGGCCCTTTATTCCCTACGACAATCCCCACATCTGGGCGCGGGAACAGGATATGTTCGCCACCGAGTTGATTTTCGAACGCTACCAGCCCCGTTCGGTCCAGCTTGTCCCCGGGCAGTATCTCAACTTTTACGAGCTAAAACCAGAGTTCCGCCAGCCGTAAACACGCTCGGCATTTGGCATCTAGCGGAGAACTTAGTAGCCTATTCGCAGTGAATCGTCCAGCATCCTCTACTCTATGCCAACCAGCCTATGTCGCGTCCGCAACCGCCCCTTGCTGCCCACGTAACCGGGCGCGGCATCTTCATCGGCTGCGTCCTGTGCGCCGTCATTGCCATTGGCGCACCCTACGGACGCCAGCTAATCCAAGGCACTTCGCTGGCCCTGACTTCGGCCACCCCGATTGCGTTTTTCCTGTTTTTTGTCCTACTGCTGACCCTGCATCTGGTCTTGGGCTGGTGCCGACGCGGTTGGGCCCTCCAGCGGGGCGAGCTGATTACCATCTTCACCATGATGATGGTGGCTGCGGCCATTCCCACCAAAGGCGTCAACGGCCTGCTCATGCCCATGATTACGGGCACCTTCTACTACGCTACCCCGGAAAACGATTGGGTCGCCCAAATTCACCCGTGGCTACCCAACTGGATCTTGGTAGCCAACCCCGAAGCGGTTAAAGCATTCTACGAAGGAGCCAGCCGCGGCAGTGGTATCCCGTGGGCGCATTGGCTGCCTCCTTTGGGAGCTTGGCTGCTCCTCTACTGCTCCCTGTATCTAGCCGTGACCTGCCTCAGCGTCATCTTGCGCCGCCAGTGGGTCGAGCACGAACGCCTGATCTACCCGCTCATGCAGGTGCCGCTGGCCATGATGGCCGACGATCCGCAAGGCCGGCTGTTAAAGCCCTTTTTCCGCAGTTGGGCCATGTGGATTGGCTTTGCCATCCCAGTGGTCTTCATGAGTTTTTTTGCTCTGCACAACTACTTTCCCTGGTTCCCCCAAGTCGTCCTCAGATCCTCCGTCGACGTGTTTCGCCAGAGTATTTTCCTGACCTTTGGGCTCAATTTTCTCATGCTGGGTTTTGGTTATTTCATCAATACTCAGATCGGCTTCAGCTTGTGGTTTTTCTATTTGCTACACCAGCTACAGGAGGGACTGCTGTTTTACTACGGCTTGCAAGACACCCAAGCTGAATTGGGCTGGTGGACCGAACCGGGCATGGGACACCAGATGATGGGGGCCCTCATCGTCTTGGTCCTTTCGGGGCTGTGGGTAGGCCGACCCCATTTCAAACGGGTCCTGCAAAAGGCTTGGCGTCGGGACGCCCCAGTGGAAGACGGCGACGAGATCATGTCCTATCGGGCCGCCGTCTGTGGCGCAGCCTGTGGCATTGCCGGCCTATGGCTATGGCTATGGCAGACCGGCATTCCCGCTTGGATTGTCCCAGTTTTCCTCTTTGCTGGCTTGGTCATCTTCATCGGCCTAGCCCGGGTGATTTCCGAGACTGGGCTGCCGATCTTTAAGGCCAATATGATCCCAGCGGGCTTTGCCGTGTCCAGCGTCGGCGTGCCCGCTTTGGGCGTAAAGGGCATGATCGCCACCGGCTACACCATGGTGTGGTGCGGCGACCTATTGGTCTTTATGATGGCCCCCTTGGCCCACGGCCTGCGCCTCAGCAGTGAGTTGAAAAGCGGCCAGCGCCGCCTGACGTGGGCCGTGGGCTTGGCCATGGTCATCGCCTTAGTCCTGTCGGCGTGGTTCACCATTTACCTCGCCTACCGCTACGGCTCGATGAACCTGCTCATTTCCCAACACTACTCCGAAGAGCCCTCCCGCTTTGCCCTCGAAAAGATCACCAATCCCACTGGCCCCAGTCTAAGTGGCTACTTGTGGATGACCGGGGGAGGGCTGATTATGGGGCTGCTGCTTGTGGCCCGGCATCAGTTTTTGTGGTGGCCGTTCCATCCCCTCGGCTTCTTGGTCAGCCACGGCCGGGTGATGGACGGAATTTGGTTCACGCTTTTTTTGGCTTGGCTTTTTAAGAGCTTGGTGCTCAAGTACGGAGGGGTAAGTTTGTACCGCCAGACCCTACCGTTTTTCTTGGGCCTTGCCTTGGGCCACATCGTTATCGGTGGCATTTGGCTGGTCATCGACGGATTTACCGGCATGGTGGGCAACCGCATCCCCCTCTACTACTAACGAAACCCCGCTCACTTTTTACTTGAGCTTCCGGCGTATTCACTATATCCTATATAAGAATTTGCAGACACGAGACACTTTTCTAGTTCATCGAACTCATCCAAAGGAGGTTGGTTCATGAAGCGCTTTGCTATTCTCTTTGCAGTTTTCGCCCTAGTGGCCCTGCCCAATACGGGCCAAGCGCACTGGGACGCCGGCACGGTTTGGTTTGTCGTCCAGTTTCCCGACGGGGCAACCCCGACCATTGACGGCAATCACGGCGACTGGGACGGGGTGCCAGCTTCCTATGGCATCGACAACTCGGTCTTCAACGACGCCCGCGGCCTAGTCCCCGAAGGCTGGACCAACGCCGACTGGGACGTCACCGATTTCAGCATGTTGCATCGGGTCGGCTGGAACGAGACGGACAACAGGATCTACATGGCCACCCAGACCTTTGACGACGAGCACAACATGGATCGCACCAGCCACTGGAGCGAGGACGATTCGTGGGAGGTGTCGTTTACCTACAACCACGACGCCTATGCCGATGACGGCGGCTACGTCGACATCAACGACGAGAACATCGGCATCAATTCCCGCTACAACTTCGCGGTGCCCGTCCATCCGACCCTCGGCGACTGGTTCTGGTTGCGGCCAGGTGATTTGACCGGCACCGAGTGGATATGGCCCGGCACTGATTGGCTCGAATTCAACTACACTTGGGATGGCGACGAATTCGGCGAGAGCACCTATTACTACGAAATGGGTCTCACGCCCATCGGCTCGTACCCCGTAGGCCTAGAGGGCGGCTACCAGCCCGACGATGTGGAGGTATGGGATCTGGAAGAAGGTCAGATCATCCACATTTCCATCGTCCAGATCGACAACGACGGCGATTTCAACAACTATCGCACCCCCGGATGCTGCGGTTACTGGAGCACCCTTGACAATTGCTGCTCGTCCGTCAACGATTGGTTCCTAGCCGAACCAGATCCGGCCTTTGTCGCCTCTACCTCGGTCGAGGACGATAGCTGGGGCCGCATCAAGTCCCACTTTAAGTAGGTCACATCTCCGCTGGAATCACCTCAATCCAGCTAGAGGGCAACTCCCGAAAGCCCGTGTTCCACGCTGGAACACGGGCTTTTTTTGGTTCTTAATCAAAGGCGTACATCCAAAGGGAACTGCATGAGAAAACTCGGGGTGTTATGGCTGGTCGTTGCGCTGGCGGGTCCGGCACTGGGCGATCGGGCCGAGTTCGCGCTGGGTGGAGAGGATGGCAACCCCTGGACCATCCCCCTTGCTTTGGAAAGCGAAGAAGGCGGCTTCTACACCGTGTACGGCACCGACGGCCAAGTCTTGCGAACCGAGTCAGTGGGCACGTCCCCCCAGTGGATTGGTGCCGATACCCTGATCAACTACGCCGATGGAGCCATGATTCCGTCTTGGGTTGACCCCAACTTGAACCTGACCCACATCGTCAGTTGGGACCAAAATGGCCAGAGTCAAGTACCCTTTCACGATCTAGGCGGCAATATCCGCGTCACCCAGGGCGAGAGTTCGGGTTTCATGGGCATGACTCTGCCCAGCACCCTGCGGGCCTACGACGGCGACCGCACCTCGGCCATGTTCCGCATTTTCGTCCAGCGCGTGGGGGCACCCCCGGGAGTGGGACGCGGCTTCCGCAACAATACCATTACCAATTTCGGCGCTGAAATGCCCATCAACCGCATCCGCTTCTATCCTCGGCTCAGCAAGACCGAAGACGCTCATATCATCGCCGCCATGGCCGATCCCAAACCCGATCCCGACACATTTGGCGAGGAGAGCTTTGCCGCCAACTTTCTCGAGTGGTACGAAATTGGCGTCGCTGACAACAGCGCCCCCATCGCCGACGATGTCTTCGCGGTCCCCAAAGGATTGCGCTGGCACAAAATCATCTCCTCGGCCGGCCTTGGCGGCTATCGGGTGAGCAACGATTCGGCCTATAGCATTCTGCGCAGCGTGCGCGAAAACCTCGATGTGGTGGTCGATTTTCACTTTCCCCTGCGGCACATCCGCTGGGTCGCCATCCGCGCCTTGGACCCGGTGCGCGACTGGGAAATCGCCGAGGTGGAAATCTACGGACAAGGCTTTGTGCGCAAAGCGCGCTATCTAACCGACATCCTCGACTTTGGCCAACCCATCAACTGGGGCAAAATTCGCTGGAGTGGCCAGCGCCCCCCCGGCACCCAAGTCGAAATCCGCACCCGCACGGGCACCGACCACAACCCCCATATCTACTGGGAACCCAACGCCATTACCGGCGAAGCCGAGGAAATTAGCTTTGACGAGCACTTCAGCCTGCCCGTCCGCGAGCGCGAACACCCGCTGTACGACCGCGAACACTGGAGCTTTTGGTCGCCTCCCTACGACTTTGAGGACGGCTTGCGCGACCACGCGCAGGAAGCGTCAGCTTGGGCCGACGGCACGGTCTTACAGTCGCCCTCTCCACGGCGCTACATGCAGTTGCAGATCACCTTGTTTGCCACTGAAACCGAAGCTCCGCGTATCGACGAGCTCCAGTTTCAGCTAGCCCACTCCCTATCGGCTTCCGCCCTACTGGGCGAGATCTGGCCGATTGAAGTCGACGACGCCCGTTCCCAGCGCTTCACCTACGTAGTGAGTCCGGATTTCCAGACCGGCGACACGGGCTTCGACCGGCTCGAAATCGGCACCCACACCCAAGTTGACACCGTCTATCACGTCAAAATCGGCGGAGTAGAGGTCGATCTGGAGACCTTTCCGCCCCAAGTGCTAACCGACCGCATCATCGTGTCGCTAGATCGCAAGCTGTCAAGCCCAGAAACCGACCGCTTCAAGCAAGTGGAGGTTGCCTTCCAAGTGCCGGTCCTGCGCTTCGGCACTGAATTTGCCGGCTGGGTGTACAACAGCGACGATCCCGACCGCATCAAGCAGCAAGTCCAGCCGGGCAACGCTACCTTCCGCTACGGTGGCGATGTGCTGGCCGTGCGCACCCGCGTAGGGGGTCGGCTGTTGACGGATGTGCGAGTGCATCCCAACCCTTTTACCCCCAACAACGACCGCGTCAACGACACCATGCAACTTTCCTTTGACGTGCGCGAAGTGGTCGCGCGCCGGCCCCTGCAAGTGGCTCTGTACGACCTATCGGGCCACGAGGTGCAGACCTTGGCTACCACGCAGATCAAAACCGGAATAGTAGAGTATTCTTGGGACGGCCGCCGCTCCGACGGCCGTCTGGTGTCCCCAGGCGTCTATATCTACCGCATTCGGCTAGATACCGACGAAGGTGCAGAAGAACAAGTCGGTACCATTTCGGTCGCCTACTAGGAGCCTGAGTGTGTTGAGAAGCCTACTTGCTCACAGCCTAGCAGCCCTCGTCCTCATGGCCCCGGTCGAGGCCCTAGATACGCTCAGTGTGGGCTTAGATGCCCCCATCGACTGGGATGGCACCGGTGCTGCTGTCAGTACGCTAGACCCAGAGTACCGCAGCTTGGTCAATCCCAACGCCGTGCTAATAGGCAACGCTCCAGGCGAACTCATCGATTTCTCCCAGCGAGTCTTAGCACCCCGCCAACTGCAAGAGGGTGAAAACATCGCTTCGGGTACCCTCGAACGCGGCGGCACCATAGCGGCCCCCACGGTGCTGCGCTTCACCACCGACTTCACCCGCGAGGATCTAACCGAGGCCCTCGCCGAAATCCTCAGCGACCTAGCCGGCGGTGAGACCCAAGCCTTTGAGCGCAAAAGTGGCGACGTGCGCGGCACCCTCATCATCGGCGACTTAGGGGCCCGCTTCGGCGTCAATCGCTTTCGTTTCTACCCGCGCAATACGGTCCATCCCGCGCCCACAGCCGCCTTTCAGAACGACTTTTTGCGCGCGTTTGAGCTGTTCGTCAACGACGGCCTCAATCTCACGGCCGATGGTTTTCCAGTGTGGGGAGCACCCATAGTGGAGGAAGCCCAAAACACTAAACCCGTCGTTGACATCGAATTCGACCCGCCCCGCTATATTCGCTCCTTCCGCCTGCGCTCGGCCACGCCCATCCCCTTTGAAATAGACGAGATCGAAATCTACGGCACTGGCTTTTTGCCGACGGCTACGTACTTCTCGGATATTTTTGCCACGGGCCTTGCCGCTTGGGGGCACATTCGCTGGGTGGAAAAAGCCGTGGGGGACTCGGCCCAGTCCACTCTGCTGATTTCCACGCGCAGCGGCAATGACGACACGCCTTTTATTTTTCACCGCCAGCGCACCGACAAGCGCACCGACCCAGAGATTCCCTTCTCCATTGCCGATCCCACTGAGCCCATGCGCCTAGACGAGTACGAACGGCTCCCATTAGTAGATGATAACGGCGTCACGTGGTCCAAAGGCTCGATCAAGGACGATTTGGAAAATTGGAGCCCTTGGAGCCCTCCTTATCCGCTCGACGAGGGCACGTCCCCCCAAGGCACTCCGATCATCTCCCCTTCGCCGCGGCACTTCCTCCAATTCCGCGTCAGCGCGCAGAGCAATGATATCCAATCGGCGCGCCGCCTTGAGCACATCTCCCTTTCGTATTTGACTCCACCGCTGGCCGACGAATTCGTCGCCGAGATTTTCCCTCGCCAAGTAGAGGCTTCAACCTCTACGTCCTTTACCTATGCCGTGCGGATGCACATGGATTCGCCGGACCTGCTGGGATTCGATACTTTTGCGATAACTACCCCCATCCGAGTGGAACAGGTGGAACAGGTAGAAATTCTCGATGCCCAAGGCGAGCTAGTCGCCTCCCACGCCTTTGCGCAAGGCGATACGGCTGGCGGTTCGGGGCTTGCCATCAACGCCATTGCAGAGGACCACTTCAGCGTGCGCTTTCCGCCTATCCAAGCCGATGACAGTCTGCTGAAAATCAGGTTTCGCGCGTCCGTGTTGGCCTTCAGCACCGAATTTCGCGGGCAGGCCTCGCTGTCGAGCGAACCCGGTTCGTTTCAAAACTCCACCTCGGGCAATAGCACCACCTTGGGGGACGAGGACCAAGCCACCCGCTCCGGCACCACAGTGCTCAGTCCCTCGATAATCCGCAGCGAACGGCTGATTGATGCCCTCGAACTGACGCCCAACCCCTTTACGCCCAACGGCGATGGGATCAACGACCAAGTCGCTATCGCCTATAACATCTTGGCACTGACCAAAGCCGGTGCCGTCGCGGTGCGCCTGTACGACCTGTCGGGTCGGCTGGTACACACCCTACAGCAGACGGCGCTCAGCAACGGTCGCTACGCCCTTAGTTGGGACGGGCGAGCCGCGGGTGGTCAACTCGTCCCCCCAGGCGTGTACTTGTTGGGCATAACCGTGGCTGGGGACCAGGGCGACGACCTGCGGGCACACCCTCTATACGTAGCCTACTAACATGAACAGAGTACGCATCGCGACAATAACTTGCGCCCTGATCGGAGCCTTCTCGTGGGGCTGTGGTGAGCAGGAATCCTCCACCGTGGTTCAGATCGGCACGCGGTCCATCACCGCCGAGGATCTCCGATCCTACGTCCTAGGGCTAAACGAAAGCCAGCGGAGCCGCCAAGAAGGCCCGGCGGCGCGGCGCGAGTACCTCCAACCCCTCATCGACTACCACCTCATGTGGCTGGAAGCCCAAGCCCTCGGTTTGGATACCGCGGCCGCAGTCCAGCGCCAACTAGAGCGCAGAATCCGTCGGCATTTGGTCGCCCTCTATCTCAAACGCAAACCCGTGCAACCGCCCCTCGTTGAAGAGGATGAGATCAAACAGCGATTCGAGCGCAGGGGCCTCCACCGCACATTCGAGCGGATGACTTGGGGCATTATGACTAAGGCGCGGCCGGAACTAGAACAAGCCGTGGCCGAGTTGGCCACCGGCACTCCATTTGGCGAAGTGGCCGCCCGCTACTCCATTACACCCGACGCAGTCAACGGGGGCGAACTAGGCTGGCTCCGGGTGGAATCCATCCGCCGCATGGGCCTCCCCGATTCGCTGTTCCGCGATTTGCCCTTGGGGGCCTTATCGCCCGTGCTCCCCCACTCCGCCGGCTTTTGCGTCGTGCGCTTTACCGAGGAACGACCAGTATCCTATTTCGACTTTCGGGACGAGATCCTCCAAGAACTCCAAGAGGAAAGGCTCGGCGAAACGCGGGTGGCCCGGGCCGAGCAATTGGCCGACAAATACGACTGGGACCTCCACGAGCCGGGACTGCGCCTCCTGCTAGAAAAAGGCCAGCCGTTGGCGACCTTGGAACTAACGCCAGAGGAAGAACGGACGCCTTTGTTCAAGTTTGCGGGCGGCCAAGTGCCCCTAGGAGAGCTACTCGACCAATTCAAAAACCGCAACATCAACGCCGCAGCCGACAGCGCCGCCTTGGTCCAACTTGCCGAGCGCTTTCTGCGCCAGCCCTACATCTTTGCGGCCGCGGCCCGCCACGAGGCGCTGATTGACCGCGAAGCCCTCGAAGCAGTGCGGCAGCAACTGCGCGAAGAGGTCGTCCTCAGCCAACTGCGCCAGCAAAAAGTAGTGGCATCCATCACCATCGCCCCAGAGGCCGTGCGCCGCTACTACGACGAGCAGACCCAGCGCTTCCAGCGCCGGGACCAGATCGACGTGGCCGAAGTGCTAGTGGAGACCGAGGAAGAAGCCCTAGCCATACGGCGGCAAATCGAAGCAGGGGCCGACATCGCCGCCCTAGCCCAAGAACGCAGCAAACGCCGAGGGGCGCGGGCGCGGAGCGGCGTCTTGCCCATGGAGAAAACTTCGGACTTGGTACCCCATATCCTAGCCGCGCAGCCAGACGAGTTGGTCGGGCCGGTACAAGTCCACGACGGCTTCTCCGTATTCGAGATCGTCCGTCGCCAGCCGGGGGAACGCATGCCTTTTGCCCAAGTCCGCCGGCAAATTGGCGACATACTGCGCCGGGCCGAGGAGCGGGAGCGGTTTCAAGCCTATATAGAAACCCTGCGCCAGCAATACGCCGATCAGATCCAAGTGAACCAAAAGCAATTAGCTGCGGCCCTACCCGACGATTTTCTCACCGCGTTCTGAACGGTCGCACAACTTGGAGAGCCTCATGAACCGCAAACACTACAGCCGTTGGAACCAGATTTGGGCCTTAGCTTTTGGTTGCTTGGCCCTCCAGCAAGTCAGTGCCCAAGCGCCCCTAGGCCATCGTCTGCAGGGAGATCGCATCATCGTCGATCAGGCTTCCTACTGGCGACACTGGACCGGGCCTTCTCACGTGGTCGATGTACATCCAGACGGGACGGTCAAACCCCATTTCTTTCGCCACGTGTACGACATCATCGCCGAAGACCGCGCGGTATTTGCCAAACCCGTGGACCAACCGGGCATCCGCAAGGCGGATCGGGCGATTATGAATCTCCAACGCACCCCGGCGCTGGAAGCGGACGGCAGCTTTACCTTCAGCAAGTCTGAGCAATTGATCAAATTTCTCGATCGAGACTTCAAACGCTTCCCCGGCAACGACAGTCAGCTCCCCCTTGACGGCCGACTCCTAACCATCGTCGATACCACCCTCAGCGGCGACGGCAAAACCGTGACCCTGAGCCTGCGCAACGAACGCACGGAGGTAGAATCAACGCGCGAATTTGGAGCTAAGGACAAAATCGCCTTCCCAGTGTACGACTATGTCCAGCGCGTCGGCGTCAGCCGGGTAGGTTCCAACGAAGCCCTAGCCCCCCATATTGTCGATGGCGACCGCGACACTTTTTGGGAACCAGACTTAGCGGCCACTCCAGACAAGTGGTGGATCGAGATCGACTTGGGCCGCACGCTCGTGGTCGAGAAGGTAGTGCTGCACTTTGTCGATGAGACCTTGGGCGATCCCTTCCGCCAGTTCCGCGTCATGCTAGCTCCCCAGCAGAAGCTCATCCAAGCCCAAAGCCGCGTGCTCCAGTTCAAGGTGGTCGGCCAAACCCGGGCTCCCAATACGGATCAGCGGACCATGGCGTTTTCTTCTGAGGACACGCCCGGCTTTGCCGAAGACGACGACGGCCGCACCGAGTGGACCGGCCGCATGGCTCAGACCGTGCGCATTCTCATCGGCGACAGCAAGCTGGGGCGGGCACACCAAATCGATCAGGCCGCGTGGGATGCCCTGCCGGCCGACGAACGAGGCGATATACTCTACTACATCCGCGACGACGTCGGCTTTGAGGAGCCGGTGGAGCAGGCCATTTACGAGAGCCTCCCCCAAGAACAGCAGGGCCGCAAAGAGTACTATATTCGCGAGCGGCCCCGGCTGGCCGAAGTCGAAGTCTGGGGCTGGGGCGACAACCTATCGCCCAAGTTAATTGACGGGGGCGGCAGCGTTAGCTTTACCGGACCGGAAGTCCCGGCTGGGGGCTTTGACGGCGACTGGAACACCACATTCCGCATGCCAGCGTGGTTTAGCACCAATCCCACCGCTGGCATTCTCACCGTCGATATTGGTGCCCGCGTCTGGCTCGATGCCATGCGCTTGGCCGTTCCCTTTATTCCCGGCTACATCACCGAGGTGGCCGACGGCAGCCGCGATCCCAATGGCCGACTTCGGTGGCGACAGGTCAGCCTACCCGACCGCATGGAAGGGGGATTCAATCGCGCCGCCGACCGCTTTGACCCAGCCCTAGATATCCGCTTCCTCAACCTGCGCCTGCCGGGCATCGCGCGGACTTCGGGCTTTTTCTACGACCTGACCGAAGTCCTGCTCTACACTGAGGGGTTTGTCAGCCAAGCTTCACTGGTGTCCGATATCATCCGCCTGCCGGGACCGCGCAACTTCGGTGCCATCTACTGGGATCCGCCTCCCGGCACCCACCCACCCGGCACGACGGCGGAAGTGCGCACGCGCACCGGCGATCTGCTGGTGCAGCAAATTCGCCATTTCGACGTCAATGGCAACGAGAAAACCAAAGAAGAATGGGACAAGCTAATCAGCAGTTGGAAAGGGCCTATCGACACCACCTTTGCCCTCGGCAGCGGCTGGAGTCCCTGGAGCCAGCAGTACCTACAGCCGGGCGACCGGGTCCGTTCCCCCGGGCTGCGCAATTACATGCAGGTGCAGGTGCGCTTTACCAGCCAAGATCGCCTGCAAGCCGCCTCCATCAGCTCGATCGAAGTAGAACTGGCCCCGCCCGTAGCCCGCGCCCTCACTGCCGAAGTATGGCCTACGCAGGCCGAGGTCGGCCAGTTAGACACATTCGACCTGTATCTGCGTCCGGTATTCATAGACGAACCGGCAGCCGACCGCACCCCAGGCTTTGACGAAATCCTCCTGCAAGCTCCGCCCGGGCTCGCGCTGCACCTGTTGAGCCTAAGCACGGGGACCGAAGAAGAACTAAGTCAAGGAAATCCCCCGCAGACGTTTACCCTAGCGGCCGACGGCCACCTGACCGACGCTGCTGGAGCCATCGCCCAAGTGCGGCGCAACCACGCCGACTCCATCTGGGTCCTGCTGCCCCAACTACACCAAACCCTACCGGCAGAGCAGGCGGTTCAGACCTACCATCGCATCACCCCTCAAGGAGCCGAAGTCATGGTTGGCGAGGACGGCGACCTGATCACCGAGGCGGCCTACGGCCTGCTCAACGAGGCCGAGCGCGGAGCTATCCTCTTCTTGCGGCAGACCGCTGACGGCTTAGAAGCGATCTCTGGCCGTGCTGAGTACGATGACTTGCCCCCAACCGAACAAGGGCCGATTCGCTATTTCCGCAAACTGCGCGGCGGCGGGGCCCAATCGCCCTTTGACGCCTTGGGCGATTCCCTGACGAGCGCATCCTACCGCGCGCTGCCAAGAGCCGAACGCGGTGCCATCTTGGGGCAAGGCCCCCTGATCCACTTGCGCTTTGCCGCCGCCATCTTTCGCAACGGAACCACCTTTAAGCCTTTTGTCCGCCGCGCCGCCGCTGGCACCGACGGCAACTTGTGGCAGCAAGTAGAACCAGGCGACGCCACTGCGCTAACAGATAGCCGCCAACTAACGCTGAGCATCCCCGTAGGAGGGCAAGTCCTCGGCGACCTGCGCTTGGCTCCCAACCCATTTACGCCCAATGGCGACGGGGTCAACGACGAACTAACCGTTGCATTTTCCATCTTCCAAGCGACCCAAGCACGCCAAGCAAGTCTGCGCCTCTACTCACTGGACGGGCGCCTGATATGGGAAAACAGCACCCAAGTGTCAGGAGGCCCCCAGCAAATTCGCTGGAATGGCCGCGATGCGGCTGACCGCACCGTGCCGCCAGGACTCTATATATGCCGGATTGATTTCGGTGCCGATTCGGACCGGGCCACTGACACGGCCTTGGTTCGCATCGTGGCCGTAGTCTATTAGTGTACACCAGCCAAAGGGAAAATTTATGGAAGCGAGAAGGCTAAATACTGCGTCTGTCTTGGTGGTCTTGAGTTGTGTGCTAAACCCGGCCTACAGCCAACCCGACTATGGCACGCGGCTGGGCGTTCCCCGAGGGAGCGGCGAGACCAGCTATGCTCCTTATGGCCCGGGCGTCCTATTCGACGCACTGGATCCGACCATTAAAAAGTGGTACGTGCCGCAGGAGCTCTACAACGAGTACCGCTGGCGCCAGTGGGAGTACAGCAACTACGCCCGCAACCTGTACCAGCGCTACGTCGATATCCGGCTAGAAGGAGACTATTACTACGACCTATTTGGCAACGCCATCACCCGTGGCTGGCTCATCTTTAGCAATTCGCAGACTCAGCCGCGGCAATTTGGCAGTTCGCTGGTCAAGGCCACTCGTTTTAATAACTGGTTTTCGGGCGTGGCTATTGCCTCGGACAGCAAGGGGCAGTATCACTACGCCCTGACGGTGTCGAATCGCCTGCGCACCACGCTCACCCCCATGAGCTTTTCCAAACCCTTTTGGGACGGAGTCCAGTTCGACATCGCGACCGACAAGTACCAAGGTACCGTCATCTACTCGCGCCTTAGTTCGCCCGGCGGGGCCTCGACCGACAACACCGAAGTCCTCACCACCAACCTCACCACGCTAATGGGCGGTCGGGCCACCGCGCAGATCGGCGACTTCACCGAAATGGGTGTTCACTTCGTCAACACCCATCAGTCCAATACCCTGCGCGACGGCTTTAAGGGCAACCCCATTGCCGGGGCCTTGACAGTTGACCAAAACCAAACCGTTTCCTTTATCGAACTAGTCCTGCGCGACGATTCGCCCGAAGACGGCAGCGGTGGAGCCGCCTTCTTCCCAGTGGGTTCGGACATCATCATTACCTACAACGACGGCACTGTTGACCGCGGCCGGGAAATCCGCTTTGAACCCGCCGTCCAAGGGGGATTCGTCCAAGAGGGCTTCATCTCGGCCGATGGGTCCGAAGAAATCCGCCTGCTCTACGACTTTGACACGCCCGCCTTCGTCAACCGGGCCTCGGGGCCCAAAGAAGAAATCGCCAAAGTCGAGTTCGAAATGACTATTGGCAACGACTATCAGGTGTGGATGACGTCCAATAACCAAACCAACCGCAGCGACGAACCCGTGCTGCTGCTAGTGGCGCAAGCCGAGGGCAATGTGCAGGACAACACCAATCTGCGCATCCTCAAATTCGAGTACGGCCTGCCCACGGCTACTCAAATTATCGGGGCCACCATAGAGCTGCGGGATGTGGCCGGCTTCAACTTCTACGGCGAGTACGATCTGAGCGTGGCCTACCGCAAATACCCCAGCGTGACGCGGACCAGCCACACCACATCGGCGGGCGTGGCCGGCGAGCAAGTCGAGCCAGCTTGGATGGTCAACCTGTCCAAGGTGGCTCATCCTTGGTTCTTTTTTGGCGAAGCGTACAGCATGGACCCGCTCTACAACACCCGCACCTTTGTCACCGGCTCGGCCGGCAATATCGACTACGAAAACGAGCGCTTCCACGTGGTCGAATTGGTAGAGGACAACGACGACCAAGACCGCGCACCCGACCTAGTGCGCGCCGACTCGCAAGCCGGCGATCGCCGGGTCTTCCCCGGCTGGGACGAGAACTACGACTTCATCTCGGACTTCAACCAAAACGACAACCTAACCATCTCCAATGGCATTCCCGACTACGACGAAGCCTTTCTCAGACACCGCGTGGACCGACCCGACTTCCTCTACGGGATCGACATGAACAACAACCTGTGGGTTGACCGCTTTGAAAACGACGAATCCCCAGACTACCCCTATCAGAAAGACCACCGAGGCTTCAACGTCTACATGGGATACCGGCTGACTCCGGACGTCCGCTTGACCGTCGGGCACCTGCGCGAGGAACTGATCTCAGCCGACAAGCGCAATCACACTTCCTACGCTCTGTTCAGCCTAGACCGGGACAATCCCCAGCAAGGGCGCTTCCGCTTCATGCAGATGCTCAAGCTGGCCCAAGACAATATCCCGGACGACCTGCTCCAGTGGTTCCCCGAAAACACGCAGCGCGACGGTCAGCTACAAAAGGTAGTAGATCCACTTTTAGCCCAAGACACTTGGATCAACACCACTTGGATCGGACACAACTACAACCGAGGGGGCTTGGAGGCGTATAACTATCTCAACTTGGAGCTTTTTCACCAGCGCGACGACGCGGCCCTGCGCGAGACGGACTCCTTTTTTGGCGTCATCAACAAACTCAGCTACCGCTACGATCTGGGCACCGTCCAACTCGAGCCGCGCTGGAAAAGCGAATACCGTCGCCAGACCGTGGGGCTGTTCACCGCCGACGAGGAGACAGTGCTGACCGAGATAGTGGGATTCCTCTTGGGGTTTCCCATTCTCAGCAACACCCGTATTCAAACCGGAATTGAGTACTCTTTCGCCAACGATATGAAGCGCGACAACAACGATTTCACCGGGATCGCCGGAGCCTTGCAGCTATCCAATGTGAGCTCCTACTTGGGCTACGAGGTATCTGCCCAAGTGGGTCTCAAAGCTGATTGGCGCGATTTCAAAAGCATCGAACGCGAATCGGAAATCCTGACCCAGGGCTTTATCACTCTATATGCTGGCCTGGGCAAGTAAGGCGCTTGCGCTGCACTGGCTCAAGCTGGTCGCCTTAGCTGTCTTGGCCCTAGGCCTGCGCTTAGGCTACCTATTCCAAGCCGCCGACAGTCCTTTTTTCGACACGCCCATTGTCGATGCCAGAAGCTACACCGAATACGCCCGCGAACTGGCAACCGGCACTTGGGCTGGGCGTCCGATGCCGTTCTGGCAGGCTCCTTTTTACCCGTATTTCCTAGCCGTTCTCTTTTCTTTTTTTGGTGAAAACTACTACCTCCCGCGTCTGCTCCAAGCCCTAGCCGGCACGCTCACTTGCCTGCTCGTCTTCAAGCTGGGGCGCGAGGTCTTCTCGCCGACGGTGGGTTGGATAGCGGCCCTAGGCGCGGCGCTGTACGGCCCCTTCCTCTATTTTGAGGGCGAACTTTTGCCCACGACTTGGGCCGTGCTTTTCGACGCGGTCCTGCTGTTGGTCTTGTTGTGGGGCCAGCGTCAAGGCGGCACACTTCCCGCGCTTATTGCCGGTCTCGTCCTAGGACTGGGTACCTTGGCCGTGCCGAACGTGTTGCTCTTTGCGCCGGTAGCGGCTTGGTGGATGTACCGCTGGTGGCCCGCTGCGGCAACCCGTCGCCGCGCCCTCCACGTGGCGATTTTTGCCGTCGGCCTGCTGATGCTGGTAGGCCCAGTGACGCTGCGCAACCGCATCGTCGGCGGCGAGTGGGTACTCATCTCCTTCAACGCGGGGGTCAACTTCTACCTCGGCAACAACCCGGACTACGACCGCACCGTAGCGGCGCGGCCCGGAGCGGGATGGAGCGACGTAATTGACTTGCCGCAACGCGAGGCCGGCATCACTCAGCCGGGAGTTGGCTCAAATTACCTTTTGGGCAAAGCTTGGGAATATATACGCACCGAGCCGGGCGACTATTTGGCCCTGCTCTTGCACAAGAGCTATCTGTTTTGGCACGGGGCCGAGATCCCTCGCAATACCGATCCGTACTTTGCCGCTGAGTACTCGCCGCTGCTGCGCCTTTTGCTGTGGAAATACGGCCTCGCGTTTCCCTTTGGCTTGGTCTCGGCCCTCGCCCTGCTCGGGGTGGCCTATGTCCTGCTGAAACCAGAACGCCGCACTCCGGCGACCTATCTCGTCTTGCTCTTTGCAGGGGTTTATATGCTGTCAGTGGTGTTGTTTTTCGTCACGGGCCGCTATCGCTTACCAGCCGTGCCCTGTCTCTTGCTGCTGGCCGCCTACGGTGCTTGCACCTTGGCTGGTTTGCGCCATAGACCTTTGTACCTGTCGTCAGGTGCCCTCGCCGTACTGCTATTGGTCTCCAACGCCGGAAGCGCGACGACCAGTCCGCACGTGGCCGCCTTCCACCACTACTCGCTGGCGGCTATCTATGAGAACAAAGGCATGAAGACCAACGCCTTGCAGCACTACCGCCGCGCCGTTGAACTAGCCCCGTCCCACCGCCGTGCCCTGCTGGGCCTCGCCCATATGTACGGAGCGACCCAGCGCTACGACGATGCCGCCCACACATGGCGGCAATTCCTCGACCACTATCCCGACCAAGACGATGTCCGCCTCCAGTTCGCCGATTTCCTCCGACTGCGGGGCCAGTTCCAAGAATCGGCGGTCGAGTACCAAAAGCTCCTAGCGCGGCAACCCGATCAAGCCCACCTGTACCTCCGTCTCGGGCGGACCGAAGCCGCAGCCGGCCGGCTAGAGCAAGCCGAAGCTGCCTATCTCCAAGCGCTCGAACTAGGCTCCCCGTCGGCTCACTATCTGCTAGGCCAGCTATACGAAAACCAGGACCAGCCCGAGCGCGCCGAACAAGCCTATCAGCAGCTACTAGCCCAGCAACCCGATCATCTCGCCGGGTTGTGCCATTTAGCCGATCTGCTGTTAAAGCGGGGGGATGAGAAAACAGCCAAAGGTCATTTACTCGCGGCGCTGGCACTCGACCCCGACAATGTGCACGCCTTGCGCAGCATGGGGACCTTAGAGGCCAACCAGGGTCAGTATCGCCAAGCCCTCCAGCGCTTTGAGCGCATCTTGCAACACCACCCCCGCGATCTACAAGCCCGTCGGTCCCTATCCCATCTCCTGCTCAAAATGGGTCAGCGCGAACGCGCCGATGCCGAGTACGCGCACTACCAGCGCCTAAAGCGGCAACACCACATGCAACAACAGACGATGGAAAAAACCAAAGAGCTAGCCGAGCAAATGCGGCACATGTTCAAAGCGCCCTAGTACCCCAACCCGCGCAAATACTGGCGCATCCCCGCACTCCGCTGCGCCTCGCTGACTGGGTCCTCGCCCTCGTAGGCTGGCTCGCCCGGACAACTGGTCACCCAGCGGTCAAAACCCCGCTCGGCGAGCGTGTTGAGCACCCCGGCAAAGTCGAGGCACTCGCCCTCGCCGACTGAAACCCACTCGGGATTGTAGCGCCCCGGCTCGCGCACAGTACAAGACGCATAGTCCTGTAGATGGACGTAGTTGAGCTGGTGCCAAAAATCCGTCAGCGACTGCACTGGATCGTAGTCCCACAACTCGGCGTGCGAGACATCAATGCACAGCCGGGTCTTGTCCAGCAAACTCATGTACAGCCGCCAGTCCTCGGCCGAATCCACCAGCAAGTTGGTGTGGATGTGGTAGCTTAGCTCCAGCCCGTACTGGGCCGCGTACTCGGCCCACTGCTCGGCCCCCTCGGCCGCCCGCTCGATATCAGCGCGTTCCGTCGGTCGTCCTTCCGGCTTGCGACCGCTCATAAACATGAAGCAATCCACGCCCATCTCCGCGGCGAAATCCATTCGCCGCTTGTTGCGCTCGGTGTGCTCCCAGTCGCGGTCTTCAGGTGAGCCACTAGCCGTAAATACGCACAGCGGCATGTCCGCGTCCTCGCACACTTGCTTCAGCCGCTTCGGCGGCCCCAGCCAGTCGAGCGGTAACCGCCCCTCCCAACCGTCCCAGCCGGCCTTTTTGAGCTCGGGCAGGGCCTTTGCCAAATCCGGCTGCCGCCAGCGCAGGGTCGCGTATCCCATCTTGAGTGCCATAATCCGACTCCTTGGTTGTGGTTTCAATAAAATCCTCTGGGCAAAGTTCGTTGCCCTTTACTGACATCGCAACGATATTTTTCTCTATGGAAAATGCACCTTCTCTCTCGCGCGGCCAAGTGCATCGCGCCCTCCGGTCCTTCGTCGTCGCCAGCGGCTTGTGGGGCGCTTGGGGACAAGCCTGCGGGTTGGGAACGGCGGCCTTTACTGGCTTCGCGCTGTACTTAGGGGCCGACGGTGCCTTTATCGCCCTCTTCACTTCCGCCGCGTATTTCTTGGCCCTGACGCAGTTGCTCGCCCCTCTATTGAGCGCCCGTGTCCGCGACAAGAAGCGCTTTGTCGTCTTCGGTGGTTACGTGGAAATCGTCTTCCGCGGGCTGCCACTGATCATCCCCCTCTTCGTCCCAGAGCAGTATCGTCTTCCGGCCTTGGTGGCCATGGTCTGCCTCAGCATGTTCAGCGGCTATGCGATTTCGCCCTTTTACAGCACTTGGATCGCCAACGCTGTGCCGGAGAATATCCGCGCGCGCTTTGCCAGCCGCCAGACCATCGTCAGCACCATAGTGGCCATGATCGCCGGTTTTGCGATCGGCCAATTCCTCGACCTTTTCCCCGACGGAGGCGGCTTTGTCTGGGTCTTTGCTGCCGGGACGCTCTTTGGATTCTTGGGCTACTTAAACCTCTTCCGCGCCCCCTTTCCCCAACAAACGACCGCCAGCGACGAACAAAGCACGCGCTTGCGCGACCTTGTACAGCCCTTCCACGACGCCAACTTCCGCCGCGCCGCGCTCTTTTTTGGCCTGTGGACCTTTGGCATCGGGCTAGCTGGGCCGCTCTACAGCGTCTTCATGCTCGACCGCCTACAGATTTCCTATACCGAGGTCTCGATTTTTAACGCCCTGTTCATGCTGACCAGCATTGCTGGCTACCGGCTCTGGGCTGGCCTCATTGACCGCTTCGGTGCCAGACCCGTCCTGCAAATTCTGATGACACCGGCCGCGTTCTTGCCTCTTATTTGGACCTTTAATCAGCCAGGGGCTTACCACTTAGTACCTGTGGCCTTGGTCCTCAGCGGAATTCTATTCTCCGGAATCGGAGTGGGCATCAATCCCCTGCTCTACGGTCTGCTGCCCCAAGGAGAAAAACGCACGATGTACCTAGCGACTTGGTCGGTGACGGTCAACTTAATGGGTGCCCTCGGCCCCCTGTTGGGCGGACTGCTCGTAGCCCAACTAGAAGGCTTGCGCTTTGCCGTATTCGGCGTGCCCATGGGCGATTTGCAAGTCATCTTTGCCCTCAGCGCCTTGGTCCGGCTAGCGCCCTTGTTCATCCTCCGCACTGTCAAGGACGCGCGGAGCGCGACTTCGCGCAGCCTGCTCTCGCGGATGCTGCGCGGCAATGTCCTCAGCTACGCCTACAACGCCACCATCTTCAGCCTAGCCACAGCCGAGGGAACTAGGGCGCGAGCCGCCGAGGCCCTGGGCCGGTCGGGCAACCCTCTCGCCATCGAGCAATTAGTCCAAGCGCTAGCCGACGCCAGCCCCCGGGTGCGCCGCGCCGCCGCCCGCGCCTTGGGCGAGAGCCGGTCGGAAAGCGCCACCGAACCCTTGGTGCGCGAGTTGCTCGACGGAGCCTCGGACATCCGCAGCGAGGCGGCCGAGGCCCTAGGCCGCCTCGGATCCTCCACGAGCATCGATCCGCTAGTCGAGGCGCTGGACGACGCCGATCCCCGGGTGCGCATCAGCGCCATTCGCGGCCTAGCCAGCATCCGGGGGGACGAAGTCCACGAGCTACTATTCTGGCAATTTGGCAGCGATTTCGACCCCCTGACCTTCCCGACACTGGTCGACGTCCTCAGCGAGCGCCAAGACCGCCGCATCGTCCGACCCGCGCTAAGCCGTCTGACCGACTTCCCCTCCCCGGCCGTGCGATTACAGCTACTCAACGGAGTCTGCCGCGCACTCGGCGCTGGCGACCAGTTCTACCGCTTGCTCTCGCGCGAAGATACCGACCGCGTCGCCGCCATCACCCGCCTGCTGCGCCGGGCAACGGACACCTTGGGCGCGGCCCACTGTATCGACACCGAAGACCGCGCGCAATTAAAGGCCCTGTGCCGGGAGGTGGTCGTCGCTTATGAAGAGGAAAAGGCCGAGGCGCTAGTCGAGGCCATGCGGCAGGTGGTGCGCACCGTGCGCGACGGACTCTCTGCCACTAGGGACCAAGCCTATGACGTACTCTCGGTTTACGTGATTCTCATCGCTATCGGCCGCTTCATCAATAGCCCGGTGCGACAAGAGTCACCCGTTGCCCAAGAGATTTTTCTCACCGTATGCCTAGGGCGCTTAGCTGCTTTGATCCGCGAGATTGACGACAGGGATTGACAGCTAAGAAGCCGTCCTAGCACTCCGCTCAACATCATCTCCCATCTGTGGCCATCTGCGTTCATCTGCGGATTCGTTGTCCGTCAATCGACAGCCGATCGGGGATCTGAGACTGCTTCTAGGAAGACCGGCGGCGATGCACCCAACGGATCCGCGCCAAATCCACAAGATTGGCAAATGTCCCGGTCACCGGATTAAAGCGGCTATCTGGGTCAAAACGCCACTTCACGGGGATCTTCGCAATGCGGTAGCCCGATTGACGCGCCAGCAGCAGCAACTCCACATCGAACATAAACCCGGCAATCTGCTGCCGCGCACAAAGGTCGCGCACTACCTCGGCCCGAAAAAACTTAAATCCACACTGGGTATCGCCGAACTCGCCCAAGCCCATCAACGCGCGCAAGAGCCAGCCAAACGCCTCGGTCCCCCACTGCCGATAGCGTCGGCGCGCGACGACGAACTCCGTCGCGCTGAGCGTCCGGTCGCCGATCACCCCGTCCCACCCTGCTTCCAATAGGGGCATCACCTGATCGAGCGCGGTGATGTCGGTCTTATAGTCGCCGTCCATAAAGCCGATATAGCGACCCTGAGCCTCTGCCACGCCGTGCTGCACAGAATAGCCCTTGCCTCGGTTGCGGTCATTTTGCACGCAGCGGACTTGCGGATGCTCACGGGCGTACTCTGCGATGCAGGCGACCGTGCGGTCGGTGCTACCGTCATCCACGACTAGCAATTCACAGGACCACGACCGCTGTTGCAGCAACGCGAGCGTCTGCTCCAAGGCAATGAGAATCCGCTTCTCTTCGTTGTACGCGGGTATGACGATGCTCAAATCCATAGCTACGTCCGCTTGACGCCTCCAGCCGCCGCACCTATAATCCGCCGCAACCAAATCCCTAAGCCATGCGAGAAAGGCCGATGAGCGAAGAGACTATTTTCAGCAAAATCATCCGCCGCGAAATTCCCGCCGACATCGTCTATGAGGACTCCGACTGTCTGGCTTTCCGCGACATCCAACCCCAAGCTCCGACGCACATCCTCGTCATACCCAAGGAAGTCGTCGCCGGTGTGCAACACGCCGCCCCCGAACACGGCCCCCTACTCGGCCACTTGCTACTCAAGGCCAGCCAGATCGCCGAAGAGCAGGGCCTAGCCGCAGCGGGCTACCGCTTGGTCATCAACGCCGGTGCCGACGGGGGGCAAACGGTCGCCCATCTCCACGTCCACCTGCTCGGCGGCCGCCCCATGCAGTGGCCTCCTGGATAAAAAAAGAGGCGATGCCACACCGGGCACCGCCTCGCAAGTAATCTTAAGTCAGGGGGTTTCAGATAGTCTGGATCAGGACGTAGCCGTTGACCCCCCCCGGCACCGCCCCCTTGATGAAAAGCAAGTTGCGATCCGCGTCGATCCGCTCGACAGTCAATCCCTTAGTGGAGACTCGCTTGTTGCCCATCTGGCCGGACATTTTCTTGCCCTTCCAGACCTTACCCGGCGTCGTGCCCTGGCCGATGGAGCCGCCGTGGCGTATGGTATCGGGCGTGCCGTGGCTCGCGTTCTTGCCGCGGAAACCGTGCCGCTTGACCACCCCGGCAAACCCCTTGCCCTTGGATTTACCCGTCACTTTGACCCGGTGGCCAACCTCAAATTGGCTCACGTCCAAGACTTGGCCGACCTCGAACTCGCCCTCTTCGCCGCGAAATTCGCGCAGGATGCGATGTCCGCTCACACCGGCCTTGTCCAGATGGCCCTTTTGCGGCTTGGTCAGCTTGCGCTCTGGCACTTCGTCGAATGCGAGTTGCAAAGCCGAGTATCCATTGTCCTCTTCGGTCCGCACTTGTACCACCGGGCAGGGCCCAGCCGCGACGATCGTCACCGGCGTGAGATCCTCGCGGTCGTTGTACACCTGCGTCATTCCCAATTTTTTGCCAATCAAGGCCCCCATAAGGCCAACTCCTTCAAATAGTTGTCTAGCAAACAGAAGCGTAAAAATTACGCAAAAATGTCATAGTGGGCAAGAGACGCCCGCAGTGGAGCGGCAAAATTGAGCGCGATAACCATATTTCGCGGTGGGGCGATCGGCGATTTCGTCCTCACCCTACCCGCCATCGATGCTGTGCGCCGGGCCTTTCCCGCCGATTTGCGCCTCATCGGCCGCCCGGCGACCCTTGCGCTCGGCCCAATGGCCTCTGTCCTCGACAGCGAAGACCCGCGTCTGATTCCCCTACACCGCGATGGGCCACTTCCCCCAGCCACGCGCCAGCTCTTCGCCGCGACAGAGCGCGTGCTAGCCTATACAGTGGATGCCCAACAACACTTCGGCCCGCAACTGCGCCGAGCCGTAACCGGTCCCGTGCTGCTGTGTGACCCACGGCCCCCAGCTAATTTCCGCGGGCACATCGTCGATCACTTGCTAAGCCCCTTGCGGCAATGGGGCCTACCCGTCTGCGACCGCACCCCACACATTGAGCTACAGCCCAACGACTACGGCTATGTAGATGCGCTCGCCGCCCCGCCCGAAGTCGTCATCCACCTAGGCAGCGGCTCGCCAGCCAAGTGCTGGCCCCCGGCAAATTTCCATACCCTCGCCAGTGCGCTACAAAAAGAAGGCTGGCATACCGCGCTCCTGTGCGGTCCAGTCGAACGCGAACGCCAACTCGCAATCGGCAACCTGCCTGCACTCCACCCCCCAGACCTGCGCTCCCTCGCCGGCCTGCTAGCCAAAGCCACACTCTTCATCGGAAACGACTCTGGCCCTGGACACATAGCCGCGGCCGTCGGCACCCCGACCCTGACGCTGTTTGGCCCCACCGATCCCCGGCTGTGGGCACCGCGCGGCAAGCGCAGCCAAGTCCTCCAAGCACCAGCCGCCGACATCGCTGCAATCCCCACTGAGACCGCAATAGACGCTGCCATAGCCCTTCTCCAGAGCCCACAATGACTTCCTACGCCGACCAACGCCGCGCCATGGTGCGCGAGCAACTCAGCCAGCGCGGCATTCGCGATCCGCGCGTACTCGCGGCGTTTGACCGCGTCCCAAGGCATTGCTACGTCCCAGAGGCCCTGCGCGCCCACGCGTATGCCGATCATCCGCTGGCCATCGGCGCGGACCAAACCATCTCGCAGCCGTATGTAGTGGCCTACATGCTCTCGACTCTCGGCCTACGGGGCGAGGAACGAGTCTTGGAAATTGGCACCGGCTCTGGGTACCAGACCGCCCTACTCGCCGAACTGGCCGGCCAAGTCTATAGCATTGAATTCTTTTCCGAACTCGCCGCACGAGCCCGTCGCGTGCTCGCCGACACCGGCTATAGCCACGTCGCCCTCCGCGTCGGCGACGGCCGCATGGGCTGGGCCGAGGCCGCCCCTTTTGACGCCATCGTATGCTCGGCCGCACCCGCTACTATCCCACCAGCCCTGACCGAACAACTAGCACCTAACGGCCGCCTCATTCTCCCGCTAGGCACCCAACGCCAACACTTGGTCTTGGTAGGGCGCAGCGCGACCGGCCTCAACCGGCGCAAACTCCTACCCGTGCGCTTCGTGCCGATGCAGTAGCAGGCCACGGAGGGGTTGCCATTGCACGACATTCGCGGTATAGATAAATCAGAACTCAATGGAGGAATGCAACTATGACCAGCACAAAAACCAAACTTACATACGAGAGCTATCTGAAGACGCCCGACGACGAACGCTACGAGCTGTTGGACGGGGAGTTGTTGGTTATGGAGCCAGCGCCGCTTACGGCTCATCAGTACGTCTTGGGTAATCTCCACCTTGCAATGAGGATATTCTCGGATGAGCGCAACTTGGGTGAGGTGTACATTTCCCCCACCGATGTGGTACTTTCAGACACGGATGTGGTGCAGCCAGACCTGCTGTTCGTCTCCTATGAACGAGCGCACATCGTCACCCGCGAGAACATTCAAGGCGCACCCGACCTAATTGTCGAAGTCCTGTCGCCATCCACGGCCGAGCGCGATAGAACGCTCAAGCTCGATCTGTATGCCCGGCACGGCGTGAAGGAATACTGGCTCGTGGACCCCAATGCAAAAACCGCGATGGTGCTATTATTGGGCGAACACCGCTTTGAGACTGTGGGCACTTACGGGGAGGGACAAACCTTGGCTTCGCCGACATTGGCGGGCTTCTCTCTCAACTTGGCGGGACAATTTAGACGCGGATAATTCCCGCTGGCGAGACATAATCCAACAGTCCATCAACGCAAGCTACCCACCAACGAAGCGATGCGGTCAATGCCGTGCTCGTCGCAATAGGCGTGGAGGTCCTCGACGATTTCGACGCCAGCGTTGGGGTTGGCGAAACTGGCCGTGCCGACTTGGACGGCGGAAGCACCGGCGACCATAAACTCTAGAGCATCGCTCGCAGTGGCAATGCCGCCAATGCCCATAACGGGCACAGCAACAGCTTGAGCCACCTTCCACACCATGGCGAGGGCCACGGGTTTAATCGCCGGGCCGGATAAGCCTCCGGTAACACCGCCCAAAACGGGCCGCCGCCGCTCCACGTCAATGGCCATGCCAACGAGCGTATTGATCAGCGAGACTGCATCCGCACCCGCATCCACTACGGCGCGGGCAATTTCTGCAATATCCGTTACATTAGGCGTCAGCTTGGCGATGACTGGCCGTTGAGTGCGGCTGCGAACCGCGGCAATGGCTGCGGCCGCGGTCTGGGGCCGAGTGGCGAAATTATCGCCTCCGGCCTCGACATTGGGGCAGGATATATTGACTTCGAGCGCGGCAATGCCTTGCAACGTTTCAAGGCTCGCCGCCATCTGCCCGAACTCCTCGACTGAGAATCCGGCGATATTTACCACGACCTGCGCATCCAAACCGGCCAACAAAGGCCATTGCTTCTCGACAAAAGCCTCCAGCCCGGGGTTTTGCAAACCAATGGAATTGAGCATTCCGGCCAGTGTCTCGACGATGCGCTGGGGAGGGTTGCCGCCCCGAGGCTGCGGAGTAATGGTCTTGGTGACCAGTCCACCCAAGCGCGCAAAATCGGTCAGCGGCAAAAGCTCCTGACCGTAGTTGCAGGTGCCCGAGGCCAGCAGCACCGGATTGCGCAGCCGCACACCGGCAAAGTCTATGCTCAGGTCGGCCATGTGCTGCCCCATTTTATCTGCCGCGCGTCGAACGCCGGCCCATCCACGCAGACGCGGGCGTAGCGACCGTAGTCCGTGTCGCCTTTTGCCGTCGCCAACTCGACAGCGCAACCCACGCAGATGCCAATGCCGCAAGCCATGTACTCTTCGAGGGAAACCTGACACGGAACTTGGGCCTCTAGGCACATAGCGGCCACGGCCTGCATCATCGCGTGCGGGCCGCAGCAATAGACCGCGCACGACCCTTTTTCAACTAGCTCGGTCTGCAACAGATCGGTGACTAAGCCCGCGTGCCCGAGGCTGCCGTCGTCAGTGGTGAGGTGCACTGCGTCCGCAGCCGGCGCGAGCAGCTCGCTGGGCAGGTGCTTGTCCGCCGTCCGTGCGCCGACCAATAGCGCAGTCTGGTACGACCTCTGCCTCAACTTCAATCCCCAGTACAGCAGCGGCGGTACGCCAATACCACCTCCGACTAGTACGACGCGCGTACCCTCGGACGGCGACGCGAACCCCTTACCCAACGGGCCGAGAGTCGGCAGAACTTCATCCGGCCCAAACTGGCTCAGCGCCCGGGTCTTAGGCCCTACTTCTTCGTATAATACCTCGATAATACCAGCCTCGCGCTCGACGCCACTCACGCTCAACGGAATGCGCAACAAGGGAGCAATTCCCGCGCCGACCTGAATGTTGACGAACTGACCCGGCTCGATCCGCACGGCAATGTGGGGTGCGTTAAGACGCGCCAAATAGAAATCCGCAGCAACTTCGCGGTTGCTCAACAGACGCGCTTGCTCGTCAATCACGGCTCTTCTCCCTCTTCTTGCGGCAAGCCAAACGGCACAGTCAACTCGACCCACGACTTGATCTCCTCGCCGTTGCGACGCACCGCGGGATAGAAGCTATAGCCATACGCCGCATCCACCGCGCTATCGACAAAAGGAGGTTCCCCGCGAAAGACCTCCACTTGCTCGGGCCGTCCCTCGCGGTCGATTAGCACATCGAGCAACACCTCGACCGAATCCTCAGCCGCCGGATAGACTGGCCGTACCACCTGCCGCACCAGCGGCCAATCGCTCAGCGCTAGGTCGCCCTCCTTCCACCCTAGCTCATCGGGAGGAATCGACAAGTCGAGTTCGATCATCGCTTCTATATCCAAGTCCTCGCGGTCCTGTCCCCCCTGAAAATCCGGGTACTTCTCCAACAAAAAGCGAATCTGTGCGCTGTTGCGATCGCGCCGTGCGACCTCCCGCAGGTAGTAGTTGGCCGAGTCCTCTACGCTCTGCTCGGTAAAGGCGCGCCAGAGCCGGTAATAGAGGTTGAGATTCCTCTTGTCAAAGGATAGGGCTTGGCGGTAGAACTCAATGGCGTCGTTGAAATAGCCTTCCTCCCAGTTGATGTTGCCAAGTTGATACAGGGCACGCGGGTTGGCGACCTGCTGGTTGATGCTCTGCTCGTAAAAATCGCGGGCTAGTGCAACGTCCCCGCGCCGCTGCGCGCGCTCGGCAAAGCCGATGTATTTACGCGCCAGAGACACAGAGTCAAGCGTGTCCGGCTCCAAGGCGAGCAATTCAATCCGCTCCCCCGGGCCGAACTGGCCACCGACCGCCTTCAAGCTGCGCTCCAGCTTGTCGATGAGCTTTTCCTCGCGCATTTCCCGCCGCTGCTGGGCCAGCTTGCCAAACCGCGTCTCGGCGAACTCTTCGCGCAACAATTGATAGCGCTGCTCGGTCGCGACCGTATCCCCAACGACATTCTCGTAGGTATTGGCCGCCAAAAACGCCGCTTGACCTCCACTCGGCGTACCCGCGAAGGCATGGCTCAAACTATCCAGCAAGGGGAGGTACGCCTCGGTAGCTTCCGGCTGTGCTAGGCGCAATGTTTCGATCCGCGCAAACTCGCGAGCCGCTAGCTCTTCGGCTGTCGCCTCGAGCTTTTGCCCCAGCAAGCGGCGGGCCTCATTGGCGTGCGCCGAGGTGGGAAACTCCTCGATCAATCGCAGCAAATGAGGCCTAGCGGTCTCTTCGTCGTCGCGCATTTGCAGCTCGATCCATGAGAGGCTGTACACGGCGCGGGGCAATTGGTCACTGTTTGGGAAGCGGCGGATTACCTCCTCGTAATACGCGCGGGCCGAATCGGCCTGGCCGATGTCGTCGCGATAGAGCTCACACGCGCTGAACAGATCATCCAGCACATCCAAACTCCGCGCCACTACCACCGTGTCGGCCGGAACCTCTGCTGCCTGCCACAACAGTGGCCCCTGCACTGCCCCCAGCGAGTCGGCGTAGAGCGAATCGGCGCGGTGGATCTGGCGCTGGATCTGCTCCAGCCGGCGCATGTGCCCCAGCATCTCTTGCGCCAAAAGCACGCCCTGCGCTCCTGGGCTCTCGCGGCTACTCTCTTCAAGGTACTCGCGCCCTAGCTCGGTATCCCCGTACTCCTGCAGATGCAGCAAGCCGATGCGATACAAGGCCATGGCCGCCGAGGGCGTCTGGGGAAAATCGTTGCGCACCCGCTCGTACTCGGACAACGCCTCGTCGAGCAAGCGGCGGCCCTGATACCACTCGCCGATTAGAAGCCGGGTGCGCCCCTCAAAGCGGCGAAAGCCGCCCTCGTCGAGCAAGCTGACGTATGTGGCTAGGGCTTCGTCCTCCGCACCCATGGCGTAGAGGGTGCGGCCGCTGTTGAGCCGAGCGCGGTATTTTTGATCCTCACTGGGATCGGCCTTTAGCACTTCGTCAAAAACCGCTAGCGCCTCATCCAAGCGGGCCGGATCCTCCAAAGCCATCAGCGCCTCGCCCAAACGCAACCACAACTGAGCGCGCACCTCGCTCTTGGGAAAAGCCTCCAGCGTCGCCCGATATTCCCGCATCGCCACGACGTAGTCCTCGCGGTCGTGCGCCATCTCGGCCAAGTGCAGGCCCGCTTGGACGGCGATCTTTTCCTCGGCTTCGTCAAGAAGTACTCGGTAAAGCGACTGCGCTTGGTCGTCAATCCGCTGCTCCTCTAGACAGCGGGCGCGCCAGTAACGGGCTTGATCAAAGTACGGACTAGACGGGAAAAAGGTCTCCAAGTCGCGAAACGACTCTTGGGCATTGAGGTACTCGCCGCGCCAGTAATACGCCCGGCCGATCAGGAACATGGCGTCGTCAACCAAGTCGCTCTCCTTGTATTCGTCGAGCACCTTGGACGCCTTGCGCACCGCTTTGTCGTAGAGTTGGTCGGCCTGCGGCGAGCGCTGCCGCTGCAATTCGGGGCCAGCCTGGTCAAAGGCCCAGTCGGCGTAAGTTTCTTCGTGTTTGCGCCGCTCTTTCTCGGCCTCGCGGAAGGATTTTTTGGCGTTGTAAAACGTATTGAAATAGACGCAGGCCGAAATCGCCAGACAACCAGTCAGCAACAGCACCGAGGGCGCAGTCCGCACGAGCCGTCTCCTAGCTCCGATGGTAATCCTGCAGGGATTGCACGCCTAATTCGGCGCGTTGCAGCGCTTCGATGCCCGCAGCCGCAGCCCGAGCACCGGCCATCGTCGTCGTATAGGGCACGCCGGTTACGACCGCAGCTCGACGCACCGCAAAGTCATCGTAGTAAGAAGGTTCGTCGAGCGGGGTGTTGATGATCAGATCGATCTGGCGGCTGCGAATCGCGTCTTCGATGTGCGGGCTACCCTCGTGAATTTTGTGTACCCGCTCCGCGGCGATGCCGTGCTTGCCGAGGAAATCTCGCGTGCCCTGCGTGGCCACCAGCTCAAATCCGGCCGCGCGCAGCCGACGCGCCACCGGCAAGACATCCTCTTTATCGCAGTCGGCCACGCTGATAAAGACCCGGCCGCGCGACGGCAGCAGCGAACCCGCCCCCATCTGTGCCTTGAGGAAGGCCGTGCCAAAGTCGCGGCCAATGCCCATAACCTCGCCCGTGGACTTCATCTCCGGCCCCAGCAGGCTATCGGCCCCGGGGAATTTTATAAAGGGCAGCACGGCTTCCTTAACGGATATGTGCGTGGGCACGATCTCCTCGGTAAAACCCTGCTCGCGCAAGCTCACCCCCACCATGGCCAGCGCGGCGATCTTGGCCAGCGGACGGCCAATGGCCTTGCTGACAAAAGGCACAGTGCGCGAAGCCCGAGGATTTACCTCAATCGCATAGACCTCGTCTTGATAGACGGCGTATTGCACGTTCATCAAGCCAACCACGCCGAGCGAGCGCGCCAATGCGTGAGTGTACTCGCGCATGGCCTCAATATGCCTAGCCGGCGTGTCGTAGGGCGGCAAGGCGCAGGCACTGTCGCCCGAATGCACGCCAGCGTGTTCGATGTGCTGCATGATCCCGCCAACGACCACATCCGTCCCGTCGGCCACGGCATCCACGTCGAATTCCTCCGCGCCTTGCAAGTAGCGATCGATGAGCACGGGCCGCTCGGGCGCGACCTCAATGGCTTCGTTGATATAGGTTTCAAGGCCCTCGACATCGTAGGCAACGACCATAGCCCGCCCACCAAGCACATAAGAAGGCCGCACCAAGACCGGGAAGCCAATCTGCGCGGCAATCGCGCACGCTTCGTCACAACTGGCGGCCATGCCATTCTCCGGCTGGCGGATGCCCAGTTCGTTCAACAGTTGACCAAAGCGCTCGCGATCCTCGGCCAAGTCAATACTGCTGGGCGAGGTGCCGATGATGGGCACGCCCTCGCGCTCTAGTTCGACGGCCAAGTTCAGCGGGGTCTGCCCGCCGAACTGCACGATGACGCCGTCTGGAGCTTCGCGCTCGACAATGTGCAGCACGTCTTCGATCGTCAGTGGCTCAAAGTAGAGCTTGTTGGCCGTGTCGTAATCTGTGCTGACCGTCTCGGGATTGGAGTTGACCATGATGGTCTCATAGCCGATTTCGCGCAGCGCAAAACACGCGTGGACGCAGCAGTAATCGAATTCAATTCCTTGGCCGATGCGGTTCGGCCCGCCGCCGAGGATGGCGATCTTCTTGCGCGTCGAGCGCTGCACTTCGTCCTCGCGGTCGTACGTCGAGTAGTGGTACGGCGTGTGGGCCTCGAACTCAGCGGCGCAGGTATCGACTGTTTTGTACACCGGGCGAACGTCCAATTCGAGGCGACGCCGACGGACGCTGACCTCGTCGCCGCCATTGAGATGCGCTAGCTGGCGATCGCTAAATCCCCACTCCTTGGCGCGGCGCAACAAGGTGACATCGGCGAGCACATCTTCCTGCATGAGCTGTTGTTCGAGTTCAAAAAGCTGGTAGAGCTGGTCGAGAAACCACGGATCAATGCCCGTCAGACCATAGAGTTCGTCGTGGGTGTAGCCTTTGGCAATGGCCAGCTTGAGATAGAACATGCGCTGAGAGTTGGGACGCAGCAATTTCTCGCGCAGTTCCTCGTCGGCCACCTTGGCCGCGCTGAAATCCTTGCCGTCGGCCCCAAAACCCGCGCGACCAACCTCCAGCGAGCGCAGACCCTTTTGCAGCGACTCCTTAAAGGTCCGACCAATGGCCATGGTCTCTCCCACCGAGCGCATCTGGGTGTCGAGTGCGTCCGGCGTGCTGGGGAATTTCTCAAAGGTAAAGCGCGGAATTTTGGTCACCACGTAGTCGATGGTCGGCTCAAAGGACGCTGGAGTCTCGCGGGTGATGTCGTTGCGGATTTCGTCCAGACTGTAGCCCACGGCCAGTTTGGCGGCGATCTTGGCAATGGGAAAGCCCGTTGCTTTAGAAGCCAGCGCCGAAGAGCGCGAGACCCGGGGATTCATCTCGATTACTACCATGCGGCCGTCGGTGGGATTGACCGCGAACTGGATATTGGACCCGCCGGTATCGACGCCGATCTCGCGCATGATGCGGATGGCCGCGTCGCGCATGTGCTGATATTCCTTGTCGGACAAGGTCTGCGCTGGCGCAACCGTGATGCTGTCGCCGGTGTGAATGCCCATGGGGTCGAAGTTTTCAATCGAGCAGATGATGACCACGTTGTCGCGGTGATCGCGCATGACCTCCAGCTCGAATTCCTTCCACCCGAGCACCGATTCCTCGATCAACACCTCGTCGATTGGACTCAGGTCGAGGCCGTGACTCACGATCCGCTCGAATTCCTCGGCGTTGTACGCCACGCCGCCGCCAGAGCCTCCCAGCGTAAAAGCGGGGCGGATAATCGTCGGGAAGCCCAATTCGGCTTGGTGTTTTTGGGCCTCTTCAAAGCTGTGGACAAAGGCCCCGCGAGGCATGTCCAACCCGGCCCGATCCATGGCGGCTTTGAAGAGTTCGCGATCTTCGGCCATCTTGATGGCGTCGAGTGGAGCGCCAATCATCTCGACATCGTGCTCGGCGAGAGCTCCGCTTTCGGCCAAGGCCACCGCCGTGTTGAGCGCGGTTTGGCCGCCGAGCGTCGGTAGGAGGGCCTGCGGCTTTTCCTCGGCGATGATCCGTGCGCAAATCTCCGGTGTAATCGGCTCGATATAGGTCCGGTGAGCCACCTCTGGATCGGTCATAATCGTCGCCGGATTGCTGTTGACCAAAACGATTTCGTAGCCTTCTTCGGCCAGCGCCTTACAGGCTTGCGTTCCCGAATAATCAAACTCGCAGGCTTGGCCAATGACGATGGGGCCAGAGCCGATGAGCATTATTTTTTCAATATCTGTGCGTTTGGGCATGGAGTTTTAGCGAATGTGAAAGGAGTGGACGAACGACGGCACGACGGGGCGGGTTGGCGCGTGGTTACCGCAGGGGACTGCGAGCGGCCCGAATGCGCGTCCCACTCCGGAGAGTGCGCATCGGCCTGATCCCCATCCGAACCAACCTTGCTGCGGACCTCGTGCGAACGACTCGATGAAGGGGCTTGGACTGCACGTCTCGATCAACTCGTACTGTCCTAAAACCTTAGATAGATGAGAACCATGAGGAGCGCGACCACAGTGATGCAGCCGGCTTGGAGCAAAAGCTGGCCGTAGCGGTCCCAATCGCGGTCCCGATGGACCTTGAACTTGGGGCGCGCCACTTCTTCCTGGAGATCTACCTGAAAGCGCTGCTCGTTGATGAGGCGGACCAGGTAGGGGTCGTAGTCGGCAATGGCCTTTAAGACCATGCGCTTGCGGCGCGCCGCTTTTTCCGCGCAAGCCCGCTGGGCGTCCTTAGCCGTGACCTTGCCCAGATCAGTGGACTGGTCGGCGCTGCGAGTACTGGTCTTCTCCCGCGCCAAATTCTCGGCCAAGCGGCTGAGGTCCTCGCGGCTTTTTACGTTGTCCTGAATAATGGTATAGCAGGTATCGATAAAGCGGCTGAAGTCCGCGAGAATCTCTTCTTCCGAAAGCCCTAGCAAGTAGGACTCTTCGATCATTTCTTCAATGGCGTCTTTGACGTCAGCCATAACGCAAGCCTTGTAACTCTTGTAGATTAAATGAAAAGCCAAGAAGCGCCCGCACCGGCACTCCGTTTCCACTTCCATTTCCAGATTAAAGCATCACTTCAAACATGTCAAGCAGACCGCGCCGCGTCCACCATGGCCAAGGCGATTTCGTCGGCTATATCGCCCGCCCGCATCCCCCATTCCCCCAGTCGCTCGACTGCCCGATCTCCGGCCCGGCCGTGGACATAGACCCCGAGACAGGCCGCTGCCTCCGCACCTAGCCCTTGGGCCATCAGCCCGGCAATGATCCCGGTCAGCACGTCGCCCGATCCGGCCGTGGCCATGCCCGGATTGCCCGTAGAGTTGACCGCCACGCGCCCATCGGACAAAGCCACGACAGTCGGCGCTCCCTTCAACACGAGCGTCGCGCCGAATTCGCCGGCAAAGTCGCGGGCCACGGCCATGGGCGCATCGGTAATCTGCCGCTTGTCCAACCCACTCAAGCGGGCGAACTCGCCCACGTGGGGCGTGAGAACCAGCGGTGCCGAGCGGCCCTTTAGCACTTCGGCTTGACCGGCGAATGCACTAAGTCCGTCCGCATCCAAAACGAGGGGCAATTCGGTTTGCAACACCAGCCGCCTCACCAGTTCTTCGGTCTCTCGATAGCGCCCCAACCCCGGCCCTAAGGCTAAGACATCGGCCCGCGTCAACATAGCGCACACCGCGCCCAAGGCCCGCAGCGACAAACAGCGCCGCTTGCGCACTTCGGGCAACGGCCGGGTCATTACCTCCGAGAGCTTGACTTCGAGAATGTCGTTGAGACTTGCAGGTATCCCTAGATGGACGCGACCGGCACCGCTTCTGAGCGCGGCATCCGCGGTCAGCGCGGCCGCTCCAGTCATGCCCACCGACCCCGCGACCACAGCCACCGTCCCGCAACTCCCCTTGTGCTCGTCGCCGCGACGACGCGGCACGAGCGGCCCCAGCCCCTCAGCGGAAAGCAGTAGAGCCTGAGCAGCCGCATCGCGCAAAATGGACTCAGGGAAACCGATATTGGCCAAGTGCAGCGCACCGCAATGCGACCGGCCGGGATAGAATAGCTGCCCGACTTTGACCAAGCCGAAGGTCACTGTCAGCACAGCTTGCACGACTGCGCCGTGTACCTGCCCGGTGTCGGCCTCGACCCCCGAGGGAATATCCACGGCCACTACCGGCCTTTCGCAATGGGCAATGCGCTCGATGACGCGCGCCATAGCCGGACGGGGTGCCCCGCGCAATCCAGTGCCCAAAAGCGCGTCTATTACCAAGTCGGCGTCGCCGAGAGCGGCGTCGAGCAGAGCCAAGTCCTCGCCGAGCACTTCGACGGCCTCGCCCTCCTGTTCACAACGCCGCAAGTGCTCGGCCGCAGCTCCTTGCACGTCCGCGCGGTCTGCCGCGAGGAAGACGCGCGCCGAGCCACCACCAGCGCGCAAGAGCCGAGCCACGGCAAACCCATCGCCGCCATTGTTGCCTTTGCCGCACAGGACCACGGCCTGCAAACCAGCCAAGCCATCCCAGCGCGCCGCAATGGCCGCAATCACCTCTGCACCTGCTCGCTCTATGAGTTCGGCGCTAGATATGCCCGCCTCTGCGATCGTGCGCTGATCAACTGCAGCCATTTCTCGGCCCGTTACCAGTTTGGGCAAGTCCATGCTCAAGCCTCCCAAGGGCGGATCAGTTCGCGCAGCCGACGCGGGGCTTCGTTGGGCAGCGGCTGGCCCGTGTACTTGGGCAGGAGTGCGCGAAAGCCAACGCTGATCCACAAGGCCCAAGCCGCCGTGCCGCCGCAGAACAACCCCAATCCAGAAGCGACGCCAAGGCCCAAAGCCAAGCCTGCGGTCAGCAAAAAAATCAGCGAGAGCTTTACATTGTCAACCGACAGGAGAAAACTGTAGCGCACTGTTGACCACACCGACCCCTCCTGAGTGACCAGCACCGGAAAAACATACACCGCAACCATGCCCACCAGCAGCAGGAACCAGACCATCAGCCCGCCCAAAAACACCCCCAGCCAGCCGCCGATTCGCTGGTAAAAAACCACGTTGGCCAGCACCAGCGCGACCGCGGCGACCATTAGCAACCCCAGCGCGAGAGCGCGCCAAAAAAACGCGCGGCCAGCCGCCCAAAAGTCCCGCAGACCAAAATCCCTGCCCCGCGCCCAAGCGGCCCCAGCGGCGAAGAGCATGGCCGTGGCCGGTGCGCTCAACAGCAGAGTACCGGCTAGGACGGCAGCCCCCACCAGACCCACGCCGCCCAGCCCAAACCCTACCTGCAAAAGCGCGTACGCCCCTGCAATCCAAGGCAAGCTCAACGCGCTCCACAGCAAGTTGTAGCCCACCAGACTGCCTAAGCGGTCGTACGCCGTCCACAAGAAGCGTCGCAGGTTTTCGCTCAATGGGCCTCCAAACCGCGCAGCATAAACTCGGCGTACGTGCGCGCCGTCAACGCCAAGTCGCGCACCCGCACGCGCTCATCCACTCCGTGCGCACGCTCGCCCTTTACACCATAGCCAATGCCGGGCAGGCCGCCGTCAACCGCAAAGTAGTGCAGGTCTGTAAAGCCAGAACTGAGCCTGTAACTAGCGGTGCGGCGGCGCACGGCTTGCACGGCCTGGGCAAAGGCCTGTGGCAGTGCGTGCTCGGCATTGACGACGCAGGGTTCAATCCGCAAAGGCACTGCCATTCGACAGGGTGACTCAGCGGCTCGCTCCACAGCGCGGCGCAGCTCGCGTTCGACTGTTGCGAGTTGCTCGCCGGGCACTAAGCGGCGGTCCAGCGAAAAGCGGGCATAGGCGGGCACGGTGTTGATCTTGTCGCCTTCCCCACCCGAGAACGTGCCGCCGATATTGAGCGTGGGGTTGCGCGACCGACCGTCGAAATCCTCGTAGCAGCGCTGGGGAGCATTCAGTTTCTTTTTGTAGGCTTGCAATTTCTGCACTGCGCTCGACATGGCTTCAAAGGCGTTGGCCCCCTGTTCTGGGTTAGAAGCGTGGGCGGCCTTGCCCGTCAGTTCGACCTCTAACCACAGCACGCCGTTGTGGCCGCAGCCGACCTGCGTCCCAGCCGCCCCCTCGCAGACGACCGCAAAATCGGCGTTCACCAGCCCTTTGTTTACAATCCATCCCGCGCCCAATTGGCCGCCGGTCTCCTCGTCGGCAGTGAACGAACACTCGATGTTAAAAGCTGGCTCAGCACCCGTTTCCTTGAGCGCTTCCACGGCCATCAGCAACGCGGAGATCGCCCCTTTCATATCCCCGGAGCCGCGACCGTAGAGCGCATCGCCAGCCAGCCCCGGCTCAAAAGGGTCGCCGAATCTCCACTGCCCGGAACAAGGCACCACGTCGTAGTGGGCATTGAAATGCACGGTCTGCGGCCGCCCGACGTCCCACCGAGCAATCAAGTTGTAGCGCGGGAACTCGTCCGAGCCGAGTACGCGGCGCACCTCTTGGTCTGGGACGCGGTGGACTTTGGCTTGCAGACCCAAGCCTTGGCAGCGCTCCAAGAGTGCGTCGGTCATCGCTCGGTAGTTCCGCCCCGGCGGATTGGTGGTATCCACGCGCACGAGCGTCTGCAAGCTGCCGAGCAACTGCTCTCGATGATCGCCGATGTATTGGTGAACCCTAGCCTTCACGCGTGATTTACTCAGAACGTGGTCTCCTTGGTCGTTATGGGGCACCAGCGCGCCGCGGTCAAATGGTGCAGCAATACGTCTTGGGCCTCGGACGTGCCAATCTGTTGCAGGGCGGCCGTGCTGTGCCCTTGGACGTAGCGATTCTCATCGCTGAGGGCCGCAGCCAACGCGTCTGTAGCCGCCGCGGCCGTCGGGCCGAAGTGAGCCAGCGCGTACGCGGCATTGAAGCGCACCTGCTCGTCCTCGTCCGCCAGCAGCGCAGCCAACGCGGGCACCGAGGCTTCTGGATTCAGCTCAATGGTTCCGAGAGCCTCGGCCACGTTGCGCCGCACCCATGCGTCCGGATCGTCAGTTAGCTTGCACAGGGCATCCACGGCGTCGGTTCCAGCGCTTGCCCCCATGTCTCCCAGTGAGTATGCGGCAAAACCCCGCACGTGGGCGCGCTCATCGTCGAGGGCGGCAATCAACGCGTTCACAGCTTCCTCCCCCACCGCACCCAGTGCATACGCCGCGTGCTCCCGCACGTGTTCCCGCTCGTCGTCAAGAGCTGCAATCAACGGGCCTACTGCTGCCGCACCCACTGCACCGAGTGCATACGCTGCGTTGAGGCGCACCGGCTCGGCTTCATCACCTAGCGCACCGAGCAGCGCGTCCAGTGCGGGCGCAGCCTTTTCTCCCAACCTGCCGAGGGCGTCGGTTGCTGCCAAGCGTTGTTCCAACGTCCCATTAAGGGACTCGCTTAATTGTTCAATTTGCCCATTGGCCTTGGCACGGCTTTGGGCTACTGCGTGCCAATCCCATATCCGCGACCACACGACTCGATGCTTGCTAGAGGGTACCGAGCCATTGGCCGGCCACCCTGGAGCTTGGATGTTCCAACTCGGTCGGGTCGGCTCACTGAGGCGGGTAAATTGGAACTTCATCATGTAGCGGTTGGCCGCCGTGCTGTTGGGCATGGCCCGATGCCACAAGTCGAAATGCACCAAGGTACAGGTGCCGGCCTCGCCGCAGACGGGCAAGTGGTGCTCGTCCTGCTCGTCGTCTGCGCGACCGTTGTAGTAGTGCGTGCCGGGCATGACTGCGGTAGGGCCGTTTTCCAAGGTGACGTCTTGTGGGTAGTAGAAAATCATCACCCAGCGATTGCGGTGATAGCGCACCTTGTGATAGCCCCAGTAGCTGTCCTTGTGCCAGCCACCGCCCTCGCTGCCGGCCGGATTGATGTGGCAGTGGCGATGGGCGTGCATGACGTAATCCTCCCCCACCACTGAAGTGAGGGCACCGCGCACGACCGGATCGTCAAAGACCTGCTGCAACGCCGGGATGCGGGGCAGGACGTTGTTGCCGGGATTGCCCTCCTTGGCAAAAACCTCTTCGGTGCGCTGGTAAATCTCTTGGTGGAGGGAGGTGGGCAGCGAGGATTTGAGCGTGAGATAGCCCTCGGCTATAAACTGTTGCATCTCCTCGTCGCCGAGGAGGTACTGAGGGTCTAACATGACAAGTCTCCTGAGATGATGGGAGCAAGGACGAGTTCGGCCAAAAAAGTATCGCCGGAGGCCGGGTAGAGCAAACCTAAGATACAGGCCGCGCTGTCCCCCATTGGGGCAGCTTATCCAACAGATGGCGCAGCGCCGCCTCTGGCGTCATCTCGTCCATGTCCAATGTTACATGAGCTTGGTCAAAGCCGCCTTGGCGATCGGCCAACAACGGCCGGAGTTCCGCCGTGCTTTCGGGCGGTTGCAGCAGCAGCGGATGCAGCCCTACGATTTGGTGGCGCAGCTTCCAATAAGTGCTAGCCAGCGACAATTTGAGATACACCAACGTCGCTTTGTCCAGTACCTGCTGCAGGTTCACTTCTTTGATCAGCGCCCCATCGCCCAAGACGACGATGCCGGGCGGACGAGTGGCCAGCGCTTGGGCGAGAAAACGATCTTCTAATTGGCGCAGCGCCTCTATGCCCTGCGTCTGCACGAGGGAAACCAAGGACTGGCCGGCCTCGTGTTCGATCCAGCGATCCACTTCGATAAGGGGCAGGCCACTCAGGGCGGCCAAGTCGCGGCCCAAGCCGTGCTGGTCAACGCCTAAGAAGCCGATGAGAACGACCGGACGCTGCAACAGGACCAGCGGCCCATGTTCGTAGTAATTAGACAAGGCGTTCAGTGATTGTCTGGGCCGCGCCTGATAACGTGGCTCTGGGCCAAGGTGTCTTGGACAATCGGGGCCGGATCGCTCATGTCCTGCTTTCTGTTAAAAGTCGAGCAGCTTTCGCTTTCATAAGGGCATTCCAATTAAACCGGGAATCTTTGCCGTATCAAGGCCGGAGCGGGCGGACAGGGATTGTGGCCGCAACGGCTAGATATAGCAGTGCGGCATGATTTGAACGATTCAAGCGGTGGATCGTCTTGTTCCTACTATTCTGCATTCATCTGCGGATTGTGTTTTTCCTCTTGACAACTAAACATTTGTTCAGTATTATTTTGTTCAGGAAAAGAACAACGCCTATCCCCAATCTGCCCCATACAGGAGGTGTCATGTCCGCACAGAAAACGCAATGGGTAAACGCCGCACCACTCGAATCCGTGCCGCCGGGCCAAGCCCGGGCAGTGCGGTTGGGCCGCGAGCGCAGCATTGCTTTGTTCAACGAGGGAGACAAGATCTACGCGACCGACAACCAGTGCCCCCACATGGGCTATCCGCTGATCCGCGGCGTGGTGCGGCACGGAGTGCTCACCTGCGACTGGCACGGCCGCAGCTTCGACTTGGCGGGCGGCGGCTGTTTCAACCGCGAGTGCGACGATTTGCAGACTTTTGCCGTGGAGGTGCGCGGCCCCGATATTTGGGTCGAGGTGCCCGAGCCGAGCTACCGGCGGCGCGAGGAACACCTGAGCCTCTTGTGGGAGGGCCTGCTGAGTTGCGACCGTTGGACCCAATCCAAGGCCATCGCCCTCCTGTTGCGCGGCGACGTGCCCCAAGACGACATCGTAGAGCTGGTCGTGCGCCACCTAGGCCGCCACATCGCCAGTTCCCACGAAGCCGAGGGAGGCCAAGACGTGGTGCTCCTGCTGTCCGGCCTCCAAGTGGCGCGGCGCTACGAGGGAGAAGACCGCTTGATCGCCCTGGCCACAGCAGCCGGAGCCGCGGCCGGGGAAGCAGCCGAGCGCTTGGATGTGGTCCCCCTGCCCGATCCAGTGGAGTGGGCCTCCATTGAGCGTTGGGTGCGCGCTTTTTCCCGCGACGGCCAAGCCGGGCGCATTGAGCGCTGCCTGTTCACCGCTGGCCATGCGGGCTATCAAGAAAACATTCTCCCCCTGCTCTTCGACTGTGCGACAACCCCCTATTTTCTCGGCTTTGCCGACCACATCATCTGGCTAGACCACTTGGCCCGGGTGCAGGAGGAATTCGGCTGGGATCAGGCCGGAGAGTTGGTTTTCAACTTAGGGGCCAAGCTCGTAGGTCGAGGTCGCGGCGAGCCCGAGCGCTTCCGCAGAGACGCCATTGCCCTCATGGGCGATATGGAGCCGGTCTTAGCTCAAGCCCAAGCCGGCGACTTAGCGGTTCCCTACGACGAAGACAGCTTAGTCAAGGCCCTAGTAAGCGCCGATTTGGAAACCGCTTTTGGAGCTTTGACCCAGCAGCTAGAAGCCGGAGTTAGTATCGACCGCCTCATCGACACCTGCCTATTGCTAGCGGCCGACCGCATGGCCCGAGTGCCAGTGAACGTGGAGGCGGGCTGGCCCTGTCTCACCCGAGAATTCAACTTGGCGGCGGCCCTGCGCACAGTGCAACGCTACGGAGGCCCCACAGCCGCGGCCCGAGGGCTGGTCCACGCGGCGTGGCAGTTCTTCGACGACCGCTGGCTCAACATTCCCTACCGCCCCCTAAGCGAGCCTCTGACTACCTCGGCGACCGCAGAAGATCCGGCGTCCATTGTGGAGGCCATCCAGACGCTCAATGTCCAAGAAGTAGGCCCCCGCGTCTTGGCCTATGGACTAGCCGGTCACCCGGGAGAATCCCTGATAGAAGCTATGGGTCGGGCCATCCTGTGGGACGACACAGCCCATCAGCTACTCCCCACGCTGGGGACCGTTTTCGCAGAGTGGGAGCGTTTTGCCACAAGCGATCACCCAGCTCGGCTGCAGATTCTGGTGGGGCTAGCCCGCTTTGCCACAGATGTGCGCACCAACAAAGACAGTGGCTCGGCCGCGCGCGCGGCTCTGCGCTTTGCCCAAGGCCACACCGCCGTAGATATCTTCGAGGACTAAGGAGAAAACCATGTCCGAACAAACGAGTACTTTCGTACCAGTAGCCCGCGCCGACGAAGTGGAGGAAGGCCGGCCCAAGGCGGTGCGGATTGAGGGCCGCAGCGTGGCCCTCTTTCGCCACCAAGGTACCTTGTACGCCACAGACAACCAATGTCCGCACATGGGGTACCCCCTCACCCGGGGTCGGGTGCGCAATGGCGTGCTCACCTGCGACTGGCACGGCTGGAGCTACGACATGCGGGGCGGCGGCTGTTTCACCGGCGGCTGCGACGATTTAGACACCTATCCGGTGGAAGAACGAGACGGTCAGGTATTTATCGATGTGGCTGGGGCCAACTCCAAGCGAGGCGACGCCCACTTCCTGCTTCTGAAGGAAGGACTGCTCAGCGGCGACAATTGGACTTTATCCAAAGCCATCGCCATCCTGCTGGCCCGAGGGGTCTCCGAAGATGAGACGCTGCACCTGCTGATGGAACACATGGGCCGCTTTATCGCCACCGAGCGAGGCCCCGATGGCGGCCGCGACGTGGCCCTGCTGGTCAACGGCGTGAAGGTGGCCCGCCTGTACGAGCCAGCCGACCGCCTCATCCCCCTCATGATGGCGGCCTCTGGGGCCGCCGGACGGGCCGGAGACCGCCCCCAAATCCACCCGCTGCCGCAGCCGATAAACTGGGACAAACTGGCCCGCTGGGTCCATATCTTCAGCGCCGACAAGACCTGGGAGGGCATTGAGAAATGCCTAGTAACCGCTCGGCATTTGGGCGACTGCGACGACCGCATTGTGCCGCTGTTGTACGAGTGCGCGGTCGAGCCTTATCTGCTGGGCATGACCGAAACGCTGATCCACTTGGGCTATTTAGCCGAGTTACTGGAGGAATTCGGCTGGGACCGCTCCCAACTCTTGGTGTGCAATCTAGCCGCCAAAATGCTGGGCCGCAATCGACCGGCCCCGCAAGAGGCCCGGCGGGAGGCCATAGACTTGTTCGCCGAGGTGGAGCCGGTGATCGCCCAGTACGCGTCCGGTTCGGGGGATTTCGACTCGGATCTGTTGGCCGCCGGCTTGGTCAGCGGCGACATAGAAGAGACCTTTGGCGCAGTGACCCGGGTGCTGAAAGCGGGAGCCGATATCGAGCAGGTGGTCTCCACCATGGTGCTGTTGGCGGCCGACCGCATGGCCCGCACGCCGGTGAATATGAGTCCCGGTTGGTTCGATTTGAACCACGAAATGCTCTTAGCCGCGTCCGTGCGCACGGCTCGGCGCTTCGCCGGTGATCAGGTCGCGGCCCGAGCCCTGTACCACGCGGCTTGGCAATTCTTCGAAAACCGCTGGCTCAATATCACGCCCCGGCCCCTAAGAACACACCCAACCCCGGAAGAAGCGTCCGCTGGCCAAGACGAGGCCCTAGCCGAGGTAATCGAGGCGATTGAGACCATCCAGATCCGCGAGGTAGGCCGCTTGGTCCGCGAGTACTTGCACCGAGGCTTTGACGGCGACCGTCTGCTGCGCGAATTGGGCCAAACCATCCTCAAGGACGACAATGGCTGGCATTTGCTGCACGGCTTGCGTACGGTCAGCGAGGAGTGGAACCGTTGCGCCGACCATCCGGCGCGGGGACAGTTGCTGGTAGGGCTGGCCCGGTGGGCTACGGATGTGCGACGCAATACGGGCAGTCAGTCGGCAGTGCAGACGGCACAGCGCTTTGCCCGAGGTGAAACCGCAGTGGAGCTGTACGAGTAGCGAAGCAGTAGAGAATGGTAAGTGGCCGTAATAATTGAATTTGATAAATAGTCGGTAGGGGCGGGCCTGTGGCCCGCCCGCACTCCCAGCGAGTGTCAACGGCCGTTATGCGACCACCGACGCATCGCAAAAGTCAATACGCCACCCCAACTAGGCGGACAGCCGAGTTGTCATTCCCTGCGTCGTCATCTACCTCAATACGGGCGAGGTAAAGGCCCGGAGACACTAACGTTCCCCCTTCGTCCCGTCCGTCCCAAGCAAGACTATACAGCCCATTCGCCATATTGCGCATCTCAGAAAGACGCCTCACTTCCCTACCTGCTAGGTCGTATAAATAGACCACTACTTGCCTAGCTACATTGACTTTGAGCACGGCAAACGAAAAGACAGCCGTGTCGTTAATGCCGTCGCCATTTGGGGTAAAAGTGGCGGGATCTACCTCGATTGTCCCGATCTGCCCGCGGCGGGCAGTCGTCAATACTGTCAACCCCTCACCAGCGGCTAATTCATCCCCTACCGGATCCGCTGGATCCACCCGCTGCCAGTTGTCCGCTTGCGTCGAGCGCCCAACTTCGGCGGCAAAAGTGGCACCGCTCAAGAAGACGCGCGACGAAAAAGAGACCCGCACAATATCCGCACTGCCTCGCCGCAGTACCCCTGGCAGGCCGAGTTGCAGCGTATCGCTCGCCACCTTGGTCAAGTCCAGTTGCTCCCCCGCCCCATTCTCAAAACGGCCTTTTTCCACCTCGGCAAATTTTTCCTCGTTTCCGGCTACAAATTCGCTTTCGTCTCCTAAACTCACTTGGCGCAGTTCAATATTCGCTCGCGAAGGTGCGACGAGACGGATGCGGTCGAATCCCGGGTCTCGAGCAGCAAAAGAGGGGCGGATAAAGAGGTCGAAATCCGTGAGCTCGCCACTGGGGACATCCCGCTTGGGCTCTATTTCCCCAGCGATGCGATCCACCAACGGTGCTGTGAAATAGATCTGGATCGACTCTAAGCTGGCGGCCACTGCCGCGTCTTCACTGAGCAGTCTCGCTTGAATCATCATATAGCGCCGGGGATTGGGGGAACGTATGACCTCGCCCGGTTTGACATAGACTTGACTCCAGTTGCTCCAGCCCGGTCCCGGCAGGAACTCGGTAAGGATTTCCCCCCTGAAGAAGGCCGGCTGCTTCTCGTATTCTTCTTTGTTGGCTACTTCCGTGCCGTCTTTTTTGAAATAGCGGTTTACTTCGCGCAGATCGTTTCCCGTGCGAGTGCGGACTTCTACCGCCGTGCCCGCGGGCGTGTCGGCTTCCCAGTCGATGGTCGTCAGCGTCTTGGAACTCCCCAAATCAATGAGATCAGAAGTCATCTCGAGGATCGGTAGGTATCCGTTGGCGAAAACTTGGATTTCTGTCACCGTGCTCAGTATCCGGTGCCCTTCATGGGCCCTAGTGCGACGGGCAATATCTAGGTTGCGGAATTCTAAAAAGCGTATTGGGCGCGGCGCAAAGCGATCCTCGAACAGCCGCGTATTCTGGTTTAACTGCCGCGTCTCACCACTCAATTCCTCCCAGATCAAACTGCCATCGGGTGCCAGCGAGCCGTCCGAACCGCGCAATGTATAACCAATCAGATTTCTTCCGCCGATGCGGGTAATGATGCGCACGGCATGGACCAAAAAGTGCGAGCCCAAATTCACGTTCAACAGGCCCCACTCAGCGGTCTCTCCGGTGGGAAAGTAAACCATGCCCTGCCACTCAGTGCGCACGTTGCCGTCAGCGGCAAGTTCAGGCGAAGAATTGGGATTGACATCGTGTAAATTACCGCCGCGCTCTACGATCCCCAAGGCAATGTTCTCGCCCACAGTCCACACCTCCACTTCGGCGAGTTGGGGCCTTTCGCGGCGGTAATAGCGCACCCCACCCTGCTGCTCAAGTGGCAACTGATCGTAGCGCTCGGCCGTTACTAGACGCTCTTCGCCAGCGATTTTCCAGACGTATTCCACCGCGCCTTGGTTCTCTGCTGTCAACGCCTGATACTCCTCGGCAGAGAGCTGTTGCGCCCGCTCGCCATTGGTGGCCGTGGCCACGACGCGCAGGTACTGCACAATGCGGCCGGTCCACTCTTCTGTATGGGTGCTCAGTGGTGCGAGGTCGAACTCAAACACTCGCTGGTCGCGATTGGGTTGGGTAGTGCCGCCCACTATAGTGTAGTCCAAGGCACCGCTGCGGTCAGCCGTGCCAAAGGGGTTTTGCCCTCCTGCCGAATGTACCCTGAATTGCAGAAACGGATCCCCTTCTTCGGCAAAGCGCACAACGACCTTGGTGGCCGACACTAGACGGCCAAGATCAATCTCCAACACCCAGTCCCGCAGGGGATCAGCCGAATTCGGCTCCCAAGCTGTAGTCGGATCTGCGTCAATGGCCCGCTCCGCTAGCTGCGGATTTGAACCAGCCCTTTTGATACCCCCGCGCGCCAGCAGATTGTTGTCTTCATCCTTGAACGAATTGGCGTACTGATCTTGCAAGCTGCCATCAATGGGATAGCTGAAGTCGGCCGCATTCAATACGGCGTTGTGCGGGACTTGTATGAATCTGGACTGCACCGAGCCAGACGGCGTTATGGTCACCATATCGCTCGGGAACTCCCAAGCCTGCCAATGCGCCTGGGTCCGCACCTCCACCCGGTCCGCACCCAAACTGTAACCCTTCGACTGGGCCCATGCCCCGTTCAAAGCCATAGGAAGAAAAAGGGCTACAAAACAGAGCACCGTGGACAAAAGACCCGATTTCCTCATGGTCGTCTCCGAAATCATCGAGTACTGCGCAGGTAAACGGCGTTCCATAATCTATTGTTCCGAGTCTGATTCCCTTACATTTTTACTTTTTGCTAGGTTTTTTGGTTTTCCTAACGGTTCTGATTCCTGTGGGTGCCAACTGTGCATTGAAGGGGGGCAAGCGTTGGCGTTGGTGGGCGATCCACCGTTTGAGCCATCTCAG
>JAJEGS010000046.1 GCA_022819745.1 Candidatus Latescibacterota bacterium | reverse complement strand
CGCTGCGACCGTTCACGCGTAGCAGGCTGGTCGTCTTGTCCCCGGTCACCGTCAGCGCCTGCTGCATCGCCGGTGCCGTTAGCCCAATTGGTTCGCTGAAGGCGATCCGCAGCGCAAAAGGGAGGGTGCCGATGTGCTCTGGGGGCACCGCCTCAAAACGCGCTGTCAGCGGCATCCTAGCCACGGAGACAGCCACGCCCTCCGACAGCATCCGTCCGTCCGCTGTGCAGATTGCATTGTCGGCCTCGCAGGAGGTAGTCGGCGGCAGGGAGAGGCTCACGTCGTCGTTGGAGTCTGGTATCGCCGTGAGCTCCCATAGGTCACTACTGCCATTCACCTGCTGGACGCTTTTCATCCTACCACCGGTCACCATCAGCACCTGCTGAATTTTTTCTTTGGGCATCTCAATCGGTTCGCTGAAGGCAAGTTGCAACGCGAACGGGGTGGTTCGGTAGTGCCCTGCGGGTACATGCTCGAAGCGCACTCTCAGCGGTGCTCTGGGAATGGAGACGGCCACGCCCCGTTGCAGCACCTTGCTGTCATTAGAGGAGCAGACTGCGCCGACGGCGACGCAGGAGGTGGTCGGTGGTAGGGACATACGCACGTCGTCGTTGGAGTTCGGGGTCACGGTGATTTCCCACAGTTTGCTGCGGCCATCCACCTGCTGCGCACGGGTCACCGTGCCACCGGTCACCGTTAGCGCCTGCTGCATCTGCTCTTCTGTCGTCCTAATCGGTTCGCTGAAGGCGATCTGCAGGGAGAAAGTGGTGGTGCCGTCGTGCTCTATGGGCACGTCCGTGAAGCGCGCCGTCAGGGGGACAAAGACGATCTCCGGCACCACCACCTGCGTCGCCGACACCTGCGGTGCTGACGACGGGCATGTTTGACCTGTAGTCCGCAGGCAAACCCCGACCGTGCCACCCACGGGAAGGGTGGTCTCGTAGCGGTTGGCACCCAGCGAGGGAGCGTTATCGCTTACCCACGATGTGTTAAATTCATCCCAGACGATTACCGTCCTACTGGTGTATGTAGCGGCGGCGGCGACCGGGAATTTCTCGCCAGCGAACTCTAGGAAAAACACATCGGTGTCACCCAGATCGAACAGACTTTCTTCCAAGTTAAGCGTCACGCCCCCCGAACCCACAAACACCCCCAGCACGCGGTTATCGGTGCCCGAATAACTGTATTCATCGTTCTCAATTGATCCCACATTCTCAGCGGTGAATGTGATATCTGTATGGCCATATCCTCGCCAGCTCCCATATCCTTCGGGCGGCTCGCCGATGGTTATGGTAGTGAACCAGATAGGATCGGTCTGCGCTTGGGCAGTCGTGGTACATAAGACGACGAACGCCAAAACCAGCGCGAGCGAGAATGCCACGTGGCCCCGGAACGCGGATTTACCCTCGTTCTTCTCAATCGAAGGACATACTTGGAGTATCGGGCGAACGGGCATGGTTGAAGATATTCCTCCTGTTTAATGTTTTCGCGACGTGGACGACGCGGCTCGCGTACGTAGCCCTCGTGGACAGAATCGTCCGTCTGCGCTTGGGCTGCCGTGGCGAACAGGGCGACGAACGCCAACGCCAACCTAAGTCGCTAGGCCGGGAGAGATTGGAACGATAAGCGGTTGCGTCCGATAGATGGGACGCGAGGAAGGAAGATGTAGGTGGCTGTAGTCTTGGCTCTTAAATAGCGTACAGGCAAGAAGGCTTCTACTCTGCATGATGAAGGTAATGTTTCCTCTGTGTGAAAGGTGAATCGGCTCCCTATAAAGCGGGGCCGGCTATGGCCACCTCACGCAGAGTATGCAGGGTATTCCTGTGTCTATTCGCCAAGCGAAGTGAAGGGGAGCGACCCCTTCACTAACACTATGGCTATGTAGTACAACATAGAAAATCGACATGCGAGTCTCTACGCAAGGTGGATGAGAAAAAAATATACGATTTTTGCAAAAAGTAAATAATTACCTGATTTAATTTGTAACAATCGATAATTATAAAATGTAACTTTGCAAAATGGTGATTATATAAAAAGGACCATATATGGCCTTTTTTATATTTCAGACCATATATGGTCCTCAATAAAAGCAGTTTAAAATCCTCTAATATACTTGATTCACTCGAATGAAAACGAGATTGTGCATTTACCCAATGTGTTATATTTTTCCGAATACACTCAATCAATATATCATAAAATCAGAAGGTAAAACCGCACCCGGAGGGTTATCCTGATTTTAGGGAATAGGGTACTTTTTTATGATCAAGCCACTTAGCCGCATGGGCACCTGGAAGACGTATTCTACACACGATGGCCTACCATCGCTGCGCATTGAACACATCACCGAGGATAGGGAAGGGTATATCTGGTTCGCCACCTGGGACAACGGTGCCAGCCGCTTTGACGGGGATGCGTTCCAGCATTTCACGACCGAGGACGGTCTTATTGACGACCAAGTCTTCTTTATTCAGCAAGATCGTCAGGAGCGGTTGTGGTTTAGTACCTCAAAGGGAGTCTGCTGGTATGACGGCGCAGATTTCCACCCTTTGGAGGACGACGGCATTGCCGGCCGTTGGGTGCAGTTCATCTACGAGGATCGTCAGGGCCGTATCTGGTTGGGTGGCGAGGATACCTTGGGCTATTACGACGGCACGGCGTTCCACGACCTGACTCCGCTTTACCGCCAGCAGTACCGGCAGCCTTTTTCTACGAGGATCTCCCTTTGTCGAGGCATCGCCCAAGACCCACAAGGCCACCTGTGGTTTGGCTTTAAGCACCTCTTCCGCTACGATGGTGCATCCTTCCACCGCTACGAAGCGGATGAGGGGTTTCCCTGGGCTGAGGCCAGTTATGCCGTGGGCCAGGACCATACCGGCAAGGTGTGGATCGGTTGGATTGAGAAAGGCCGATTTCAGCTCTATGCCAATAGCACCTTACAGGCTGTTGAGGTCGGTGCGAATCCTTGGTTGCGTTATACTATGTGCGACCGAGAAGGTCGGATATGGTTTTGCACGTTGGGTGGAGTGTTCTACCAAGACGACGACGGGTTCAGCCGATTTCCCGCGGCCGATGGCCTACCCCACTCCGCGGTCAAGGCCGTGTTCCATGATCGCGAGCACCAGTTTTGGTTCGCCACGTGGAACGGCGTCGGGTTGTATGATGCGTATAGTATCAACGTTTTCGACCCTCGTGCTAACGAATCTAAAACCCCGAGAGAAATCTCGCAGATCGCGCAAGACCGGCACGGTGATATATGGGTCGGGTATGCGTCCCCTTATCTCAACCGTAATACCAAAAGCATCGCCCGCTTTGATGGCGAACACTTTACATTCGTAGTTCCTGAAGGGGGCTCTGATGTCGGCAACTGTTTCTCCATCTACGAGGACCTTGGGGGACACCTGTGGTTTGGCGGCGGCGATGGTCTGTTCCGATGCGAAGGACAGAAGGTAAAGAAAAAGAACATAGCGGCTGATTCAGACGCAGGGGGTATCAGCAGCATTACGCAAGACCGGCAAGGACGATTCATTTTCGGCTATTGGGAACACTACACCATAAGCCAAAGAGAAAAACTTTTGGCTAGCCCATTAAAGATCGCGTACCAACAGGGCGAGCAGTGCCAAACCATTTTTGCCGAGGACCAGAAAAAGACACCTCTTAACCGCATTGGCACAGTACTTGCCACACGCAACGGCGAAATCTATTTCCATTTGACCGATAGAGACAGCCCAACGAGCGGTACCGGCTTCGCTCGCTGGCATCCTAAAGAGGGTCTTACATGGTATGGAGTCGAAGACGGGCTGATCGACAACCATGTAAACGACCTGCTAGTAGACCGCCATGACAACCTATGGATCGCTACGCGGGGTGGTATCAGTTGCTTTGACGGCAACAGCTTCCGCACCTTCACCACCGAAGACGGGCTGCCGAGTAGCCGCATCGACTGTCTGTTTGAAGATGCAAGGGGACATCTCTGGATCGGCACAGACAAGGGTGTGGCCCTCTACGACGGTCGGCTTTTTCAAACCATCAAATCACCTCATATGGGACCCGTTTGCCGCATCCTCGAAGATCGCGACGGCACCTTCTGGTTGGGCACGGTCCTAGGTTCCATCATACGCTACCGACCGAAGCAAACGCCGCCCTTGATGCGTCTCATCCGGGTTACTACCGATCAGGTCTATGAGACCATAGGAGAAGTCTGCTCCTCCACGGTGGGGCAGCCGGTGATTTTCGAGTACAAGGGAATGAGTTTTTCCACCCATCCCCGCGACATGCTCTATGTCTATCGCTTGCAGGGATACGATGTCGGCTGGAATCCCGCGACCCGAGAGCTACGAGCCTGTTATCAAAACCTGCCGCCGGGCGACTACACCTTTCAAGTCCGGGCGATAGATCGCGATCTCAATTACTCAGAACCGGCGCAGGTGCCGCTCGCGGTAAAACCGGGGGCCGCGTTTAATGGGGGCAACCAATGGCTCGGCCAGACTAAGGGCTTGCGTCAGTTTCAAACCAGACTGATGGAGGTGGCACCCACCGATCTGACCGTACTGATTCTAGGCGAAACAAGGGTGGGTAAGGGGTCGGCGGCGCGGGCATTACATGAGTTAAGTGCCTATGGCAACGGCCCTTTTATCCATGTCAACTGCGGGGCCTTATCCCAAGCCTTGATCGACAGTGAACTCTTTGGTCGCGAAAACGAGACAGCTACTAGCAAAGTAGGCAAGGTGGAACGGGCCAAAGACGGCACCCTGTTTTTGGATGAAATCGGCGAGATGCCGTTGGAAACGCAGGACAAGATCCTGCGCCTGTTGGCAGAGCGCACGTTTGAGCGGGTTGGTGGCAACCAGACACTAACCACGCAGACGCGTATGGTCGCCTCGACTAGCCGCGACCTGGAAAAGATGGTACAGGCCGGTGTTTTTCGCGCGGAGTTGTATTCGCGCCTCCAGCTTTTTGCGCTGTACGTCCCGCCCTTGCGCGAACACAGGGAGGACATCCCGGCCCTGGTCGAGTTTTTCAATAACCGCATGGCAGCCTACCTCGACAAGAAACCTGCCTCCTTGAGTTCCGAGGTCATGGAAATGCTACACGCCTATGATTGGCCGGGGAATGTGCGGGAACTGGAGCATTTCATGCAGCGGGTAGTAATAGCGTGCAATGACTCTCAAATCAGCACGACCGATCTCATGCAGTGCGGTTTCGACATTGCAGACTCCACTCTTGGCCTTAAAGGAAGGGCATTATCCGTTGCTCAAGGCCGCGAAATAATGCCGCTCCTTGAATTTGAACGCCGCTATATTCTCGAAGTACTCAACGCTACCAATTGGCGGATCAAGGGGCCAAAAGGGGCGGCGGCTCTGCTGGGGGTGCCGGCTTCGACGCTGTACGGCAAAATGAGAAAGTTGGGTATTAAACGTTCCTAATAGAGAGGAAGGAAGTTAGTCATGTTTGGATTTATATTGATTTTAGTGTTGTTGTCTTTTGGGTGCTCTGAGCATTCCAGTAATCCAGTTCAATCGGTTTCTATTACTCAACCTGCTGGTAAGTCGAATGAGGCGTTGGGGTTTGATTTTAGAATAAATCATAATGGGTGGTTGTGGGATGAAGAGAAGATACCATATGAGTATTCAATGGAGATAAGACGGGCGGCTCAACGATGGGAGAGTGTAATTTCTTGGGGTCATTTTGCAGAGCATTTGGTTATGCCGGATGGGTCTTTTTCTCTTGAATTTGGTCAGGATACGGTGGAAGTTTGGTTGCCTGAGAATTATTTAGACTGGTCGGATATTGAGTTGTGGGTTTTTATTGATGAGGAAATGGAAAAAGAGGATGGGGAGTCTTTTATAATAGCTTATTCTAATTATTATTGGTTTGAGAATTCTGAAGAAGGTACTCAGGTTCCGATTGTAGGATTTGGAATTCCTGAATATACATTGGAGGATATAAGGTCGGGAGAGATTACGACGGATCAGTGGTATAGTATTTGTATCCATGAATTAGGTCATGCATTGGGAATTAATAAGCGGGTTTTATCGGGAAAAAAGCTTGTTGGAAAGTCTCTTTCTACGGCATCTAATTTTTTGTATACTGGTGAAAATGGAAACTTGGCGTTTCGTGTTATGACAAACAAACAAGGATCTATTCCAATGGAGGATGAAGGACATTTTGATGCTCATCATCTTAAATGGAGGGGTTATTGGGATGTTATGTTTCAGGGATATGGGTATAATCATGTGAAAGATAAGGATATATCTTTGGCAAGTATTGGTGTTTTAAATGATTTGGGGTACGTGGTTTATTATGATGAAGCTAATGATACAAGAGTTTCATGGAGTAAAGATCCACGAAATCCTAATTATGTTGCGGCGGCAAAGCCGATTGTGATTAATGGGCAGAAGCCTCGTTGTCATGTAGAATACAGTCAGATAAAGGAATTGGAAGCTAGCAATGAGTGATAAAAATACGATCGAAGAGTTAAAAACATTTCAATTTGAAAAGGACGAGATATCGTCCTTTATGCAAGACAATACACCTTATTTACTTGGATTACAGACGACGTTATTAATCCATGACTACTTGTTTGGGGCTATCGCAACAGCATGAGCTTGCGCGTCAAGACCACTTCGTCAGTCACCAGCCGATACAGATACAGGCCGCTGGCGACTGAGTGCCCTGCGTCGTCGCGACCGTCCCAACGGTGCTGGTGAAAGCCGGCCTGCTGCAGCCCGTGGCGCAGAACCGCCACCCGTTGTCCGGTCAACGAGAACACTTCTAAGCGCACCGGCCCTGCTGCGGGCAAGAAATAGGCCAGCACCGTCTGACTGTTGAACGGATTGGGGGCGTTCTGCGCCAACTGGGGGCTGTCGGGTAGGGCTATGAGCTTGCCACTGCCACTCAGAAAAGCATCGAAAAGGCTCGTCAAGGGCGACGCTTGCCCGGTGGCGGTAAAGGTTACTGGGTCTAGCCCTTCCACGGTGGCCGTCACGGTGTTGGTCCCTAGCTCGCTGCCCAGCGTCAGATAGGTTCGGGCGTACCCATCGGCATTGGTCGTCTCCGTGGTGGCCAACAGCGTTCCCCCACCAGCGGTCACCGCAAACGCGACGGCTACTCCGGCCAGAGCGGCATCGTCCTCGTCCGACAAGAAGACTACAAACGGCTTGGCTAGTCGTTCGCCGACCGTGCCTTCTTGGTCCTCGCCACAGACCTTGGCCAGCATGTCGGGCGTGGTTTGCTCGGTGGCGGTGGCGGTAAAGGGCTCGGGTTCCAGCCCCGCGACGGTGATATCCACCGTGTTGGTCCCGGCCTCGCTGCCCAGCGTCAGCCTCGTGGTGGCTTGGCCGTTGGCATCGGTGATGGCGGTGATGGACGACTTGGCAGACTCGAACGTACAAGGATCGGCATCGGTGTTCGCCGACAGCATGCCCCCACCCGCGCTCACGGTAAACGTGACGATCACGTCGGCCATGGCCACGCCTTCCTCATCGGACGCGACGACGACAAACGACTCGGCCAGTTGGGTGTTAGCCGGTCCTGTTTGGTTCTCCCCGGCGGTCTTGTCTAGCGTGTGGGGCATGAGATACCCGGAGAAGGGGATGCTGGCCTGTGCATCGTTCTCCTGCGGATGCGACTGCGACAAGACCTCTTGGGAGCAGATGGCACCCTCGTCGTCGCACGAGGTAGTCTTTGGTAGGGAGATACTCACATCGGCAGCGTCTGGTTGTATCTGGATTTCCCATAGATCGTTGCGACCGTCCACGCGCTGCAGACTGTTCATCCTGCCACCGGTCACCGTCAGCGCCTGCTGTAGCGTCGCGGCGGTGCTCCCAATCGGTTCGCTGAACGCCAGTTGCAGCGTGAAGAGGATGCCGATGTGCCCTTCGGGCACTTCCTCCAAACGCGCTGTCAACGCCGCTCGGGGAATGGAGATGGCTATGCCCTCCGACAGCCTCCATCCTCCTGCGGTACAGACGGCGTTGTCGCTGTCGCACGAGGCGGTCGGCGGCAGGGAGAGGCTCACCGCGTCGTTGCTGTTGGGAGTCAGGGTGATCTCCCATAGGTCGCTGCGGTCGTCCACCTGTTGGACGCTGGTTATCGTAGCATTGGTCGCCGTCAGCGCCTGCGTCAGCGCCGCAGCGGTCGTGTCAATCGGTTCGCTGAACGCCAGTTGCAACGCGAACGGAGTGGTGCTGTGGTGTCCTGCCGGCACCTCATCAAAGCGCGCTGTCAGCGGCACCCTAGAAATGGAGGTGGATATGCCCACCACCAGCTTCTTACTGTCATTAGAGGAGCAGATGGCGCCAGCGTCGGAGCACGAGGCGGGCGATGGCAGGGAGATGCTCACGTCGGCGTTGGAGTTGGGGGTCACCGTGATCTCCCAGCGATCGCCTAAGCCACTCGTCTCCCGTGCACTGGTTACCGTACCGCCGGTCACCATCACCGCCTGCTGCATATGCTCTGCGGTCGCGCTAATCCGTTCGCTGAATGCGATCAGCACGGTGAACGCCGTCGTGCCGTCGTGCCCTGCTGGCTCATTCAAGAAGAGTGCCTGCAGAAAGGGGGACCCTTGGATGAACAACCCCGACCTCTGCGTCGGCGTCGTTATCTCCTTGTCTGCCGCCTCAATGGTTCCGCTTGCCGGGTAGGCGTCGCTGGTCAGCGTCTCGCTGAAGCCAGCATCATCGGTGAAGAAGACCTTGACTTTGACCTTATCGCCTTGGTCGGTCGATACTAGGGTGTAGGTGCTCGATGTCGCGCCGGAGAGGCTCGTCTCGTTGCCGCCGTCCACCCGAATCCACTGGTAGCGATAGATGACGGTGGTTAGCCCGTCGGCGTCGGCAATCCCGCTGGTGGAGGCCGTCAGCGTCTGACCCACCTGCGCCGTGCCCGAAATTGTCGGTGCCCCCGTGGCAGCGTCGTTGCCGGTGTTGTTAGTCACCGCTCGGTCGGTCAGCGCCGCGGCGTCGAGGCGGTCCAGGTTCTGCACCGGATTCGACGTTGGCACCGCGTAGCTCACCGTCACCGTCTGCCCGGTGGTCACTGCGGTCGCCAGCGTCAGCGTCACCGCCGAGCCGCTGATGGACACGTTCGCAGGGGCCGTCCCCGAGCCGCCGTTTACCTTGACCGAATACGCGCCCGTCGAGGGCACCGAACCCGTGTCCAGCGTCTCGTCGTAGGTCAGCACCAGCGAGGTTCCGTTCACCGTGGCCGTACTCAGTACCGGCGGCGTGGTGTCGGTGTCGTCGACGATGGTCACGGTCGTTTCAGCGCGCGAGCCTCTCTTGATGGTTGCTGGCAGAGTCGTGCCGAAGGTGATCTTGACGCTCTCGCCCTCGTCGGCGATATACTCGTCGGCGGCGCTGAAGGTGAACGACTGTTCCGTTTCACCGGCGTTGAATGTCACGGAGTTAGGCACGCCCGAGAAGTCGCTGGCGTCCGCGCCGCCTTGGGGCGTCGCGACCAGCGGGATTTCCACTGTGTTCAAGGGATCCGCGTTCAGCACGACCTTGACTTCTACCGCATCGCCCTCGTCGACCGAATAGGTGGCTTGGTCAAAGGAAACGGACCTTTTGCCGATCTTGATTTCGATGGAGGACGCTAAGTTCCAGATGTCGCTGTCCCTGTCGGTCGCCACCACGCTCCTAGGGAGGGAGAAAATGATGGTGCCGACGCTGCTGTTCTCAATGCGGCTGCTGTTCCAGTGATACCTATATTCTGAGGCTGAAATCCTCTCGTGCCAGTTATAACTGGGCCCGGTTACCCTTACGTCAGATTGTGCGTCGAATCTCCAAGTGTTGGCCTCAACCTCACCATGTGGTTGCTCGACGGCCTCGCTGAAGGTGAGGGTCACCCGGAAACCTGAGATTGCCGGTTCGGTGGCAGTGGTGGTTAACGTGCCGGTGAGCGCTGGAACGACGGTGTAGGTTACCTCGGCGGCCGGGTTGTCGCCGGCGTCAGTCACCCCCGCCGGGACCTTGACCGTGACGGTGCTGGCGCTCTGGTCCACGGCAATGACTACGAGCCAAATGTTGAGAAGACCCAGCACTCCTTGCTCGAAGGAACTGACCGTGCCGTTGGTGACTTCCAATTCATCGCGTTCCAAGCCGGTGGCGCTGGGTGAGAAGGCGATTCGGACCCTGAATTCACCGCCGACCTCGGTGCTGATGCTAGTGTTGCCATTGGGCCTGAGCCGATCGATGCGCGTCACGGTCTGCGCCTGCGCCGTCCCCGCCAACAGCACGATGAAAGCCAGCAGCAGCGCGGCCGATGCAACGCAGCGATGGCCTAAACGAGGGGGCCGGGGCTTGCTAGAAGTCGCGGGTTTAGTACGCTCGGTGCTGTTCTCCAATCCAATCTTCATTATTACTCCCTTTTTCGTTGATTTACGGCAGCGGAGCTTCAGCGGCATGAACTAACTACCGCTGTTTAAGCAGAACATTTTAATATATAGGATTGGAGTAAAAAATAAATTAAAATATTACAATAAAATTATACTATTTTGGTGTATTTTTATAGATAAAATACGACATATAGTAAAAAAATTAAAAAGGGCGATATATCGTAAAAATATCATAAAGGACGATATATCGTCCTGCTAAGGAAAGTCTGCTTGATTTGCTTAAATGACAGAGATATTATGCATTAATCCAATGTGTTACTTGTTTTGGGGGGAGTACCCTCAACGCGTATGGCGATGATAGACGGCCAACGTTACCTTTGTATCCTGTAATTTGCTAAATTTTCCGAAGGTTTTTTGCATGATCAAATCACTTAGTCGCACGGGCACTTGGAAGACGTATTCTACAAGCGACGGCCTGCCATCGCTGCGCATTGTGTACATCGCCGACGACTGCGAGGGATATATCTGGTTCGCCGTGCATGACAACGGGGTCTGCCGCTTTGACGGCGATGCGTTCCAGCATTTCACTACACAGGAAGGTCTTATTCACGACCATGTTTCCTGTATCCAAAAAGACCGTCAAGGCCGGCTGTGGTTTGGGACCCTAAACGGAGTATGCTGGTATGACGGGGTAGGCTTCCACTACTTGGCGGACGACGGCATTGCTGGCTGTGAGGTGAGGTCTATATACGAGGATCGTCAAGGCCGTATCTGGTTTGGTGGCATCAGTACCGTGGGCTATTACGACGGGACGGCTTTCCACGACTTGACTCCGCTCTACCTCGAGCAATACCAGCAGCCGTTGCCGCCTGATTTTCCTCTTAATAACTGTGTGGGCATCGCCCAAGACCCACAAGGCCACCTGTGGTTTGGCTTTAAGGACCTCATCCGTTTTGATGGCGAATCCTTCCACCGCTACGAAGCGGATGAGGGCTTTCCCCGCATCAGGGCCGGTTATAGCGTGGGTCAGGACCATACCGGCAAGGTGTGGATCGGTCGGAAGGGGAGATGCCTCCTCTATTTCTACGACAACAACACCTTCCAGTCTGTCAAAGAGGGCTTGAATTGTTGGCTGCGCCGAATTACGTGCGACCGGGACGGTCGGATGTGGTTTGGCACGATGGCCGGTGCATTCTACCAAGACGATGATGGGTTCAGCCGATTCACCGCGGCCGATGGGCTACCTCATTCCTCGGTCACAGCCGTGTTCCACGACCGCGAGGATCACTTTTGGTTTGCCACGTGGAACGGGGTTGGGCGGTACGATGCGCATAGCATCACCGTTTTCGACCCGCGGGCGAACATAATTAGAAAAGTGAATGAAGTCTCGCAGATCGCCCAAGACCGGCAAGGGGATGTATGGATCGGGTATGCCTCTCTCGGGTTCGATAACCCTGGCAAAAGCATCGTCCGCTTCGATGGTGCGCATTTTACGTTCGTGGAATCCGAGCAAGGTCGTGATATTAGCAACTGTTTCTCCATCTACGAAGACCTTGAGGGGCACCTGTGGTTCGGCGGCGGAGAGGGTCTGTTCCGCCGCGCAGGTCAAACGCTGAAAAAAGAGGACATAGCGACCGATATAGACGCCGGGGGCATTGGCCGCATCACCCAAGACCGGCAAGGACGATTCCTCTTCGGCTATTGGGAACACTACACCATACGCCAAGGAAAGAGAAAGTTTTCGGCCAGCCCATTACAGATCGTGTACCAGCAGGGCGAGTCGTGCCAAACCATCTTTGCCGAGGAGGGCGAAAAAACACCTCTCAGCCGCATTGGCGCGGTGATTGCCACGCGCAACGACGAAATCTATTTCCATTTGATCTATATCGATTACCTCGCTAGTGGCACCGGCTTTGCCCGCTGGCATCTGGAAGAGGGGCTTACTTGGTACGGGATTGCAGACGGGCTGATTGACGATCGGGTCAACGACCTAGTATTAGACCGCGATGGCAATCTATGGATTGCTACACAGGGCGGTCTCAGTTGCTTTGATGGCCGCACCTTCCGCTCCTTCACCACCGAAGATGGGCTGCCCAGCAACCGCATCCACTGTTTGTTGGAGGATGCGCGAGGACACCTCTGGATCGGTACCGACCGCGAGGTGGCGCAGTACGATGGCCAGGTTTTCCAGACTATTACGTCACCTCATATAGGATCGGTTTGCCGCATCTTCGAAGATCGCGACGGCACCTTCTGGTTGGGCACGGTCGCGGGATCTGTTATACGCTACCGACCGAGGCAAATCTCACCCCGGATTCGTCTAACTCAAGTGACCACCGATCAGGTCTATGAGAAAGCGGACGGTTGCTCCTCCACGGTGGGGCAGCCGGTGGTTTTCGAATACAAGGGGATCGGCTTTGCTACCCCTCCCCGCGACATGCTCTATGTCTATCGCTTGCAGGGCTACGACGCCGACTGGTGTCCCGCAACCCGCGAGCTGCGGGCCTCGTATCAAGACCTGCCGCTGGGCGACTACACCTTTCAAGTCCGCGCCATAGACCGAGACCTCAATTACTCGGAGGCGGCGCAGGTGCAGCTTGCGGTAGAGTCCGATCCGGCGGTCGAAGGCCGATCGACCGCGTTTGATGGCGGCAGCCAATGGATCGGACAGGCGCAGGGCTTGCGCGAGTTTCAAACCAAACTCACGGAGGTGGCCCCCACCGATCTGACCGTGCTGATTCTAGGTGAAAAAGGGGTGGGTAAGAGGTTCGCGGCGCAGGCACTACACGCGTTGAGTGCCTATGGCAACGGCCTTTTTATCCAAGTCAACTGCGGGGCTTTATCCCAAGCGTTGATCGACCGCGAACTTTTTGGTAGCGACGACAAGACGGCAGCCAGCGAAGTTGGTAAGGTGGAACGAGCCCAAGACGGCACCCTGTTTTTGGATGAAATCGGCGATCTGACATTGGACACGCAAGACAAGATCCTGCGCTTGTTGAAAGAGCGCACATTTGAGCGGGTGGGCGGCAATGAGACGCGAACAGCGCAGACTCGCATGGTAGTAGCGACGAGTCGCGACCTGCAGAAGATGGTGCAGGCAGGTGTCTTTCGCGAGGAGTTGTATTCGCGCCTGCAGTTTTTTACGCTGTACATGCCACCCCTGCGCGAGTACAAAGAAGACATCCCGGCCTTGGCCGAGTTTTTCAAGAATCGCATGGCAGCCTACCTAGACAAGAAACCTCCCTCCTTGAGTTCCGAGGCTATAGAGCTGCTACAAGCCTATGATTGGCCGGGGAATGTGGAGGAACTGGAGCATTGCATCCAGCAGGTCGTCATAGCCTGTCAAGGTTCTCAAATCGGCACGACCGAGCTGATGCAGGGCGGTTTTGACCTCGCAGACGCCAAAGGAGGGTCCCTATCCGTTGCCCAAGGCCGCGAAATAATGCCCCTCCTCGAATTGGAACGCCGCTACATTCTCGAAGTGCTCAACGCCACCAACTGGCGAGTCAAGGGCCCAAAAGGGGCGGCGGCTCTGCTGGGGATGCCGGCTTCGACGCTGTACAGCAAAATGATAAAGTTGGGTATTAAACGTTCCTAGTCGTAGTATTCGTGCCCCAAGTGGGTAATTTGAGAAACCACGACATAGGCGTAAATTTAACTTGCGCAGGTAATGTTACCTTACTAATATGAACCTATGGCAAATCCAACATCCTCTGGAAGAATAGTGATCGAGATCGATCCAGAACAGAAGCGAGAGCTATATTCGACTCTCGCGTTATCTGGCAGTACTCTCAAGGATTGGTTCATCAGGTCAGCAGCGGAATACTGCGCAGAAAGACGCCAACTTTCTCTCTTCAATTACAATAGTCGTGATGCAGGTGAACAGTACAAAACCGCACCTGATCTAGAGCAAATTCCTAGACGTGGCTCTCACCTTCTTGACCGAGTGCCTCAGCTTAGTCTGAAGAAATCTCTCACTGTAGTATCCATGTTCTCAGGTTGTGGAGGAATGGATCTTGGTTTCACTGGTGGCTTTGAGTTCATGGGCCGAAGCTACCCACAGCTTCCATTTTCGATAATCTGGTCCAACGACAACAACAGAGCCGCCTGCAAGACCTACACACACAACTTGGGTCACGACATCGCGTGTGGCGATGTATGGGATTTTATTGATGAACTGCCGGATGAAGCAGATGTGCTGATTGGTGGATTTCCCTGCCAAGATATTTCCATTAACGGCAAAAGGGCTGGCATTAATGGTCCCCGGACAGGTCTTTATCGGGCAATGGTGGAGGGAGTGAAGCGAATCAGGCCCAAGGTCTTCGTCGCGGAGAACGTCAAGGGCCTTCTCATAGGGGACAATCGAGAAGCGCTAGCCCAAGTACTCTCTGACTTCGGCAGTTTGGGCTACGCAGTCGGTTACAAATTGTACCGGGTGGCCGACTATGGTGTTCCTCAGATGCGCGAAAGAGTCATCATCGTAGGTACCTCCAGCGAGGTGAACCCCTTCACACCGCCAGAATCTGAGAGGAGTTCCTCCGAGTGGATAACCGCCGAGGAAGCAATTGGCGATCTGGAAACCGTCCAAGAGAATCGAGACTTGAACCACATATGGAGTCGGGCAAACCCTAGCCCAGAGCAGGGAAATCGTAGGCTTACTGCCGACAGACCGGGCCACACGATTCGCGCTGAATGTCACGGAAATATTCAATTCCATTACTCGCTACCGAGACGTATTTCCATGAGGGAGGCTGCACGGATACAATCGTTTCCCGATAGCTTTATCTTTCAGGCAGGTCTCAGAGAGACCGAGCGACAAGTGGGTAATGCGGTGCCTCCTGTATTCGCTTGGCACGTCGCATGTAGTGTGCTCAGGTGCTTCTAGCGGAGTCCTAGCAAGCATGTCGTCCAAACAGATCAGGCCCTGAATAATTCTTTCGATGGAATCCAATCCTGAGCATAGCCATCGGCTAGCTCTAGCCATTTGCAAATTCTCTGCTCAGGCGCAACGACACCCCCCCAGTACTCTTTGAACAAAGCCGATTCGAGACTGGTGGCCGCAGTCCGCATCTCGCTTTCGATATCTTTTAGGGCACGCAGCAAGTAATTGCCGCCTCGCTCGGCGTCACCCCGGAGGGCGACACTGCCTGCCGAGAAAAGGTCTCTTGCCTGTGAGCACAGCACACCGTGGTAGGTCAGCAAATAGAGTGCTGCATCATTATACTTTTTCTTGGAACGTGCCGGTTTAACGATCTGTGGACACAGTAGCGCTGCCTCAGCCCTTAGCTGTCTCTTCTCGTCTTGAGTCAGATCCATGTATAGACGGACCTGGATGGGCAAGGAGTGCGCTGAATCAGGTCGATCTTCTAGCCACCATAGCCGCTCGCCAAGACGCAGCCGACTTCGCGCATACTTGCGAATTTGAATCATCCGGTCTTCGGTCGAAAGCGCACGGAACTCGGCATACGAGATCCCCATTGTAGCGAAAAGAGATCGGTCACTACCTATTTCGATCTCGAAACGCGGTACGTGAGATGTGCGGACATGGATGACGCACTCATCGTACTTTTCCCACTTCACTTCTGGTTGGCCGCCAAGCTTCCCGTACACCACATAGATGCTCGTTACCGAGGGATTACGAGTGCTTTCAAAGACGCTGTTAGCGACGCTTCGCCAGCTATCGCCTTTCGTAAACTTCACTTCTATGCCGTACGTGCCGAGTATTATATCCGGGAATTGGTGAGGATGGGGAGAGAAATCCACTGACACTGCCTCTAGTTGGGGCAGCGATGCAAGTTCAAGCCTAACCCTATCCTCGAAGTCGCTGGCTCGCTCATACGTCGCTCCTTGTTGCGCCTCGAATGTTAGGCGCTGACATAGCTCTGATAGCATTTCCTCAAATACGAGCGCATCCATGATCAATTCGCGGATCGTAGCCCAATCACCTAGTCGTAATACTCGTGACCCAAGTGGGTAATTAAATCTTCGCCCTGCAAGAAGCGCAGCGTGTTCTTGAGCTTCATTAGCTGGATGAAGAGGTCGTGCTCGGGGTAGAGGTCGGGCGCGGTCATCGGGCTCTTGAAGTAAAACGACAGCCACTCCTGAATCCCTCCCATCTGCGCCCGCTGCGCCAAGTCGGCAAACAGCACCAAGTCCAAGACCAGCGGTGCGGCGAGAATCGAATCGCGGCAGAGGAAATCGACCTTGATCTGCATGGGCATGCCCATCCAGCCAAAGATGTCGATGTTGTCCCAACCCTCTTTCTCGTCGCCGCGCGGAGGGTAGTAGTTGATCCGCACTTTGTGGTAAATATCGCCGTAGAGCTGGGGGTAGAGGTTGGGCTGCAGGATGAACTCCAGCACGTCGAGCTTGCTGACTTCCTTGGTCTTGAACGAGTCGGGGTCGTCGAGCACTTCGCCGTCGCGATTGCCCAAGATGTTGGTCGAAAACCAGCCCTGCACACCGAGCATCCGCGCCTTGAGACCCGGGGCTAGCAGGGTCTTCATCAGGGTCTGGCCGGTCTTGAAGTCCTTGCCGCCGATGGGCACGCCCTTTTGCCGCGCCAGTTCGACCATGGCCGGGACATCTACGGTCAAGTTCGGCGCGCCGTTTAGAAAGGGCACACCTTCCTGCAGCGCGGCGTACGCGTAGATCATGCTCGGGGGAATGGCCGGGTGGTTTTCTTGGATGGCTTTTTCGAGGCTTTCGATTTCGTTGTGTGCTTCGTGGTGTTCCATGAAAATTTCCGTACTGCCGCACCAGATCATCACCAGCCGCTCGACGCCGTTGTCGGCCTTGAAGCGCTGGATATCTTCGCGCACTTCCAGCACGGCATCCCACTTGCTCTTGGCGCTTTTGACGTTGGAGCCTTCGAGGCGGCGCACGTAGTTGCGGTCGAAAACCGCGGGCATCGGCTTGACGGCCTTGAGCGGGTCCGCGATCTGGTCGAGCAGCCTCTGGTCCAAGACGCCGGCGTGGATGGCCGAGTCATAGGCGTCCTCTGGAAAGACGTCCCAGCCGCCGAAGACGAGGCTGTCGATGTCGGCCAAAGGCACGAAGTCCTTGATGAGCGGCGAGCGTCCTTCGGTGCGCTTGCCCAAGCGGATGGTGCCCATCTGGGTCAGCGAGCCGATGGGCTGGCCGATGCCGGCTTTGATGGCTTCGACGCCGGCAATAACTGTAGTGGCCACAGCGCCCATGCCGGGGATGAGGACGCCGAGTTTGCCCGTGGCCGGGGCGATAGATTTGGGTTGGTTCACAGGAGTCTCCTTTTGTATGGAAGAGTTATGTCATTCGCCGCAGAATAAAATAGAGGGTTCTATTTATTGGACAAATTAATTATTGCTATGTAATTAATAGAAAAAATTTATGGATCGTACCCAGTTAAAATGGGACGGGAGCGAAAATAGCAGCGGGATGGGAATCAGGCGGCGAGGCGTTCTGGATCGGTGTCGCGCAGTTCGGCGAGGCGATCCAACAAGGGGCCTAGCTCTTTGTAGCTGGCCAACTCGGCTCTGGTCTGCGCCGCGCCGCGCAGACCACGAAAGTACCCGGCGTAGTGGCGTCTCGTGCCGACCAGCGCCCCTTGCGGGCCGTCGTGCTCAACGGCTAGTCGCAGGTGCTTGAGGCATAGCTCGATGCGCTCCTGCCAGCTTGGTTCGGGCAAGAGCGCACCCGTCTGTAGGTAGTGCTGGGACTCGCGGAAAATCCACGGGTGGCGGATGGCACCGCGGCCGATCATCACCCCGTCGCACCTCGTGCTGTCGAAGGCGTGTTTGACCATCTGCGGCGAGGTCACGTCGCCATTGAGAATGATCGGTATGGAGACCGCGGCCTTGACCTTGGGTATCCACTCGTAGTCCACTGCGCCCTTGTGGCCCTGCGCGCGGGTGCGGCAGTGAATGGCCAGTGCCTGCACGCCCAAGTCCTCCAGCATCTGGGCAACCTCAACGATGCGGATGCTCTGCTGGTCCCAGCCGAGGCGCGTCTTCACGGTCACCGGCAGGTGCGTCGCGCCGATGACGCGCGAGACGACCTCCTTCATCTGCGGCAAGTCGCGCAATAGCCCGGCCCCGGCTCCGCGCAGCGCCACATTGCTCACCCAGCAGCCGCAGTTGATGTCGATGAAGTCTGGATGCTGCGCGCTGGCGATCTCAGCGGCTTTCTCCATGGACAGCGAGGCCGCGCCGTAGAGCTGGATCGCCAAGGGGCGCTCGGCTTCTGCAAAGCGCAGTTTGCGAAAAGCGCGGCGCGGCCCGTTGGGATCTTCGCGCAGCAGCCCCTCGGCATTGACGAACTCGGTATAGACGATGTCGGCTCCCAGTTCCCTGCAAATCAGACGGAATGGTAGCTCGGATACATCCTCCATGGGCGCGAGCAGGATGCCGGGATCAGCGGTTATTGGGCCGATGCGGAACATTGTTTAGCGATCCTAAATCATTCGTAAAGTAATCCGCAGGTGGACGCAGAATAGTATCACAAGACGATCCGAATCAAGTCATTCAGGATTGCTATTTCAGCGTCGAATAAGGCAATGCTTTCATCACGCGCACTTCCCGTCGGCGGATTAGCGGCCGAATCTGATCGACTATCTTGGCCCATTCCGGGCTGCCGTAATAGGCTTCAATCGCCTTGTCGCGGGCCTTGGCGTTGGGGAAGGCGCGAATCCAGATGAACTCGTCGTCGCGGTCGGGATTTTCCCACGCGGCGACAAACGTCACGCCGTACTTGGACATAAAGCGGCGCGCTTTGGCAAAGCCGGCGCGGAATTTCTTCTTGTTGTCAGCTCCCTTGTGGAAGCGGTAAATGCGCAATTCGTAGATCATGCAGACTCTCCTTGGTGAATGGCGGTTTCGGCGACGACCAGGTCCACGGGCACATCGTGCGGCTCGCCGGGAATGCAGTCTAGGACTAGCTCGTCGTAGCACAGCCCTATTTTGACGGCTTGTACTTGCGCCAGAAAGCGGTCGTAGTAGCCGCCGCCCCAGCCGATGCGATGCCCGCGCCGGTCAAAGGCAAGGCCCGGTACTACGACCAAGTCGATCCGCGCTTCTGCGGGCAACCAAGTGGCCGCGGCCGGATCGGGTTGCGCCAGCCCCCACGGGCCGACGACGAGTTGGTCTAGGCCGTCGATCAGCGCGTGGGCCAGCGTCTTCGTTCCCGGCATCACCACTGGCACGGCTACGCGCTTGCCCTGCGCTAGGCAAGTGCAAATCAACGCGCGGGTATCGACCTCGTTTTCTTTGCTGGAGACATAGGTGTGGACGAGTTTGGCCCGGCGGTACGCCGCCAAGCCCAACACCTGCTCTAGGATGGCCTGCCCGCTGACTTTCACTAGGTCTCGGTCCAAACCCATGCGCGCCGCCAAGACGCGCTTTCTGAGCCGTTCTTTGAGGGCGCGCGTTGCCTCCTTCTTCATGCATTACATAATACTGGCACCTACAAAGAGCGTCAAGCGCATCTGGCACCTAGGCTTGCTTGACGAATATGAGCCTTTCCCCTAGATTGACCAAGATGGGCGCGGCCTTGTTTTCTCAAGGCAGGACGCGCCCAAATCTATGACAGTGGCCGTGGATGGCGGCCACAGAAACCCACCAAATCATCCTTACTACGTTATGAGTGCTCAGGCTCTGCCGCTGGAAATTTCTCCCCGCGAATACCACCCAGTAAAACCTCTCAATCCCAAAGAGGACTTCCGCATCCAGCAGCGCCTCAAGGACGAGGGGAACTTGCCGCAACACATCGCCATTATCATGGACGGCGATAGGCGTTGGGCCGTCGAGCGCAATCTGCCCAAGACCGAGGGGCATCGCTTTGGCCGCGAGTCGGTGCGCGACATTGTCCGCGCCTGCGGCCAACTGCAAATCGAGGCGCTGACCCTGTACACCTTCTCGACGGAGAACTGGTCCCGGCCCGAAGCGGAAGTAGAAGAGTTGATGCAGTGGTTGCACGAGTCGCTGCGCGACGAAGTGTCGGAACTCCACGAAAACAACGTATCGCTCAACGCCATCGGCCGCACCGACGCGTTGTCTCCGACTATACAATTGGCCCTAGAGCACGCCCTTGCGCAGACCAAAGACAACACTGGCCTCAAGCTCAACCTAGCGCTCAACTACGGAGGCCGCACTGAGCTAGTCGACGCCTTCCGCAAGCTAGCGGCCGCAGTGGCGGCTGGCCGGATTGACCCAGAGGATATAGACGAAGAACAAATCAGCAGTGCTCTCTATACAGCCGATTTGCCCGATCCGGATTTGTTGATCCGCACCAGCGGCGAAATGCGGCTGAGCAACTTCCTTCCTTGGCAAATGGTCTATACGGAGATTTGTTTTGTCGGCGACGTGCATTGGCCGGATTTTCGTCGCCAGCATCTCTATGAAGCCATTGCCGCCTACCAACAACGGCAGAGGCGCTTTGGCGGCTGACACCGCGGCAGAGTCCTCCGGCCTGCGGCGGCGCGCCCTCGCGGCTATCGTATTCGTGCCGGTGATCCTCCTGCTGGTCGAAGGGGCTAGCTGGGGAATCTTCTTATTGGTGTTGGCGGTGGCCGTGCGCTGCTCGTGGGAATACCACCATATTCTAGAGGAGGTAGGCTACCGACCCATCCGCCTGCCGGGCAGCTTGTTGGTCTTGGGGCTGTGCAGCTACTTCTGGCGCCAGGGCACGGGCGACGACCTCGCCGCGTTGCTGATGGCGGCCATCTTGCTGGTTGTGGTGTGGGCTCTGTTCCAGGGCACGGAGCGCTATGCGTCCAACGCCTTTCTGACGTTGGGCGGCGTGTTCTTCTTTGGCGTCTTGGGCAGTGCGCCGCTGCTGCTTTTTCAAGCGGCTGGTAGGGGCGAGGAGGCTCACCACTTGGTGGCCGTGCTCTTTCTCTGCATCTGGCTCACGGATTCTGGGGCGTACTTCAGCGGTCGGTTTTGGGGCCGGGCCAAGCTGGCACCGGTGATCAGCCCTAATAAGACGCGGATCGGGTGCATTGGCGGCGTGGTCGGCAGCGCCCTGCCTATACCCTTGGGCTTTTTGCTGCCCTCTTTTTCCACGGCGTCGCTACTGGGGCTTTTGCTCGTCGCGGGCATTGGTGCGCAGGTAGGCGATTTGGTGGAATCGGCCTTTAAGCGCGACATGGGCATCAAGGATGCGCCGATGCTGATCCCTGGTCACGGCGGCCTGCTCGACCGTTTTGACTCCTATTTTTTGGCCTTTCCGCTGGCGTATCTCTACGTGGATGTGCTGGCTGTTTTTTCTTGAGATGGATTAGAGTATGCTCGATACCCTCACTACTATTGCCTCGTTTCTCATCGCCTTAGGCGTCTTGGTCTTTGTCCACGAGTTGGGCCACTTTCTGGTCGCCAAATGGGCGGGCATCCGCGTCGAGCGCTTCTCCTTGGGCTATCCGCCCAAAATGATCGGCTTTACCCACGGCGAAACCGAGTACTGCATCTCTTGGATTCCCTTTGGCGGTTATGTCAAGGTAGCTGGCATGGCCGATGTGGGCAGCGAGGAAACCACCGGCGCGCACTGGGAATTTCCCTCTAGGTCGGTGGGAATCCGCATGGCGGTTATCGCCGCCGGCCCAGCCATGAACTTCCTCTTCGCCTTTGTAGCCCTGATCTTCCTCTTCAGCGTTTACGGAATCGACTCCTTCGATAGCACCCGCGTCAGCCCCCAAGAGAATTCCCTCGCCGCCGAGGTTGGTCTGGTGCGCGGCGATCGCGTGCGCACCGTCGGAGGCACGCCCGTCGGCAATGCCTACGAGTTGGCCAGCGCCTTGGACGAGATCGCAAGCAGCGGTGCTAGGCTCGAAGTCGAACGCGACGGCATTCTCTTGGACTTCGACCTACCACCCGCAGGAGACGAGGGCTACGGCGTGCAGCTAATGCGTCCCACGACAGTGGGGCACGTTGAGCCTGGGACGCCAGCCGCCAGCCTCGGCTTGCAAGCGGGCGACATCATCCGCGCCGTCGGCCAAGCTCCGGTTGTGAGCTGGGCTGAGATGAGCGAGGAAATCCGCCGCTATCCGGGCGAGACGGTTCCGTTGGTTTGGGAGCGCGACGGCCAGCGCATGGAGCAGCTCATTACCCCGGCGGCCCACGCCGAGGGCGACGCGTTCGTGGGTCGCATTGGCATTGGCCCGCATACCTCGCGCCACACCGTCGGGCTGGGTCAAGCGGTGGTGCTGGGAGGGCTGGGCGTGTACAACTCTTCTTGGCTGATTCTCGACTTTTTGGGCGAGCTTTTCCAAGGCGATCGCTCGACCGACGAGTTGGGCGGTCCGTTGCGCATCGCCCAGCTAGCCGGACAGACCGCCGAGCAGGGCTTGGATTCCTTCGTCCGCTTTCTCGCCATACTCAGCGTCAACTTGGCGATTATCAACCTCCTCCCTATCCCCGTACTCGACGGCGGCCATCTGACTTTCCTCACGCTAGAGGGCATCATGCGCCGACCACTCTCGCTGCGCCAGCGCGAGATCTTTCAGCAGATCGGCTTGGCCATCATGCTGTTCATCATGGTGTTTGTCACGTTCAACGACCTCAATCAGATGGTCTTCCGCCGCATCGCGGAGATGTTCTAGTACCTGCTTGCGCGGCCCGGCATGTCGCTGACCGAACAAATTCGCCACAAGGCCCGCGCCTTGGGCTTTACCTCGGTCGGTTTCGCCCCGGCCGATCCGTTAAAAGGGGCCGAGTTTTATGCTCGCTGGGTGGCCTTGGGCTACGCCGGTCAGATGGACTATCTCAAGCGCCACCTCGATAAGCGCGAGGACCCGCGCCGGATGGTCCCCGGTGCCCAGACCGCCATCTGCCTCGGCATGGATTACTACCAACCCACGCCTGCGGCACCCGATCCCCTGCGCGGCCAGATCGCTTGTTACGCCCGCGGCGATGACTACCACGACATCGTCAAAAAGCGCTTAGCAGCACTGTGGGAATTCGTGCTGGCCGAGGCCGGGGAGCAGACCAAAGGCCGCTATTTTGTGGATACGGCTCCGGTCCTAGAGCGCGAACTGGCCCAGCGAGCGGGTTTGGGCTGGTGGGGCAAGAACACCTGCCTGATCGACAAGCGCCGAGGCTCCTATTTCTTTCTGGCCGAAATAATCACCGACCTCAAACTCGATTACGACGAACCCGCTCCAGACCACTGCGGCACCTGCACGCGCTGCTTGGACGCCTGCCCCACCGACGCCTTTCCCGAGCCGTACGTATTAGACGCTCAGCGCTGCATTTCCTATCTCAACATTGAACTCAAAGGGTCAATTCCCCGCGACCTGCGCCAAGGCATGGGTCAGTGGATCTTTGGCTGCGACATCTGTCAAGAGGTGTGCCCGTGGAACCGCAAGGCCGAGCCAGCCCCAGAACCGGCGTACAAGAGCCGCGCCGGTCTCGACAACCCGGCGCTCCTCGACCTGATCCAACTCGACCGCGAGGATTTCAACGCACTCTTTCGCCGCAACCCAGTCAAGCGCCCTAAGCGCCGGGGCTTTTTGCGCAACGTCGCCGTGGCCTTGGGCAATTCGGGGATGCAGGCCGCAGTGCCGGCCCTGATCAGCGCACTCGACGCCGAAGAGCCGCTAGTGCGCGGCCACGTGGCTTGGGCACTGGGTCAACTCGGGGGCGATGAGGCAAAGGGGGCGCTCCAACGGCGCTTGGGAATAGAAGAAGATGCGGAAGTGCGAGGGGAGCTAGAAGACGCGCTAGCTGCACTGTAGCCCCTCACTCGGCGAACAATGCGCGGGCGAATGTTGCCGCGTCAAACGGCTGCAAATCGTCCACCCCCTCGCCCACCCCAATCAGCTTCACTGGCAGATCCATCTGACGCCGCAGCGCGACGACGATCCCGCCCTTGGCCGTCCCGTCCAGCTTGGTCAGCACGAGCCCGGTCAATTCGGTGGCTTGGTTGAACTCGGTCGCCTGCGATAGGGCATTCTGGCCGCTGGTGCCGTCGAGTACCAGCAGGGTTTCGTGTGGGGCCGTGGGGTCTTGCTTGGCCAGCGAGCGGCGGATCTTTTTGAGTTCCTCCATCAGATTGACCTTGTTGTGCAAGCGGCCGGCTGTGTCCACCAGCAGCACGTCGGCCCCGCGCGATTTGGCCGCGGCGAGCGCGTCAAAGGCCACGGCCGCCGGATCCGCTCCTTGCTGCGTGCGTATCAGGTCGGCTCCGGCGCGCTCTGCCCAGATGGCGAGTTGGGGAATGGCCGCGGCCCGAAACGTGTCGCCGGCAGCGAGTACCACCTTCTTGCCGGCATCGGCGTATTGCTTGGCCAGCTTGCCGACCGTCGTCGTCTTGCCGGTGCCGTTGACGCCGACGATTAGCACGACAAACGGCTTGCCCGGCAGCTCGCCAGCTAGGGGCAAGGCCGCGCCATTGCCGAGGGTCATCATCGCGGCTACTTGCTCCTCTAGTACCTGCATCACCCCGTCCGGCCCATCCGCAATCTGGTCGCTCCTGAGCCGCTCGCGCAGCTCATCGACGAGTTCAGTGGCGGTCTCCAGCCCCATATCAGCGCCGATCAGCGCGGCCTCGATATCGTCGATGGCGTCGTCGTCCAAGCGGGGGTTGCCGGCGATTACATCGGTCATCGCTTGGCGAGTCTGCGCCAATCCCTGCTTTACTTTGTCGAAAAATTTGCCCAACATGAAAGGTTGTCTTTCGGTTTATTGCGCCCAAGACGCAGAATTGACTCAAAAACTCACTTCGACTACGGTATCGCCACAGCCTGAAATAAAAAAATTATACAATATGTAGTATTATATAGTATTATATAGCTCAATATAGCTCAAATCTAAGAATAAATATGTATTGACCGAAGATAAATCATTGTATAACATATTTGTTGTTACGAGTAGATAATATACGTTCATATGTTCCACTCTTCTCCTGAAGGAGGCGATTCTATGAAAGAGCGCTTATCTATTTTTGCTCTGGCTTTTGGCCTTGCGGCCCTGCTCTCTGTGAGCTTGGCCTCTGAGGCCGTGGCCCAAGAAGAAGCGCAAGAAGACGAGGAAATGCTCGAAGGCGTTGTGGAGGTTGAAGAGCTGGTGGTGACCGGTTCGCGTGCTCAATCGCGCACTGTAACCGACTCACCCGTGCCCATTGACGTCATTGGTGCCGACGAGTTTGCCAAGCAAGGCGGAGCGGACCTGGCAGACTTGGTGCGGAATGTCGTGCCCTCGTACAACGTCAACACCCAGCCGATCAGCGATGCGGGCACGGTCGTCCGACCGCCCAACATGCGAGGGTTGGCTCCCGACCACGCGCTGGTTCTGGTCAACGGCAAGCGCCGCCATCGCGCTGCGGTGATTCACTGGCTGGGCAACGGCGTCGCCGATGGCGCGCAGGGCCCTGATTTGGCACCCATCCCGGCGATCGCGCTCAATCGCGTGGAGGTCCTGCGCGACGGCGCATCGGCCCAGTACGGCTCGGACGCCATTGCCGGCGTGTTGAACTTCCGCCTCAAGGACCGTTCCGATGGTCTGTCGATTGAGACCAAAGTCGGCAGCTTCCAAGACGGCGAAGGCGTCCTCGGCGATGGCGAGTTGTTTTCCATTGCGGGCAATCTCGGCTTGGGCAACGACAATGCGTGGGCCAACCTCAGCTTGGAATACGGCAACTCGGGCGAAACCATCCGCTCGGTGCAGCGCAATGATGCCGCGGGCCTGATTGCCGCGGGCAACACGAACGTGGCCAATCCCGCCCAAATCTGGGGGCAGCCCTTCATCAGAGACGACCTGAAATTCTTCGCCAACTACGGGGCGACTCTGAGCGAGAACCTCGACTTCTATGGGCACGCCAACTACGCCAGCAAGGAAACGGAAGGCGGGTTTTATTTCCGCAATCCCCATACCCGTAGCGGCGTGTTTAAGGGGCCGGAACTCGAGGACGGGACTCCATCCCTGCTGGTTGGCGATTTGGACGGTGTAGGTCAGGGCGGCGAATGCGCCCCGGTACCTATCATCGACAACAAGCCGGACCAGGATGCTTGGCTACAGATTCGCGACGATCCCAATTGCTTCTCGTTCCTGAAAATGTTTCCCGGTGGTTTCACGCCCCGCTTCGGCGGCTTCACCACGGATGAATCCATTCTTTTGGGCCTGAAGGGATTTGCAGCCGAGACGTTGGGTTGGAGCCTGAGCGCGTCTTATGGCCGCCACCACGCAGACTACTTCATCTTCAATACCGTGAATGCCTCGATGGGGCCTGATACGCCGACATCGTTCAACCCGGGAGACTACATCCAGACAGATGTCAACTTAAACTTCGACATCACGTACCCGGTCAGCGACCAGGTGTTTTTGGCCGCAGGGGCCGAACGTCGCAATGAAGCATTCGAGATAGTGGAGGGACAGATCGAGTCCTACCTGATTGGTCAGCCGTTGGCCAGCCAAGGGTTCCAGCCCGCTACCAATGGTTTCTCAGGCTTTAGCAAGGTGGCAGCCGGCCGCTGGGATCGCACCAACACGGCCGTGTACGTGGAGGCGGATTTTGAGCCGGTTGATCCGTTGCTGCTTTCCGTGGCCCTGCGCTCGGAGGATTTTAGCGACTTTGGCAGCACGACCAACTACAAGGGAGCCGCCAATTTCGCCCTTACGGACGACTTAAAGTTGCGCGGTAGTTACAGCACCGGCTTCCGGGCACCTACCCCTGGCCAGCAAAATGCCTTCAACATAACGACCGAGTTCAACTTCGAGAAGAACGACTTGGTCAACAACGGCACCGTGCCTTCCACCAGCCGCGCAGTTGGGCTGGTCCTTGGTTTACCTGGTGGCGGACCGGCGCTCAAACCTGAAAATTCGGTCAACCTCTCCGGGGGCGTCGTCGTCAAGATGGGTGCCATTAGTGCGACGGTCGACTATTTCAACATCAAGGTGGAGGATCGCCTGACGGTCTCGCAAGACTTCGCGCTGAGCGATGAGCAGAAACAGCAGCTAATCGATGAGGGCCTAACCAGCGCGGCCGGCTTGCAGGAATTCCGCTTCTTCACCAATGACTTCGACTCCGCCACCAACGGAATTGACCTCGTTGTGTCGGCACCGGTAGGTTCGGGGATGCTGAGCCTCGCCTACAACTACACGAGTTCCGAAGTCACCGACCACAACCCGGATATTCTCGACGATCTCCGGCTGCGGGAATTGGAGGAGAATCTGCCCAAGCAGCGCGGGAATTTGACGCTGACCCAAGCCCTGAGCGAGCGTTGGAGTGGTCTAGGCCGCGCCAGCTACTACGGCGAATGGTACGACTCTGAAGACGATCAGACCTATAGTGGCAAGGTGCTGTTTGACCTTGAAACCAGCATCTCGTTTGACGAGGCCCAATCCGCCATCGCCATTGGCGTACAGAATATCCTCAATACCTATCCAGACGAGCATGAATTAGCCAGAGAGCGGACCGGCAACAAGTACAGCCAGTTCAGCCCCTTTGGCTTTGGCGGCGCGTTCTGGTACGTGAAATACAGCTACAGTCGCTAAGGAACGCCGAACGGCAATCCTAAGTTACAATAAAAGGCCGGGTACCTGTTTGGGTACCCGGCCTTTTGCATCTTAACCTGAAGTGAGCAGCAAATGACCTCATCCTACCGCGACGCCTTAGAACACATCCGTCGCGCCTTTCCCCAACCCATATCCGACCCCATTCACGATTCGTATTTCGTGCATTCCATCATGCGCGCCCTAGACCAAGTCGATGACCTGAAAATGCAGTTGCCGACGCTTGGTCCGGTAGTTTCTGGCGACTTTGCTGAAGCGCAAAACGCCGAGCTGCCCGCTGAGATGTCGTCGGTCGAGGCGGTTACCTCAGACCTCGTCAGCTATCTGCGCGGCATAACCATTTCTAGCCATCCCCACACCCAACAAAACGTCATCGCGCCCCCGACCATTCCCAGCCTCATCGGCGTTCTGCTCGCCTCGTTGCACAATCCCAACATCGCTTGGGATGAATACAGCCGCCTCGTCGCCTTGGCCGAAGTCGAAGCAGTCGCCATCACCGCGCGGATGGTTGGCTACGACCCACAACAGGCCAGTGGCACATTCACCTTCGGCGGAACCGGCACCACGCTCTATGGAGTGAAGATCGGCTTGGAAAAGGCCTGTCCGCAGGCCATGCAAAAGGGCATATCCGACGACGTGGTAGTGCTCGTTTCCGACGCCGGGCACTACTGCGCCCACAACATCGTCGGCTGGCTCGGCATGGGCACCGACCAGTTGATCGTCATTCCGACGATAGCCGAGAACGAAATTGACCTCGCGCAGCTAGAAGATGCAGCGCGAACGGCCTTGGGCAGCGGAAAAAAAATTGCCGCCTTTATTGCGACTATGGGGACCACGGATGCGTTCGGCTTGGACGACTTGCAGGCGATTGCGGCCTTGCGCGACTCGCTCGTCGAGGAATTCCAACTCTCCTACCGCCCGCACATCCACGCCGACTCGGTCATTGGCTGGGCATGGTCGGTGTTCAACGACTACGATTTTCAGGATAACCCCTTGGAGTTTCGCCCGCGGACCCTGCGTGCCCTCGCCGGCGCGTGCCGCCGCATCCGCCATCTAGCGCTGGCCGATTCCATGGGCATCGACTTCCACAAGACCGGCTTTGCTCCGTACATCTCCAGCCTCGTCCTCGTCAAAGATCGGGCGGATTTGCAGCTCTTGATGCGCGACCCCCAACAGATGCCGTACCTCTACCACTTTGGCGACCATCGCCCCGGCATGTACACCCTCGAAACATCCAGGGCCGGGAGCGGCCCGCTGACCGCGCTGGCCAATTTTCGCTTTTTCGGCGAGCAGGGATTGCGCGTCGCATTGGGGCACATCGTCGAGATGACCCAGCTTTTGCGCGAGCACCTCGAAGGACACGAAGCCATCACCGTACTCAACCGCGACAACTTTGGCACGGTAACGCTCTTCCGGGTGTATCCACCCGATGTGGATACTTTTGCGATCAAGCGCCAAGAATTCGAAGACCCTACCTATCGGGAAACGCTGCTAGCCCACAACGACTACAACCGCAAAATTTTCGACTACGTGCATGCGGAGGCCATGGCCGGACGCGGAGTCGTCATTTCCTCGACCGACTGCTACCGGCACACCCAATACCAAGAACCGATTGTCGCGCTGAAGTCCTTTATTGTGTCGCCGTTTGTGGATGAAAAGGACGTCGAAGTCGTAGTGGCAAAAGTCTTGGAAGCTAGAGAAAAGTTCGTCTGAAGCCGCTAATTCTCCTGCGTCTTTACGGCGTCCCGGATTTCGCGGATGGTTCCTTCCAGCCGGTCTAGCCGCTCGTTCACGTCTTTTACGTCTTCTTGAATTTTCGTCACGATCCCGACTTGCTCTTCTAGCTCCTCGACCTTCAAGGATTCCTCATCGCTTACGAGGATACTCGTCAGCGTCGCCGTAAAGACACCCACCAGCACCATACCCGTAATCACCAGAAAAACGGTGAGAATTTTGCCCGAAGCCGTCTCGGGATTGTGGATGTCGGCGTACCCGCCGGTGACCAGCGTCGTAAAGCTCCACCAAAGACTCGCCCAGAATCCCGAACCAGACTCCATGCGCTCCAAGCCCATGAAAATGAAGGCCCCAAACACGAGCGATAACAAGCCGTACAGCAAAGACCGCTTGAGCAGCCGCACGTCCAACGTGGTGCTCAAGTGATCCATGCCCCGCCAGAAAAACAGCGCGATGCGAAATAATCGCAGCGCCCTTAAAATTCGCACGGCTCTGAGCAGACGCCCCAAGCGAACGATACCCATGTCGCCGGACGCGGCGATGACCTGTACCGGGGGCAGCGGAATGGACGTTATGAAGTCTATCCAGTTGTTTTTCCAATACCACTTTTTGGAAGCGGCAAGCCGGTGCTCAAAAAAGAAGTTGGCCATGAAAAGGGTGCAGCAGATCACGTCTATGATCCAGAATATCCACAACGTGCCAACGGAAAAATGGGGTTCTATTTCCACAACGGGATTTTCGTAGTTTTCGCCGAGGTGGATGACGTCCGCTTGTGTTAGTTTGCCCTCAACTACCTGGCCAGAAACAAGAGCACCAGATCCAACCGCATCCACTATGTGAATGTTCACCCGCTCATACCCGTGTCCCCCGTTCAAAACGTTTATTCGATGTATTCTGCCTTCTACTACTTCGGCTTTTGCAATGGCACCACTACCTGTAGCTCCTACGCCAAGGAAGTCGATGGCCAAAATTGTGATCAGAAAAAGAATGAGAAAAAAGATGATCAGGTCTTTGGCTCGCACCCGCGCGACGCTGCCCAGTACTCTGGCCTGCTCATCCATCAGATGTTTCTTTTGCCGCGCCTGCTCAATGATCCTGACCTTGTCCTGCAATTTCTCTTTTTCGTCGTTCAACCTAGCGATCTGCGCTTCCGCTTTATCCAGACTCAATTCGTATTGGCCGTGCCGTTTGCTCAGACTAACCGTTTCGACCTTTTCGATCATTTCGTCGAGTTCTTTTTCTTGCTCGACTAGCTGATGGTCAATTCTATCGATCTCCTGCACTACCACATCTTTCATCTTGGTAATGCGTTCGAGCGAGCACGATTCTAGGCGCTTTGATAATGACATGGTGCGTCGTCCTGTATAGTTTGCGGGCTCAGAACAATCCCTTGATCTGTCCTGCGTCGTCTAGGTCAATCGACTCGGCCGAGGGTTTCTTTGGCAAGCCGGGCATCGTCATAATGTCGCCCGTCAGCACCACCACAAAGCCAGCCCCAGCCGAGACCTTGACGTCGCGGATCGGCACGTCAAAGCCGCGCGGCCGCCCCTTGAGCCCGGGATCGGTCGAGAGCGAGTACTGGGTCTTGGCTATGCAGACGGGCAGGTGGCCGTAGCCTTCGTCCTCCAGCCGCCTGAATTTGCGCCGCAGCAGCTTGTCTCCCATGATGTCGTCGGCGCCGTAGATCGCTTGGGCGACGGTGCGGACCTTGTCCCAAAGCCGCATGTCGTCGGGATAGAGCAGCCGGAAGTCGCTCTGCGTGTTTTCGGCCACCTGCACCACGGTGCGGGCGAGGTCTTCGGCTCCTGCGCCGCCGAGGGCGTGGTGATGCGCGGGGACGATTTCAACGCCGAGGTGCGCGCACTTGTCGCGGATGCACTGGATCTCGTCGTCAGTGTCCGTGGCAAAGGCATTGACCGCGACGACGACGGGCAAGCCGAAGAGGCGGATGTTTTCGATGTGCTTTTTGAGGTTTTCGACCCCTCGTTCAACCGCTTCGACATTGGGTTTGGCGATGCTTTTGAGCGAGGCACCGCCGTGAAATTTGAGCGCGCGCACCGTGGCCACCAACACCACGAGGTCCGGGGCTAGACCGCTCTGGCGGCACTTGATGTTGGCGAATTTCTCCGCGCCCAAGTCCGCGCCAAAGCCAGCCTCGGTGATGGTGTATTCAGACAGGCGCGTACTCAAGCGGGTGGCGGCGATGGAGTTGCAGCCGTGGGCGATATTGGCAAAAGGGCCGCCGTGAACTAACGCTGGGTTGCCCTCTAGGGTCTGCACCAAGTTGGGCTGGCAGGCGTCCTTGAGCAGCACCGCCATGGCACCGTGGACGGCTAGGTCCGCAGCGCGAACGGTCTCGCGGGAGCGGGTCTGGGCGACGACGATCCGACCGAGCCGCTCTTTGAGTTCAGCTCGCGATTCGGACAGGCAGAGGATGGCCATGACCTCCGAGGCGACGGCAATGTCGAATCCCGATTGGCGCGGAAAGGAGTTGGCGGTCCCCCCTAGCCCAATGACAATATCGCGTAGTGCCCGGTCGTTTATGTCGAGGACGCGGTTCCAGACGATGCGGCGGTGATCAATGCGGCGCACATTGCCGTGGTGGATGTAGTTGTCGAGGGCCGCGGCGAGCAGGTTGTGGGCCGCGGAGACCGCGTGGATGTCGCCAGTGAAGTGCAGGTTGATGTCCTCCATCGGTGCCACCTGAGCATAGCCGCCGCCCGCGCCGCCCCCCTTCATGCCGAAGCAAGGCCCCAGCGAAGGCTCGCGCAGGCAGACAGTGGCGCGCTTGCCAAGGCGGTTGAGCGCGTCGCCTAAGCCGATGGTAGTGGTGGTTTTGCCCTCGCCCGCCGGAGTCGGGTTGATGGCCGAGACGAGGACCAGCTTGCCGGTAGTAGGTGCGTCTTCGAACTGCTGGCAGAACTCCTGCGAAATTTTGGCCTTGACGCGACCGTAGTGTTCGAGGTGTTCGGAGCCGATCCCGAGTTGGGCGGCCACGTCGTCGATGGGGCGGAGTGAGGTCTGGCGGGCGATTTCGATATCGGGTAGCAAAGAGAACTCCTGATTTATACGCCGCAAAACGCGGAAAAGCCGCCATCGATGGGCACGATGGCACCGGTGACAAACGTGGCTGCGTCCGAAAAGAGCCACAGGGCCGCGCCTACTACTTCGTGCGGGTCGCCAAAGCGGGTCATGGGGACGTTTTTGAGAATGGTCTGGCCGCGATCAGTCAGCTCGCCGCTTGCTTCGTCGAGGAGCAGGAAGCGGTTTTGCGCAGTGATCATAAAGCCCGGGGCCACGGCATTGACGCGGATTTTGGGTGCGTAGGTCGTGGCCATGTGCACGGCTAGCCAGCGGGTGAAACTGTCGGCGGCAGCCTTGCCGTTGGAATACGCCAAGGCCCGCGACAGCGGCAGCCCTCCGCCGATGGAGGTGATATTGACGACCGCCCCATCGCCTTTAGCGGCGAAGACGCGACCCACTGCCTGCGAGGGCAGGACAGCGCTTAGGTAGTTGAGGTCCATTACCATCCTGACCGCTTCTGGATCAATATCAAAGAATTCGAGTTCCGGGGAAGTGGTGGTGTCCTTGTGGCTGCCGCCGGCACCGTTGAGCAGAAAGTCGATGGTGCCAAAGTGCTCGATGGTTTCGGCGAGCGCGGCCTCGACGCTGTCTTTGTTGACGACATTGCACTCGACGGGGAGGACCTTGTCGGGAAAGTCTTGGTTGATCTCGTCGGCTTTGGCGCGGGCCGCCTCTGGAGAAATGTCCCAGATCGCTACCTCAGCGCCCGCTTGGGCGAGGCCGCGGGCGATTTCGCCGCCAATGGCACCGCCAGCGCCAGTCGCCACGGCCTTTTTGCCGTGGAAGTCAAAAGTAGTCAAGGTGATGCCTCTCCTTCTGTTAAAATTCAGTCGCTGAGCCGTAGGGCCGGGAGATCGTCAATTCGGGCAATGTCGAAGAGGGAAGAAGGTGTGCATCTTTAGCTGCGAAACCTCTACCTTGACAACGGCTAACTCGTCCTCAGTGATTGTGGACAACCACAATTAATGCCATCAATAGGCGGGTCAATGGAGCCTATGCACACCTCCCGGACGAAATCCACCACCACATCAAGGCAGTCCGTAGGAATGCCGACGACCTCGTGGGTTTTGTCTTCAACCCCAAAGACGAACACTCCTCCGTGGCTATTTGCAAAGGCGTCGAGTCCACCGGCGAGCGAATCCCGGTTAGGGCCTCTGGCCTTCACACCAGCAAAACACACCTCCTTGAATTCGAGGAACATGATCTCGCCTAGGCGAACTTTATCGAGGAGTTCTTTCGGGTTATCGAACATGATTTTCATGCCGCTAGGGTACCCTTAGCTATTTACCTAAGTACACGACAGTAGTGTAAGTTGTAGTGCAGTCCGGAGTTGCGTTTTATTTGACGCTGCCAAGCAAGCAAATAAAACTCTCATCTCCGGAGCTGCACCGTGTTAATACATACATTCAAGCGCGCCTTGGAGCAAGCCAAGCTGGGCCTGTCTCGTCACCGTATCGACCTGCTATGCAAACTGCTTCCTACCTTGATCCAAACCCGCTTGGTCAACCTACGCAAGCTGGCCTGTGGGTTACCGGGTCTGACGAAAATCGACAGCCAGTATCGTCGGTTGCAACGATTTTTCAGCAGCGGCCTCTGCCCGAGTATTTTTACCCGACTCATCATAGACAAACTGGTCGTTGCCGGGCAACCGCTGCTGTTAGTTTTGGATCGGACGCACTGGCAGTTGGGGCAGACCGATCTGAATCTGCTCTGCTTAGGGCTGGTGTTTCAAGGCGTATCCATCCCGTTGATGTCCTTGTCGCTGCAACGACCCGGCAACTCCCATACGCGCGAACGCAAACAAGTGATGCGACAGGCCCTTGCCTATTTAAAAGGCTCGACCTGTTGTCTATTAGCCGACCGAGAATTCATGGGCAAAGACTGGTTTCGTTTTCTGCTGCGGCAACGCGACGTTTCTTTTGTTATCCGTATTCGCTGCAACGGCTGGGTTACCCTCGACGATGGGCAACTGCGCTATCTAGCGTCGATGACCCGCTATTGGAAACGAGGGACGACCTGCACGTTTTACAATGTCACGCTCTACCAATCGCTGCGCTTGAATCTCGTCGCCCATCGCCCGCACAAAGGCGAGCCACTGTTACTGGTGACCAATCGATCCGATCTCGACAACATCGTCATCGCCTATGGGCATCGCTGGTCTATAGAAACCGCGTTTGGGTTTCTCAAATCCAAAGGCTTCCACTTGGAAGAAACCCGATTGACAAAGCCCCCAAGACTGCATCTTTTAATCGGTCTACTCGCGGTAGGACTCCTATGGTGTCTGCTCATTGGACTGCAAGGGCATCGGCGCAAGCCCATTGTCAACAAAAAGCATGGCCGACGAGCCATCAGCCTATTTCGGCTGGGCTTAGATCGATTACAGCAACTCATCGCCAATCCAGAACACCGAGCTAAAGAAAGTCGAGAGGCCATACAGATTTTACTGTCGTGTACTTAGGCTATTTACATAGGGTTAATCTTCCAGCAATTGCATGAGGCTATCTGAACCGAAGTTCAAGATAAATTCTGCGTAATGGCTTTCAAACAAGTCCTTAATATAATCGTTTAGGTCAACATCAATCTCGGGGTCCCCGTTCTCTCTTTCCTTCATAATTTTATATTTTCGATTTTTCGTGACGGTATAGAGAAAGAGCGTGTGGAGATACACGGAGGTAATATATTTTTGGTCCGCCAGATTTAACTGCTCCTCATTTGGATTTCGAGTTTTAGATTTAAAATTCTTCAATACGGTGCTGTCCATATTGATATAGATTCGCTCTAATTTTTCGTCCCCTACCATAGGGTGCATTATGGTGGAATGTTCCATTGACACACTATGATCTTCTAATTTTTCCCAGGTGATGGTATTTTTTTGATCTTGTTGATTCTCGTAAGCTAATATGTACTGTGGTAAGCCTAAATCGGGCTTTTGCGACAGTTGTTCTTTCTTGCTCGGTTGTTGAGAGCCTTCACGGTCGCTGACCTTGACCCAGAAGATCTCGTCAAAATTTTCGCCTGCCCCCTTGAGGGTAGCCTTTATTCGGATCGCATCGTCCACGTCCACTTTTTGGGTAGGATTAAAATTTACCTTGATCGTACCGTCATGTGGGCTGCTTATATTTACATTAAAGACATCCTCAATCTCCTCAACACTACCCGATTTATTTCCGCCTTCGCTATTATTGCTTCTAAAACCGAGCAGCGCGATCCGCATACTGCCGGGTTCTTCGACCCGATCAAAGTAATGGTCTTCAACATCGGTCTCAAAGTAAATGGCTTTATCTCCACCAAGGGGAATCTGTGCAATAGGTTTAAGACCATCATTTTTTGTTCTGAGTTTTAAATATGAGGGAAACCGTTTAGGACTGAACGGCTCTTTATAAGGTTTTTTGTTTTGTTTTGTCTGCTTTTTCTCCTTGCCGTTTCCCTGATTTAGTTTAAATGTCTGACCCAACAACTGCATCAATTCAGGATTCATCGGGAGATTATTAGCTAACGACTTGAGTAATTCGGTCGTATCACCACCTTCTACTGAGATAGCATTTTTGCGCTGTTTCTCGATCTCAGCGAGTCTTCCTTGTTTGCTACCGAGTTTTTCCCTTAAAAATCCTCTTAAAGCCCTAGTTTCTTCGCCATCTTTTAAGCGATCTCTCGAAGCCATAAACAACTCTTTACGGAATGATAAATCCATATCTGTACAATCAACATGGATCAAAAGATGGTTTTTAAGCAAGCTCATTTTTAGAGAGCGTGTAATGAATTCGGAGGTATAGTGGCCGTGTACCTGACCATTTATTGAAAATAGGACTGACATATTGTTTTTGAAGAATTCTCGTTGAATCGATCCTCTACTCTCCGCTGCAGAAAAGTCGTCAATCTTGGCTTTAAAAACATAATATGTTACCTTCATTCTACCAAAAAGCGAATGCTTAAAATTTTCTGAAAAATACTCTTGTACATATCGGTTGTCCTCTCGTTCCAAGCGACGTTTCAACCCATACAAATCTCTTTCCAAGTTACGATCTTTTGGGTACCGTTCTTTTTTATCTACCGTAATAATGGGCAAAATAGGTTCAAACAGATATTCGTTGATGCTCTGATTCAAATCTCGAGAAATAACGGAAAGGCTTCCCGCTGGCAGATCATAGGAATAAAGTTTGATAATCGTACCTGTCGTGAATTTTCTGTTATATAAACCCAAATCCTGTTGCTTGGCATGAAAAGCCGGAATTTCTCCATCGACCTTCAGGTACTCGTACCATGTATTCTTTTTGACTTTTTTTTCTTCTCTGTCTAGAGGATGTTCTCTAATTAGCGTGAAACCGAACTTACCTGCGTCGTCATATCTTTTAGAGCCGATTAACTGGTACCGCTTTTTACCACAGAACACAACTGCACCACTTCCCCCCATATTGTATTTACCTTGCACAAAGTGAATTTCGTTCTTATTGCCACGCAATAACGACAGGAAAGTGTCTTCAATATTTTTAGGATGTTGTCCTTCGCCATCGTCATAAATGATCAGTGATGTGTTTCCCCTTGGTCCATCGGCTATAATTTGAATGCTTTCTGACTGCTTTTTCCTAGAATCTGATAGGTCCCAATTCGTGTAATTTTTAAAAAATTTAGCTTTTGCTTCTTCCATTGACTTAGGTGCTTCTTCAGATTTGGGATCGATATCTGCTTCCAAGCATCTTCTCATTAAAACGGCGTCAATCGAATTCGTAATCTTCTCTATCAATGCGGCAATGGGATTTGACTGCTGATTTTCTATGATGCCGAAATTATTTTCATTGCCTCCGAGAGGATACCAATTTTCTTGCTTGAAAATCTCTGGACGAGCATTGATGACTTTATCAATTTCGTCCTCTGTTCTAGCAAAGTATAGCTCTTTGAAAATTCGCATCATGTTCATTGGTCATTCATCTCTTTCTTAATGTCTTCTACTACTGACTTCAATAGCAGTACTTGAATCTGTGATCCCGACTTCGTATTCTCTAGATAACGTGTCACACCTGGATAGACGTTATCTCTGTAATATCTACTGTGTTCTATATCCGCGAATCCAAATTGCTCTGAATTTGAAGAACCTTCATCCCATGAAATTACCAATCTTAACTCCCTCGGATTTTTTGCTTCTCTCTCTAGATCTCGAATTAAGGACGATGCAATAACTTTGAACTCTATAGCTGAGAGTTGTCGATCATCCGCTGGTACTACTGGATCATTTGTATCTCCAGATCTCCTTATAATAAACCTTCCATCATATGGATCCATCTGAGATAAACCAAGACTTTGATAACCTTCAATATACCCTCTGCCAAGTAGTTCAAAGAAAAGTGCTATGACATCATTCTCATCCCTAGGCACCTTTTTAACTGCAAGCTCAGGAATCCCCAAACCGTCGCGTCTTAAGAAGAAGTCATATTGTTCATCTCCATTGGGTGGCTTTACCTTCCCAACCCAGTTGCTTGTGGCTGTCTGGATTGTAGTCGCATAGGCATCATTCACAAACCGACGTATTCGCTTGATCAAGTGGGTGTCTGTTAATTGTGATTTACCGTAATTTAGCGGCGCATTAACATCTACGACCAGATCAAAGCAACGAACGTATTCCTGATTACGACCTCGAGTTAGGTCTACTTCGTGTGTTGTAACTACTCCATTTGCAGAAATTACACGTTGACTTCCACCAGGAAGAAATTCTTCAAGGAAAGGTATTCGACCAATAGTGAGAAGAATTCCGTTGATTCTTGGAAACAACTTCTCTCTATAATCCTCTATAGATCCTTTTACTGTTTGGGGAATTTCTCCATTTTTGTCAGTGATAAGTTTCTCGTAATCTTCCGTATCAGAATAGAGGCAGATATTAAACCCCTTCCATGTTTGAGTCAGATTTGTGCCTCCGCGTCCCAATGATTCATGAAATAAACCGGGACGATCTTGTCGGGGAACCCAATTACACGTATCTGATGCAAGGAGGTATTCGGGGGTCATTTTGAACGAAAATTGCGTTTTTCCATCGAATAGATCACCAATTTCACTCCCAAAATTCTCCGAGGGATTAGAGCAAGTGACCTGTATATAAATAGTCGTATTAGCTAGTTCCTTTTTCCCTCCAAGGTAATTCAAAACATCTCCAGCATAGGTATAGCGACGTAGAAAAGTGGCCATTAAGCCAGCAAATCTATTTTCATAAAATCCTCGTTCTACAGCCGATTTTAGGGTTTTGCCAAACCCACTATCGTTGCCTTGTGGCAAACATTGATGGTACATATCTTGTATAAAACGTTCAATAGGATCATGTGCAATATCGCGGGGGAAACAATAGTAAACCTCTGTTCCACTATTTAGTGGAGATGGATCATCAGGGAATTGACGAGGGACTTGTAAATTCGGTGGTGGGTCATTTTCAAATTGGTAAGCATCTAAGATTTCATAGCTAAATCCACCATTATCTATATGTGCTCGGAGGCGAAATTCTTTAGAAGAAAACAATACAACTTTTATTCCAACTCCCACAAGTCCAAAAAGTCGACGATCTCCACGACGTTTTGTCCCTCCACCGAGAAACAGAAGACGTGGATCGTTTCTGAAACCGACACCAGTGTCAGTAACTGTAACAGACCTCTGATCTAAATCAAGATTTAGATTAATTTGATGAGTAGCTCCATCATCTGCTTCAACAATAGCATCAATAGCGTTCTGAAGAGCTTCACCTAAGACAATTTGAGTCGGATTATAGGCACTAATTGTCTGCTTTAATTGGTGTCGGTAATGCTCACTTAAATCCGACGGATTTAGTAAATTTAAGTATTCCATTTTACGAACTCCATTTTATCTAAGTAGAAGATTCTGATCTACATTAAGGATAATGACAACCGTCTGGCCGATGCATGGCTACGATTTTGCTTGTAATTCTCATTCAAAAGCTCCTTTCTCTCAAAGATGGCAGATGGCGCAACCATCCAAGTCTTCCCCATCGGGAACCTCATAGCGCCTTTCCAACTTTTCGAGGTCTTCTAAGGATCGCCCATTTACCCAAGTATATTTTTTCCCGCTCTCCTCTTTCTCATATTCCTTGGCCTTCTCAAACAATTCAGGATGGTTCTCCTTGAGCCCCTGCCACTCTCCAATCTGTTGATAGAAGCAAAAATAACACCCGGACCTTGAACGCCAGCGATAGTAGGGGGGGAGTCCGAGCCCAGATAGATTGAGTAGCCTCTTCACTTCTTCTAAGCCAATACCATCTTCTTGGAACGGATAGATAGGAATGATGTTATTCGCCTCCGAGAGCATAACTGGTTTGCGCTGCTGATAACCTGTGCGCTGCTCATCTGCCCGAATGCCTATATAGGTATAGGCTCGATCATCTCCTATTTCTCGCTCAAAGGGCTTAATCTTCAGTACGCGCGTACACCAACGAGCCTGTGGGCTAGGGAGAAAGCCGCCGTAGTACTCTTTGAGATAAACATCGAATGGCTTGCGATCTTCCTTCTCTCGGATACCCAACATCTCAAGAACGTTTAAGCGCTTGACCATTACACTAAAGATGGCCTCGAACCGTTCAATGTATTCGTAGGTTTCCTTCAGCTCCGCTCCCGTATCGCAGAATATGAACTCAAGATCTAGCTGCGGATAGTTCTCCAAGAGGTAAATACCGAGCGCGGTGGAATCTTTCCCACCCGAAAACGAAACCACATGGCGAGCATCGGTATCCTGAAGCGCATCCTTCATCAGAGCCATGGTCTGCTAACCTCCTGCTGATTCGGAAATATCGTCCCTCTCGTTGGTCCGAGATCGAAGCTGGTCAATCAATTCGGCGCGAGCGTCCGGCGCGAGCATCCGGTCGAGCTTGCTGAACAGATACTTAATGCGGCGTTCGAGAAGGGGAGCTGCCGAGGGGCTTATTATTTCTGCTTCAAGGAGTTCCTGTTCTGCTCTCGTGACGACCTCTCGGAGACGGTCTGCAAATTCTCGCGGGCTTGTATCATCCCAACGGTCAAGCCCTTTCCCAAGCAAGATCATACTCAATGCACGTGCAAAAGAAGCCTCTGTATAACGGCCGTTTGTTGCTTCAGTCGCACGGGTAAGGATGGCACGAGAGGTATGGTCAAGCTCAGACGGGGAAATCGCTCCATCATTGAAACATGCTGACCACTCTTTTGCGCGGTACAGCGCATTGCCTGGAGAATTAGGAGCAAGAGATAAGAAGTCGTGGATTATGGCGATGGCCTTTGCAGTATAACCATCGACGATGCCTTCTAATTCTTGGCGAAGATCGGCCACCACCTCTAAAGTATCGTCATTCGGCAAAAGAGCACCCGCCAGCTTGGGAAACTCCTCCAAGGCCAAGACAGCGGGATCGTTTATTGTGCGAAGAACCACTTGGAAGGAACGAGCCTCGGGACTGACTTGGCAAGTGATTAGGGCAGGAGCAGGTAGCTGGGCCTTCCAGCTTTCAAGGGCATCATAGAATTGGCGGATCAAGTCGCCATGATGAATCGGCGTCTCACCGAACTGTTCAATTAGGTCTCGTAAATACCCAGTCTGGAACGTATTAACCTCCAGAATATCAACCGAGAATTCGTCTGGAGTTGAGCAGAAATCTTCAATCTGACTAGCGAGGATGTCAGAAAGATATGAGCCATTATGTCGAATGACGACAGCCCGGCCGAAGGCTTGCAGCCCCGCCGCAACTAGGATAGGCAGTACAGCTCTACGGGTTCCGTACGGTGGTCTTTCAAGTGCTTCAAGAAAAGCTGCCGGTGATTTCTCAAAGTCTGGCCTAGCAAAAAAATCCTGAAGCCTCTGCCAAAGCTCCGCTAGGCCGAGCTCGTTGATCTCGGCTGGTGCCGCCCAACTCCAACCCGTGTCTTGCATCCGGTACAGTCCTGTTTGAACTAGCACCGTCCGGTACAAAGCAACATCCGGTGTCGTAGCTTCCACATCAAAGCCGAGATGAGGCTTCCCAGATTGTTCCAGAATACCTAGAATCAGCTTTTTGCGCGCGTTCACCATCGGCTGGCTGATTTTTTGCCTAACGATGAGTTCGTTGTTTATGCGGGGAGTACTTGGGAATCGTTCATCGGAGAGTTCGGACAGCCTCTCGCGCAACTCGCCTTCGTTGTGAACCAATAATTCTTGCCCTTTAGAAAACCAAGTGAGTCCATTCCAGCTAGGGCTGACAATCCGCGAAACAATGTGCGCCAAGTGTTCTTGAGCAGCATCGATCATATGCTGAATCTCAGGGAGTACGAAGGGATCAGTCGCAAGAAGCTCGTAATTTTGTCCCAAGCTCCTTAGTGCCATAATCTCTAGTGCAATATCCAGCGTTTGCGTCGGATGTTCTGGAACAACGAGGATAATCCCTAGGTCAATCGAGGAAAGCTCCCGTACGAAAGAGCGTAGCTCAAGGATTTCTTCGCTCGTCTCGACAAGGCAATAAACAACGCGCCCGTCTTCGTCAGCCCCTAATTGCAATAGTGGATGTTCTGCACCTTCTCGCAGTAGATCGTTCGCGGATACGTATGCACCGGCGAAAAAACGTCGAATACGATTCTTCACATTATGGGCAACGGGCCGCCAATAGGGTGGAGGATGCTCTTTTGACAGAATCTCAACGGTATTGAGTTCCAAGCTAATGCGGAGCTTTTCTTCCTCCAAATGAGCGCGTAGGTCAACATCGGTTCCGTGCCAGACCGAGATGTCGTCATTGCGTTGCCGGTAGAGCAGCAGATTTCGGTCAATCAGGCCATCAATGGTTTGCTCAATAACATCTTGGGAGAGATCATTGACATCAGTGACAGCAAACCTGAGAACATCTTTGCGAACGCGGACGCGTTCACCTGAAATGCCAAGCCCGAGAAGAGCCGCCGCCGCTATAATCTCGCTTTCTTCCTCAGCGGCTGCCTTTGAAAGGGCACTTTCGCTTTCGAGCCATCTACGGTGTGTTCCGCCGATTCCCGTATCGGCTTCCATCGCCTCTGAAAAATATTGGTACAGGTTATGCAGAGTTTGCGACTGGCCTAGATCAGCCTCTTGCAAAAAAGAAAAGACGGTTCGCTCATTTTGTGCGAGACGAGCCGCTACCCGTGGCAGCATGTGCAGGGCAGCCGGATGCAAAGGGTAGGCACTTCTTAGAGCTTGCGTGAGCTTCCCCTTATTTTCAAACGACTCAAACAAGCCTAATTCCAGCGCTCGTTCCGCCGTCTTCTCACTAGCTTTAAGAGTCGGGGGCCGACGAATATCTCGGGACTGTTCGATCACTGAGGCGATCAATTCGTACATCTCCCGACTGTCTTCGACGTAGCGGACCAATCCGAAGCGCCCCTCAATTTTTCTCCAACTGTTGCGTGCGGCTTGGCTTAGATTGCCAACATAGTGGAAGAAGGTCTGGTGCAGTAGGATAGTGAATGTGGCAGTAGGTTCATCCTGTCGAGAGGCCCACTCAGCAATCTGTTGGACTTCGGAAAGAACTTCCGCATGTCCAGAAGAAGCAAGGGCTTCAAGATGCCGACCAAACTCATCCCATATTATTGAAATGCGGTCGTGGTCTTGTTTATGTGCCCTTTGAGAAACTGCATCTAAAATGTGAAGTATCTCGCCGTTGTACCGACGTGGTTCCCGAAAATATCTGAGCTGTTGCTTCGCCTGCTCGATGATAGCGCCAGCAAGGTCAGGTTGATGCCCTTCAAGTACGATGGTTAGACCTTGAGTGCGACTTTTTATACGAGTTGCAACGGTGGCACTGAGTTTTTTGTCAACAGCGGCGAGACGCTCACCAATTACGGAGAGCACCTTTCTTGCTGAGGATGTGTTCTCGACCGCCATGGTCGCTATTCCAGCAGCCAGTGATTTCCCAGAGCCATACGCAGCGACTACCATTGAAGCAGCAGCAGGCTTTCCATCAAGCACAGCTTGGATGACTTGGGTGCTCTTTTTGGTGGGATAAAAATGTGAAAATCGGTCGGGATGATCCCTGTCGAGGAGCAGACTAACCGACTTGAAAAATCGGTCTGTTGTACCTATCATCGTCCTGCTCCGAGGTAGTACTTCTCTAGCCAATCAGACGGCGACAACCCTCTTACTCTGACGAAGCGTTCGCCTCCAAGAGTATGCGTGTGAATTAGCTCTGTTCCTAGAGCTTCTTCAGCCTCGCCTAGGAGATTGATCAACGCATCCGCATCTAAGGCCAATGTTCTTCCTGGACATTTAGGCTTGGCTATGGCTTCCGACAAATTGAGATCAAAAAAGTCGCCGCTATCTTCATCTTCTGGAGATGCTATAGCGAAAGCATATCCAACGATCTCGAACGGAACATCCTTTTTGCGGCGATTTAGCTGATAGGTGTCTGATTCACGCAGATACGTGATCAGTCCTAGCGACCGGAACGGACACTCATGGCCGTCTTCGGGATCCTCCTGAGTGGGAGGGATCGGTGTTGCGTAACTGGATAATAGACAAGCTATATCCCGTGAGAGGGTCTTTGGACTAGGAGGGCGTTGTCCTTCGACCGCAAGCTGTCGCTGAAGGTCTCCCGAACAGCGGATACGGTCGAAGCGCCCATGCGAGAACTGATTAAAGAACCAATACCATGCAACGGCATCGGTCCCGCACGTTACCAAGTTGATGTGTAGCACCCACCAAGTGCCGAGGTGCAAGAAATAGCGGTCATTTTGCTGGATGGTTTTGCCGACAGGGGTGATGGTCGGCGAATCACTGCGACTGTTCTTCTTTGTTTCTACAAGACCTGTTACCTGTAGCCAATGCCGAATCGACTTGGCCATATTGCGACCGACGCCTAGGCGGTCGGATACGAATGGGTCCTTAAAAGCGTCCGCGTCTTCATTGAGAAGATCGAGGCCCTTAACGAGCCAATCTTCTCGTACTGCGAAAGTTTCGTGTCCTCCAAATCTCACAGTTACTTACCCAGTCAGCCGTTCCAGTGAAAGTAAGCGTTGATAGACTAAACAGACCGATTCTGCGGCCTGCTTGGCTTCTTCAAGCGAGTTGAGCACCGAAAAAGAGAACCGAACGCTTGCGAAGGCTTGATCTTCCGTTAGTCCCATAGCAAGTAATACATGAGAAGGCTCGGGGCGCTGGCTCACGCAGGCAGAGGTCTGCGAGCAGATGATACCCACCTGATCAAGTTGGGCCATAAGAGCCATGCCTTCTATGGACGGAAAATGAATGTTGGAGGTATTGGGAACGCGATTATTGCGATCTCCATTAATATGAAGCTCTAGTGCAGCGCCTGCAAGATGTTCCTCAAATATCCCTCTTAGGGCCTCAAGATGGGCTATGGCCTCGTTTAGCTGGCGAGAACGAACATCAGCAGCTATACCGAAACCAATGATCCCAGGCAGATTTTCGGTTCCTGGACGCATCCCACTCTCCTGATCGCCGCCGAAGAGCAGGGGAGAGAGCATATTCTCTTCCTTGCTGCAAATCGCGCCAATTCCCTTCGGGCCGTGAATTTTGTGTGCGGTGAACGTCAGGAAATCGACTGGAAGATCGGGCAACGAGATAGGAACGCGACCAATAGCTTGAGCCGCATCGACATGAAACGGCACTAGGCGACGGCGGCAAATTTCACCTAGTTCTTCAATCGGTTGTACGGTGCCGGTTTCGCTATTTGCCCACTGAACGGACACAAGACTTGCCGGCTCATCTAGCGCAGCTTCAAGGCTAGGTGGGCTGACCCGACCACGTTGATCCACTGGTAGAATAGTGATTTCTATATCCGCATCTTGCAGAGCTTGGGCCGTCTTCAAGACAGAAGAGTGCTCGATCGCCGTCGTGATGAGCCTCGCCCCCCGCTTATGTGAGCAGACGCCTTGGAGAACAAGGTTATTGGCCTCGGTTCCCCCCGAAGTGAATAGAATCTGTTCCGGCTCTGAACCAACGAGGTCGGCGACGCGATGGCGGGCCTCGGACAAGGCATCGCGGGCACCCGCGCCAAGTTGATGTGGACTAGATGGGTTCCCGTATCTAGTCGTCATCGACTCAACGACCGCATCGACCACTTCCGGCAAGGGGCGCGTCGTGGCATTATTGTCTAAATAAATTTGGTCTATTGATTCAACCATCTTCTTTTGTTCAGGCTCTCCAGTGGACCTCTGCCGAATCCCCGCGCTAGAGAAGATACGCTAGCGGCCCCTGCTCAGCGCCGGTGCCAACGCTGCGTAGCCGACCGCGCAGGATTCGTCGAAATCCATGGTGACAAACGTCTCTATCGCCATGGCTGCAGCAAAACCGATGTCTTGGAGCCCCTGCACGATGCGCGGATAGTCGAGGCTTCCACGACCGGGAATTTTGTGGTCCCAGTCGGGATAGGTGCCGATGTGGTCCTTGAGGTGGGCGTGGACGATGCGTCCCTGCCACTGATGGGCGACCGCGACCGGATCCAACCCGAGGAGCGTCAGATAGCACGGATCGAAATTGATGCCAAAGGACGCGCTGCCGACCTCGTCGTGCAGCTCCAAGAAGCGCTCGGGGGTGTCGGTGAGCCAACCGGCCCACACGCCATCGACTGCCAACTGCACATTGCGGGGCACTGCGTAGGCAAGCGCGTCTTGGAGATAGGCGACTACTCGCCGCCAAGCCTCGGCTCGCTGAGCGTCGTCGTCTTTGGGACCGCCCATGTGGAAGACGACGAGCGGTGCGCCGACGTCCACAGCCAAATCGACCGACCCCTTGAGGTCGAGCGGTTCGTCGGTAAAGAGCGAATCGGCGAGATTGGCGTGGGTGATGACGGCTTCGATGGTGAGGCCCAGCCGCTCGGCAATGCTCCGCGTCTGCGTGCGCAACTCGGGCGTCACTGAGCGCGGGTCTGCCGACGGCCCGTGGGTCCCCGAAATGTCGATGCCGTCGTAGCCAGTAGCGGCGATTTTTTTCAGTGCCGGCTCGAGCGGCATTTCGAGCCGGTCGGTGTAGCTATAGGTGTAAAAAGCAAGGCGCATGGCTCAAATTAAATTACTGAATATCGACGTACATGGGAGGCTTCTTCCTTGGTCGGAGGAAGCAAAGTGCACATCTTAATTCTAGTTAATCAGACCCTTTTTAGCAATTTTACGCAGAGGAGATACGACATGGCACAACCGTTGGGCAAAGCCTATGAACAGATCGCGGCGACGCAGCCGCGTGGATCGTATCGCGGCGCAGTGGTCGGCTGCGGGCGGATGGGCAGCACCATTGACGACGAGCACATTGGGATGCCGCACTATCCCTGGCCGTGGGCACACGCCCCGGCCATGATCGAAGCGCGGGGCATTGAGTTGATCGGCGCGGCCGACGTGGACCGAGCCAAGTTGGACGACTTTGCCCAGCGCTGGGGGGTGGACGCCCTGTACGAAGACTACCGCGAGTTGGTCGCCCAAGAGCAGCCCGACGTAGTGGCGGTGACGACGCGGCCCGACGAGCGCGCCGAGGTGGTCATCGGCCTAGCCGAGGCCGGGGTGCGGGCGATTTTTGCCACCAAACCGATGTGCCGCACCTTGGCCGAGGCCGATGCCATGATCGCGGCGTGCAAGGCAAGCGGCACAATTCTATCCATCGCCTGCCATCTCAACTGGTACAACTGGTACACCAATGCGCGTCAGGCCATAGCCGACGGCGCGATTGGCCGGTTGCGCTCCATGGTCTGCCACAGCCCACACACCCTGTCGAATCTGCAAAGCCATACGCTGGCCTTGTTTCGGCTGTTTGCCGGAGCGCCGGCCGAGTGGGTGGTGGGCGAGATGGACGACGACGCGCAGGCCGCGGCCGATCGGGATTTATCTGGCTCGGGCTACATTGCCTACGCCAACGGAGTGCGCGGCTTTTTGAATTCCCGCGCCGACCGCTCGGGGCATGGGTGGACCTTGGAGTTTATCGGCGAGCGCGGGATGATCGTCTCGCGCAATGCCCACGCGCAATTCGAGTTGTGGGGGGCGCATCCAGAGACTGGCGAGCCGATCCAGCGGCCGTTTCCCAACCCGTGGCATCCGCGCTCGTCCATGGTCGATGCCATAGAGGGCGTCTGTCGGGCGATTGAGGAGGGGGAAGAGCGGATTTGCCCGGGGGAATTTGGGCACGAGGCGTTGGAGATTGCCATTGGCTTGCGGGAGTCGCATCGGCAGGGCAATAGGCGGGTGGATTTGCCGCTGGGGAATCGGGCGTTGCGGATGGGCTAGGGTGCTTTTTCGCGTTCTCTAAAGCAAGAAATAGCTTCTGGCGGCTTTAGTACGCCACACGGGTTACCAAAGTCGCCGATGATCGCCAAAACTTCTTTCAACGCATGAGATCGGCGATGCGCTCGCCAATGGCCATGGAGGTGATGTTGGTGTTGGCGCGCACGCAGTCGGGCATGATGGCTGCGTCGGCGACGCGCAGGTTTTCGAGGCCGTGTACTCGGCTGTGCTGATCGACGACGGCCATTGCGTCGCTCGCTGGTCCCATCTTGCAGGTCGAGGAGACGTGGTGGCTGGTGCCCACTTCGCGCCGCATCCACTCGTCGAGCGCGGCGTCGGTGTCGAGTTCGGCGTCGGTGGGGCCGATGCGCTCGACGACGAGGGCGTTGAGCGCATCGTGGTTGAGCAGGTCGATGATGATGCGGATGGATTCGCGCAGGCGGCGGCAGTCTGAAGGCTCGTCCAAGTAGTTGTAGTCGAGCACGGGCTGCACATGGGGGTCGGTGGAAGCCAGTTTGAGCTCACCTTTTCCCTCGGCCAAATAGATGCAGCCGACCAAGTAAAAGCCCAAGGGTTTGGAATGCGACGAGGTGTAGTAGCCCTCGGTCGTGGCAAAGGAGGCCGGGATAATGAACATGTCGTTGCGCAAATCCGATCCGGCGGCCGTGTAGCGCAGACCGATTTGCAGCCGAGGCTCCGTGCCGTCGCCGAGGTATTCGTTCTTGGCCCGCAGCGTTACGCTCACTTGCGGATGGTCGCGCAGATTCTGGCCGACGCCGGGCAGGTCGCACACCACGTCAACACCCATGGCCTCCAAGTGCGCGGATGGCCCAACGCCCGACAGCAAGAGCGTCTGCGGCGAACCAATCGCCCCGCCGCACAGCACGATTTCTCCGCCGTGGACCGTGGAGAGGGCACCGTCGCGCTCGACGAGCAGACCGGTGGCGCGCTGGCCGTCAAAGAGTACGCGGTGGACGTGGGTGTTGGCTTGAATGGTGAGGTTGGAGCGACCGCGTGCCGGGTCGAGGTAGCCGATATTGGTGCTCCAGCGGATGCTCTCGGCGTTGTTGAGGGCCAAGGGGCCGACGCCAGTAGAATCAGGGTCGTTGTGGTCGGGGCAGTCGGGGTAGCCAGCGGCGAGCGCGGCCTCGTAGAAGGCGCGGTGCTCGGGGTTGAGTTCGCGATCTTTGAACCGCCGGGCGCGGATGGGACCGTCGGCACCGTGATAGGGAGCGTCGCCGTAGTCCGGGTCGGATTCGAGACGGCACAAAAAGGGCAACAGGGCATCGTGGCTCCACAGGTCGTTGCCCGCTGCGGCCCACGAGTCGTAGTCTTGGGGCACCCCGCGCAGAAAAATCTGTGCGTTGACCGCACTCGACCCGCCGACGATTTTGCCGCGCGGCACAAACATATCGGGGCGCAAGTCCGTGGCCCGGGCGCGATACTCCCAGCCAAATCGAGTGCCCAAGCCAAAGGCGCGATCCCAGATATTGCGATCGCGCCCATACGCATAGTGAATCTCCTCGGGCAAGTCTTCAACCGCAGCAAAATCCGGCCCGGCCTCCAGCAGCAAGACCGACCGACTCCGATCCTCGCTGAGCCGCGCCGCAAGCACCGCTCCCGCTGCTCCCGCCCCGGCAATGACGACATCGTAAGACGCAGACATAACGACTCCCTTTGTAGCTCTAATCCTCTAGAATGGATGTTGCGTATGGCATCGAGGTATAAGATGCTTCGACTCCGCTTTGCTCCGCTCAGCATGACAAGTGTTGACGCCCCATGCTGTCATGCTAAGCGAAGCATCTTATACCGCTTCCGTAATTTTAGTCTAATATAGGGCACTCACAAGAGACGTTCCTACCCCAACTGATCCGCCAATTCCTCGGCTGGATAGGTGAGAATCTCCGCCAAGGTCGGATGATAATGGGGCATTTTAGCAAAATCCTGCACAGTCCCTCGAAAGTACATCACCGCGATCAGCGCGTGGATCAGCTCACCGGCCTCCGGCCCGACAATGTGGCCGCCGAGCACTTCGCCCGAGCGCGGGTCGCAGAGGATTTTTACGTGGCCGCAGGTCTCGCCCATGGTCAGCGACTTGCCGTGGTCGTCAAAAGGGTAGCTGGCGACCAAATAGGGCCGGTCCGCAGCGCGGCAGTCCCGCTCGCTGAGGCCGACGCTGGCCACCTGCGGGTCGGTAAATACGACCAGCGCGTTGAGACGGTCGTCGAAGCGGTGCTCGGGGCGGTCGGGATGCGTGGCATTGTACGCGGCGATCTCGCCTTGCTCAATGGCGATGTGGACGATTTCGTGCTCGCCGTTGACGTCGCCGACGGCGTAGATGTGGGGCTGGCTGGTGCGCATGGCCGCATCGACGACAATGCGCCCGTCGGCGACCTCGACGCCAGCCTGGTCCAAGCCCAATTCGTCGATGAGTGGGCGGCGGCCGAGGGCTTGGAGAATGAGATCTGCCGAGGCTGTTTTTTCTGCGCCGCCGTGGGAAAAATGCGCCGTCTTGCGCCCGTTTTCCTCGGTGAATTGGCGCAGTTGGGTGCCAGTGTACACCTCCATGCCTTCCTCGCGGAAGTGTGCTTCAACTGGTCGCGCCAAATCCTCGTCGCCAGCGGAGAGAATGTGATCGCTGCGCTGGATGAGCGTCACCTGCGTGCCAATGCGCTGAAAGAACTGGGCCAACTCGACGGCAACCGCGCCGCCGCCGAGGACGAGGAGGCTCGCTGGCTGCTGGCGCAGGTCGAGAATCTCGTCGCTGGTGAGGTAGCCGACTTGGTCCAGCCCTGGTATTGGGATGTGGTGAGGCGTGGAGCCGGTGGCGATGATGAAATGCCCGGCCTCAATGATGTCGTTGTCGGCCTGGAGCTTCTGCGGCGAGAGGAAGCGGCCGCGCGCTTCGTAGAGCGCGAAGCGGCCGTCGCTTAGTTGCTCGCGGCGATAGGCGGCAAAGTCGGCGACCAGCCGCGCCTTGCGCTCGACGATGGCGGCTAAATCCGCGCGGACTTCCACCGGTGCTAGGCCGAACTCGGCGGCGCGGCCTAGATGCGAGGCTATTTCGGCGGAGCGCAGGATCGCCTTGCTGGGCATACAGCCGCGCAGAATGCACAGCCCCCCCCAGGGACCTTGATCGATAACCGCGACATTTGCGCCGGCTGCGTGGGCCGTGCGCGCTGCGGCGTACCCGGCCGAGCCGCCGCCGATGATCGCGATGTCGCATTGCACAGTTGCCATAGTTCGTTTTTATCCTACTCTTGAACGGCTTGGTTTTTGTTTCACTGCTTAGTACACGCCAGTAACGTTACGCATGGGCATTGAGGAATAAGATGTTTCGACTCCGCTTTGCTCCGCTCAGCATGACAGGTGCTGACGCTTCATGTTGTCATGCTGAGCGAAGCGAAGCATCTCATACCGCTTCTACTGTCGTGTACTTAGGTTTTACTGTTAAGCCATGAGGTCTGTTCCTTGAATGCACTACGCCCCATAGGCGCGGTTTTGCTCTGCTGCTCACTGGTTCTGCCCGCTTGGAGCGAGGACACCTATACGATGCGCGGCTTTGATGCGCGCATTCAGCGGGGCATAGACCTGATCTACAATCTGCGCTTTGAGGAGGCCGAACGCCACTTTCAGGACATCGTCGCGGCCGAGCCGGACAACCCGCTCGGCTACTTCTTTCGCGCGATGGTTTCTTGGTGGCGAATCCTCATCGACTTGCCCGACAAAACCCACGACGCAGAGTTCCACGCCCGGCTCAAGCAGTGCATTGAGGTCTGCGACCGGCGTCTAAAAGAAGACCCGATGGACTTCGACGCGATTCTCTTCAAGGGCGGTGCCATTGGTTTCCGCGGCCGCCTGTACGGCGACAGAGAGCAGTACCTAAGGGCAGCGCGCGACGGATTGCGCGGCCTACCCCTCCTGAAGAAGAGCCGTCAGCTCGAGCCGACCAACAAGGACATCCTCTTTGGCCAGGGCCTATATCACTACTTCGCCGAGGTCATGCCCCAACGCCACCGAATTCTTCGTCCAATCATGGCCTTTTTGCCCGACGGAGATCGCTTGCTGGGCCTCCAGCAGCTCAAGGAAGTCGCCAGCGAGGGAGCCTACGCTAGCACTGAGGCCGCCTACTTCCTCGGCCAGATCTACCGGATTTTTGAAAAGGACAACCGCAGAGCACTGCCCTATTTCGAGGAACTCTACGTGCGCTACCCCGACAACGCCGTCTTCCACCGCTACACTGCGCGGCTTATGGTCGAACTCGGCCGCTGGCGATCGGGCGTGGCTCTGTACGAAGAATACGTGCGGCGCAGCTTGGCCGGCCAGACCGGCTATCACCTCCACGGTCGCTTGGAGGCGCATTACTACGCAGGCAAATACGCTTATTTTGAACGGCGCTTTCCAGAGGCCGCCGACCATCTAGCGACAACTGATAGCCTCGCCGCCAATTCCGAGCGCAAGCGAGACTTAGCGTTTGCCGTGCTGGCCAACCTGCTGCTCGGCCAAGTACACGACCTAGCCGGCCGCCGCGAGGACGCGGTGCTGCGCTACCAGCGGGTGCGGCGCTTGCCCGACCACGCGGACAGCCACCAACGAGCGAAACACTATCTGCACGCGCCCTATCGAGAAGGCGCAAATGAGGAGGTCAATCCTGTCCCTCCAACCGAATGACTTCCTCGTGGTACACCCGCATCAGATCTGAGTGCATCAGATAGCCCCAAAACTCGCTTTCCCCTTCGTCTGTAGTGTTCATCACCGGCAGCTTGTCGTAGCCAGAATCCAGCAGCTTTTGCAGAGCCTCGTGCAGGTTGTCATCCGCATCAATGGGCCGGACGTCATCGACGACCATGTCCTCAATGAGGACTAGGTTGCGCAGCATCTCGTCTTCGGGCAGGTCGAGGTCTTCGAGGCTGATCATGCCGCGCAAGCCGCCGCCGTCATCGGTGACGACAAAGTGTAGATGGCCCAGTTTTTTGCTTAGGGCACTCAGGGAAAAGTAGGAAAGTCGATTGCTGACGATGGCCTCGGAGGTGTTTTTGAGGCGGGGGAATACTTCGCGGACTTGGAGATCGTGTAACACGTTGACGGTCAGGTCTTTGATATGGGCCGGAGAGTGGAACTTGTTTTGGACTTGGTTTTGGTAGATGGAAAAGTTGCGCGCGAAGATCAGCGCGAGGGCGCTGACGACCATCAGCGGCGGCAGCAGGTGGTAGGAGCCGCTCATTTCGATGACGAGAATCAGGGCCGCTAGCGGCGTATTGGCCACCGCGCCAAAAAACGAGGCCATGCCCACCACGATATAAGCGGCCGGTTGGTGGACGATGTCGGGAAAGTACTGTTGGCCCAGCAGGCCCACGGCACCGCCGAGCATCCCGCCGATAAAGAGCGAGGGGCCAAAGACGCCGCCCGAGCCGCCGCTGGAGATTGTGCAGCTAGAGGCGAGGATTTTGAGCAGGGCGAGGGCTAAGAAGGCGCGGATTGCGAGTTCGCCGTCGAGCCCCCGTTGAATGACGCCAAACCCATCGCCCAGCACTTGCGGGTCGATAAAGGCCGCCACCCCCACCAGCAAGCCCCCGCAGCAGACGATCCAGTAGCGGGGCAGGGGCAGGCGGTCAAAGAGGGTGCGCGCAAAGCGCAGGGTCTTGACGTAAAAAATGCCGACCAAGGCGCAGAAAAATCCCAAGACTAAATAGAAAATCAACTCGCGCACATCGGTGAACAGCAGGTCGGGCAGAGCGAAAATGTGTGAGAAACCAAAGACGGCTATGTAGATAGCGTAGGCGACAAAGGAGCTGATGACGCAGGGGATGAGCGCGTCGCTTTCAAAGTCTTCGCGGTAGAGCACTTCTACGCTGGCAATCGCCGCGCCCAATGGTGCGCGGAAAATTGCGCCCAACCCGCCGGCTGTGCCCGCCAGCAACAAAATCCGCCGCTGGGCCACCGAGAGCTTGAGTTTGTCGCCGACCCAAGAGCCCAAGCCCGCGCCAATATGCACCAAAGGACCTTGCTGACCAGCGGCACCACCCGAGGCGAGCGTGACGATGGTTGCCAGGGCCTTGACCGGGGCGACGATGGGGCGGATGTGGCCGCGCTGGTTGTGGAAGGCATCGATCATGGCGTCGGTGCCCGCGCCTTGGGCTTCGGGCGCGAAGCGGTGCGTCAGGTAGCCGCTGAGCAGGCCACCCAGCGCCGGTAGCAGCAACAACAGCCACAAATACTCTCCGTAGGTAGGCGCGTCGAGGAAGGAGAAATCGAATAGCGCCCTGTTGTGGGGATGAATCTGGCGGTAGCCAGCCAATTTCTCGACTAGCAGGAACTTGGCCAATTCGAGGCCGTAGGTAAATAACACGGCCCCCAAGCCGGCAATCAGGCCGATGAGCGCACTGTAGAGGTAGATGCGGGAGACGAACTCAAAGCCGAGCCAGTCGCGGAGCAAGCGGGCGGCTAGCCCCCGAGTCTGCGGGGCGGCTTCAGTCATGGGTGGTGGGCTGGTAGGTCGGGCTGACGGCCTGCCATTGGCGCAGGACCTCAAAGACGAGAACGGCGCTGGCCGCGGCCACATTGAGGCTGTTTTTGTAGCCGTACATGGGTATCTCGACCAACTCGTCGCAGCGTTCGAGTGCGTCGCAATCGACCCCGAGGGCCTCATTGCCCACGATTAAGGCCAAGGGACGCGGATACGCTAACTCGGTGTAACAGCGGCTGTGCGATGTCGTCTCCAGCGCCCACACCGGCACCTGACGAGTGCGCAAGTGCTCAATGGCCTGGAGGGTAGTGGCAAAGTGGCGGGTCTCGATGTACGACAGGGTGCCCAACGCCGTCTTGTCGAGCTTGGGATGGGGAGGATGGGCCGTGTAGCCGCAGGTGTAGATGCCTTGCAAGCGGGCGGCGTCGGCTGTGCGGAAGATCGAGCCGACATTGAAGGCGCTGCGCAAATTGTCGAGTACCAGATAGAGCGGATGTTTGGGCAGGCGGGCGTATTCGTCGAGGGGCATCTCAGCGTCGAAGGTGCGGACCTCAAAGCTGGTCTCCTTGCCGTAGTTGCCCGGCTGCAATTTCACCCGACTTCCTCCGGGGCCACGGGCCGCTGCTCGGCGGCGGAGAGCCGGGCGGCTTCAATGGCGACCATGGTCTGCCGCACGCTCTGGGCGGTGACGGCTAGTGCGGCGCGGCCGGCTAGCGCGTCGGCGATGTTTTCGTAGTAGGAACGCCAGCGGCCGGGTGCCGTCTCAATGATGGTTTCCTCTGCGGCTCTATAGAGGTGGGCGTAGTGCTCGGGCGCTTCTTCGGCCGCGTCGATATCGCCGGCGATCATGGCCTTTTCCTGCGGGTCAACGCCCTCTTTGACCAGCGCGCCTTCTGTGCCCAGCACGTACCAGCGCGGTTTGGCTTTGCTGGCCAGCGACGAGGTCTCCACGCGCGCTTCGACGCCGTTGGCAAAGTGGAGCACGGCCAGCGCGTGGGACTCGACGTCGATGCTGAGCGGGTCGCCGGAGTGGAAGGAGGCGTACACCTTTGTCAGCGGTGCGTCGATGAGCTGGAGAGCCTGATCGACCAGATGCGCGCCTAGATCGAAGAACTTGCCGCCGCCGTGCCGCGCGATGCTGCGCCACCCGCGCGGGGGGCCGTATTGGCCCCAGAACATCTCCAGCAAAAAGAGATCGCCGAGCAGCCCTCGGGCCAGTGCGTCTTTCACGGCGAGGAAATCGCCGTCCCAGCGGCGGTTCTGAAAGACGCTGAGCAAGCGGTCGTGCGCTTGGCTGGCGGCGATCATCTGGTCGGCCTCGGCCATGCTCAAGCACATGGGCTTGTCGGTGACGACGTGTTTGCCGGCCGCCATCGCTTGGATCGCGTGCGGGGCGTGGAGGTCGTTGGGCGTGGCGAGGACGACCAGATCGACGGCTGGATCGGCTAGCACTTCGTCGAAGTGGCGGAAGGTCTTTACCCCCAAGTCGCGCCGAATCTGGTCGCGGGCTTCTGGCCGGCTGGTGGCAATGCCGTAGAGGTTCAGGCCGCTGGCTAGCCCCACTAGATAGGCGTGGAAGCAGCGGCCGGCAAAGCCATAGCCGATGACGACGACGTTGGGTTTTTCCATGATTTTTACCTGTGTGGCGGGCGTTTTTGCGGGCGATGAATGGGCACTTATATTATGAAAAGTCAAAGATTTGGGCAAGTTTTCAGGAGGGCTGCAATGCGGATTCGGATTAGCTGGGATGACGGCGCGGTCGAAGCGATTTTGGACGCTACGCCGACGGCCGAAAAGGTCTGGGCAGCCCCGCCCTGCACCTCGACAGCGAACACTTGGGGCGAGGTCAAATAAAAGGGGACACTTTTTCCGCGCTTAGGTGTTATATATGGCACACGGTTACTCGTGGATGTCGCTGGCGCGAGGGCAATGGATGGAATCACTTATGCAGGGAAGCAGCAGATCGGTCATCGGTCTCAGCGTTGTCCTGCTGCTCTTGTTGAGCGGTTGCGGGGCCGCTTATTCGGGCTATGTGTCTCGTTCGCTCAACCAGCTAGAAAAGGGCAACTACGAAGCGGCCCTCGGCAAGCTGGAAAAGCCCTCTGGCAAGACCAATAAGCTGCTCTACCACCTGGAAAAGGGGCTGATTTTGCACTATCAAGGCCAATACGAGGCGTCCAACGTGGAGTTTGAACGGGCTGAGCGGCTGAGCGACCAGCTCTACACCCGCTCGGTCTCGCGCGAAATCGCGGCCTTGCTGTCCAATGATTCGATTGTCGCCTACCGAGGCGAGGAGTTCGAGCTAGCCCTGATCCACTACTACCGCGCCATGAACTACGCCCGGCTGGGCGATCGGCAGGCAGCGTTAGTCGAGTGCCGCAAGGCCAACCTGAAGCTCGAAAATTACGCGCAACAAGCTGAATACGAGCTCAGCTATAAAAACGACGCCTTTTTGCAGTACATGACTGGTCTCTTTTTTGAGGCCGAGGGCGAGTGGAACGACGCGTACATTTCCTACAAAGATGCCCTAAAGGGCTATCGCGCGTACGAAGCGGCCTTTGATCTGCAAGCGCCGCGAATGCTGATAATCGACCTAGCGCGGCTGGCCCAGCGGCTAGGATACGAAGACGAGGTCGCGGAATACACCGAGCGCTACCAGCTTGAGCCAGCGGAGCTGCAGCCGACCTCTGGCGGCGAGTTGGTGGTCTTCGTCGAGAGCGGCTTTGTGCCCCGCAAGCATCAAGTCGAGTTCAGCGTGCCGATTCTGGAGGACGAAGGGAAGTGGGAGGTGTGGACGGTGTCGGAGCGGGCCGTCCATCGCTATCACCATCCGCACGTGTACAAGCGCCGGCACGTAGATTACTGGCTTCGGGTGGCATTGCCCGAATACCGGGAGGTGCCCTCGCAGGTGGCCGGGGTGCGGTTGCGCGCTGGCGACCAGAGTGCGCTGGCAGCCACAGCCGAGGACTTGGACGCAATTGCCCAGCGGACTTTTGCGCAGAAATTCGATACCATCCTGCTGCGCGCCGTCGCCCGCAACTTGGCCAAATACCTAGCGTCCAAGAGTATTGAAAAAGCCTTTGAGGACGATGACGACGACGACGAGAATGACTGGGCCAAGGAGGGATTGGGCAAAGCGCTGGGAGGCTTGGTCAACCTCTTCGGCGTGGCCACCGAGGCGGCTGACACGCGCGGCTGGCTGGCGCTACCACACGCCATCCGCATCGCTCGGCTAGCGGTGGCACCAGGCACGGCTGCTCCGACCCTAGAGTTGCTCGACGACCGAGGACGGGTCCTATCTGTAGAGACGCTGCCCGAGGTGGCGGTGGCGGACGGAGAAAAGGTCTTCCTAAACTTTCGCACTTTTCGCTGAGGAGCAAAAATCATGTACCTCAAATTATGGATCGCCGCGCTGGCGTTGGCGCTGCCGGCCGCGGCGCAGCAGAGCACGCGGGCTGCCGATCAGGTAACGGACCCGCTGGAGGAAGGGGCGATCATCAATATCGTCGATTGGGACGGCGGCCAGCTACCCAAGCGCTACTACGAGCGCTCGGATCAACTGCCGATGAGCCTCGACGACGTGCGCAAGCTGAGCGCCAACAAGTTCAATACCGATGCAATCGTCAAAATGCTCGAAGAGCGGCGCTGCGTCTGCGACGCCTCGGTAGATGCCTTGGTGGAATTGAAGCAAGCCGGCGTCGCCGAGCAGGTGATCCAGGCGGTATCGCTCCACGCGCTGCCGCCCAACCGCTCGTTCGGGCTGACGATCGCCCTCGATTTTGAGGGATTGGGCGGCAAGGCCACCGTATCGACGCAGGCGCGCAAGGGCTATCTCTACTTGATCGTGCCCGACGGCGACAAGGAGCGGGTCTTTATCGGCAACTTGCAAGCGATCCTCGCCGGCCGCTGGCAGCGCGATGCGCTGATCGACAACACCGATCTGCTGCTGCCCAAAAAGGTGCGGCGCGTGACCTTTGCCTCCGAGGTCCCGCTCAAGACCTATGGCCGCAAAAAGGCCCTAGTTTTTACCTCGACCAAACCGGATATCTACACTTCAGCCGATATTCCCGAGGCGGACCGGGCCGGGGTGCAGGAGTTCGTGTTCGAGTATCCAGCCGCGTCGCTGGAGCGCCAATGCAGCCTCCAAGTGCTCTACCGGCAGGACGCGATGCTGGCCAACCGCTGGCACTTAGTGCGCACCCATTTCCAGTGCGAATGGGATTGAAAGGAGCTTACGATGAAACGCTACGTTTTCGCGGCAATCGCCTTGGCTATGGGGCTCGCGGCCTGTGGCGGCCCGAGGGCCTTTACCAAGGGCGAGTACGGAGATCCAGAAGCGATCTCCATGCTCGACGACAAGTGGAACCAGAACGACATGCAGCTAGTCGCCAAGAAGATGATCAGCTCGATGGAGATCTGGTCGGATGCCCGGGCGATGGCTGAAAAGCCGGTTGTCATCTTGGAGATGCCGCGCAACAAGACCACCGAGCACATCGACATGCAGGCGCTGTACGACCACGTCAAGACTGCGCTCATCCAGAGTGGGCAGTTTACGTTCCTCGACAAGGCCGCGCGGCAAGAGATCGCCCAAGAGTACGAGTATCAAGAATCGGGTTACGTGCGTCCAGACGAGGCTCAGGGACCGGGCAACCAGCGCGGCGCGCGCTTCTTGCTCGGCGGGGTCATCACCTCGACCATACAGCAGGTGGGCAAAGACAAGGTCATCTACTACAAGGCGACCTTTGAGTTGACCGACATCTCGACCACTGAGATCGTCTGGACCGACCAGAAGGAAATCACCAAGCACTTCCAGAAGAGGAGCATCGGCTTCTAGGGAAAGGAGCACGGAGCATGAGACGCATTGCACTGATCGCCCTGCTGGCGCTGGCCATTGGGGCACAGGCTGCGACGCCGGGGCGCACCGACGGCCCCGAAGGCAGCGAATACGGCAAGGGCGGCTACCATTACAAGGCCCAGTACGGTCGCTTCTACACCGAGGGCTTTTTGGGGGCGGCGATGATGGAGAGCGAAGCCGAGGACACTGAGACCAACCTCATTACGGGGCTTAATGCGGGCTACATGGTCGAGGAATGGGTGGCCTTTCAGGTGGGATTTGCCCGCATCTTGGACCAAAACATCAACCTCTATGCCGGCGGGGTGCGCTCGGCTTACGTCAATCGGCCGTTCAACTACTACTTTTCGCTCGACGCCGAGCTGTACTCGCCCGAGGTCGGCGATACTCACTTCGGAATCGTCCCGGGAGTCGGGGCCGAGGTGATTCTCAGCGACCGCCTGCGGGCGGGCTTGCGCTTCCAGCGCGACTTTATCTTTGCCGACGACATGATCCACATCAATCGCTTTACGGCGAAGATACAGGTGGATTTTTAGGGAGTTTCGCGTCGGTATTGCAAAAGAGCCGGCTTCCGCTGCGAAGTTGGCCCTTTTGCATTGCCGATCACGCCAGATGCTCCGTCCGCAGTTCTCTAGACCAGTCGAAGTAATCGTCCAGCCGCACTAGCTCGAATTCATCGATAATTTCGGCCGCAGTTCGCTCCGCGGTCTCGCTGTAGATCACCGACGTGCCCACCTGTCCGGTCGTGACAATGCGCACGGTCTCGCCGTACTGCCGGTGGATGTCGTCGTACCTGGCCTGATTCTTGTCGAGATGCACCACCTCGTAGTCTAGGTTGATACGCGCCGTGGCCCAGTTCTGATAGTTGTTGCTTTGTGCTAGCGTGGTACCCTGCGGGTCGATAATGGTACAGGGCGTCCCCTTGTACACCGAGCCGATAAAAAATGCCTGCACATCCAAAGCCCAGAAGTTCTGCACTAGTCCGCCGTGATACATGGAACTGAAGAGCAGCAATTTCGGCTTGAGCTTTTTGTACTGGGCACGCAATTCTCCAAAGTTTAGATCAAAGCAGATCACCCCACCCACCGGCCCGAATTCGGTCTGGATCAAGGACGCGCCTGGGCCGGGACGAGTGCCGTGGTCGAACTCTGGGTACACGGGGATGTACTTGCGGTAGATACCGGATAATTCTCCCTGCCGGTCGAGCAGCCCGAGGACGTTGAAGACTGCCCCGCTTTTGCGCTCCTTCTGATGCACCGGCACGGTGATATAGCAGCTATACTCCCGGGCTAAGCCAGCTAGTAGCTGAGTCGTCGGCCCCTCTGGCACTTCCTCGTCGCAGTTTCGGCAGATGGTCTCGGGCAGGACGATCAGATCGGGGCTAGTGGCGCGGGCGACTCGGCCCACCAAGTCCTTTAGGTCCTTGTGGGTTTGCTCCATCACCTCCTGGTCCTCCCCGCTGATCGGGGCGTAGGAAACGCTCGATACGACGATGTGATTGCTCATGGGTCTTTCCCCCTTGAAAAGTGAGACCACGGTCCGTTCGACATACTGTTGTCACCTGCATTTACTACTATGTTTATGCTGTGAGATCAAGACCTTACTCGCGTTTGCCCTTATCTTGGGAGCGTATCTGACCTCGACACCTCTCCCAATGACCTATGAGCACTTCTCCAACTCCTTTGCGCGCCGTCGTCTTTGACATGGACGGCCTCATGCTCGATACCGAGCCTTTGTATCAAGCTGCTTGGCAACGAGCCGCCGAGGCATTGGGATATGCCCTAGACGACGAGTTCTATCTGACCTTGATTGGCACTCCGACCAAAGACGCCCTGAAAAAGGTAGGTGCGTACTTTGGCCCCGCTTTTCCCTTGCAGCGCTTTACCGAGTTGGGTGCAGACCAATGGTACCGGCAAGTGGAGGAACACGGCATTGATACCAAGCCCGGCCTGCTGCCTTTGCTCGACCAACTTGAGGCGGCGGCCGTCCCCAGAGCAGTAGCAACTTCTTCCAGCGCCAAACAGGCCGCGGAGACTTTGGAAGCGGGCGATTTGGCGGATCGCTTTGAGCACATTGTCACTAGCGACCAAGTCGCTCGTGGCAAGCCAGCCCCGGACCTCTACTTAGAAGCAGCCCGTCGTTTGGAATTGCCCCCGGCTGCTTGTATCGCCCTAGAGGATTCAGAAGCCGGAGTCCAATCGGCTCACACGGCGGGGATGACCGTGATCATGGTACCCGATCTCAAGAAACCTTCGCCCCAAGCCGAGTCCCAAGCGTACAGCATCCTGCCTTCGCTGCAACAAGCCGCTCCTTTGATTGCCGACCTGTTGGCGCGCTAAACGGAGGTGCGTCGCAGGGTTTAGGCTTGAGTCGCCTTGTCCTGGTACCACACAGACACGACTGTCCTTGATGGCTCCACGCTGCCGCCGCACGACGACTGCTCGATGTTCGCGATCCGAATATTGGGATTTGCACGAAGCCACAAATTGATCTCCTCCTCAAGATCAGAGGAAGCCTTGGCAATCGAACTAAAGTAGCCCTCTCGCATTACGAATATCTTCACTAACACGTCGTCTCTTCTCCTTTAGATTTATTTCGACCTATTCTCTTCGAGCCAACTGACCGTGAAGTCCACGACGTCTCGTTGTGGTATGAGCTGGCAATCTGCAAGACCAATCCGGCCACGGCGGACGACATGGCCCGCATCTGATCGCAGAAAGTCCTCGCCGATGCGATCAAAATCTGAGCTGTCGATGTCAACATCTTCAAAGGTGGCCCATCTCCGCGAATCCGCCGTAGCGATTGGCGCGCCCTGCTGGATGACGCGTTTGGTTGGAAAAGTCGCCCGGTGTTCTGCAAGGTGCATGGATGTATTGTTGCTGTGATCCACACCGAGAAGGAGGATAAAGCCGTGCAGGTCGTAGATTCTCGCGAGCGGCGAATGCTCGCCTAGACCAAAGGCCAATGCGTGATTATCGGTGATGCGCGACGCTTGGGGGCCACATGCACAGAACGAGACCTGTGGATGTGCGCTGCGGCGGACGCCTCGTTGCTTGCGAAATGTCTCTGCGATAATGCCCATGGAACGAGTAGGGGTAAGCTCTGGATCGTAGGCCGGCATGTTATCGCGTATTACCGGCCACCACGACTCGGGGACGGGCGGACTTTCCCAGCCGCTCGGTTCAGTCAGGTCGGGCGAATGGGTGGGCATCACAAGCGTTCCAGTGGAACCCAAGGCTTTCTGAAGGGCAGCGATAGCCGCCACAGATCCTCCGCACACCCATCCCATCGCACTCAAGGACGAATGCACCAACACGACCATTCCCGGTTTGACGCCGAGCGCATGGAGGTCAGCTTGTAGCGATTCGACTGTGGCGGGGACTTCTGTTTTTTCAACGATCTTACCTTCACTCATTTCTCAGTTCCTGTAAAGCGTCTATTAGGCTATCTACGTGGTCAAAGCCGTTGCAGATGTGGGTGGAAACGCGCATCCAGTGTCCATCGTCGCTTTTTGCCGTAGGCACAGTGATTCGATATCGCTTATAAAGATCTAGATCGTCGAAGCCGGAAAGGTGGAAGGCCGAGATGGAGCCGGATAGGACGGGTGCGGAGGGGGTGAGCTGTTTTGCCCAGCCAGTTGCAGCCAAGCGATCCCGCAGATAGGCCGCTAACTGGCGACCCCTTTGTTGAACTCGTTCTTTGCCGATCGCCTTTTGAAACTCAATCGCCGTGCCGACGGCGGCAAAACAGGCTTGGTCCCGGGTCCCCCAGTTTTCAAGGCCCCACATAAATGGACGGTCATTGATTCGTAGAATGCCATCTGCTCCCCTTTTCGCGCCCTCTCGGCTGTATCCCCAACTTGCAACAACGTGATTGAGCTGCTCTTGTGCCGAAGGCGAAGCATAAAGAAATCCAGTGCCTTTGGGCGCACATAGCCATTTGTGACAGTTGCCGCCGTAAAAGTCGCAGCCAAGGTCCAGCAGATCCAGTGGAATCATGCCCGGAGCGTGTGCGCCATCTGCTACAATCAGCGCTCCGCGATCATGTGCCAGTCGGGCGAGGGCTTTGATGGGAGTAATCAGGCCCGTACCAGTGGTGATATGGCTGCATAAGACCAGCCTAGTGCGGTTTGTAAATTCGCGGTCAAAAGCGTTTAGGATGTCTTCGGGGCGTTCGGGAAGGATGGGGATTTGGGCGCGTTTGACCACCACCCCGCGGCGGCGTTCGGCCAGATGCAGACAGTTGTCAATCGCGCCGTATTCTTGGTTTGACGCTAGGATTTCGTCGCCTGGACGCCAAGCCAGTCCGTGTACTGCCATGTTGATGGCCATAGTCTGATTCCCTTACATTTTTACTTTTTGCTAGGTTTTTTGGTTTTCCTAACGGTTCTGATTCCTGTGGGTGCCAACTGTGCATTGAAGGGGGGCAAGCGTTGGCGTTGGTGGGCGATCCACCGTTTGAGCCATCTCAGGC
>JAJEGS010000033.1 GCA_022819745.1 Candidatus Latescibacterota bacterium | reverse complement strand
CGCCCATGTACCTGGCGGTCATCAGGATCGCCCCCAGCGGCAGCGACAGGTCCGATTCGGGCAGGAACTGGGGATCAGACGCGTGCAGGGCCAGGTACGCATCCACGACATCCTTGGGCTTCCCGACCCGCTGCGTGGCCGTATGCGTATTCTGCATACGGTCTCTGATCCGTTGCGTGGCCTTCGCCCGGCGGCGCATCGGCAGGGTGTTGAGCATGAAACGCGGCATCGTCTTGACGATGCCAACGTTGAGCACCCGTACCTTGTATTCGAGCGCATCGGCAATATCGGCTTGGGTGTCAATGCTGGCCAGGAGCGGCGATGACTGCGCGTTCAGCAATGGTCGCATCATCACCTGCACCGGCATCGTGCTGCCGATGTCCCAACTCGCCATGTGCGTGCGGGTCAGGTCATAGACCTCGTCCAGACGCCTGGTCAAAGTCTTGCGAGAGTAGGCGGGCTGCAACGCCTTGCGAAAGCGAAAGTGATCGGCACCGTCAACCGAGTGCATTGAGCGCGACACGCCATACGCCTTATCGACGCCCTCGAAGTACTCCTTCGACCGCAAGAACACCCGCCCCATGCGATGGGCCCATTCATTCGTCTTCAACCCTGCGAGGACAATCATGTTCTTGCGGAACGGGAGCCGAAGCTCGAACACTGGACCGTACTTTTCGGCCAAAATGGCGAACCCTGCCGGCAGCCTGCCCTCTCGCAACTCGCGGTTGAACACTAGATCGCGCAGGGACACGGCTGGAATCTCTTTGGTCAGCGAGGGCCGGCGGAGCGAGGGCGCGAGGATGCTCTGGCTCACCGCTGCTGCAATCGCTCGGCCGATCAGGTCCATCTGGCAGATAGACTTGATGCGCTCTTCTGCTTCGTCATCAAGTTGGAATATGAAGCGAAAGGCGTCGCACGTATTGATGAGGCAAATGATGATGATGTCTCTCGGATTGGGTATCGCGTCGGTAAAGATATTCCTCATGATACGCAACTTGATAAACTCACCCGCCGTATCTTCTATGGAGTTGCTGTACAGTTCCGTCTGCCAGCCGGTACGAGCCAGCGTATAGAATCCGCCGTCGTGGTGTTCTATGATCTTCAGGCTAACCAATTGGTCCAGCGCCGAATCCAGGATCGACTCCTCACGGGGAGCGAGTCTTTCTATCCAGTACTGAGTGGAGTGTTGAACGGGATCGCTTGCAATTTCTTTCAGTATGGGGTCCAAGGCGGGGTTGCCCGTTTCCGTCCGGTCCACCAGGAACAGGGACTCCATGTCCGTGTCGATGCGAGATCTCAGCGAAAGTTCCCCGAGCACCGCGCCGACCACAGCGCAGTGCAAATTCCAGCCGGGCACCTGATGAAAGTAGCCGGTCTCCTCGTTGAGGAGCATCAGGATGAGCTCTTCGGGCAAACTGAGAGATTGAGTCGTCGAACTCTCTTTAGTAACAGTCATCAGCTTTGGTCTCCCTGCATTATCTCAATCATAAGGCCACTGTACTAAATATACATAAACTCTTCGGCTTAGGGGGCAAGTCTTATTCCGAACTGCCGCGCGGAGCAATCAGACGCAGATGGATGGTGGAAAGAGCGGGAACGACCATCATAAGTATGGCCGTCGTAAAGAGAATGCCGCAGCCGAGCGATGCGGCAAAGGGGATCAGGAACTGGGCCTGAATGGCGCGTTCTAGAATGAGGGGTGTAAAGCCGAGGAAAGTCGTAAGGGAAGTGAGCATAATCGGATGAAAACGCCCCTTAGCGCCCTCTATGATCGCAGTGCGCACTGGGGTGCCTTCTCTGAGTTTTTGATCGATGAAATCAATCATAACTAGGGAATCGTTCACAACCACGCCGCTTAGGCCGAAGATACCCATAAAGGATACGGCGCTCAGGGCTACTCCGAGAACCCAGTGACCTAGGATCACGCCGATGAACCCGAACGGGATGATGGCCATGATGATGAACGGTTTGGTATAGGAGCGGAGGGGGATGGCAAGCAGCACGAAAATCATGATCAGGGCAATCGCAAACCCGCGATACAGCGCATCTAAGGACTCGAGTTGCTGTTGTTGTTCACCGCCAAATGTGTAGGTCAGGTCCGGGTACACGGCGGTCAAATCCGCGAGGATTGAATTGGCCAGAATCTCGTTGGCTTCGTTGCCGGAAATCACGGCAGGGTCCACGTCCGCGGTGACCGTGACGATTCGCTGACCATCCTTGCGTCGAATGGCCGGCGGTGACACGCCCGAGTTCAGAGAGGCCACACTGATGACCGGAACCTCGGCCCCGCTCGGCGTGCGGACTAGATACCCTTCGACATCGGTGATGGAATTCCGCTCATCAGCGGGTAGGCGCACATAGACCCGGACCTCTTCCCGGCCGCGCTGCACCCGGACGGCCTCTGCGCCGAAGAACGCGGCGCGTGCTTGACCGGCTAGCTCCTCAAGCGTGAGACCGAGGGTCCGCGCTTCTGGCCGTAGCTCGAGCTGAACTTCTGGGATGCCCGGGGTGTGATCCGAGCGCACGTCGTAAACGCCTCCTATTCCACGGAGACCATCGACCACGGAGTCTGCGATCTGGACGAGGCGCTCAGGATCTGGATGGGAAAGCACGGCCTCGACAGGATTGCCCAAGTCGATGACCTCGCCGCTGAAGGTGATGCCGCGCACGTAGGGCAGCACACCCACCTCCTCTCGCCATGCCTGCACGAAATCTACGGTGGAGATCTCTCTTTGCTGCGCGCCTAGGAGCTTGAATTCGATGGTGGCGACATTGGCTTCTGGATTGAGGGTTGGCGCCGGATTAAGCCCCCCACCCTGGACTCTTGGCCGCTGTCCGACGATCACGGTTACACCAGTCAGCAGCGGAGGCGCATCTTCGGGCCGGTCGCGCGAAAGTCGTTCGATGATCCGGTGACCTGCGGCCTCCAGTTCCTTCGCCACCTCGTACGTCTTCGGTGCGGTCGCCCCATCGGGCATCTCCAAAGTGACCGTTGCGTAATCCCCCTCGACGTCAGCGGCCAATGTGGTAGGGATGATACCCGCCGGAATTAGAGATATACTCAGTACGAGCATTCCTATCGCCCCCGCCATCGTCACCACGGGCTGGTCCGTCGCGAACCGCAGCGCCCGATCTAGAGGGCCTTGCACGAACCTGTTTAGCAGTACGTCCACGCGACCCTGGATCCGTGCGAAGAACCGATCGAAAGCATTTGTCGGCACCCATTCCGGCCCCTTCAGATGGGACAGGTGGTTGGGCAACACTAGCAGCGATTCGACCAGAGAAATCAGCAGGATGGCGATCATGATGATCGGCAATGCCCGCCACGACTCACCGATGCCACCGGGGATGAATAATAGCGGGACGAAGGCTACCACCGAAGTAAGGACTGCGAATGTCAACGGCACTTTTATCCGCCGTGCGCCGCGAATCGCAGCCACGACCCCGGGTGTTCCCCGCTTGCGTTCGTATTGGATGTGCTCTGCTACGACGATAGCATCATCGACGATGATACCTATGGCGAGGACAAACGAGAACAAGCTTTGGGCGTTGATCGCGACGTCGAGTACCAACATGACGGCCAGAGTGCCGATACCCGAAACGGCGAGGCCGACGGCGACCCATAGTGCCAGCCGAATTTCGAGAAACAGGCTAAGTGCGATCAACACCAGCAACAGGCCCAGAATACCGTTCTTGAGCAGAATATCGGCGCGTTCCTCGTAGTCCTGGGATTCGTCATTCCAGATGGTGATGCCCACCCCGTCTGGCAGAGCCGGGATTACCTCATTCGCCAAGTGCTGCCGAACGGTCGTGGCGACATCCATCACCTGCTCGCCATCGGCCCGATAGACTTCGACGAATACAGCGGGATGGTTCTGATGCCGGACAATTAGGTCTGTTTCCTGAAAACCGTCACGAACCTCGGCGATATCGCCAAGGCGCAAAACTGTGCCATCACTACCTGTGAGAAGAACGATATCTTCGAAATCCTGTTGGTCGTAGTTCTGGCCGAGGGTCCGAACCCGCACTTGAGATTCTCGGGTATCGATACTGCCGGCAGACAAGTCGAGGGAACTGCGTCGAATGGTGTTGGCGATGTCGGTGAGTGTAAGTCCAAGAGCTCTTAGCCGATGAAGCGGGACCTCGATAGAGATCTCGTATTTCCGCACCCCACTGACCTCGACTTGGGACACGGAGGGAAGCGCCGTCAGTTCATCCTCGATCTGGTAGGCCAATTCCTTCAGCGAGCGCTCGGATACATCGCCATAAACGATGAGCCGCATCATGCTCTGGCGGTTGGTCATCTCTCTGAATTGGGGACGTTCGGCTCTGGCGGGGAAAGACTGTATGCGATTGACGGCCGACTCGATATCGTCCAACGCCTGCGCCATGTCCGTGCCGGAATCCATCTGAATGCGGACGGATGCCATGCCCGGGGCCGCTACGGACTTGACCGCCTTTACATCATCCAACCCGCTGACTTGGTCTTCGATTTTGACGACGATCGACTCCTCGATTTCCTCCGGTGTGGCACCGGGATAGACCATCGAGACTTCGACATGGTAGAAAGGGACCGTCGGCCACGATTCCCGCTCTAGGCCGGTCAGCGACACCAGCCCGGCGGCGATGATAGCCCACATCAGCAGGTTGGCGGCTACACTGTTGCCCGCCATGTAGGCGAGCGGGCCGGACCGTTCTTGGTGATTGTCGTTGCTATGACTCATGGAGTCGGGTCAGCTCCCGGTTAGGACGCGCATGCCTTCGGTAGCAAACTGGATTCCACCGGTGATGACGGCTTGGCCGCTTGCGAGTGCGCCAGTCACATATACCTCGTCGTTGGTGCGTTGTAGTACCTGTACCGGAACGATACTAACCACGCCGCCATCATTGACGACCCAAACCTCGTTGCCGGATTGCAGCGCCGCACGCGGCACTTGGTAGTATCCTTCTAATTCAAGACCCTCTATTTCCACCTCGACGAATTTGCCAACTAGGAGCGGGGGACTGCCGTTGAGAGGAACTGTTCCGTCTATCGGGCTGCCTGAATTAATTGGGTCTGGTACGCGCACAATCACGTCGATGGTGCGCGTTTGCTTGTCAAGGGATGCCTCGCTACGGTCCACGTAACCTTCCCAAGCATAGGTCCCGTCGCCGTAGCGAGCGACTACGCGCACAGCCACCTCCCGATTCCCGTCACCCGCCGCAAGGGACCACAGCCCCGGGATTAAAGCCGCATCGGCATCGGATAGGGGCACGATTACCTCCACGGCATCCGTTGCGAAAATCCGCGCGACAGGCTGGCCGGCAGCCACGATTTGTCCCACATCCACGGATTCTTCCTGCACAAAACCAGCAAAAGGAGCCGTTACCTTGGTTCTGGAGAGGGCGAGCTTAGCATCGGCGAGTCTAGCCTCGTCGCGGTCAAGCGCGGCCCGAGCTGCGTTCAACTGGGGTTCCCTTAGCGCGAGAGGATTCGCTATGGACGGCGCAGCTTCATCCCTTCGTCGCCCTGAGTAAAGTTCGTATTGTGTGCGGGCAATGGATGCCTGTTCCTGCTCCTTAAGTAAAGCCACTCGGCTGGCCGCGAGATTGGCCTCTGCTTCCTGCACGCGGTATTGATAATCGACTTCTTCGATGCGGAAGATCGCTTGGCCCGCCACCACCCGTCCACCGCTTTGAAATCCCGGATCCACCCAAACGATCTTGCCACCCACTTGCGGAACGATATCGATCTCCGCACTGGGCCTCACGGTACCGGAGCCAAATACCGGTATGGGTCCAGACCCGGCTGTAACTAGGCCAGTCTGCACGAACGGTACCTGGGGAGGCTGTTCGGTGCGGGTCGGTTCGGGTGCCAGTGAAATCAAAAAAGCAGCCAAAGCAACGGAAGCTATGACAATGACGCCGGCAATTATAAAACTGGATATGCGGGACATGGCGATTTACTCCGTGGAGGTCGAAAGAATACTCGACGGGGGCCTCTGCTGGAGGGCTTCTCTTGCGTTGGCGGTCCACGCACCGCCTAGGGCGCGGTGCAGCACAAGACGCGCATACCCCAGATCGCGCGCTGCCGTCGCCAGTACGGATTGCGTACCTAGGAAGGTGTGCGTCGCCGTCAGGAAAGACTCATAGTCGCCCACTCCAGACACATACCGCTGCTCCTGCAACGCAGCTTCTGCCTGAGCCTCTTCTGCCAGCGAAGCGAGCAGCGAATGACGGCGACGGCTGGCCTCCAGCCCGACAAGGGCGGCCTCAACCTCGTTGACTGCGGTTACCACCGAACGCCCGAAGGCGGCGGCCGCTTCATTCAATCTGGCTTTGGCAAGCGCGACATTGCTGCGCAGCCGCGAACCTTGGAACACGGGGCCGAGCAAGTTCAGGCTCAGATTTCGGAACCATTGATCTGGATCGAACAACTCTCCTGCTTCCGTACTTTGCAGCCCGATGGAACCGGACAGGGATAATTTCGGCAGCAAATCCGCGCGGCGGGCACCCACTGTGTAGCGGGCCGCTGCCACCCGCTGCCTTGCCGCGCTGACGTCGGGCCGTTGCACTAGGAGATCGGCGGGAATGCCGGCCGGAACAGGTTTGAGGGCTGCGGAAGGTGTCAGAGAATCGGGTAACAGGTCCGCGAGCTCTGCGCGATAACCGCCCATAAGCACCCAGAGTCGCCCCTCCGCATCCGCTAGCAGTGCCTCGATTTGCGGCAACTCGGCTTGTGCATTGCGCAGATTGCGCCGCGTCGTAAAGAGGCCGCGCGTATCGATCAGCCCGCGGTCGTAAAGAGAATCGGCCAACGACTGCCGCTGCTGAAAAACTTCCACGATTTCGCCTGCCAGCCTCTGTTGGTGGCGCAGGTTGGCGATCTCTAGGTAGGTCCGCACGGTTTCGGCTAGCACCCCCATGCGGGCTGTCAGGTAGTCCGACTCCGAGGCCAGTCGCTCGGCTCCGGCGGCGCGGGCGTCGTTGCGATTGCGGCCCCAGAAGTCGAGTTCGTAGGCGAATTCCGCGCCGATGTTGTAGGTAGTAAGGCCGAGCCGGTCGGGGAGCGCGATTCCGACTGCACTGTCTGCGCCGGAACTCAGCCCCAATTCGTCCAATTGCGCGCCGATACCCGCATTGGTAGGGGTATCAAAATCGTTGACGCCAACCGCAGGCTGAAGCAGCGGAAACGCCGGGGATTTGGCGATGCGTTCTCGCGCCCTGGCCTGCTCGACCCGGGCGACCGCCCCGGCTAGATCGAAGTTTGAGGCAAGCACCGCTTCGATTACTTGGTTGAGAACTGGGTCGGCGAAGGTCTTCCACCATTCCAGCGGCTCGTATGAGCCGGCAACTTCACTGCTGGCAAACTCGTTGGGTAACTCCGCAACCGATTCGAGAACTGGGGAAGGCTTCAGGGTAAGGGAGCAAGCGGAGATGAGACAGCCGACGATTACCGAAGCCAGCAATCCTAGGAGGGTGTTGCACCGAAAGCGTATGGCCGATAGGCTGACCGAGCGTCTGATTGGTCTGGTTGGCATGTCGCTGGCCCACCAAAAATTAACTTGGTGCTGCGATTAAATAAGCATCAGCGCGAAGGCGATCACATTGACTTGAATCACATTCCCAATAGCCTTCAGGTGCTAATCGAGTTGGCGTTTGCTGTGATTGTCGAGTGATCTCATCGATGTGCGATTTCCAGCCAATCAATATAAGAAATTCGAGCTATCTGGCCAGACAATCTGCCACTAGGCGATCCAAGCCGAACGAGCCGCTAAAGGGCGAGTTAGTTGTTGGTCGCAAGCGCGTGGTCTGAACGCTACCACCGCATCCGAATTGCGGCGAAATTATTCGCGGGTGGTAAAAGGAATCCTAAAGGGCAAGATGAGACGGTCCCACTTGTAGGGAAATCTCTGATTAAGTATCCTAACAGACTTTTTCCTTGGTGGTTGACCGAGTACTCTAAAAAGCCACATGAATTCAGGTTGATTGACAAAACAAGGTGGAGCAAAGCGATGAAGATAGCTGACGTTAGAGCATTCCCGTTGCGGATCAGTAAGTCGGAAGAGGCGTCGCAAGCGCCAACGATTGATGCAGGCGATTATCGCGTGGACCATTCGAGGTCCGTAACGATCTACTCGCCCCACCACGAGACCACTGTTATCAGGATTGAAACGGACAACGGAATTGTCGGGTGGGGCGAGGCGCAGTCGCCGGTGTCGCCGAACACCACGGCGACCATAGTGCGCGAATTGGTGCGGCCGTTAGTGATGGGGCGCGATCCGTTCGACATCGAGGCGATTTGGACGTGCAACTACGATGCGATGCGAGAGCGCGGACATCTAACAGGGTTCTACATCGACGCTCTCGGAGGAACGGACATCGCCTTGTGGGATGTCGTGGGAAAGGCTGTCGGGAAGCCGGTGCACAAAATTGCGGGTGGGCGCTATCGAGAGGAGATACCGCTCTACGCAGGGATCGGCGGCACGGAGCCAGTGAAGGTTGCAGATGCGGCTGAGGAGCATGTGGGTTATGGGTACAAGGCGCTGAAGTTGCACTTGTTGTCGGATGTGGAGAGCGTCGCGGAGATTTGCCGCGCCGTGCGGCAGCGCGTCGGGCCGGGCATCATGCTGATGGTCGATACGCACATGCGGCAGACGGTCGCTAGTTCGATACGTCTGGGTCGCGAACTGGAGAAGCTAAGTTTTACTTGGTTGGAAGCACCGATCATACCGGACGATATACCGGGTCAGGCTGAGATAACTCGAGCGTTGGATATGGCGGTGGCGATAGGGGAGTGGACGCGCACTCGCTACGAGATGCGCGAGCAATTCGAGCGGCGGGCGTACGACATTTTGATGCACGACATCGCGCGGACGGGGATTACCGAGGGGCATCGGATTGCGACGCTGGCCGACACCTACAACATTCCGGTTGCGCCACATGTCGGAGGGGGTGGGATCCTGTCGGTGGCGGCGACCGTCGAGTGGTCGGCGTCGTGTCCGAACTTCATGATTATGGAGCACAGCCACCACGCCAACGCGATGAAGAGTCGGATACTCAAGGAGCCGTACGAACCCGAAAACGGCTACTACAAGGTCGCGGATCGGCCGGGGTTGGGTGTTGAGGTGGATGAGGCGGCGTTGGCGACGTGCGCGTTTCCGGGGGATTGAACCGCCCGGCGATGAAGATCATGGTTTGGCAAACAGCGGACGGAAGTCTTGCGCGCTATTTCAATATTTTGACAGATTATCGCTTATGCCCATGTGTTGCTGATGGACCGGAAAAGCACTTCGCCTGTGTCGAACAGAGGGAAAACCATGATCGATCTCACCCTGAGTGCCGAACAGATTCGCCAGTTTGACGAGGACGGCTACCTCATCCTCGAAAACCTCCTAGACCCAGAGGACGTCGAGCAGATTCTGCGCATTGCCCGCTGTGACCCGCAGTTGGCCGCCGACGCCAAAGGCAACCAAAACTACGAGGGTGAAGGACTCGACACCCGCTTGGCCTATCGTCCCGGCCTTGCCGCCAATACGTACGTCCTACCCGACTGGCCTGACGACCAGTGTCCCCGCATAGAAAAGTGGGACGACTCCGAAGTCGCAGCCGCTGCTCAGCGGCACTGGGAGGCCGTCGCCGCAACCAACAAAGAAAGATGAGCATGGAGAATTCGAGAGTAAGCGATGCAATCGTCTCAATAGTTATTTTTGCCTGCTGCGTTATCCGCGTCGTCCCTATATTGGCGCAGCCAGCCGATAATAAGAGAGGATTGTACGTCGGTACCATGGTAGCCATCCCTTTTGCGCAAGACCTGCACCACCAAACCTCTTTTACGTTGCCGGAAACGTCTCCGATCCTTCCCGGTGCTGAGATGTCGGCCGCCGGCGATCTCTCAATGGGTTACGGATTCGGGTTCGCGGCCGTTGCGGGAAAAGGTATTTCCGATCACACGGCGCTTGAGCTTACCGGCTCTTGGTCGAAACAGCCATGCGATCTAGGAGTTTCCCTGCCCGCCATCTTGATGCAAGGACTCTCCAACAGCGATTTTGAGCTGCCTTCTGGCTTCAGCTATGATGGGAACGTAGTGATACTGCAGTCGAAGGTCGATCTGCTGGTTTACCCTACAAAGAAGGCCGCGGATTCCGACAGCGGCACGAAGCCTTACTTGGGCGGCGGCGTGGGAATCGTGCGATCGGGCATGGACTTGGATATCGAAAAGGATGAGCCGACGCAGGTATTTATTGCCACTTTGGAGGAAGTGGGGTTTGCGGAACTACTGCCCCAAAGGATAGACGACAAAGGAACGGACTTTCAGTTGACTCTGCGCGCGGGCGTGAACGTGCCGTTCAATGAAATGGATTTGGATTTGGGATGGCAGTTTTACAGAACGTACGTTGAAGGAGAAGACAACAATTCCCACGCGGCAGGCGGCATCCTGAAATACGTATTTTAAGCGGCTGCGATCCCTGCGCCTTGACAGCATTATCGATGAGACTGAGGTGATGGACGCTGAGGTGATAAGTGTGTATTATCCGAGTGAAGACCGTCGTCTTCGTCGCTCCTGCCGACGAAGAGGTTTCTTTGTACGCCTTAATTAGTGATAGGATCAGATGATGATAAAAAAGCAAGCTACCATCAAAGACATTGCACGGGAGTTGCAGATTTCGCATTCAACCGTCTCGCGGGCACTATCTGAGGATCGGAAGGTATCGGCCTTAGTGAAGGAGGAGACTCGAAAACGGGTGCAGCAAGTAGCCACTGAGCTGGACTACAGTCCCAATTTGATGGCTCAGGGGTTTGTAACGGGCAGGACGGGGACTTTGGGGCTGCTGACCTACGAGATTTTCCGCGAGACATTTGGTCGTCAGACCGATCAGATTTTGCAAGCGGCTGACAAACAGAAGTATCAGATCCTGATGGGCCTAGCCACTAACCGGCTGCAGGAGTTTCCATTGGAAAACCAAGCTATACAGATCAGGCAGCTACTTTCCCGGGGCATAGACGGACTCTTGATTCACACGCGAGGCGACGACCAAGAGCCCGAACGCATAGCAAACACCGTGGGGGGGCGAGTACCAGTGGTGACGTTCACCTCCCCGATTAAAAACTTGAGTGGGGTCGCGGTAGACACGATAATGAGTTTTTGCGAGGCGACGGAGCATTTAATCCGCTTAGGGCACGAGCGGATCGGATTCATTGGAACGGATTGGAATACGGACTTCTTGGGGTCGGCCAAGGGCAAAGGGTATTTGCTAGCAATGCAAAAGCACGGCTTGCTTCCCCAACGCATACCTAGCAAAACCTTTCCTACAAAAGCGCCATATCTCCTAGGGAAAAAGCTCGGCGACCAGTTTACGGCTCTCGTGTGCCGGAGCGATTATACGGCCATAGGCGTTTGTCGCGGGCTACGTGAAGCCGGGATTCGCGTGCCCGAAGATATGGCTGTGGTAGGGTACGGCAATCTAGAGGTGGCGGCGTATGTGACACCACCACTGACGACCTTGGCCGCTCCTTACGAGTTGATTGCCGAGATGGCGATGGAGCTGATGCAGGAACAGCTTGAGGGGCAGGATACACCCCGGCAAATAACGTTGCGAACGTCGCTGATTGTGCGGAAATCCTGCGGGGCGCACAGATAGTAGCAAAACTAATCGAACAGTGCTTGACGTGATAGCAGAGGAGGAATATATTCAGTTTTATGCAAACGTGTGAATGACCTATTAAATACAAAACATGCGATAGAGATAGAATACGACCTCGCCTCTGATGTACCGGCACCTGTCGCCGCGACTTCCAGCTCCAAAATCTCGTAGGTTTGTGTTTGTTAGGGCCTCTCTGATTCCCTTACACTTTTGAAAATAGGGCTGCTGCCCATAGTTTATGGCTCTCTTTTAACCGCCTAAGATCAAAGGAGGGCCTTATGAGCAGCAGCGAACAGGTATATAACCGATTGCTGGGTAGGTTGCAAGCACTC
>JAJEGS010000006.1 GCA_022819745.1 Candidatus Latescibacterota bacterium | reverse complement strand
GAGTGCTTGCAACCTACCCAGCAATCGGTTATATACCTGTTCGCTGCTGCTCATAAGGCCCTCCTTTGATCTTAGGCGGTTAAAAGAGAGCCATAAACTATGGGCAGCAGCCCTATTTTCAAAAGTGTAAGGGAATCAGATGAGAGAGGAACAAAACCGGCTAGCCCTTCTTCACGCCGCTCTCGCTCTCGTTTTTCTTGCTCGTCGGCCTTGTGCGTGGCTTCCCTCAACAACAAGATGCTATCTTTCGGCAAAAAGGGTTTGTCGGGAATACACGGTTTGGACTCCTTTTCTTTATTCCAAACGCAAGAATTATCAACAGCGTAACACAGAGAATCCTCCTTCTCTTTATGGCATGTAAAAAGACCGTATTCGGGAGATACCAGACGAAATGCATCCTCCAAGCTATTCCGGGCCCACTCTCCAATATCGTTCTCGTACCACCTATTATTGTACGGCAGGCTCAGGTGGAACGCCGTGACAACACGCATCGCATTGGCAGGAAGGTTGTCTGGCCACCTGTGCGGTAAAGTGCTCCATGGGTGGGGATCAAAATTAGCATTCACAGAATCGCGAAATGCCGACCAGAAACAATATCCTGCGTTCCACATCTCATCGCTCGGTTCGTAAGCGTCAAGATAGACGGCAGGTTTTTCTTTGTATCTGGACAGGGTAAGAGCTAAACCTATACAGCCAGCCTGAGTACCTGCTCCCACATCACAAACATATAACGCGTTTGGAACGCCAAATTGGTCAAAGAGATACTTGAACGCCCAGCACGCTAGCCAACAGTGCGGCAGGTGATAAGAGGACAGGTACGCATCAACTATGAAAGGGTCATCGTAGTTAGGCGCACCATTAGTCTTAGTTAAGGTGCCCCGTAGTTCCTTCTCCGCATTGTCCAGGCGTTCCCTATGTTTGCTGCAGTTTTCGTCATACCCGTGATCACTTCGGAAATCGCTGAGTCCCTTTTCGAGGGCTTTATTCAACAACTGAAATAAACTCATGGCTTAGGTTATTCCATAGTTGGGCTTTTTGTACAGCATCGTCATGTCCCGGTGCAATATAGATAAGGCGCGGTATCCCGGCCAAGGGCGTCGCGGTTGACAGCAAATCGCTGTTGTGTGGATTTTCAGAGGTCGCAGTGGAATCGAATGGACGAAACAGAGAATGCGCTATGCGCCTAAAATAGCCCTTGCACTGGCCAGTTTAGTCATCGGGGTCGCGCTGTGCGAGTTGGTGTTGAGCTTTTTGCACCCGCAGCTCTTCCGCCGGCCCCCCGTCTGGCGCTATGATCCCGAACTGGGTTGGAGCCACATCCCGGACCGCGTCGGCCGCTTGGTCACTCCAGAATTCGACGTGGAAATGCGGATCAATAGCATTGGGTTGCGCGATCGCGAGTTCGCGGATGCAAAGGCCGCAGGCGTTCGTCGCGTGGCCCTGTTCGGCGACTCATTTGTCGAGGGATGGGGCGTTCCCATAGAAGCCGCTGTCAGCCGTCAGCTCGAAGCCTGTCTCCGGCAGGAAGGGGCCACGGTGGAGGTGGCTAACTTCGGGGTGGCTGGCTACGGCACCGACCAAGCCTTGTTGTTTTTCGAGCAACAGGGGCCGCGCTTTGGGGCCGATGAGGTGGTGCTCTTTTTTTATGGCAACGACCTGTGGAACAATGCTTCGCGCCGGGGCATTGGTGCCGAGCGGGGCTTCAAACCCTACTTCCGGGTGCGGGGAAACGGGCAACTCGCGCTCGCGGGCGTCCCGGTGAAGGAGTCGAGTTTTTGGCGACAGCCCGCGGATTCTTTGCCCCTTACGGTGCGATTGGAACGCTACTTTTCGCAGCACTGGCACTTGTACCGGCTGGTGCAAAAGGCGTGGCAGCCGGAGGTGCCGCGCGGGCAGCAGCAGGATTTTTACGCGGGTCTGTACGGCGCGGATGCGCGCTTTGCCCCGGCTTGGGAGCTGACGGGCCGCATCCTCGCGGCCTTTAAGCACAGTGTCGAGCAACACGGCGCGCGCCTGACCGTCGTGTACGTGCCGTCAATCGTCCAGGTAGAAGAGGACAACTGGCGCGCCAAGCGCGAGCTATACGGTCTGATCGGTGAGTTTGACCTGAGCAAGCCCAATACCAAGTTAGCCGGTTTTGCCGAGGAGTACGAATTCGCGCTGATCGACTTGCTCGACGAGTTCAGGGAAAAGGCCCAAACCCAAACCCTGTATTGGCGCGATAGCCACTGGAACGAGGCCGGCCACGCCTTGGCGGCCGAGCGGCTCTGCGCACATCTACGGAGGCCCTAGCCCGTGGATTGGCGCAAGGACCTAGGTGCGGTGGGGCTGCTTGGGGCGGCGGTGGCCATTTTCTTTTGGCCGGTCACTGTGCTAGAGGGGGCGTTTTTTGTGCAGGACGTGATGGTGCAAAACCACCCGTTCCGCGACTTTTTCGCCCGCGCCCTCCGCGAGGGGCAATTGCCGCTGTGGAATGCGGCCATCAACTGCGGCTTCCCTCTGTTCGCCGAAGGTCAAGCTGGGCCGCTGTATCCGCCCAATGTGATTTTGGCGTTGCTGTTGCCCACTTGGGCCGCTATCAACTGGAACGTTGTCTTGCATCTGTGGTTGGCAGGCGCGGGTATGTACGCGCTGGTGCGCGCTTTTGGGGCGGTGCGGCCGGCTGCGCTGTGCGCGGGGCTTTGCTACGCCCTGAGTGGATACATGGTCGTGCGGGCCATGTCGCCCAACTTCATCGACGTATGTGCTTGGTTGCCGCTGCTGTTTTGGCTCGTCGATCGCATCCTGAAGCGGGGGCACTTTTTTTACGTGCTGCTCTTCGCGTTGGTGATTGGCTTGCAACTGCTGACCGGGCATCCTCAAGCTGCCCTGTACGGGGCCGTTGCAGTCGCTGGCTATTGGCTCTATCGGAGTTGGGTGCAGGGCGCGGGATGGGTCGCTTGGCTGATGCTGGTCGGCGCATTCGTACTGGGGGCAGGATTAGCCGCAGTCCAGCTAGTGCCTACCGCCGAATTAGTGCAGCTATCCAATCGCGGGGCTGGCTTGTCGTGGGCCAGCTTTGTGGCGATGTCGCTGCCGCCCGAGCGGCTGGCTACCTTGTTGTGGCCCAACTTGTTCGGCAATTCGGCGCACGGCACGTACGGGAGCCGAGAGATAGGGTTCTTCATCCAACTCTGCGCGTACGTCGGGGTGGTGCCTCTGTTGTTGGCTTGGGCGGCCCTGCGCGAGCGGCGGGACGGCCAGGTCGGTTTTTTTGCCGTGCTTGCTCTTGTCGGTTTGGTGCTCGCGCTGGGCAAATACACGACCATCTTCTCTTTCTTCTATCAGATTCCGGGTTTTAGCCTGTTCCGCATCCCAACGCGCTTTTTGTTGTGGTTTGCTTTGGGGGCCTCCGTACTCTGCGGCCTCGGCCTCGACCAAGTGTTGCGCCGCGAGCGTCCGCGGCCCGCGAATGGTTGGCTGTTGGCCGCGGTCCTCGGCGCAGCTAGTGCGGGACTGCTGTGGGCCAGCGGGATCGCGCTCTTTGGCGACGGTTCAGAACCAACGCGTTACATCCACCATTTGCGCGGCGACGGCTTGCGGCTCGTGGGGGCGTTGATAATCGGCGCGTGGTTGCTTGGTCGGCGGGCGCGGCGAGCCGCAGCGTGGGCTGCGCCCGTGGTCATTTTTGCCGAGCTGTACAGTTTTGGTGCGGATTTTAACGGCACGATAGAGCCAACTGCGTACACTGAGACTCCGGCGACGGCCCGCGAGATTTTGGCCGAGCACACGGCTGCTGCGCCGCCGCGAATCGTCAGCTTGGTCAACGAGCGAAACTCGCCGTTTGACTGGCACGGGGGATGGGCCTACGACCTAGAGTCTTATCGACGTTATAACGAGACCTTGCGGATGTATTCGGGGGGGCTGTACGGATTGGCCAACGCGCTGCCGGGGTGGAGTCCGCTACATCTGTATCGCCACGGGGAATTCGCCCGCGGCTATCCGGCGTTTGCCTCCTTGGCTGGCGTGGAATACGCGGTGCGCTACAGCCGCAGCGAGGGCTTCGAGGTGCAGCGGCTGCCCACGGCCTTGCCACGCGCGTATGTAGTGGGCCAGTTCCACCTCGCCACTAGTCCGCGAGCGGGGTTGAGTTATATGGCTCGCGGGTTTCCCATGCGGCGCGAAGTAGTATTGGAGGAAGCGCCAACCGCCTCGATTGGGCCGGGTGGCGCGGCGGAGATCGTCCGCTACGATGACGAGGAAGTCGCCGTGGCTCTTGCCGACTCGGCCGGGGGAATTTTGGTCTTGAGCGATACGTATTATCCGGGCTGGCGGGCCTTTGTCGATGGGGTTGAGCGTCCGATTCTGCGCGCCAATCACGTGTTCCGCGCCGTAGTGATCCCAGCTAGGGCGCGAGAGGTCGTCTTTTCGTACGAGCCGGATAGTTTTCGCTATGGCTTGTTGGTCAGCGTGGCCGCGGCAGCGCTCTTGTTGGGGCTAGCTGGGGGCGGTCGGCGGCTGATCTTGCCGCCGGTGCAGGACCTACCAGCGGATGCAGGGGCGCAGTGGAGGGTCCGGGCCGCGCTGGGGGCTTTGGTTTTCGTGCTCCACGGGATAGCCACGCAGGGGCCTTTGTGGAGCGAGTGGCTCGAGCGTCTGCGGCTAGGGGTGGGGTCGTGACGGCCGGAATCATCGGGTTGGCCGCAGGGCTTGCCGCGCTCGTAGCCTATGGGATGACGCTGTGCCCGACCGTGTACGTGGAGGGGAGTGGTGAGCTGATCGGCGCGGCCTATGGGTTGGGGACGGCGCATCCGACCGGGTATCCCCTGTTCTGTCTCGGTAGCCGCTTGATTGCGCTGGCACTGCCGTGGGTTAGTCCGGCTGTGGCGATTAATGTCGCGTCGGCCCTGTTTGCCGCGGCCTGTTGTGGGACCTTGGCGGCTGTACTCTACGGGCGTGGGGTGCGGCCTGTGGTGGCCTTGGCTGCGGCTTTGGCGCTGGCGTTTTCGCGCACCTTTTGGTCCCAGGCCGTCATCGCCGAAGTTTATGGCTTGGCTTTGTTGCTGGTGGTCTTGGTTTTGGCCCAAGCCCTTAGAGTGTGTGAGAGCAAGGAGCCGCGCCAAGTGCTCTTCTTGGGCTGGCTCATGGGCTTGGGGCTGACGGCTCACTTGATGCAGGTGCTTGTCTGGCCGGGTATAGTTGCGGTCCTGGCTTGGCGCTGGCCCGCGCTGTGGCGGCGGCCCTTGTTGCTGGCGCAGGGGATGCTTACGGGGCTGGGGGGGTACAGCTTGGTGGCGTACCTGCCGCTGCGCAATGGCCGGGGGGCGGGGTTTCACTGGGGGCCGTTAGAGGACCTAGCGGCGCTGTGGCAGCACTTGAGCGGTGCGCTGTATCGCTCGTCGTTTTTTTCGCTGCCCTTAGAAGGCATGCTGCTCAACGCCCAGCGCTGGCTGGTACAGGCAGCAGGCGAGTTTCATTTCACATTAGTGCCATTGATTGTTTGGGGTGGGTGGGCGGCTTGGCGGCGTGATCGCAGTGTATTTGTCTTGGTTGGGGGAGCAATCGTTTGTAATTTGATCGCTGCGCTCAACTACCACCGCGATCCCAATGGCCTACCAGTGTTTTATTTGCTCAGCGTAGTGGGATTGGCAGTGTGGTTGGGCATGGGGTTGGACGCGTTGGCTAATCGGGTGCGGTCGGCTGTCTTGGTGCCGCTCGCCGCGCTCGTCGTCGCCTTGGTGCTAACCGCGCACTACGAGGCATCCGACCGCAGCGAGAATTGGGTCGCCGATCGCTATGGCCGCGACATTCTCGCCGACTTGCCCGAGGGCGCGATTCTAATTGTCGAGGGGGACGATGCGGCTTTTGTGCTCGACTATCTGTTGCGGATAGAGGGATTGCGCCCAGATGTGACCTTGTACAACCGCATGGGACGGGGGACGGATATACTCGCTTGGAGCGAATACGCGCTGACGCCGCTCAGGCGGGAGCAATTGCGCTGGCGGCGCGAGGCTGCATTGGCCCGAGAGGGGAGATCTCTTTTTTATTTTGTCCCGCGCCGCTCGCCGATCTCGGGATGGGTGTTTGTGCCTGCGGGCTTGGTCTATCGCCTGCAAGCCCCCGACGATAGCACGGGGGCTGCCTCACAAATCGAGATGGGCAATGCGTTGGCCAGTGGCTTTTTCCGCGATCCTTGGGTGCGAAAGATCCAGAGCAATTATTATTTTATGGCCGGCGAGGAGCGGCTGTGGGCTGGGGACCGGGCTGCGGCAGTCGCCGCGTACGAGCAGGCCGCGACCCTCGCGTTCGACTCGCGCACCACGCGCTTTAATGTGGCGCTTAAGTTGTTTGAAATCGGCGAGTTGGATCGCGCTATGAGTCATGCGGCAGACGCGGCGGCCATCGATCCTTGGCAGCCTACGCCCTATCGCTTGATGGGGCGCATTGAGCAAGAACAGGGGCGCTATGATGAGGCGCGGCGCTGGCGCAAAAAAGCAGGGGAGTTGCAGCGGGTGCCTTGATAGGGTATAAAAATAAAGTTGCGGCTGCTTTCCCTTATACGCCGCTGAGGGTCGCTATGGAAAAACTAAGACGCATACTCGATCCAAATAAGGTTGTCCTAAGCCTCGCGGCGCAGCGCAACTTCGACGCCATTCGCGAATTGGCTACCGTGCTGTTGCAAGACGAGGTCGTACCCGACCCAAAGTGCTTGATCGCGGCCTTAATTCGGCGCGAGCAACAGGCTTCTACGGGTATTGGCAAGGGCGTGGCCGTACCCCATGCACACGAGGATGGGATCCAGCGCCAGCTCTTGGCCATCGGCATTTCGCAGGCCGGTATTGACTTTGACTCGCCCGATGGTCAGCCCGTCCACATCATCGCGCTGCTGGTCACGCCTCTCAAACACCAAAAACAGCACATGGCGCTGCTGGCGGCCCTGTCGCAGCGCTTGCAGCAAGAGAAGGTGCGCCAACGCTTGCTGCAAGCCGCTGATGCAGCCGAGATCGTCGATATCTTTACTGGCGATTCACCTGTCGGCTGAGTGTAGCGCAAAAATCATGGTTCCAGCATTTACTAGGGCGGTACACGCCCCCCTATTCGAGCAGCATTCGTGCTTTCTCGCCGGGCCGCTCGTGGCGGGGCAGCGGCAGGCCCTGATCGAGCGGCTGCAGGTTTTGCTCGCAGCCGGGGTGCCTGGGTACGCAATTTTGGTGCTGTTGCCCGACCGGGCGACCGCGCGGCGCTTTCGCCAAACAGTCGATCGGCTCGACTTGGGCCCGTATAGTAGCGTTGATCTACAGACGTATTACGGGCTGGCGAGTCGATTGGTGCGGCTGTTTTGGCCCTTGGTGGCTGGCAAGGTCGGCTTTGCGGCCCCAGCGCGACCGCCGGTTTTCCTCAATTACGAGGCCGCCCAATACCTGATGGGGCAGGTGGTGGAGCCGTTGCTTGCCGAAGGCTATTTTGAGGGGCTGTACCTGCGGCCCCAGCGCATTCTCTCCCAATTGCTCGACAATTTGAACAAGGCGGCCGTAGCGGATTTTGCGCTCGATGAAGTGACACCGCGCCTGAGTCGCGCTTGGGCTGGGGAAGAGCAGCGGTTGCGCGTGTACGAGCAGGTACAGACGTGCATCGACCGCTACCGCAGTCACTGTCTGCGGCACGGGTTGCTCGATGCATCGCTGGTCTTTGAGGTCTGCAACCGCCACCTGATCGCGCAAGAGGAATTCTGGCGCTATTTCACCGAGCGCTATCGCCATCTCTTGGTTGACTCGGCTGAGGAACTAGTGCCGGTGGCTGGCGATCTGGTGAGGCGACTCTTGCCGCAATGCGACTCGGCCCTGTTGGGCGGGGACGCGCAAGCTGGCTTCCGCATCTTTCTGGGCGTTGATGCGCCCGGTGCTACCGAGCTACAGCAGCAATGCAAGGAGACGATCACCGTAGCACCAGAGGCATGTGCCAGCCGGGATATGGTGGCCTTTGCCGACTGCATTGGCGCGAAGTTGGGGCAGGCAACCGACGGAGCCTCGGGAGGATCGCCGCGGCCGGCCGTGGCGGATGTGGTGCAGACCCGCTACCGGGGACAGATGATCGAGGCCGTGGCCCAGCGGATCGTCCAGAAGATCGCCGAAGGTGTGGCTCCGGGCGAAATCGCAGTCGTGGCTCCACACGCCGACGGGGTGTTGCGCTTTCTCTTGTCCGAGACTTTTCGCGCCGCCGACATCCCCTTTGCGATTGTGCGGCGCTACGAGACATTGCGCGAAGAGCCGGTGGTGCGAGCCTGTCTGGCGCTGGCTATTCTCGCCCACCCCGATTGGGGGTTGCGCCTGTCGCTGTTCGATTTGTCCGGGGCGTTGGAGCGGGCGCTCAAGCCCCTCGACCGGCTGCGAGCCGAATTGATGGCGCGGCACTTGTACGATCTGCGTTCAGGTCAACTTAAACCCGCGAGCGCGTTGAATGCTACTATGGAAGAGCGGCTAGGCCCGGCTGCGCTCGCTCGCTATGAAGTACTGCGCACTTGGATCGAAGCGTATCGCAGCGGCGCGGCCGACCCTTGGGACCACTTTTTGCGCCGGCTCTTCGGAGAGGTGCTATCGCATGCTGCGCTGGAGCCTGAAGACGCCGAGGTGTACAGCAAACTGATCGCCTCGGCCGCTTCATTCCGCGAGGTGGCTCCAGCGATGGCGCTAGCGGGCGCGGCGGTTGGCCAGCGCTACGTCGAGATGATAGGGGCCGGGGTCGTCGCCGCCCAATATCTGACCGATGTCGATCTCGACGAGGCCCCTGAGTCCATTGCCCTCGTCGCGCCGGTCTATACCTATTTGCTCTCTGGCCACGTGGCGCGCTATCAGTTCTGGCTGGACATTGGCTCGGCCAACTGGTGGGAGCCGCTACACCAGCCCTTGACCAACCACTACGTGCTGACCCGGCGCTGGAACTCGGAAGACCGCTGGACCGACGCGGTGGATTACTCGATCCGCAACCGCAACCTCTATCGCTTGGTGAGGGGCTTGTGCCTGCGCTGCCGCGATGGGATTTACCTCTGCGCCAGCGAGTCGGAAGGCCACGGCTCGGCGCAGGATGGGCCGCTGATGATGGCAGTGCAACAGGTCTTGCAGGAGGATCGCGGGTGAGGTTTGAGCCGCGCGCGGGACAGCGCGAGATCCTGGCCTATCAAGGCAGTCTGCTAGGTGTGTCGGCCGTGCCCGGTAGTGGCAAGACCACCGCGATTGTCGCCTTGGCGACTCGGCTGATCGCCGAGCGGCGCGCCGAGGGAGGGCAGGTACTGATCGTAACCTATCAAAACGCGGCTGTGGATAATGTCCGCGCTCGGATCGGCCAGCGCTTGCAAGAGATGGACATGCTCTCGGTCGGTTACGACGTGCGGACTTTGCACAGCTTGGCCTATGGCATCGTCCAAGCCAATCCCGGGCTGGTAGGGGCTGTGGCCGAATTTACGGTACTCGATGAACGCGCCAGAGAGAGCTTGCTCGACAAGGCGGTGCGGACTTGGAACGACGACAACAAGGGGGTGTGGGGCCGGTTGGGGCCTGGGGAATACGTGGATCAGCAGTGGGAACAGGAGTGGCGCGACATTGCACGGAAGGTTTCCCGCACGGTCATCACCACAGCCAAGAATCGTCGGCTGCGGGCCGAGGACCTCTTGGCGCGGATTGGCGGTCGGGAAGACGACAATCCGTTTTTGCGGATCGGCGCGGAAATCTACCGGCTCTACCAGCAGCAAGTCGAGACCATCGGCGGCCTCGATTTCGACGACTTGGTGTGGATGGCCGTAGAGATGTTGCAGCAGTACCCGGATTTGTGCAGCCGCTACCGGCGGCGTTGGCCCTTTGTCTTGGAGGACGAGGCGCAAGACAGCGTTCCCTTGCAGGAGGAACTGATCTCGCTGTTAGCGGGTCCGGGCGGCAATTGGGTCCGGGTCGGCGACCCCAATCAGGCGATTATGAGCACCTTCACCGCAGCCGATCCTCGCTATTTGCGAGACTTCTTGGATCGCGAAGATGTCGCGGTTGCGGAGATGACGATCTCTGGTCGCTGCGCCCCCAAAATCATGGATTTGGCCAACTTTTTGGTCGAGTGGGCCGCAGTCGAACATCCGCTGCTCGAAGTGCGCCAGCGCGCTTTCCGGCCCCAGCAGATGCAGCCCACCGACCGCGGCGATCCCCAGCAAAACCCCTCGGACGCGGACAGCATCATCTGGTTCCGAGAATACAACAACCGCCACGATGAATTCGACAGCATCGCGCGCCGGGCCAAAGGCTTTGCCGAGGGCAATTCGAGCTTGACAGTAGCGGTGTTGGTGCCGACTAACCGCATTGGCTACGACATGGCCGAGCGCTTGCGCCAAGCCGGAGCGGACTTCGACGAGGTGCTGCAAAGTCCGCGCTCGGCGCGGCGGGTGGGCGAGGCTCTATGCACAGTGTTGGATTTTCTTGCAAATCCTTTGGGGCGCAATCAATTAGAGCGATCCTATCGCGCCTTGGTCGGCTTTTGGCCCGGGCCGAGTGGACCGGGGAACGAGGAGGCTGTGGCCATGCTGTTGCGCAGTTGCTATCGGCCCGAAGCACTGCTCTATCCAGAGGCCGGTCAGCGCATGGAAGCGGCCCTGCCCCCGGTGGACCACATCGAACCGCAGGATTTGGAAGCCATTGATCTCCTGTGTAGTTATCTGCGGCGCTGGTTGCGGGCAGTCGCGCTGCCGGTGGATCAGCTTTTGATGACGGTCGCCCAAGATTTGCTAGTAGAGGAAGTAGATATGGCGCGGGCGCAGCAACTGGCGGTCTATGTGCGCATCCGCGCCGACCAAAACACAGACTGGCAATTGCCCGAGTTAGTGGGAGAGCTGAGCGAAGCCGTGCAGGGACGGGTGGGCGTGCTCGCCGAGGCCGAGGACGCATTGGCACCTCAGCCTGGGCGAATTTTTCTGACGACCATGCACAAAGCCAAGGGGATGGAGTGGGATTTAGTCTATGTCATGGGGGTTGATGGCGATTGGTTCCCCCACGACCTCGACGCGCGGTTTTTGGGCGAGTACGAGTTCTTAGGCGGCGACCCCTGCGAGGATGCAAAGGCCGAACTATTGGACTTGATCGGCGAAATTGGGTCGAGCCGGCTGTCGGCCACCGATCGCTCGCACGCGGAAGTGATCGCCGAGCGACTGCGACTGCTCTACGTGGCTATCACCCGTGCGCGGCGCTATTTGGTCCTGAGCTGGAGTCGCCAGATTCCGCGTGCGACGCGGATGCAGCCCGCGCCCATAGCCGAGGTGTTCCGCCAGTTGCAACTCTATTGCGAGCAGCAGGGCGGCAGTCGAAGTTCTGGATAGAATCAGGAGGATTGAAAATGCCGGAAATTTCACGATTTTTCGGGATCGTTATCAGAATGTTCTACGATGAACATAATCCGCCTCACTTTCATGCTGAGTATTCTGGGAAAAAGGCCCTCTTCGACTTCAAGGGCAATGTTACTAAAGGCGATCTCGGCTCGAGAACTGCGACAAAGTTGGTCCGGGAGTGGGTTGATTTACACGTTGAGGAACTTGAAGAAAACTGGGATTTGGCAGTGGCAGGCAAGCCGATTAAGCGAATTCACCCTCTAACATGAGGATGAGATCATGTGGAATATGAATGATGTGACGAGCATTCACTACAAGAAAGGCTATGTTTTTCACATTGAGTTCGACAACGGTGTGGCTGGAGACATTGACTTTGCCGAATACTTAAATAAAGGGCCGGTATTTCTCCCTTTAAGGGACAAGAAGTTGTTTCGGCAGGCAACCATAGAAGGCGGCACTATCGCTTGGCCCAATGGTGCTGATGTCGCCCCCGAGACGCTATACTCGCTGCTGAAATAGTACTTGCCAACAAGGCATTGCAGTGAACTCGGTAATGCCGCGGTGATTTCTCATTTCTAGAGACCAGCGCAGATGATACCGCAGGGATTCAATTACAGCCAGAGCAGTCTGACGGCCTTTGATCGCTGTCGGCGGCAGTTTCTGTTGCGCTATGTCGAGCGGTTGGCGTGGCCAGCGCCGTTGACTGACCAACTCGACGAGTGGGAGGCCGCAGCCGACCGGGGGCGAGCGTTCCACCAGTTCGCGTTGCAGGAGAGCTTGGGCATGGATGTGGAAGACGCAGTGCAGCGGAGCCGCGATCCGCTGTTGGCCGCTTGGTGGCGCAATTGGCGCGAACAGCCGCCAGTTGTGCCCGAGGGGGCGGTGTTCGGGGAAACCATGCTCTCCGTGCCCCTAGCCGGGCGGCGTCTCGTCGCCAAGTTCGACCGCGTGGTTCTGGCCGACGATGGCCGCTCTTGGATATTCGACTGGAAGACCGGCCGCAAAAAGCCAGAGCAAGCCGCTTATGAACAAAGCTGGCAAACGCTAGTCTATCGCTTTGTCTTGGTCGAGGCTGGCGCGGTCTTGAACGAGGGCCGTGTAATAGCACCTGACGATGTGATGTTGGTTTATTGGCACGCGCAGTATCCGCAGGCCCTGCAGCCGATTGCCTATTCGGTCGCCGAGCACGAGCGAACTCGGGTGCTTTTGTCAGAGGCGATCACTACTATTGAGGCCCTCCCAGACGCGGAGGCGTACGCCAAGACCGACGACGAGAGCGAGTGCCAGCGCTGCCAATTTCACACCTATTGCAACCGGCCAGCGGCGCGGAGCGACGATTGGGACATCGACGAGGACGAGCTGGAGTGGGAACAGCTTTCCGAAGCAGAGCTTTGACGCCGGTCAGCCTTTGAGTGCGCCGAGCTGGATGCCGCGCACGAAGAATCGCTGGCCAAAGACAAAGAGCACGATCATCGGCAGCATCATCAGCACGCTTCCCGTCATCAACAGCGAGTAGTTGGTCCCCTGTGAAGAGTCGAAGTAGCGCAGGGCCACCGGCAGGACTCGCATGTGCTCGGAGTGGGTGACGATCAGCGGCCACGTAAAGGACTGCCAGGTGCCCATAAAGGAGAAGATCGAGAGGGTGATCAACGCCGGCTTGGACAGGGGCATGACGATGCCCCAGAAAGTCTTCCAGAGGTTAGCGCCGTCGATTTCAGCGGCCTCCTCAAGCCCCCTAGGTAGCCCAGTCATAAACTGGCGCATCATAAAGGTGCCAAAAGCAGTGAACATGGCTGGGATGATGAGCGCTTGGAAGGAGTCGAGCCAGCCAAGGCTTTTGAGAATTACGTAATTGGGCAGCAAGGTGACGATTCCGGGGACCATCAAGGTGGCCAAGTAGAGTAGGAAGATGGCGTCGCGATAGCGCCATTCGAGGCGGGCAAAGGCAAAGCCAGCCATGGCCGAAGTCACCACTTGGCCGACCATCACGCAGACGGCGACAAAGAGGCTGTTCCAGCCGTAAAGCGAGAACTTGATGTCCTTGTCGCGCAAAACCCGGATATAGTTGGACCACATGAAGCGCGGCTCGCTGATCTGCAACACGTCACTGCCGTACACAATGCGCAGTTCGTCCTCACCAGGGAAGCGGGCGTAGAGGACATCGCCTCCGACTTTTTCCGTCAGCGGGTCGTCGTCGCTTCTGAGCAGGGGAAAGGCCGAGCGAAAGGGAATGGTGTTGCCGTCGGCGTCGAGAATCGGCTCTTTGGCTTGGATGTCCAAAACCGGATCCCCTATGCGATCCCAAGAGATGTCGCGGTAGGTGTAAGCCTCGCCGTTGGCGCGCAACAGCGGGGTGCCGTCAGCAAGCTCGACCGAGGCTGGCGGTAGTTGCTCGGCCGTGCGCCAGTTCTGGCGCTGCTGTACGAGCCGCTGCTGCCACTTGTCGCGCAGAGCTTCGGTCAGCAGCAGGGGATCACCATCGACGAGGACTGGGTTCCAGCGGTTTTTGTACACGGCACGGCCGCCGCGCTCTTCGACGTTTTTGCCGGGGATGGGTTGGCCTTCTGGGTCGTAGATCAGGCGGCCCTGCTGGTCGCGGATCGGGTCTCCGGGAGCACCGAGTATTACTGGATTGCCGAGGGTGATGCGGATCGGCTCGCCTTGAGAGTTGAGCAGCGGTTGGCCATCGCGGGTCCGCAGCAGGTCGCCTTCATTGCCGAGGCGTACCTCTTGCGGCCAGACATGGCTCTGGAAGACTTCGTTTTCGCTCTTGAGCGAGGTGAGTACCATCCAGAGGAACGGCACGAGCGTGGTAAAGCCGAAGAGGACGAGCAGCCCGTGGCTCAGCGAGTAGGTCGCGGTCGTTTGCGCAACTTTGGCCATGCGCCTTTCCCCCTCAGTTGACCGCGCCCCGACCGAAGCGCCAGTTGAACAGCGTGATGGTAAATATGATGACGAACATAAACCAAGCCACCGCGGCCGCGTATCCGAACTCTAGGTTTTCAAAGGCCGAGCGATAGATGTAGTAGCCGAGCGTGACTGTGTTGTCCCCGTCCTTGCCCGGGCCGCCATTGGTCATCAAGTAGGCGATTTCAAAGCCCCCTTGTAGCCCGCCGATAATGGACATGACGCAGATAAAGAAGGTAGTAGGGGCGATCATCGGCCACGTGATGTGCCAAAATTGCTGCCATTTAGAGGCCCCGTCGATGTCCGAGGCTTCGTACAGCTCCTCGGGTACATTGGCGAGGGCCGCGAGGTAGAGGATCATGTTGCCCCCGCCCATGGACGCCCAGATGCCCATGAAGATGATAGCCGTCTTGGCCCAATAGGCAGCTTGTTCTATGCCCAGCCAAGAAAGCCAGCCCAAATCGACGCTGCTAGAAAGCCAGTTGGGCAAGTCGTCGATGCTGTTGAGACCAGCGAGGAGGGGCAAGCGTCCCGACAGCCAAGCCCAGAAGCCGCCGTACTCGTATGGGCCGATGATGACCCAATAGAGCGCAAAGGCCGAGAGGAGAGCGAACAGGACTTGGGCAGGTCGCTCAGACATGGCCTTGCGCGCTAGAGATTTTAGGGCCAAGCCTATCAGCAAGAGGATCGCGACGCGCACGGCGAGCGAGAAGTAAGGCCACGAGAGGATGGGTAGCAGGATCGAATTGACGAGGCCGTACTTGGGATTGTAGAGCCACTTCCAGAGCAAGAACAGGGCAACCCCATTGGTGACGGTGGGGAGGTAGAAGACGGTGCGATAGACGATGATGCCGCGCAGCTTTTGCGAGAGGACGATGGCCAAGATGAGCGAGCCGCCGATGGATAGGGGCAAGCCTATCATTAGAAAGACCGTGTTGTAGAGATAGAACCAGAGCTTGGGATCGGTGAGTAGCCGAATGAAGTTGTCGAAGCCGATAAAGCGCGGGGCAGAGAACGTGTCCCACTGAAAGAACGCGAGGCCAAAGGAAAAGAACACCGGCAGGGACGTGAAGATCAAAAACCCGGTCAGATTGGGCGCGAGAAAGAGCAGCGCCCAGCGCAGAATTCTCTTTTCGCGGGGTTTCAAGCGTCCATCTCCGCGCGTTGCCGCCGTGCGTAAAACGCCAGGCCGACGCCGATTGCCACTAGGAGGAGAGCGATCCCGAGGAGGTCGAATGCGTGGCTGCGGCTGGAGAGCGTGCGGTTGCGCTTGGCCTTGGCCAAGGACTCGCGCATGCGGACGGACATTTCAGTGACGGCTGCTTGGCCGACCGTGGGGTTGCTCTCCACGCTCTGGTCGGGCATGCGGCCGAGAAATCGGTAGGTATGGCGGGCTGTTGAGTCGGCAGGCTGGTAAGCCGCGTTGATGAGGTTTGTGCCCAGCGCGCCCTGCAAACGGGTAATGTCAAAAGCGGCTCCGTAGGCCGCGGCCTGCTCTGCAACCGGGTGCTCCATGGCGTCGAGCAGGGCCGAGCGGTGTTGATCCTCGTCGGGGAATTCGGGATCGGGCTGCGAGAAATAGCGCTCCGAGAACTGCTTGCGGCTGCCAAAGGCATCTGCGTCCTTGGTCAGCAAGTTGTTGAAATCCGGGCTGGACAAGTATTCTAGAAAGTAAAAGGCCTCCCGCTCGTGCTGCGTGCCCTTGCGGATGGCCGTCACGCGTCCGCCCATCTCGCCCGCCTTGCCCCGGTGGCGGCCGGTCTCGCTGATTTCGCCCCAAGGGCCGTCGCGCAGGCTCGGGTTGGCGCGGATCTCGGGGTCGCTCATCCAGCGCTCCCACTCCTCGTAGGGCACGTAGCGGGGCATGGGGTAAATCTCGGTGGTAAAGCGGGCCTCGCGGCGCACCTTGATCAGTCCCCAGCGGCCGATGAGGATGGTGCCCAATTTACCCGCCGAATACAGCCCTAGTATGGATTGACCGCCCCAACCGCCCCCACCTGTTTGCGCGGATTGGTCTTCGGCCGAGGGTACGACGTGGAAGGTGTTGACCAGGTCGTACAGGTATTGGGCGGCTGTGGCACCGGCTGGGGAGTCGAGGGCGATTTCGGTGCCATCGTCGTTGAGGAAGCTGCCACCGGCTTGGTAGATGAAGTTGTTCAACCCCCCGCCAAAGCCCGCCCCGCCCGAGCCAAAGGTCTCATAGCGCCGACCATCGGCGCTCTTTTTAGTAAGGGCCTGACACAAGAGGACGTAGTCCCACCAAGTCCAGTGGTTCCACGGCAAGGGCGGCATAGCCAAGTTCCGCGCTTGCCGCTCGCGCTGAACTGCATCGTAGAGCGAGCGGTTGAGAAAGGTGACGCTGACGGTGACGTTGTTGGGGACGGCGTAGATGCGAAAGCGCTCGTATTCGTCGGCCTCGGCTGGCGCACCGGCTACGGGCACGGCGAGGGCGTTGCGGCGGTGCAGCCAGAAGTCGTCGAGGCTCAGCTTGGCCTCGCGCATGTAGTCGTTTAGTTCGACCATGACGCCCTTAGAGGCATAGAGCGCAAAGGTTGCATAGCTATAAATGTCAAAGACATCCGGCCCGGAGCCAGCCGCGGCTTGGGTGAGAATTTTTTGCACATCCGCGCTTGGGTCAAGGACGACGCGCACTTTCTTGTCTTCGTAGAGTCGGTTGAAGAGGGCCATTTGTTCGGTGCGCGCCGGATTGGGGTCGGAGGCCCAGCGGATGACGGTGTACTCGCCGCCCGCAGACGGGTCGTCTGGATAGACGGATAAGCCCCAGCGGTTGAGGGCGTACCAACCGACCAAGATCACGGCGAGGACGGCGATGGTCGTAGATAGATCGCGCAAGAGAAAACCCGTTGAAGATGCGAGGCGAAAGGGCCAAGTGTAAAAAAAAATGCGAGATTGTCAATGCGGGAAGCCGAGAGTGATTCAATAAATATGGAAATAGGTAAATAAAATTTCTTGACAGGTATGTGGACAGGTTATAAATTGACCACTTCTTCGTCTCTCGTTCTATCAACCTTGCAAAGGAGGGTTCCCTTGAAGAGACTAAGCCTTCTAGCCTTGGTTGCGGTGATGGCCGCTTCGGCTGCTTTCGCGCACCAAGCTAACTATTTCGCGCCGCAGATTCCCAACCCCGACAACATGGTCATCGACGGCAATGATGACGACTGGGCTTGGATTGATCCGGCTTTCGCCATCAACCCGGACACCATGTTCGAAATTCTCGGTAGTGAGTGGCCCCCGGCCAAAGATGACTGGGACTGCATTCTCTACGTGGCTTGGAGTTCGGCACCCGACAATTCGCTGTACTACTTTGCTCGGGTTACCGATGACTCGCTGGGCCTCTTCGTCGAGAACCCCCAAGAGTATTGGAAGGACGACTCGCTGGAAATCATCGTCGATGCCGACCACTCGAGCGAGAACTTCAACGAGACCGAGATGACCTCTGGCCAGCAGTACGGCATCCGCGTTCTGCCCGCCGCCGGTCAGAAGGACACTTGGATCTTCAACGTGCCGCAGGAGAGCATCCTGTGGTCCACCGAGCGTCCTTGGTTCGTCTATGAGTGGACCCTCGATCCGCCGGACGCCCGTCCACTGGAGCAGCCCGCTGGTAGCTCAGTGACCTACACCTACGAGGTCAAGCAGGCTGTGTGGACCTTCCACGACAAGACGGGTCCCGACGCCAGCGCTCGCCACAACTTTGCCTCCGATCAGATCATCGGTCTGACCTTCCAGTTTGACGAGACCGAGAATCCCGAGGTGGGCCGCGAGAAGCAGCCAGGCACGACGCCGGTTAACGGCGCGTTCCAGGACAACTCGAACGGCTCGGACTTCATCACAGTGGAGACCGAAGGCGCTACGGGTGGTACAGGCGGCACGACGAGTGTCGAAGCCGATAGCTGGGGTCGGATCAAAAGCTACATGGTCCAATAAGGCGCACCCTAGCATCTTCTGCTAGATCGCACATTGTGCGCAAGAGATAAAGAGAGGTGGAGGCGACTTCATCTCTCTTTATCTATCGCCTTTGCATCGCTTTCAGGAAGGCATTCTCAATGAGGATACGGAACATCGCAACGAGCGGGCTTTTGTCGGCTCTTTATCTGTTTGTGCTTGTCGGGTGCATCTCACAGGTGGGGCTGCGGCGCTTTGCAACGTTTCCCGAGCCAGTTCCGCAACAAGACGAGGCCATGACCGTCCTCGACGACGGCGCGATAGTCTATGCCAAGGATCGCTTGGAGATCTCGCTACAGGTGTTGGATGACGGATTCCTCAACCGCCAGTTCGCGGCCGATTCAAGGAAGGGCGCTGAATCGACCAATCCATACACGTATGGCAATTGGAAGCCCTGGGGCCAAGACTGGACTCCAGAGCGCTTTACCGTGGTCTTGCTGAAGGTCAAAAACTACGAGTATCCCAAGGTTTTCATCGACCCCAAGGCACTCGTGATCACTACGTCGAACAACCGAGTGTACAATGCGCTCGACGGCGGGCAGCTCGAAGATCACTTCAGCCCGTATCTGCGGGCTTACGCCGGCAACCAGCGGCGGCAGTTTGAGGCTACCACCGACCTGCTCAAACGCACTGTCTATCCGCCTGACATAGTCTTTTCCGGTCAAGAGGAAGTCGGGTATATCGTCTTTCCGGTTTTGCACCGAGACGTGAGCAACTTCACCGTCAACGTGCCGGACATGGCCGTGCGTTTCGACTACAAGGGCGAACCGGTGGAGACCATCGACTTAGCATTTAAGTTCCAACGCGAAGTTTACTACGCTCTTCAGCCCCGTGCGGAGACGCCGTAATGAATCGAGGGATGGCGGCCCGTATTGCAGTGCTGTTGTGCGCCTCGTGCGCTTGGGCCCCGTGGCTTGCTGCGGACGAATGGGTGCTTGGGGGCGGCGGTGGATTGCCGTGGGGTGATCTCGTCCAGGTTCGCGCCCAGATCGACGACCAAAGTAGCCCCGGCGCGATTCAGATCCGCGGCTTTACGCCCGACGAGAACATCATCACCACGCTCGCTTGGAAATACGGCAAGCCCAACGACTTGGTCAGCGAGGGCGACGCGGCGCTTTGGGACAATACGGCGGCTAGGAATCCCATTTCGCTGTCGATTGTCGATGGCGACGACACCACAAGTACTGCAGACCTTTTTAAAACCGCTGGCGTCGATCAAGACGGACGCACGTTCTTTTTGGATATAGGCTCGCGCGTGCCAGCCGATAGCTTGGTCTTCTTTCCCCGGCAAGAAGGGACCTATGCCAACGGCAAGCCCTTTAGCGACGACTTTGTTCGCAAGCACCGGATTTCCGTCAGCGATGGGCTGACGTACGTGAACGAGCAACCGCTTTTCATCTTATTGCGCGACGTCCCGGTGAACCCAAATAGCGTGTTCACGATGAAATTTCCCCAGCAGTTCATTCGTTTTATTCAGTTGCGCGTGGGATCGCGGAGCCCCTTTGAGATTGCCGAATTTGAACTCTACGGCAACGGCTTCGTGCCACGAGCCACGTACCGGAGCCAAGTTATCGACTTGGGCGAGGTCTCCAACTACGGCACCATATCTTGGGCCCAGCGGGCGCTGGAACTGGTGGATGGCGAGTTGATCGAGTTGCCGGATCTGGGGCAGACCTCGGTTGCGGTGCGCATGAAGACGGGCCAGGATGATAGCCCGCTGGTTCACTTCCAAAAGGTTGTTGACGACGAAACTCGGGCTGTGAGCCAAGAAGTGGTCTCGGAAGCGGATTACAACAAGCTGCCCTCGGGCGAGAAAGGCGATATCGAGGACGACGCTGATAACTGGAGTCCTTGGTCGTTGCCGCTCGAATCCGGGCAATTGATTCCGCTGCCTAGTCCGCGTCCCTATTTTCAGCTCCAGATCATCATGGAGAGCCAATCCGTGACGCAGACAGTGCGCATCGACTCGTTGCGGATTGAACATTCGCTGCCCCCGGCTGCTGCAGTCGTCGGCGAGATCTCCTTGGCTGACGAGCCCAACCCACCGGCCGACATCGGCGTAATCGACAAAGATGACGCCGTTGTGCTGCCGAGCATTGACGGGGGCGAAGAGGTGCTCTTTGCCTATGACGTGCGAGCCGTAATAAACAACAACCAGAACGGCTTTGATGCTTTGCGCATTGACACGCCGACGCCAGCGCGCTTTGTCGGCCTGCAAATGGGCGATCCGCTCGAACCTGTGGAGCCAGATCGCGTGAGTGTGGGCGATAGAAGCCTCGAAGTGATTTTCACTAGCAATAAGATCACGTTTGACAACAATGTGCCGCTGCGCGTGCTCTTTGAAGGATCGACCGTGGTGTTCGGCACGATTTTCACTGGTACGGTCTGGGATACCCAGTCCGATATTCTCGGCCAGCCCGTGCTTGAAGGCGATGCCAATTTCGACGTCAGCACCAACTCGTTGCGCGTGGCTCTGACCCAGCAGTCCGTGGGCGAAATCGTCCGTGCTATAGAGTTTAATCCTTCGGTCTTCACGCCGAATGGAGATGGCATCAACGACCATATCGCCATCAAGTACACTGTAATTCAGATTTCCGAGCCCAAGCCCATCGAGGTGGCCATTTACGACTTGGCGGGTCGGTTGGTGCGCGTTCTGGCCGACCGCGAGCAACCCGGCGGGATTTACACTGAGATGTGGGATGGGCGGAGCGATGCCGACGAGGCCGTGCCTCCGGGTAGTTACGTGGTCTCGCTCTCAGTTGACAGCGGGATCGGTAACTTCAGGCGAGTCGGCGTCGTCGGCGTGGCCTATTAGTTGATAGTTGGATATGGTGCTTGACCGGCAAAAATTCAAAAGGGAGGATTCCAGCGTGAGGTGCATGCTCTACGCAGCAGTTGTCACAGCCGGCGTCGCACTCCTATGCGATGCAGCTTTTGCCCAACGGGTTGGCTTTCTGACCGGACGCGAACCGCGGGGTGTGGATGTCTATGATATGGCGATGACGCCAGCGCAGCGAAAGTGGCAATATCCGCAAAGCCTATACCACTTCTATCGTTGGACCGGCGAGGAATACAGCAATTACGCCCGTCAAAACTACGAGCGCTACGTATCTACCGAGCTTGAAGGCTTTCGCACCTACGACCTCTACGGGAACTACATCACTCGTGGTTTTGAGGTGTACAATTGGTCCATGGACAGTCCAGTGACTTCGGGCAGCACAGTGCGTAAGGGGCCTAAATACAGGGGTTGGTTTCAAAGCTTGATCGTCTCGTCGATGTCTAAGGGGCAGTTTTATTCCTCAATGACCATTGGCGAGGCCCTGCGCACCACCCTGACGCCGCTGACCTTTTCCAAGCCGGCCTTCAATGGGGTGCAGTGGGACTTTGCCGCTGACAAGTACCAGATGACACTCTTGGCGTCGCGCTTGGCCTCCCCGGGCTCAGCCGTGTCGTTTGAAAACTCACTCGGCCAGATATTGGGCGACATGACCAATCTCTTTGGCATGCACTCCAAGGTACAGCTCGGAGATTTTTCCAAGCTCGGCTTTACGTATTTGAACATTGCCAACTTCGCCACGGGTCGCAAGCTGGGTGACAACTCGCTCAAAGGCGTGTTGACCGAGGCCCAAAACGGCGGCAATGTCGAGACGATCGTCCTGCGGCTCTCCGACGATTCGCCCGAAGACGGCGTAGGTGGTGCTCAGCTTTTTGCCGAGCGCATCATCATCAACGGGGTTGACCACCCCGAAATCGTGCCCTCGCCGCGCGGTGGTGTGCGGCGCGCTGGCGTCATTGAGGCCAATGGGGCGGAGACGTTGGAGTTGACCTACAACATCGCCCGCGACTTCCGCCAACAGCCCGACGACGAGATCACCACGTTTCAGGAGATCAGTGAAATCGAGTTCGAGTTGGTCATCGCCAATGACTACCGGATCGAAATTACCTCTAACCTCCAAGTCAACGCTCAGGGCGAGCCCGTGTTCTTGGAAGTCGAGCGCGCTCACGGCAACGTCAGCGATGGCTCAAACCAGCGCTTCATCCGCTTTGAATACGGCCTACCCACCGGCAAAGACATCATCGGCTTCAACTTTGATGTAGACGACATCAAGGGTTTCAATCTGCGCTCGGAGCTTGCTTTCAGCCGGGCGTTTCGCCGCTTTCCCAACCAGAACTTCCAAGATCACGCCCTTGCCCAAGACGAGGGCATGGCCTACTACATCACGGCCTCGCAGGACGCTTATCCGTTTTTCGCGTACGGGGAATTCTACCGTCTGGAGCCTGAGTACCGGACCAATGCGTTTATCTCGGATGCGCGGGGTTTCATCGACTACGAACACCCAGAGCGCTATTCTTTTGAAGCGGTTGACGACAACGACGACCAGGATCGCTTTGCCGACTGGAAGCGCCTGTGGCAAAACGGCGACAATGCCTTTGGCGAATCGCCTTTTGGCACCGGTGGCCAAGCCGACCCGCAGGTTTTCCCTGGGTACGACGAGAACTCGGACTTTATCTCGGACTTTAACCAAAACGACAATAGCCAGCCGGATTTCGCCGAGCCATTCCTGCGCTACAACGTCGATCCACCCGAGTTCCTCTTTGGCGTTGACATGAACAACAACAACGTCATCGACCGCTTTGAGAACGATACGTTCGCCGACTATCCCTACCGACACGACCGCGATGGCTACAACGTGTACGGGGGCGTTCACTTAACCGAAGCCATCAAGGCGACGATGGGCTACTCCACGGCCGACGAGATCAGCTCCAAGCGCAGCGCGCAGATGAGCTATGCGGTAGTCACGGGCGAGTGGAAATGGCCGGGCATTGAGGCCCGGGCTTTCCAATACGCTCGCTCGGTTCAAGACGACATCGAAGACGATGTGATCCAGTGGGTCGATCCAGATGGATTTCGCGAAACCATCGATCCGCTGATCGCCCAAGACACCTTTGTCTGGACCGGCTATCTGACGTTCGATTACCTGCGTCTTAAAAACCTGAACATCTACAACAAGGTGAAGTACGACTGGTTTAGTCAGCGCGGCGAGCAGGCCGAAGTCAAAGACAACCGCCTCTTCTTTGGTGCTATCAACAAGGTGGACTACCCCCTGCCGATTACCGACAACCTGTCTTTTTGGCCGCGTTACAAGAGCGTGTACCGCAAGATCAACCCGACCTTTAGCACTGACCTCGACATCACCGAGTGGTCGCAGTTTTACATGCTAACCTCGAAGTACTTCCTCCTGCCCGGGACCTTTATCGAATACGGCGTCGAGATCAATCTCTTCCGCAACCTTGAAGAGCGCCCAGAGATCTTGCCGCCTGGATACGTCGATGACTTTACGGGTTCGGTGCTGGCCTTACAGCTTTCCAACAGGTCGGCGTACCTCGGTTATTCGCTGACTATGAATACGGGCTTTCGCTGGGAGCGCCGGGCCTTTGCCGAGGCGACCGAAACCAACTCTCTGCTCTTCATTCGGGTTTTCGCAGGCCTCCAAGACTAGGGGCCGCACTATTTCTCTGTGGATCCAAAGCGCCCGGCTCTAGTGGAGATGCCGGGCGCTTTACTGCCTAACAAATGGACATGCGCCTTGCTGTGATGTGGATAGGGCTAGTCGGCCTTCTTGGAGGAATCGGCTGTGGCTCCTCGGAACGCCACGTCCTCAAAAAGCCTGCCACTCCCCAGTCCCTTGCATTCTACCAACGCGCCTACGGGCAAAACCCCACCGACCCAGAGGTGCTGTTGGCCTTGGGATGGCTCTACCTGCAAAAGGACCGCACGCGCCGCGCCGTTGAGGTGCTGTCCGAACTGGTCGCGGTCGCGCCCGACGATGCGGATGCGCACTACTATCTCGGAGTTGCTCTCGCCAAAGAGCACCGCAAGAGCGAGGCCATTGCCTCCTTTAAGCGCGCACTCGAAAAGGCACCGGGCTTTGCCGAAGCGTACTGGGCCTTGGCGCTGCTGTACAACGAACGCGGCGACGGGTATGAAAAGGCACTTGCAACGGTCGAAGAGGGGCTGCAACTGGCCGGGCAGAGCGGCTATGGGCACTTCGTGTTGGGCTTTGTGCTGTGCTCGCGCGGAGACAATGAAAACGCCAAGACCGCACTGCTGAAGGCTATTGAACTCGACCCTGACTTGGCACATGCCCACTACTACTTGGCATTGGTGTACTTGCGCTTACAGGACAATCCACAGGCTATGGAGGCCATGGAGCAGACCATTGCCGCAGATCCGGGTTACATCTCGGCCTATTACAGCTTGGGCACGCTCTATGCGCGCATGGGTCGCGTCGCCGAGGGGACGCGAATGATCGAACTTTTTCAGCAGTTGAGTAGCGCGACGATGGACGAGGATCACTACCGTCGCTTGCTCTATCGCCAGGCCGTGCCGCTGACGACCGACAAGCAGGCACCTACGCATTTCAACTTGGGGTTGGTCTATTTGCGCAGAAAGGAGTTGGCGGCGGCACTCGAACAGTTTGAGGCGGCCTTGGCCCTCGATTCCACGTATGCGGAGGCCAGCCACAACATCGGGGTGATCTATTCGCTGCAAGAGCAACACGCGGCTGCTCGGCCCTTTTTGCTGCGCGCGGTCCGCCACAAGTCCGACTACGCGTTGGCCTTTGAAAACATAGGCAACAACAGCTTGGCCCTCGGCGAGTACGCAGAGGCGGTCGCTGCGTTTCGCCGCGCCTTGGCCCTCGACGGGAGCATGGTCTCAGCCCTCGACGGCTTGGGAACTGCGCTAATCCAGCAGGGCCACCTAGCAGAAGGCCGCGCGGCTCGCGCCGAGGCCGCAGCCTTGAGGGCGCAACAGTAAATGTGGTTTGCACTAGTCGCTATTTGGGCGTTGGCAGGGTGTGGGGGCGACGGGGGCGTTTCGCCGCGCCCTAGTTTCGTCGATGTAGCGGCCGAAGCGGGGGTCCAATTGCGCACCGTATCTGGGACGCCGCAAAAAGAGCACATCGTCGAATGCAATACGGGCGGAACGGCCCTTTTAGACTACGATCTAGACGGAGACGTGGATATTTTCATTGTCAACGGATCGCGTATCACCGGATACGCCCCGGGTCAGGAACCTCGTGCCGAGCTGTACCGCAACGACGGTGCTTGGCGCTTTACCGGCGTTGGCCGCGAGGCTGGCGTTGCGCATGTAGGGTGGGGTATGGGGGCCACGGCGGCTGACTACAACGCCGATGGATGGCCCGATCTGTACTTGGCGAACTACGGCCCTAATGCCCTGTACGAAAACGAGGGCGACGGCACGTTTGTCGATGTGGCGGCTGAGCGGGGAGTGGACTTTAGCGGCTGGAGTTCGTCTGTGGCCTTTGGCGACTACGACCTCGACGGCGACTTGGACTTTTACTTGGCTAATTACATCGACTTTGACCCGGCGTTTCGTCCGGCCGATCCGAGCTATTGCACTTGGCGCGGGATAGACGTATGCTGTGGCCCGCGCGGGTTAGCGGGCGAGCGGGATCAATTATACCGTAACGACGGCCCGAGTGCGGGTTGGACTTTTGCCGAGGCAAGTGCGGCGTTTGGCATTGCCGATTACGAGTACTATGGCTTTGCCGCACTGGCTGGCGATTGGGACGAGGATGGCGACTTGGACATCTACATTGCCAATGATTCGACGCCGAATGTGCTCTACCGCAACGACCGGGGTGTATTTGTAGATGTATCGCTCCTGTCGGCGACTGCCTTCAGCGAGGATGGTCGCGAACAGGCTGGCATGGGTGTCGCGGCCAGCGACTACGATCGCGACGGTGATTTCGATCTCTTTGTCACCAATTTTTCGCACGACAACAACTCACTATACGAGAACAATGGTCGGGGGTTTTTCACTGACGCCAGTTTTAGTTCGACCCTAGGCCGTGCGAGCATTAGTTCCTTGGGGTGGGGGACGGGATTTTTCGATTACGACAACGACGGCGACGACGATCTGTTCGTCGCCAATGGCCACGTGTACCCGGCCGTTGATCGCCGCGACTTGGGGACACGCTACGCCCAGCGCAACCACCTGTTTGAAAATCGCGATGGTGCATTTATTGAGGTCGGCTCGGCCTCGGGGGCGGGTTTGGCAGTGGAAAAGTCGAGTCGCGGCTCGGCCTTTGGCGATTTGGACAACGACGGGGACTTGGACCTTGTGGTAGTCAATATCGACGACACGCCGACCTTGCTGCGCAACGACGGGGGCAATCGCCACAACTATCTGATGGTGAGGCTACTTGGAGATGGGGGCAATACAGACGCCATTGGCGCGCGAGTCTCGGTGTCGGTGGGTGGTGCGGTACAGATGCGGGAGGTGCGTGCGGGCACGAGCTATCTGTCGCAGGACGACCTACGGCTGCACTTCGGCTTGGGGGCGGCGACCGAGGCCGATCACCTCGTGGTGCGCTGGCCCGATGGGGTGGAAGAGCGCATCGACGGGGTGGCGGGCAATCGGCTGATCACCATCCGGCACGGCGCGGGTCTCGTCGCCGAGGGGTTTGGGCCAGTGCCGAGGCTGGGGCCGTGAAGGCGCGCTACGGAATGGTCCTGCTGCTTTGTTGCAGTGCCGCGGCGGAATCGCGTTTTGTCGATATCGCGCAGTCTGCTGGGGTCGATTTCATCCACCGCAGCGGCGCGGCCGGCGCGCGCTATTTGCCCGAGACCTATGGCTCTGGGGCCGCGTTTTTGGATTTCGACGGCGATGGCGCGCTCGACCTCTACTTGGTCAACGCCGGGCGGTTACCTCAGCTATCAAGCGAGCCTGAAGCGGCCAACGCGCTTTTTCACAATGAAGGTGCGGGCCGCTTCTCAGAGCAGACGGCGCGGGCTGGCGTCGGCGACCGCGGCTACGGCATGGGGGCAACCGTGGGCGACTACGACAACGACGGTTGGGCCGACCTCTACGTCACCAATTTTGGGCCCAACGTGCTCTTCCACAATCGCGGCGCGGGTCGCTTTACCGACGTCACGGCCACAGCCGATGTGGGCTGCCCGGGATGGGGGACGAGCGCGGCCTTTGCCGATGTGGATCTCGACGGGGATTTGGACCTATTCGTCGGCAACTACCTCGACTATCCGACCGAAGATCCGCTCGTGTGCCGGATCGGCAACAGCGAGGAGCGGCTCTACTGCGACCCGCGCAAGTTCGACGGCCAAGTCGACCGCCTTTACATCAACGAGGGCCACGCGGGCGGTTGGGCTTTTGCCGACCGCACCGCAGCCTTCGGCCTCGCCAGCACGGCCGGCAAAGAGTTAGGAGTCGTCTTTGGCGATTACGATCAAGACGGCGATCCGGATTTGTACTTGGCCAACGACCTCGTGCCCAACATGCTCTATCGCAACGACGGCGTGCGCTTTGTCGATCGCGGGCTTGCTAGCGGCACCAGCCTCAACGGCGAGGGGGTTGCCGAGGCCGGGATGGGAGTTGACATGGCCGATGCAGACGGCGACGGCGACTTGGATTTATTCGTGACCAACTTCCAATGGGAGAGCAACACCCTGTACAGCAACTTGGGTGGGGGGTTCTTTGCCGACGCGACCGTGGCGTCGGGCATCACCCGTGCCAGTATGGCCTTTCTCGGGTTTGGCACGGGGTTTTTCGACTGCGACAACGACGGCGATCTCGACCTGTTTGTCGCCAACGGCCACGTGTACGACAACGTGGAAAAGGTCGATCGAGCGGCTGAGTACGCGCAGCGCAATCAGCTCCTAGAAAACACCGGCGCGGGCACTTTTGTCGACCGCGACGACCGCGGTCCAGGACTGGCGCTGGTGCAGGTCAGTCGCGGTACTGCATTCGGTGATATCGACAGCGACGGCGACTTGGATATTGCGGTGAACAACTCCAACGACCGGCCGGCCCTGTTGCGCAACGACGCAGATGCCGGCGGGTGGTTGGGGCTTAGGTTGCGCGGTGCGGCGAGCAATCGCGACGCCATTGGGGCACAAATCGCGCTGACGACCGGCGACCGCACTCTCGTGCGCGAGATTCGCCGCAACGCGAGCTATCTGTCGTCGAACGATCCCCGCGTGCTCTTTGGCCTTGGGGATGCCGAGGTCGCCGAGCGGGTTGAGATCCGCTGGCCGTCCGGCGTCATCCAAGTTGTCGAGACCCTGCCCGGGCGGCAATACGTGGCCATAGAGGAGGAGACCAGTCAGTGACTAAACGGATTTCATTCGCACTGAGCATTGCGCTGGCAGTCGGCTGCGAGACCAAGCCGGAAGTTCCGCCCGTTCAGCCGGTAGTGCAGCCGCCTCCGGTTGAGGATCCACTGTTGATCGGGCGCGCCCTGTTGCGGCAGAAGCGCTACGCGGACGCGCTCGAGGTGTACGGGGAAGCGCGGAAGCGCCATCCGCAGTCGGGTGAGGTGCTGGCTACGCTGGGGCGGATCCACTTGGCTTTGGGCCAGCCCGAAGAAGCGATCCAATTCTACGAAATGGCCGTGGCCCTCGAATCCGACCAGCCCGAATGGCTCGTCGCCTTGGGCAATGTGCATCTGAAGCTGAATCGCTACGACGAAGCCCACGCCGCGTTTGCCGCGGCCTTGGCCTTGGATTCAACGTACGCGCCAGCGCGGCGCAACAAAGCGGCGGTGTACAGCAAGCAGGGGCGGTTGGGCGACGCCGCGCACGAATACGAGCGCGCCTTGGCGCTGCGGCCCGAGCACCTCCACACCCGCTTTAACCTCGGGCTGGTGTACGCCAGTTTGGGCCGCTATGCAGACGCCAGCGCGGCACTGCAACAGGTCTTGCTGGCAGCACCGGAGAATGCGCGTGCGCTTTACGCGATGGGGGAGATCAAGCTCCATGAGGGCGACGACGCGGGTGCGGCCGGGTACTTCGAGCGCACGTTGGCTGCCGACACCACTTATGCGGAGGCACATCTGCAACTGGGGAGGATTCAGATGCGCCAAAACGATCTAGCGGCTGCGGCCGATCACTTCCGCCGGACCATTCTAATCGAACCTGGGCTTGCCGAGTCCTTCCGTTTGCTGGGCCAGATCCACCTGCGTCAGGGCCGCGAGGTAGCTGGAGAAAAATCTCTCGCCGCCTACGAGAAGATCAAGCGGGTCGAAGGGGATATCCAGCGCTATCGCGAGCAGGTACGCAGCGATCCAGACGACGCCGAAGCTCATTATAGCTTGGGTTTTATATACAACCGCTTAGGGTTTACCGGCGTGGCCCTGCCGCACTACGCCCAAGCCGTGCGGATCAATCCCGCGCACGTGCGGGCACTGAACAACATGGGCAACATCTACTTGCGCACGGGTCACTTTGATCAAGCGGCAGCCGCCTATCAGCAGGTCGTCCAACAAGACCCCGAGCACGTGGCTGCTTTTGCGGCCCTCGGGCAGGTTTATTTGAACCAGCAGCGCACGGATGAAGCCATTGCCATGCTCAACCGCGCTCTCGCGCTCGACGAAAACTGGCTTGGTGCTCACCAAGCCTTGGCCGAAGCCTACAAGCGGCTGGGACAGATTGCCAAAAGCGAAGAACACAAACGCCTAGCCGATGACTTGATTAGAAAGCAAAAAGATGACCAATAACGCGAGAAAATGGGCAGGGCTTGCCGCCTGCGCATTCCTTTTTAATTGCGCCCAAGAACCGGCGGCTCCGGCCGCAGAGAAGGGGGGATTAGCAGTAGCAGGCACCGCCTTGGCTCAAGTCGGCGACGACCCAATCGACGAGCGCGAATTCCGTCGTTACGAAGCCCGAATCCAATCGCAGCATCGCTCGCTAGCGCAAGGCGTAGAAAAACACCGCGAGCACCTGATGAGTTTGATCGACATCAAGCTCATGGTGCGCGAGGCGTATGCGCGGGGGCTAGATAAAAATCCCGAGTGGATCAAGGCGGTGGACCTAGCCCGGCACAAGGCTATGGTCGAAGCCTACATACGCGAGCAAGTCGGCCTGAAAATCGAGATTTCTGAAGACGAACTGAGGGCCAAATTTGCCGCGCATCCGGCCCGTCACGCCGTGCGCGCTGCGCACATCCTGCTCGACAGCCGCGTGCGTGCCGATTCCATCTACGCGGAGGTTGTGGCTGGCCGAGCCATTTTTGAGGACATGGCGCGCAAGCACTCGCTGGACGAGGCGACCGCGGCCAATGGAGGGTGGTTCGATTCGTATTATGCCTTCGACCGGGTCTCAGACCAAGTGTATGAGTACGTGTTTTCACTGGACGTAGACGAGGTCAGCCAGCCCTTTCGCACGCCCCAAGGCTGGGAGATCGCCAAGGTCGTCGATAAGAAATTGGTGTCTTTTGAAAAGTACCGCTCAGTGATCCAGCGGGTGACCTTCCTCGAAAAAATCGAAAACTTGCGCAACGAGCACATCGACAAATTGGTCGCCGAGAGCAGGTTGCGCCCGGTGGGAGAACAGGTACAGCGCTTTGTCGCGGCTTGGAACGAACAGCCGGGCTCGCCGCAGCTAACACCCGAAGAATGGGACGCCCCGCTCTATGAGTACGATGGCGGTGTCATCACCATGCAGCAGGGGAGCAATTTGCTGCATAATACGCGGCTGGGCCGCGCCCAAATCGACAGCGCCTTGCTCGACGATCGAATCCGTCGCCGTGGAGCACCAGACCTACTATTGGGCTTGGCGGCCGAGCGCGGTGGATACGCCGAGCGGCCAGAGGTACAGGAGAAGGTAGCCGCCGAAAAGGAGCGACTGCTGCTCCAAGGGCTGTGGGAAGAACTACTCGAAGGGGCCCTAGCGGTGAGCGAAGAGGAAGCGCGCGCCCACTACGAGGCACATCCGGAGATGTACTTTGCACCGGAGGAAATCGTCGTCCAAGAGATCATGGTCGCCGATGAGTCGCTCGCCCAAGAGTTGCTGGCGCAAATTCGCAATGGGGCCGATATGGGCGCATTGGCGACCAAGCACAGTATCCGGCGCGACGCAGACGAAAACGGTGGCCTCTACGCGCTGCGCGCATTCGAAAAGGTCGTTTACAAGGAGCTAATGGACGCGGCCATAGCCGCGCCCGAAAGGGAATTACAAGGTCCAATTGAACTGGTCAATCCCTTGCCGTCTTCTCTGCGCGATCCCCGCACCTTGGAAACGGCTTTTTCGATTTTCAAGGTTTTGCAGCGGCGGCCTAAGCGGGTGCAAGAATACGACTTGAGCCAACAGAAAGCTCACTACTTGGCCCGCCAAGCAAAGCAGCAGCGCGAATTGCGCGCCCTCAACCTGCAGTTGCGAGACAAGTGGCATAGCGCATGGGGCATCAACGAAGACGCGCTGACCCAATACGCACTCATCGCTGATAAAGAAAAGACTGCGCCGCTGCCGTAAAATTTTTATACTATAACGTCTCGCGGGAGAAGAAATTATGAAACGTCTAGCGAATTTGTGGCTTTGGTTTCTCGCCGTGGCATCGGCTACGGCCGCGGCCGCGGACATTTCTTTGTGGCAGATCGGCGGGAGCGGCCTCCGCTGGGCCGACAGCGACTCGGCCCAAGTAATGATTGACTTTACCGGAGCGGACAACTCTATCCAGCCGATACTGGTCAGTGCGGATACGACGGTTTTTCCCTTGCTCGAGAATTGGTCGCCGAAAAAGAATCCGGATGAGCTGGGCTTTGTCGATGGGGAGCGACCCCGCGCTTGGAAGGGCTGCTGTGGCACCTCTTCGACGGTTGACAATGCGCTCAATCTGGTCGACGGCAATGGCAAGACCTACAATCCGGTGACCAGCAACAGCATTAACAGCGAGTACTATACCATTGATTTGGGGGTGCCGGTGCCGTTATTCCGCTTTGCCATGAGCACGCCGGACAAGGGGTTTTTTCGTTCGGATGGAACCCCGTTAGAGGAAGACGCCATTCCGGCCTTTGAGGTGTCGATTGCCCCGGACACTAACAACGACGTGCTGAACACGTCCAACCCCATCGGGGAAGTCATTGTCGAGGCGCGCGAAAATGTTGTCCCCAAGATCGCGACGGACTTTTCCTTACAATATGTGCGCTACGTGCGCTACAAGCGCACGAATTCGATTCTCGACGAGGCGACTAATCAGTCGTCCAGTCATTCTGGTACGGCGCGCAAGGGGACGGTGGCCGAGTTCTTTCTCTGGGGAGAGGGAATTCCCAAGCGGGCCACGTACAAGACGACCATTTTCGATCTCGGCAAGGTCGTCAACTTCGGTCGGCTATTCTGGAAGGCCACGCCCATGCGCCTAGTCGACGGCGTGGCCGAGGAAGCCCCGGACGCCAACGTGTGGATTGAGGTCGAAGCGCGCACAGGAGTCGATGCAGATCCGGACGTTTACTACGAGTTTACGGATATGGGGACGCGCGTTATCGTCGAGCAAGCCCGCTATCAGGGCGTGCTGAAAAACCAGAGTGCGGCCGTTACTAATGCCGATGGGCTGGGTGGCGTCATGACCCTTTCCACTCGGCCCAAGCCGGGAATCCGCGCTGGCATTGAGTACGATCAGCAGAACTGGACGTTCTGGTCTTTCCCGACGACCGAGTCCGCCCATCCTCTCAACCTCAACCGAGGGTCTCATCTGCAGATCAAGGTAGTGCTGCACAGCGAGCGGTTCGACGAGTTTGTGCGCCTCGATTCCCTGTGGCTTGAGACCTCGCCAATCTTGGCCAGCCGCGTCGTGGCCGAAGTGGCCGAGCTCGGCCAGCCCAATCCAGCGCGCGGCGTGGCCGAGGTCCCCTTGGGCGAGATGACGGACTTCACCTACGACATCAAGGCGGAATTCGCGGCTGGTGAGGTGGGTTTTGACGCCCTGCGGATTAGCACCGGCAGCACCCAGACCGAGTTCAAGGGGCTGGAAGTGGATGGGATCGCGACCGATCCAGCCGGGGTAGAGGTTGTGGACGACGGCTTTGTGGTGCAGTTGCCGCAGCGCATAAGCAGTGCCTACAATCCGAATTTACGGGTGACCTTTGCCGCCGAAGTCTTCGACTTTGCGCGCACCTTTGAAGGCGAGGTCTTCAACTCTGGTGGCACCGAACTGCCGCAGCCGGTCGAAAGCGGGGACGTCAGCGATGCGATCGGCACCAATAGCCTGCGGGTTTTGGCTGCAAGCGCGACCAATCCGCAGTTAGTGCAAGATGTGCAGTTCTCCAGCGGGGTGGTCACTCCTAACGGCGACGGGGTCAATGACGAGTTGGTCATTTCCTACTCGCTCTTCGCCCTGCCACAATCGGTGCCGGTGCAGTTGCAAGTGTTTTCGCTGGACGGTCGCCGGGTGGCTCAAGTCCAGCGCGGTCAGCAGGGGTCCGGCCCCCAGCAATTGCACTGGGATGGCCGCGACCAACGCGGTGAGACGCTCGCCCCGGGCCTTTATCTTTTGGGCATCGGCATCGAGGCCGAAGACAAGAGCGCCCTACAACTGCGGCCCATTAACATCGCTTATTGAGGGAAGCACTCATGTTCAATCTCGCCATCGCCTTAGTGCTGCTGCTCACCTGCCACGCACGCGCCGAGTTTCTCACTTTCGACAGCCAAGAGACCTGGGAGGCCAACTGGTCGCTTAAGCCGCAGTTGAACATCTTCACCCCAGAGGGGTACTTGGGGCTGATCAAGTTTCGCAAGGACATCAACGCCACACTCGACGCCCATCTCTTCGTCCACCCGACCAATGAGCGCGGCGATGTGCCCGGTGGCATCTGGTCCGCGCTGAGTAACCCCAACGCCGCTCCGCGGATCATCGACGGGGATACAGCCACCTTCTGGAAGCCAGCTAGCGGCGACCCGCTCGACAAGTGGATCGTGCAAATCGACTTGGGTCGCGCGGTACTGGCTAAAGAGATCCGCATCCACTTCCCCGATGAAGAGGGAGCCAAACCGTTCCGCCAGTTCAGCGTTTTCGCCTCTACAGGTGCCCACGTAGCGGCCTTAGAAGACGTATATCGCTTCGCGCCGGTCTATCGCACGACCAAGCCCAATCTGGATGCGTATGTCAGCTTTGGGTTCAAGTCGGCAGTGGAGGATACCACCCGCGCGGTGGAGCAACTGAGCGACATCGGAGGCAACGCAGACGTTATCATTCCGACATTCACTGGGGACGCCAATACCGCCACCACGGGAGACCGCAACAGGATCGTAGCGACCGGCCAAGCGGATTCGCGGGTGGCAGCCAACTCTAGGTGGCAGATGATCCAGTTCATTCGCTTTCTCGTCGATGAGCATCAGCTCGATGGTGCGCTTGCCGAGATCGAAGTCATTGCCGTCGGCGACAACATCAGTCTTGGAGTAGAGGAAAAGGGCGGTACGTACGTCAATGGATCGCGGGCGACCGACCCCTTCTTTTGGCTCGACGGCGACCTCAATACGTACGGGGTCATCGAGGTGCATACTCAGTTTACCGAGTCGCGCGGCACGGCCTTTGAAGGAGGCTTGTGGTGGCAGGTAGATCTGGGGGCGGCCTATTGGGTTGATGACGCGTTTGTCTATTGGCAAAAGGCCGGCGAGCGCCTCGCCACCTTCAGCTTGGGTACCAATAACGCCGGCACGGGGTACACCTTTTTCTCTTCCGACGGCACCAAGACTCTGTCCGGCGACATCGACTTCGACACGTGGATTTTTGAACCGAAGTGGACCAATGCCCGCGAGGAATACAAGCGGCACTACCGGTACCTGTTCAACCCGCGCAAGGTGCGGCACATCTTCTGGCTGGCCCTACACGACTTGGGCTGGCGCGCCCATCCCATGGAGCTACAGATGTTTTCCCCAGGCCACCCGGCCGAAGTCGTGATCCAATCGAACTTTTTGGACCTGAGCGCGCTCGCTGGCGATGGGCAGCCCAAGGTGATCAAGGCCCTCCACTACGACGCCGACCTGCCGCCCAATACTCAGATTGAACTGCGCTCCCGCTCGGGCAACGAGATGGGCGAGGTGTACACTTTTCACAACAAGATCGGCGAGGTAGTAACCGAAGAGAAGTGGAACAGCTCGCCCAAGGTACTGCGGGGCCGAGTGGATACCTCGGTCGTCGTCGGGGAGGCTTGGAGCGAGTGGAGCAACGTGTACAAGCTGTCGGGCGAGCCTTTTAAGTCGGATTCGCCGCGCAAATTTGTGCAGCTAGAGTTGGTTATGAGCACGGAAGACCCAGCGGTGGCTCCCGCAGTGCGCTCGGTCGAACTGGAGTTTGTCGATGCGCTGGTCAACGAGGCGCGCGGATCGATTCTACCGCGCCAAGCCAAGCCCAACGAGGCTACCCGTTTCACTTATATGCTGTGGCCGTCCGTAACTGCGGAGAACACGGGCTTTGATCGCCTGCGCTTGGTCGTGCCCGACTTGGTGCAGGCCGAGGAAGTCGAGGTAATGGTCGCCGGTCAGGCGGTCGTGCCAACCGCTATGGACATTGCTGCGGATTCGCTGCTGATCGACTTGCCGCAGGTGGTCCAAGGTGACTCCGTGCAGGTCGCTTTCACCACTCGGCTGGTGCGGAACGCCGCAGTCGTAGATGCCGATCTGGGTCTGAGCGACGCACCCGGCCTGTGGCAGGATGTCGAGCCGGCCGAGCGTCGATCCAACGTGGTGCTCCTGCCCGAACTGGCCGACAGCGACCGCTTGATTGGCGACTTACAGTTTTCGAGCCGGGTGCTCACGCCCAATGGCGATGGGGTCAATGACGCTGTGGAGTTGAGCTTTGTCGTCTTTAAGGCTCAAGATGTGGTGCCCATAGTCGAGGTGAGCGACTTGGTCGGCCGGCCAGTGGCCCAATTGACGCCGGTTTCAGAGGGGCCGACCCGCCGTTTTACGTGGAATGGTCAAGATCGGGCCGGTGCCACCGTGCCCCCGGGTATCTATCTCTGGCGCATAGACGTAAACGCAGATTCAGGCGACGCCATTGAGCTGCGCGTCGTCGAGGTGGCCTACTAACCTTTTGGAGCGGTAGGATGCGGAGAAAGCACGAGGTTTGCTGCTTGCTTACGGCCCTGCTTATCTGCAGTTCGAGCCGCGCCGAAGAAGTTCGCTTCGACTCCCCGGCCGAGTGGGCGACTTGGGAGGTTCCGGTGGACATCGTCCAGTTTGCAGACGACGGCTCGCTGGAACTGAGGAAATTCCGCAAGCAGATCAACGCCACTCTCGATGCTCATCTCTTCACCCAGCCCACCCAGACCCGAGGCAAGGTCCAGGGGGGAATCTGGCAGGTCGGCTCTAATCCAAGCGCAGCCCGGCGCATCATGGACGGGAATCTGGAGACCGTGTGGCGGCCTCGCCAAGCCGACGATCTGGTCGATTGGGTAGTGACCATCGACTTGGGGCGGCCCGTGCTAGCCGAGCGCATTCGCTTGGTGTTTCCCGATCGCGCCGGGGCGCGTCCCTGGCGACAATTCAGCGTTTTCACGGCCAATGGTGCGCGCATTCAGGCCACGGACGACGTCTTCAAATTCGACCAAGCCTTTCAGACGACCCAGCCCAACCAAGAACAGATCGTCGATATCGAGCTGGTCGGCGAGCGCGATGTAACGCGAATTATCGACGAAAACCTCGGGCTGGACCCGGCCGCGCTGAACACCTTCCGCATGGTGCGCTTCGTGCGCGTGCGCGCCGACGAAAAGAGCGCCGACGCGGCCTTGGCCGAAGTGGAGGTACTTGCCGCCGGCGACAACATAAGCCTCGGAGTCTTGGCGCGCGGCGGCAGCTTCGACAACGGACTTTTGGCGCGCGAGCCGCAGAACATGTTCGACGGTATCACCGACACGTACGGCAATATATTCACTGTCCAGAGCAAGGGCGGCTGGCGCGAGAGCGGGGTGTGGTGGTCAGTCGATTTAGGGGCGCTGTTCTGGCTCGACGAGGCATTCATCTACTGGCAGAATCGCGGCGAGGGCCTGTCGAGCTTCCTGTTCGAGGGATTGCAGGCTGGCACGGGCTACCAAATTCTCTTTTCCGATGGACGACGCACCATTGCCGGCGACATCGACTATACGCCGCTGATCTTTGAGCCAAGGCCAGTCGGCGCGGAGTGGAACTTGCGGCATCATCGCTACGTATTTGCTCCGCGCAAGATCCGCTACTTGTTCTGGCATTCGCTGACCGATACGGGCTGGTTTTCCCATCCGATGGAATTGATGCTGTTCTCGCCGGGTTATCCCGCGCAGGTGGTGTTGCTCTCGGGCTTTATCGATCTTGGCCAACTTGCCGGCGATGGTCGCGCCAAGGCCATCAAGCGCTTGCGCTGGGAGGCGACAACGCCGGATCAGACGCGGTTACAAGTGCGCTCGCGGTCGGGCAATACCCTGCAAGAATTCTACACGTTCTACGACAAAAAGGGCGAGGAAGTCACCGAGACGCGCTACGGGAGCCTGCCCAAAGTCATCCGCGGCCCCATCGACACTATGGTCGTCGTGGGAGCCGACTGGGGTGCTTGGAGCAACTTCTACCAGTTTTCCGGCGAGGCGTTTAAGTCGGAGACACCGCGCCGCTTTATCCAATTGGAGTTGATTCTTTCCACCGAGGATCCGGCTGTGGCTCCAGTGCTGCACGCGCTGTCGCTGGATTTTGAGGATGCGTTGGTCGCACAGGCAGCCGGACAGATTGCACCGCGCCACGTCGTACCCAACGAGGCGACGCGGTTTACGTATGTGCTGCGGACGAGTACCACGGAGGGCGACTCAGGGTTTGACCGGCTGCGTTTTTCTACGCCTAGCATTGTGGATGCAGCAGATGTGCGGCTTTGGATCGGTGGTGCGTTGCGCGAGCCGAGCGGAGTGCGGGTGGTGGGGGATTCGCTGCTGTTTGTCGATTTGCCGGAGGTGGTGCGGACGGATTCAGTCGCCGTGGAGTTTACCACGAAGGTGCTGCACAATGCCACGGTCTTTGCCGCCGACTTAGGGCAAGAAGCGCGTCCCGATCTGTGGCAGTCAGTGGAAGCGGCTGAGCGACAAGCGAACCTGGTGTTCCTGCCGGATTTACCCGGCAGTGAGCGGCTGATCGGCGATTTGCAGGTTGTGCCGTCGGTGTTTTCGCCCAACGGCGATGGGATCAACGACCATGTGCAGATCCGCTTTGCGCTGTTCAAGGCGGTGGATGCATCTCCGAGCGTGCGCATTTTTGACTTGGCGGGCAGGGAAGTGGCGGCTCTTACTTCGTCGGGTGGGGATGTGTTGCAGTCGTTTAGTTGGGATGGATTGGATGCGTCGGGGGAGTGGGTGGCACCGGGCGTGTACGTATGCCGCATTGCTGCGGGAGCCGATGCTGGGCAGGGTGAAGTAATACGCACCCTAGCCGTAGCCTATTGAGGCGGGTTGGAGCGGTATGATGCAGAGAAAACGCGGGGTTTGCTGCTTGCTCTTGGGCCTGTTCATCTGCGGTGCGAGCCGAGCGGAGGAAGTCCGTTTCGACACTCCAGCGGCGTGGGCGACTTGGGAATTTCCGGTGGACATAGTCCAATTTGCAGACGACGGTTCGCTGAAGTTGAAGAAATTCCGCAAGCAGATCAACGCGACCCTCGACGCCCACCTCTTCACCCATCCTTCTAAGAAGCACGGCGAGGTCGAAGGCGGAATATGGCGCGCCGGGAGCAATGAAGCGGACGCATCCAAGCTCATTGATGGCGATCCAGCGACCTATTGGCAGCCCGATGTAGCAGACCAGCTCGTCGATTGGTCGGTCGATATCGACTTGGGTCGGCCGGTACTGGCGCGGGAAATCAAGCTGATATTCCCCGACGAAGAGGGTGCCCGGCCCTTGCGGCAGTTTAGCGTCTTTGTCACTCAGGGGGCCCGGATCCAAGCCCAAGATGATGTATTCCGCTATCGCAAAATTTTCCAGACGACCAAGCCCAACACCGAGACTACCATTGCGCTCCCACTGTGGGGCACTGCGCTAGATACCGCACGGGTGCTCGACGCGGATAGAAGAGTTGATTTGCATGCCGAGCAGGACTTCCAAATGGTGCGGCTGATCCGCGTCGTCGCCGATGAAAAGAGCAGCGCCGCCGCCCTAGCCGAAATCGAGGTGTTGGCGCAAGGAGACAACGTCAGCTTGGGTACCCTGGAGCGAGGCGGGCGCTTTGAACACGGCCTACTGGCGCGCGAGCCGCAGAACATGTTCGACGGCAACATGGACACCTTTGGCAATATCCTCACTTCGGGGGGGAGTAAGGGCGGCTGGCGCGAGGGCGGGTTGTGGTGGCAGGTGGATTTGGGGGCGCTGTTCTGGATCGACGAGATGTTTATATATTTTAAAACTCGGGGTGAAGGAACGTCGAGTTTTTTGTTTGAAGGCCTGCACCATGGGCGAGGCTACAACATCCTATTCTCGGATGGTCGGCTCACTACCGGTGGGGATTTGGACCTGACTTTTCTGCTGCGCGAGGACATGGCCATTGACGCGGCGTTGGCATCCGCGCGGCAGGTTCGCCACCTCCGCTATCTTTTTCAACCGCGCAAGATGCGCTACATCTTCTGGCACGGCCACGAGGACCAAGGTTGGTTTTCGCATCCGATGGAGTTTATGATCTTTTCGCCGGGCTATCCGGCGCAGGTGGTGTTGCGCTCGGGCTTTATTGACCTCGGCCAACTCGCCGGTGACGGTGGGGCTAAGGCGATAGAGCGCCTGCGCTGGGAGGCGACCACGCCGGATCAGACGCGGTTGCAGGTGCGCTCGCGGTCGGGCAATACCCTGCAAGAGTTCTACAGGTTTTACGATAAAAAGGGCGAGGAAGTCACCGAGACGCGCTACGGCAGCCTGCCCAAAGTCATCCGCGGCCCCATTGACACCACGGTCGTCGTGGGAGCCGATTGGGGCCCATGGAGCAACTTCTACCAGCTTTCCGGCGAGGCGTTTAAGTCGGAGACGCCGCGCCGTTTTATCCAGTTGGAGTTGATTCTTTCTACCGAGGACCCCGCTGTCGCACCGGTGTTGCACGCGCTGGCACTGGATTTTGAGGATGCGTTGGTCGCACAGGCGGCTGGGCAAGTTATGCCGCGCCATGCCGTACCCAACGAGGCGACGCGGTTTACGTATGTGCTGCGGACGAGTGCGACTGAGGATGACTCGGGTTTTGACCGGCTGCGTTTTTCCACGCCGAGTGCGGTGGATGCAGCGGACGTGCGGCTGTGGATTGGCGGTGCGATGCACGAGCCGAGAGCCGTGCGCGCGATGGGGGATTCGCTACTGTTCGTAGATTTGCCGGAGACGGTGCGGACAGATTCTGTCACCGTGGAATTCACCACTAAGGTACTGCGCAATGCCACGGTTTTTGCTGCGGACTTAGGGCAAGAAGCGCGTCCTGATCTGTGGCAGTCGGTGGAAGCGGCCGAGCGACAGGCGAACTTGGTGTTTCTGCCGGACTTACCCGGCAGCGAGCGATTGATCGGCGATTTGCAGGTTGTGCCGCCGGTGTTTTCGCCCAACGGCGATGGGATCAACGACCAGGTGCAGATCCGCTTTGTGCTGTTCAAGGCGGTCGATGCGTCTCCGAGCGTGCGCATTTTCGACTTGGCGGGTCGGGAAGTGGTAGCGCTGATGTCGTCTGGTGGGGATGTGTTGCGGTCGTTCAGTTGGGATGGATTGGATGCGTCGGGTGCTCGGGTTGCGCCTGGAGTTTACGTGTGCCGCATTGCTGCGGGAGCCGATGCTGGACAGGGTGAAGTAATGCGTACCCTAGCCGTAGCCTATTGAGGAATGACATGACTGTCGCCCCAGCCGTGTACCGCGATCAAAAGTGGATCATCTCGCCCTTTGGCGACCTGTTCTTTTTTATTGGCACGCCGCTTTTGTGCTTGGTGACCATGCTGCCATTGCGGGCCGTGTTCGACTCGCAGACCATCGCCTTCTACGCGCTGGCGCTGTTTGCCACCGGCCATCACTTGCCGGGGTTTATGCGCGCCTACGGCGACCCAGAGCTATTCAGCACCTTCAAGGAGAAGTTCCTCGTCGCGCCGGTCGTCGTGCTCATCGTGACGGCGCTAGCGCAATTCAATACCCTGCACGGGCTTTTCCTGATGGTGCTAGTGTGGGAGATCTGGCACCTCTTTATGCAGCACTACGGCATCATGCGGATCTACGATGCCAAAAACAAGATCTTCTCCAAGCTCAATTCCCGGCTCGACTGGCTGCTGACCTTGTGTGCCTTTGCAACGGTGGTCATCTATAGCCCCGAATACTTCCACCGCATCCTCGACCACAACCAGCGGGTCGGCGTGCCCTTCCTGTCGGCCGAATTGACGTTCCTGCTCAAAAAGGTGCTGTTCTATGTTACTATGGCCGTGCTGGCGGCGTACTTGGCCAATATCGTCCGGCGGGCGATTACCGGTCAGAAGATAAGCCTGCCCAAGATCGCGGTGATGGCGACTACGGTGTTTATCATCTACTACGGCTGGATACACATCAACGACCTCGTCATCGGGTACGCGGCTTTTGCCGTTTTTCACGATATCCAGTACTTCGCCATCGTCTGGGTCTATAACAACAACCTCGTCAAAAGGCAGGAGCGGACTACCAAGCTCCTGCGCACCTTTTTCACTACGCGCACCCTGCCGATACTGATCGCGTACGTGCTGGTTTGCTTTGCCTACGGCAGCATCAACATGATGGAGGGCTTTCTCAAGTCCGAGCAGGCGATCAAAATGGTCGAGATCTTCGTCATCACCTCGACGCTTTTGCACTACTATTTCGACGGGTTCATCTGGAAAATCCGCGACCGCAAGAATCAAGCCAATCTGGGGATCAATGCCGAGGAAGGATCCAACCGCATTGGATTGCAGACATTGCCGAGCGGCTTGATCTCGTACGTCCGCGAGACTGGCCGACAGTTGGCCTATTTTGCGGTGCCAGTGATGGCGTTCTCGCTCTTCCAGTTTTACTGGACGGCCGACGAGGCCGAGGCGCGGGAGAAGATGGTCGAATTGTTCCCGGACTTGGCTGGTGCCCACAACAACTTAGGCGTCTTTTATGCGCGGCAGGGCGACTGGGAAAGGGCCGCCGGAGAGTATGAGCGGGCGCTAGAGCTGGACGCGGGGGCCTATGAGGCGCACAAAAATCTCGGCTTACTCTACGCTCGGCAGGGCGATTGGAAAAAGGCGCATATTCACTACCAGCAGGCGATAGACCACAAGCCGCGCTACGTCGAAGCGCTCAACGCACAGGGGTTGGTCTTTTTGCAGCGGGGCGAGTTCACCAAGGCGGAGGAACGCTTCCGCGAGGCCCTCGACGAGTTCGACTACGCCCCGGCGTACAACAACCTCGGTACGGCCTATTTGCAGATGGAAAATGTGCCGGCCGCGATCAACGCCTATCAAAAAGCCGTCGCGCTCGACCGGGCCGACGCCTCGCACCACTTCAACTTGGGGTTGGCCTTGCAGAAGGCCGGAGAGAACGAGCAGGCGATCGCCGCGTTTGCCTCGGCGCTCTCTTTAGAGCCGCGCCACGTCAAAGCCTATTTGAGCATGGCGCTTTCCTACCAGCGGCTGGGCCACCTTGCCGAGGCGCGGCAGGCGTTGCAGCAGTTATTGACGGTGGACCCAAACCACGCCACGGCGGCGCGGCTATTGGCTCGGTTGTAAGCAGTCTGCCTAATGGCGATGCGCTTGGTGGCCTTCGGTAGCTAGCTCAAGAGGATCGACATCCAAACGTTCTAGGGCCGTAGCATCTTCGCGAATCCGGTACACCCCATTGACCGGCACGTTTGTAAAGGTCTGCACCGTGCCGGAAGGCCAGTGCAAAGTCAACGTGTCGAGTACTTCAGCTTCCCCCAATCCGATCTCCTGTTGTAAGGTCGAAGCCCCAAAACTCGCGCCCGTGCCGGCGAGGACGTGGATCGTCCGCGTCTCCGTACGGGCTTGAATCCGCGTGCCGATCCCGGCTCGATTCGATTTGGTTCCCTCTAGTTTGAGAGTGATCCAATGATTGCCGTGGCCGGGGTTTTCAAAGAGCACATTGGTGTACACGTCTCCCGAATAGGCTCCGCCGACCACCGCGTAGATGTCCTGATCACCGTCGTTGTCTATATCGCCGAAGGCCACGCCGTGCCCTTTTTGCAGGTGCCCGAAGCCGCCGGAAGTAGTTACATCTTCGAAACGCTGTCCGGCGGCGTTGCGAAACATGCGGTTGGGTATTAGCGAACGGTAGTCGGGGTCGCCGGTGCCAGCGTAGAAGTCGAGCCAGCCGTCGTTGTCGAGGTCGCCGAAGTTGCAGCCCATCGTATAGAGGACCTTGTCGCTGTGGGTCTGGCGGGCCATGTCGGCGAAGGTGCCGTCGCCTTGGTTGCGGTAGAGGCGCGGTGGCTCGCCTTTGTGCGGCAGTTCCATGTAGTCAGCGGCGACGTCGCCAGCGTCGGCCTTGTAGCCGGAGACGAATAGGTCCAGCCAGCCGTCGTTGTCGTAGTCCCAAAACCACACTGGGAAGCTAAACGTCGGTTGGCTCACGCCAGCGCGGGCGGTTATGTCGGAAAAACGCCAGCGGCCATCGGCGTCTGGGCCATCATTGTGGAAGAGGAGATTGGGCTGTCCGAGGCGGGAGATGTAGAGGTCGGGTCGGCGGTCGTTGTCAATGTCGCCCCAAGCCACCCCTTTGACGAAACCATCGACGTCCAAGCCGACTTCTGCCGCCACATCAACAAAGGTTCCGTCGCCTTGATTGCGGAACAGTTCACAGGGATGATGCTCTTCGGCAGAGGATTCGTTGCCCACGAATAGGTCGAGCCAGCCGTCGTTGTCGAAGTCGGCCCAAGCCGCGGTCTGCGTGGGGTGCAACGTGAGCAGCCCAGCCGCCTCGGTTACATCGGCGAAGGTTTCGTCGCCTTGGTTGCGCAATAGCGAGTTGGGATGGAGGCCGTCGGCACCAAACCAGCCGCCGCGCAGGACCAGCACATCGGCGAAGCCGTCGTTGTCAAAGTCCGTCTGTACGGCGTTGAGGCCGCCGACTAGGCCGGTCAAACCAGCGGCAGCAGTGCGCTCGGCGAAAGTGCCGTCGCCTTGGTTGCGGAAGTAGCGCAGGGGATCGTCGAGGCCCCAAGAAGTGGCGATGATGTCGAGGAAGCCGTCGTTGTCGAAGTCTTCCATAATGCCGCCCCCGGCCAAGCCGAGGACATTCAACCCCAAGGCGGGAGCTCGGTCGGGGAAGTGGCCGATAGCGGCGTCAGCGGCGAAGACTTCTGGGGGAATGAGATGGGTGGCTGGCACTTGGTGCGGATATTCGCCCACGGTCATATAGGCGATGTTGAGCAGCCAGCGCGAGGTCAGGTCGTAGGGCGTTTTTTCCAAGATTGTGCGGTAGTAAGCGATGGCTGCACGCGATCCATCTTGTAGCTTGTGGACTCCTTCGGCTGCGATGGGTAGTAGGCAGGAGGCGAGGTTGTGGTCGTCGATGCAGTTTTGCTGCTCGCCGAGCCGCAAGTAGGCGAGGGCGATCATCTCTTCAAGGCTCGGTCGGGTGCGGAAGCGGTGGGCGTCGGCTTGCTGGCGCACCTGCTCGAACAGGGCGGCTGCCTCGGCGGATGCGCCGGCACGCAACAATTCTTTGGCTAGTTCGACCTGTCGGCTGAGCTGTTGCACGGGGTCGTCTGGTGCGGGCTGGCGGCGCAGCCAGTCAACGCGGTGCTGGCTCAAATAGATGTTGTCCTCGGCGTTGGCCTGAGCGGCGAGGGCGGCGAGTTGCTCGGCCATGCGCTGAGTGCCGGGAGCTTGGTAGGGATCGGCAGTGCAGCTTGCTAACGCGAAAATCAAGAAGGCGATCACACAGGGATTCATAAGGGTCTAGATCAGAAGATAGGGGCGTTAATTACTCTGATGTTGCGCAGTTTTTGTCATGCCGTCCAGTCAGCCTACGCGGGAAGGACAATGGAAGGACAGCAGGGAGCCGCACTGCGTAACATCAGTTCCTATTTCAACAGGGTTAGTTGTTTGATGTCTAGGAAAGCTCCGGCTCGCAACCTATAGAAGTAAGTACCGCTGGCGACCATGCGCCCGGCATCGTCGCGCCCGGTCCACTCGGTGCGGTAGCGTCCAGCGGCGAGATGTCGTGCGACCAAGGTGCGGATCTTTTGACCGAGCGCGTCGTAGATCTCCAATTTGACGGCGGACGAAGCCGCTAGTTGGAATTCGATGGTCGTGGCTGCATTGAAGGGGTTGGGATAGTTCTGGTCGAGGGCAAAGGCGGTCGGTGTGGTTGCTTTGGCTGCGACGGGTTCTAGGCTGGTGATCCATTCGGCGATGAGGTCGGCACCGCGCTCGTCGATGATTGAGGAAGCCAGCGGCGGCATGCGAAAGGTGCCCATCGTCAACATCCGCAGGTAGAGCGTGGAAAGCTGCGGTTCTCCAGGAGAGAGGATGAGGGCCTCTGGCTCGCCTATATCGCCGAGTGTGGGGAAAGCCCCGACCGTATTGGTTTGGGCCAAGGGCGTGTCGTAGCGCAGGTCGATGATGGTGCGGCTGACGCTTTCGGGCCGGTGGCACGGGGCGCAGTTGACTTCGAGGTACGAGCGGGCGCGCTGGTCGAGCGGGACGCTGGGGTCGAAGGGGTTGGGTAGGTGAGGCAAGGAAGACAGGTCGGCTGGCAACTCTTCGGTGAAAAGGCCCTGTTCGGCGAGGGTATGCAACTGGACTTCGGCGAGCTCAGACTTCGGCGAGCTCAGTCGAGTCGTCGAGTCGTTTTGCTCCGCGCCCGCGTGGAGTTGGGCCGTGTGGACGCCGAGGACGTAGCCCGCGCCCTTGGTGTGGCAGACTTCGCAGTCTTGGCGCGCGGGAAAGTAGTACTCTTGCAAGAAAAAGCCCACTGGATCTTGGGGGTCGTCAATCACGTATGCAACAGTCGTGCTGTCGGCGAGCAAGGTGGCGTCGGTGCCTGCTTCGTTCCACAGGTAGCTGTAACCATCCCATCCCGGATCATCCACGCGCTTGACGAGGAAGCGCGTCTCGATGATGCGCCGGCTGGCCGGATCGCCGTGCACCAAGTCGAGGTAAAAGTTTTTGATCAGAAGGGTTTCGTCGGGAAAGCCCCAAGGTCCGCTGCTGGCAAAGGCAATGCGCTCGCCGGGCGGCAGGCGAATGAATCGCGTTTTTGTGGTTCCGTCCGACCAGAACGGCGCATTGACTTCGTACGGCACCACATCGTCCGCGGGCGTTTGCGAGCTTAGGTCGCTGAAAACCTGCGCGTCGGCTAGGCTCGCAGGCGGGAACTCTTCAGCGGGCGGCAGGACGATTTCCCACAGCCCGCGCTTGCCACTCCATTCGATCACATAGAGGCGCTTGCCGATGATTTCCGCGTCAATAGGGTTGGAAAACCCGCCGACGATGCGGGTGACGCGCGCTTCGTAGTTGTCGCCGACTTTCGTCAAGTCGAGATGCAACAGGTCTTGGCTAGGGTCGTTGAACGGGCCGTTGACGCTGTCGCCGTTGGGGTCGCCCCGAGTCCAACTGAGGGTGAAGCCGTCGCCGCGAAATGGCTCGGCGAGGGACTTGTCCACGTCGAATACCAGTCCGAGTGGCGAGCGGTGCGCGGTGAAGGTGCCGAAGCGCACGCCCTCTTCACTGGCATCCTTAATGCGGCCGTCGGCTGGGTCGCGGTAAGCATCGGCGTCTGGCCCGAGATTGATCACTGGGTCGGTGAAATCGCGCGGTGGCGGTGGGTATGTGGGATCGTTGTGGTAGTAGCCTTCGCGCACGGCCGTGGAGCGGGGGGAGAGGAGGAAGTCGGTGGCTGGGTCGTAGTCGGGGAATTGCTGCGGGGTGTCGTCGAGACCCATGCGCCAAGGGAAGCCGTAGTGATGTCCTTGGCGCAGCCAATTGAGTTCCTCAGGCATGTCGCGGCCCGGTCCGTTTTCCGTGGTGAAAAGGTCGCCGTTGGGGGCGAAGGCGAAGTCGTAGGCATTGCGCAAGCCCTCGGCAAAGAGAAGGCCTTGGTCGAGCAGGGCATAGCGGCTGTTGGGCAACACGAGGTCGCGGGCATCGGTTGGGACGCGCAGAATTACGGCGGTGAGCGCGGTTTCGCGCAGGTCGGGGAAGTGCCCATTGCCGTCTTGGATCTCGCCGTGATCGGTGCGCGAGCCGCTGTTGACAAAGAGCGAGCGATTGTCGGGGCTGACGATTAGCGCGTTGACCTCGTGGTTGTAGATGCAGTCGCACCGCTCGTAGGGTTCGGTTTCCGCGAGGGTAAACCAGGTGCGCTCGCCGCTGCTTGGATCGACTTCGCCCTTGGTGATGGTGGCGATGTTGTAGATGGACAAGTCGATGCGTTTGAGGACGTAAAAGGTGCCGTCGGCGTCGATAAACAGGGCACTGGGGCGGATGAAACCGTGGTCGGCAGTCGTGTACGCCGTGCCCTCAGGCAAGAGGGTGATATCGCCGTTGGTCTTGAGGACGTAGCGGTTGGCGGTTGTGGGATCGCGGCCAAAGATGGAGGCGGCGAGGATGTCGGAGATGGGAACGTCGGCGGGCAGGTTGTCCGGGTCGAGTTGTTCCCACTGCCGCTCGCCGGTGTCGGTGTCGAGTAAAGTGCCTCGGGCAAGGGCAAACTGGCCGCTGTTGCGGGGGCCGTGGCGATTGGATGCCAAGTAAAACGAGCCATCCGGTCCGATGGCAAAGCCCGTGAAGCCGCTACTGATGCCGTGGTCGCGGTGGGAGTATGTTGGGACGCGCCTAGCCGCTGTTAGGTCTATGCGTTCGATTGCGCCGTCCTGCCGCAAGATATAGAGCGCGTCGTCGCGCGGATCTTTGGCGATGCGGATGGTGCCTTGGGAGACGCTGAGGATGCGGCGGGTCTCAATGTCGGAGCGGGTGGCTTGCGGGTCGGCGTACGCAGTGGAGCAAAAGGCAGCGAGCGCGACAAGCGAGAGGCAACGGACCAGCATGGAGTTCCTCAGTGCAGCTCACTTGAGTAGCATGAGCTGGCGGGTGGCGACAAAGTCGCCGGCCGATAGCTGGTATAGATACGCGCCGCTGGCTACTGATTCGCCGCGCTCGTTGCGGCCGTCCCATTGCAGGCGATGATGCCCGGCGGGCAGGGAATCGCTGATGAGGGTGCGCACGCGCTGGCCGCTGATGTTGTAAATGGACAATTCGACTTGAGACGGAAGGGCGAGTTGGAAAGCAATGGTGGTGCTGGCGTTAAAGGGATTGGGGAAGTTTTGTGCCAGCGCAAACTCCTCGGGTACAATGCCTTCGGCTTCGGCAACTGCCGTTTCGATTGTAGCCTGTGGCAAGATGATTTCCCACAGACCGCGCCCGCCGCTCCATTCGATGACGTAAATGCGATTGCCGATGATTTCCGCGTCAATAGGGTTGGAAAATCCACCGACGATGCGGGTGACGCGCGCCTCGTAGTTGTCGCCGACTTTCGCTAAGTCGAGATGCAGCAGGTCTTCACTGGGGTCGTTGAACGGGCCAGCGACGTCGTCGCCGTCGGGATCGCCCTCGGTCCAGCTAAGCACGAAGCCGTCGCCTTGGAACGGCTCGGCGAGGGCATTATCTGCGTCGAAGACCAACCCTAAAGGGGAACGATGCGCGGTGAAGGTGCCGAAGCGCACGCCTTCTTCGCTGGCGTCCTTGAGGCGGCCGTCGGCTGGGTCGCGGTAGGCGTCGGCGTCTGGCCCGAGATTGATCACCGGCTCGGTGAAGTCGCGCGGCGGTGGTGGGTACGTGGGATCGTTGTGGTAGTAGCCTTCGCGCACGGCGGTGAACCTAGCGGGAAGGAGAAAGTCGCTAGCTGGATCGTAGTTGGAAAATTGCTGAGGAGTGTCTTCGAGACCCATGCGCCAGGGGAAGCCGTAGTGATGCCCTTCGCGCAGCCAATTGAGCTCCTCGGCCATATCGCGGTCGGGTCCGTTTTCCGTAGCGAATAGATCGCCGTTGGGGGCGAAGGCGAGGTCGTAGGCATTGCGCAGGCCCTCGGCAAAGAGGAAACCTTGAGCGCGGAGTGCGTCGCGATCGTTGGGCAGCACGAGGTCGCGGGCATCGGTCGGGACGCGCAAAACGATAGCTGTGAGCGCGGTTTCGCGCAGGTCGGGGAACTGCCTGTTGCCGTCTTGTATTTCGCCGTGATCGGTGCGCGAGCCGCTGTTGATAAAGAGCGAGCGGTTGTCGGGGCTGACGACTAGCCCGTTGACCTCGTGGTTGAAGATGCAGTCGCACCGCTCGTAGGGTGCGGTCTCTGCGAGGGTAAACCAGGTGCGCTCGGTGCTGACGATGGTAGTATCGACGTGGCCCCTCTGTGCCTCGGGGAAGCTGTACCACTTATTTTCGCTGACGATCCTGCCCTGCTTGTCGTGAAAGGTGTAAAACTCCTCGCCGCTATTTGGATCGACTTCGCCCTTGGTGATGGTGGCGATGTTGTAGCTGGATAGGTCGATGCGTTTGAGGACGTAAAAGACGCCGTCGGCGTCGATAAACAGGGCGCTGGCGCGACTGAAGCCGTGGTCGGCGGCTGTGTACACTGTGCCCGAAGGTACGAGGGTGATGTCGCCGTTGGGCTTGAGCGCGTAGCGGGTGTTGGTCGTGGGATCGCGGCCGAGGCTGGTGGCGGCGAGGATGTCGTTGATGGGAATATCATCGGGCAGGTTGTCCGATTCGAGTTGTTCCCATTGCCGCTCGCCGGTGTCGGCATCGAGCAAAATGCCGCGAGCGAGGGCAAATTGGCCGCTGTCGCGCGGCCCACGGCGGTTTGACGCCAAGTAAAATGAGCCGTCCGGCCCAATGGCAAAGCCCGTAAAGCCGCTGCGGATGCCGTGGTCGGCTCTGGAATATGCGGGCGTGTGTTCGCCCGCCGCTAGGTCGATGCGATCAATCGCGCCGTTTTGCCGCAAGGTGTAGAGCGCGTTGGTACGCGGATCCTTGGCGATGCGGAGCGTGCTTTGGGGGACGTTGAGGATGCGGCTAATTTCGATGTCGTCTCGGGTGGCTTGCGGGTCGGCGTAGGCGGTGGAGCAAAGAGCGGCGAGGACGGCGAATGAGAGGCAACGGGCGAGCATGGGGTCCTTTTGGAGGGAGGAATCAGGTAGAAATCGACGCAATTAATGCGCAGCGTCGTCGATGCGGTCGCCAAAGAGCGTGTGCGAGGTGGTGCGGGCGATGCGGACGGCTACGAGTTCGTTGCTCGTTGCGGGTTGTGGGAAAATCGCCGTCTTGCCCTGCGGAGTGCGGCCGTAGTAGCGAGGCTGGCCGTCGGGGGCTGGCCGTTTGGATGGACCTTCGACGAGGACCTCGACCGTGCGTCCGACCTGTTGCTGGTTGATCTGGCGCGAGATCTCTTCTTGCAGGGCGATAATGTGCTGGAGACGCTCGCCCTTGACGGCTTCGGGGACATCGTCGGGCAGCTTCTTGTGGGCGTATGTGCCTTCGCGCTCTGAGTACTTGAACATGAAGGCCGAATCGTAGCGTATCTCTTCCATTAGATCGCAGGTTTGGCGAAAGTCCGCGTCGGTCTCGCCACAAAAGCCGGTGATGATGTCGGTCGTCAAGGCGAGGTCGGGCAGGGCGGCGCGCAGCTTGTGCACGAGCTGTCGGTATTGATTGACGGTGTACCCGCGACGCATGCGGGCGAGTTGTTCGTCCGAGCCGCTTTGGACCGGAAGGTGTAGGCTCGGGCACACCGGGCCGACCTCGGCCATGGCTTCGATCACGCGGTCGGTAAAATCGACCGGATAGGGCGAGGTGAAGCGCACCCGCTCAATGCCCTCGACTTGGTCGACCTGCCGCAAGAGATCGGCGAAATCCACGTTGCCGGCGCGGTAGGAATTAACGGTTTGTCCGAGTAAGGTAACTTCCTTAAACCCCTCGGCGGCAATGTGTTGGACTTGACGGATGATCTCATCGGCGGACACGCTGCGCTCCCGGCCACGCACAAAGGGCACAATGCAAAAGGTGCAGAATTTGTCGCAGCCTCGGATGATGGTCACCCAAGCATTGGTGCCGGTTGTGCGCTGAGGGTGAACGCCGCTGTAGTTCTCGGAGCGGTCGAGCCGCACGTCTAAGAGCGCGTCGTCGCTGGATTGGGCGAGAAGCTGGGGCAGGCGGCGGTAGGAATCTGGCCCCATGACCAAATCGACGAAAGGAGCGCGGTCCGACAGGGTCTTGCTCAAGTGTTGGGCCATGCAGCCGAGGATACCCAAGGTGAGGTTGGGGCGGTGGGCGCGGAGGCCGTTGAGTTGGCTGACGCGGCCAATGACCCGCTCCTCGGCGTGCTCGCGCACCGCGCAGGTGTTCAGCAGGATGATGTCGGCCTGCTCGGCTCGTTCCGTAATCTGAAACCCGGAGTCGGCGAGGATGCTAGCCACCAACTCGCTGTCGGCCACGTTCATCTGGCAGCCGTAGGTCTCGATGTACACGCGGCGGCCGGCCGGACCGGGGCGCGTGGCCACGGGCTGGTATTCGGTCGCTTCGAGGAGGGGCAAGTTCATTGGCGCACTCCAAAAGCTAGCTCCTCGCGGGCTTGCTCGATTTGCACTTCTACAAACTCGTTGGGCCGGGCCGGACCGGCGAAGAGGACCTTGACGTAGTTATCGCTCAAGCCGACTTGCAAGCCGGTGGCTGAGTCTGAACGCCCTTCGGCGAGGACTTGGAGCGGGCGGCCGACAAAGCGCTGGTGGAAGGCAAGTCGCTTGGCCGCACTGAGGGCGATGAGCGCTTGGGCGCGCTCCTTTTTGACGGCGGCTTCTTGGTGCTCGGGCAGGCGCTCGGCCGGGGTGTTTTCGCGCTGGGAGTACGGAAAGACGTGGAGATACGTCAGCGGCAGGTCGGCCAACAAGGCACGAGTCTGGGCAAAATGCGCGTCGGTTTCCCCGGGAAAGCCGACCATGACGTCGGCACCAATGGCGCAATCGGGGATGCGGCTGGCGATTCGCTCGATCCGCTCGGCGTAGTAGGCGCGGGTGTAGTGCCGCCCCATGCGCTTGAGAATGTGATCGTCCCCGCTTTGTAAGGGCACGTGGAAGTGGCGGCAGATTGCCGGGGAAGCTGCCGCTTGGTCGATCAGCGCATCGGTGACGTAACCCGGCTCAATGGAGTTGAGGCGAATGCGCTCCAAGCCGTCGATCTGCTCTAGTGCTGCGAGCAGCTCGACGAGGGCCTCGGGCTGGCCTTGGTCGAACCCGTAGCGGCCCGTGTGGACGCCGGTCAGGGCAAGCTCGCGGTAGCCGGCCGCGACCATACTCTGGGCTTGGGCGACGACTTCGGCGGCCGGGCGGCTCGCGCTGTGCCCGCGCACCGCCGGGATGATGCAATAGGTGCAGTGTTCGTCGCAGCCGTCTTGGATTTGCAGGCTGCCGCGCGTGCGACCTTGGGGTACCGCGTCGTCAATGGCGAGAAATTGCTCGGTGCGCGGCCTCGTTGCTGAAGGCGCAGGGATTTCGGCACCCGCTAGGTGTGCTTCGAGCAGCTCGACGAGTTGAGCCTTCTGGCCGTTGTCCACGACCAAGTCGGCACCGGCCGCGGTGAGGTCTGCTGGCCGCCGCTGGGCATAGCAGCCAGTGGCGACGATCTCCGCGCCTGGATTGCGCCGCCGGGCGCGGCGCACGGCCTTGCGCGAGTCCGCATCGCCCGCGCCGGTGACCGTGCAGGTATTGACCACGTACACGTCGGCCTCAGCGCCGAAGGGCACGATTGCATAGCCGCGCTCGGTCAGGCGGTGGGCGAGCGCTTCTACTTCGTAGGCATTGAGCTTGCAACCCACGTTTTGCAGAGCCACGCGCGCGTTTTCGGATGTTGGAGTACCCATAAGTCCGTCAAGGAAAACGAGATAAACTATAGAACTTAAAGATTGGCCCTCTCTGGGGCAATGGGCGGTTCAGGCGGGTTCGAGCTGGGCGTACGCGACGGCGATGCGTTTGATCCGCGTCCCAAAGCAGATGGAGAGCTTCATCTTTTCGCCGTGCCCCTCGCGGCTGACGATCTGCCCACGTCCCCATTGGGGGTGGCGCACCCACTGGCCAACGGCGAGGAAGTCGTCTTGAGCAACGAACTCGTCGAAGCCGGGCGACTGCTCGGAGTCCCACTCGTAGTGGACGCCTTGGGCAGCCGGAGGCTTTTTGCGGCGCGGTGGTTCGACGCGCTGCCGCGAGCGGGCAAAGCCGCGGTCCAACTCGTAATTCTGGGTCGTCAGCTCGGCGGGGACTTCGCTCAAAAACCGCGAGGGTTCGGTTGCCAGCAGCGAGCCGTACGCATAGCGGCGCAGGGCATAGGTGAGGCTGAGTTGCTCTTGCGCACGGGTCATGCCCACGTAGCAGAGCCGGCGCTCCTCTTCAATGGCTTGGGGATCGCCGACGGCTCGCGCCGTGGGAAAGAGATTTTCTTCGAGACCACAGACAAAGACCAAGGGGAACTCTAAGCCCTTGGCACCGTGCAGGGTCATCAAGGTAATGGCGTTGCCATCGTTGTCGCTTTCGTCCGCCGAGGTCAGCAGCGACTTTTCTTCGAGATAGGTGGCTAACGTCGAGTCTGGGTTCTCGTCTGCATATTCGGTCATTTCGGCCAGTAACTGGTCGAGATTCTGCAAACGAGCCTCGGCTTCTGGAGTGTTTTCGGCCGCGAGCATGGCGCGGTATTCACTCTTTTCGACGACGGCAAAGCCCAGTTCGGGCAGGGAGAGTTCATCGGTGGCTGTCGTTAGCTCGCCGATCAGATCGGCGAAGGCAGCAAGGCTTTTTTTTGCGCGGCCGCTAAGGTTGGGTACGTCGTCGAGGTGCTCAAGTGCCGTGGAGAGGCTCCAGCCCTTGGCTTGGGCGAAAGCCTGCAAGCGGGCGAGGGAGGTGTCGCCAATGCCTCGGCGGGGCGTATTGACGATGCGGCGCAGGGCAATATCGTCGGCTGGGTTGACCAACAGCCGCAAATAGGACAGCACATCGCGGATTTCGCGGCGGTCGTAAAAGCGGATGCCGCCGACGATTACGTAGGACAGACCAGCGCGTTGCAACTCTTCTTCAAAGAGGCGCGATTGGGCGTTGGTGCGGTAGAGCACTGCGGCGTCCCCGAGGCCGTAGCGGCCCAAGCGGTCGTAGCGGCGGATGGCATCGACGACGTGGCGGGCCTCGCGGCGGTCCGAGTCGCATTCGACGACCGCGACCGGGTCGCCCTCAGGGCCGTTGGTCCACAGCTCTTTGCCCTTGCGGCCTTGGTTGTGGCTGATGACGGCGTTGGCTGTGGCGAGGATGCGGCCGGTGGAGCGGTAGTTTTGCTCTAATCGCACTAGGCAGGCGTCTGGGTAGTCGCGTTCAAAGTCGAGGATATTGCGGATGTCGGCACCGCGGAATTGGTAGATCGACTGGTCGTCGTCGCCGACCACGCAGATGTTGCGGTGATGAGCCGCTAGCTGGCGGCAGAGCAAGTACTGGGGCCGATTGGTGTCTTGGTATTCATCGACGAGCAGGTGCTCAAAGCGCTCTTGGTAGGTTTGCAGAATGTCCGAGTGGCGCTCGAACTGGCGCACGACCTCGATGAGCAAGTCGTCGAAATCAAGGGCTTGGTTGCGACGCAGCTCTCGCTCGTAATCGGCGTAGAGTTCGGCGATTTGCCGTTGGTGCTCGTTGGCTTGGTGCGCGAATTCCAACGGGTCGAGCATGGCGTTCTTGGCGCGGCTGATCTGGCTGATGACCGCGCGTGGGGCGAGGTCGCGCTCGTCGATCTGGTGGGCGTCGAGGACGCGGCGGATGGTGGCGCGGCGGTCATCTTCGTCGTAGATGGAGAAGTTGGGCTCTAAACCAAAGCTCTCGGCTTGGCGGCGCAGGATGCGCGCACAGATCGAGTGGAAGGTGCCGATCCATAGCTCGTTGGCCGCTGGGCCGACGAGCTGCTCGATGCGCTCGCGCATTTCACCTGCGGCCTTATTGGTAAAGGTCGCGGCGAGGATGCGCCACGGGGGCACGCCGACTTCTTTGATGAGGAAAGCGATGCGATGGGTGAGGACGCGGGTCTTGCCCGAGCCGGCCCCAGCGAGGATCAACAGCGGCCCGCCCGAGGTCTCGGCGGCGCGGCGTTGCGCTGGATTGAGGGCGTCTAGTATGGACATCCTCAGTTCGTCTGCATGCGTTGGGATCGCTTGACTTGGCGCTTGGCGCGCTCGTGTTCCCTGTTGGTGCGGCTGAAGATATGGGTGCCGTCGCCGCGAGCGACGAAGTAGAGATAGTCGGTTTCCGCAGGATAGAGCACCGCGAGGAGAGCCTTGCGGCCGGGGTTGCTGATGGGGCCGGGGGGCAGGCCGTGGTAGCGATACGTATTGAAGGGCGAATCCACCTCCAAGTCGGCATAGGTCAGCCGCTTCTTGTTGGTGCCGAGAGCGTAGTTGATGGTCGCGCAGGATTCGAGGCGGCGGTTGAGCTTGAGGCGGCGCTGGAAGACGCCGGAGATGATGGGCTGCTCTTCTATGGCCACTGCTTCGCGCTCGACGATCGAGGCCAGCGTCACAGCTTCGTGCAGCGAAAGGCCGAGTTCATCGAGCCGCTGGTGCAGGGAGTCGGCGAATACGCGGTTGAACTGGGCGACCATGAGGGAGGCGATGGTGCGTTCGTCGATGTCTAAGTCGAAGAAGTACGTCTCGGGGAAGAGGTAGCCTTCGAGATTAGAAGCGGCCACGCCGAGTTGGCGGATGAGCTGTGGGTCTTCGGTGGCGGCGATAAAGCGCGCTGAATCTGCTACGCCTGCGGCCTGTAGATGGCCTGCGATCTGGTGGCGATTGAGGCCCTCGGGGATCGTCGCAGGCTGGGTTTGGATGGGGGCCTTGAGCAGGGATTGGACCATGGCGACTGTCGTGCCGGTGCCGTCGAGTTGATAGGTGCCGGCCTTGAGCTGATGACCGAGGCCCTTGAGCCGGACGGTCCAGGCAAAGACGTGGGCGTTGTGGATCAAATTTTCTCGCGCTAGCAACTGGCCGATCCAGCGGGCGCTCGCACCTTGGGGGATGTGGATTGTGCGCGCCGGGTGTTGGTAAGTCGGTTGATTCAAATACCACAGCGCCCCAAGCGGCAACGCCACTCCCACCAGTGCAAGAGCCGCGACGAGTAAGAGTGCGCGGTACCAGCGTGCAGACTTGGCTTGAGTTGGCATACTGTCGGCCTTACCTAAAAGTGATGCGGGTATGTCGAGTTGCACACCCGTCCATTCGGAAAATGGGCTGCGAACTAAGGCTAGCGCAAAAGTATGAATCGGGATTGTTTTACAACCAAGGCTGAGGTGAAAAATGTATAAGAAAAGGCAATTCCTGTCAATCTGATTCGCTTTCTTGACGCTAGCAGAGAATCCGGTTAGTTTCCCAACTTTTTGTCTTGTCGCCTCAACGCCGCGCCCGGCTTTTCGGCGCAGGAGATTTCCGTTGGACCCTCAAGTACTCATCAGTATCTCGCAGCTTTCCCACGTCTATGCGGATAGGAGCAAGAAAGCGGGCCATCGCGCGCTCCATGAGATCAATCTCGACATTCATGCTGGGGAGACGATGGCTCTGTTGGGGCCTAATGGGAGTGGTAAATCTACCCTTCTGCGCGTGCTGACTACTGCGCTGGTGCCCACCTCGGGTGCGGTGCGAGTCGGCGGTGTGCTCTTGGGGGAAGATCCGTCGGCCGTGCGCCGTCAGTTGGGGATCGTCTTTCAGAATCCCGCGCTCGACGGGAAAATGACGGTTGGCGAAAACTTGCGGATGGCGGGTTTGCTCTACGGCATGGGCCGCCGCGCCGTGCGCCAGCGCAGTCAACAGTTGCTGGAGGTTGTCGGCTTGTGGGAACGGCGTAACGAACGGGTGGAGAAGCTCTCTGGAGGCATGAGGCGGCGCGTCGAATTGGCCAAGGCGCTGCTGCCAACGCCAGCTATTCTCGTGCTCGACGAGCCGACGGCTGGGTTGGATCCCGTGGCGCGTCAAGATTTCTGGCTCCAAGTGGAGGAACTCAAAGCGGACGAACAACTCACGGTCGTGGTCTCGACCCACCTTTTAGACGAGGCCGAGTGCGCGGACCGAGTCGCCATTTTACACCAGGGGCAGCTACTCGTCTGTGGTCCCCCAAGGGTCTTGCAGCGCCAATTGGGGCGCGAGATCCTCACGCTGCGCAGCGACGATGCGGCCGCGCTGCAAGCAGCACTGCGCAGCGACATGGATCTAGAGGGGCTAGTCGTCGATCAGGACTTGCGCGTCCCGCTCGACAGCGACATCAGCCTCGACGAGGTATTCCAGCGCTTCGGCTCCCAGATCCGCTCGCTGTCTTTGGCTCCTCCCTCGCTCGACGATGTGTTCGTGCGCTACACCGGTCAGCACCTCGAAGAAGGAAACGCCGCTTGAACGGCGCGTGGATTTTGGCTCAGCGCGAAGTGCTGCGCTTTTTGCGCCAGCCTTCGCGGCTTTTGGGGAGCTTGGTGCAGCCGCTGATGCTGTGGTTTTTCATGGGCTCGGGTTTTGCCGACAGCTTCATCAGCGGGGGCAGCGAGTTGAGCTACAGAGAGTTTTTCTATCCGGGCATCGTGCTGATGCTCCTGCTCTTCGCGGCGATCTTTTCCACCATCACCCTCATCGAAGATCGCAGCGCTGGCTTTTTGCAAGGCGTGCTGGTAGCCCCAGTGCCGCGTCTGAGTATAGCGCTGGGCAAGCTGGTCGGCGGTACGCTCATCGCCTTATTGCAGGTGCTTGTGTTTTTGTTGCTGGCACCGGTGGCTGGCATTGGCTTGTCAGTGGAGATGATTTTAGTCCTCTTGGCCCTCTGCACGCTGATCGGCATGGGCTTTACGGGCTTGGGCTTCATGGTCGCATGGAAGCTGGATTCAGTGGCAGGCTACCATGCGGTGATGAGCGTCGTGCTCATCCCCTTGTGGTTTCTTTCCGGTGCACTCTTCCCCATTGAAGGGGCTGCCCCGTGGCTCGAGTGGGTGATGCAGTGCAATCCCGTGACCTATGCGCTAGTGGTTTTGCGCAAGGCGTTCTATTTGGTGCCGACTCAACTGATAGCGGATGGGACGTTTGTACACGCCCTGCTAATCACTGGGGGCTGGACGGTACTGACTACGGTTGGGGCCGCTTGGATGGTGGCCCGCAATCGCGGCCCCTGATTTCAGAGTTGGTAGAGCATTAGATAGACCACCACGCCGCTAACCGAGACAAAGATCCACACCGGCCAGACCCAGCGGGCCAACCGACGATGGCGGGCAAAATCTTGATTGTAAGCGCGCCAGACGACGAGAGCTACAAAAGGGGCCATTATTGCCGCGAGGATGATGTGGGGGATGAGCACGGCGAAGTATAGGGGGCGAGTCCAGTCATGGTGGGGATAGGGTACCGATCCTACTTGAACGTGATAAACCAGATACGAACAGAGAAAGAGCACGGAGCAGACGAGGGCGGCCAGCATGGACTTTTGGTGGGCTTGGCGCGCACCTCGGCGGATCTGCAAGAAGCCACGTACGAGCAGGAACACGCACAAGATGTTGAGGCAGGCGTTTAGCGTGGGGAGATCTGTAACAGACACAGGCTAGCAGGAAGGGGACCAATGTAAACGCGAGCTGGCGACTAGTGCGCAAGCTCGCGTTGTGTCGTGGAGCCGCCACCCGGACTCGAACCGGGGACCTACTCATTACGAGTGAGTTGCTCTACCAGCTGAGCTATGGCGGCTATGTTGTGCAGTAGAAACTAGGTGGAGCTAGTTACGGTGTCAAGAACCGCTGCGGTTCGCGCCGCCTACTAAAAGAAATTGAACAGTTTGCCCAGTGCATGGGCAAAGCCGTTGCGGGGCCGGTCGGCGTCGTGCGACTCGATGGGGGCGCTGTGTTCGTTGGCGACAAAGCGCAACAGGCCGATCGCGGTAGCATAGCTGGGGTCGCTAACATCAGTGGGGGCGATTGCGTTTTGGGGGACGCCAATGCGGATTTGGTGGCCGAGCACCTCCTCGGCGAGTGGCGCGACCTGGTCTAGCAAGGCCCCGCCGCCGGTGAGGACGATGCCAGCGGCTAAGCGGTCGTTGTAGGAACTGTTGATGAGGGCTTGGCGCACGTATTCAAAAATCTCGCGCTGTCGCGCTTCAATGACCGCGCTGACCTGCTGCTTAGTTAAGGTACAGGTGCGGCCGGCGGTCGTGTGGTACGTGACAGTCGCGTCGCCGTCTTCCCCGGGACAGCTAACGCTGCCAAAGCGGCATTTGAGCTTCTCGGCTTCGCGGATGGGGATGCTTAAGACGACCGAGAGATCGCGCGTTATATCGTCGCCCCCCAGCGGAATTTCCTCTAGGTGTCGCATCGGACCTAGGAACACGGCGAGATTGGAGGTGCCAGCGCCGAGATCGAGCAAGGCCACACCCATGTCGCGCTCGTCTTGGGACAAGGTAGCATGGGCCACGCCCACGCTTTCGAGGACGACGCCGACGATTTCAACGCCGGCTTTGGAAGCCGCGTGGCGGAAGGCCGTGCATAGATGCTCGGCCACGGAAACGGTCAACACCTCGATTGATAGGCGATTGCCGTGCAACCAGAGCGGGTTTTGTACTGGCTCGCCATCGACAGCATAGCTCTGGACGAAACGGTGCATCACCATCTGGTCCTCGGCGACTTGTTCCTGCGCGACGGCAAGTAGAGCGCGATCCCGATCCTCTTCGGAGATGGGGTTGGAAGCGCCGGAGATGCCCACCGTGCTGTAATTCGTCTGGGTGTTGATGCCTTCGCCGGCCATGCCGAGATAGGCTCCGGCGATTTTGAGGCCAGTCGAGCGTTCAGCTTCAGTGAGGGCCGCGTGGATGGACTCTGCTACTTGGGGCATGTCGATGACGGCGCTGCGGCGCAGACCCGTGCAAGGGCTTTGCCCCAAGCCCAAAATTTTGACTTGAGAATTGTTTTGCACCTCGCCGACTAGGCATAGAACTTTTGAGGCACCAACATCGAGAACGACGACGGGGGCTCCAGCCATGGTTGGCGTCCCTTCTTTCTAAGCGCAGCCGTAAAATGCAGCGCAATAAGATCAAGACGAGGACGTATTGGGAGGGGGAAGAAAGCTACCGCTTAGCGGTAAAGATGCGACAGATTGGGGCACTCGGCCCCTAATTACCAGTGCTTACGCGCCAGACAAAGGGGGAAGCCGGCCTGCCGTAAACACTTTAATAGTTAAGGATATGGAAGAATAGGAAAGCCGCCGGAGAAAGTCAAGTCCAACGGAGGGCTAGGCTGGCCTTGACTGAGCTAAGTCTTGCGCCTAAGATAAGCGAAATTGCGAACATTAATGGGTGCGCTTGCGACGCGCTCGAAGAAAGGAGCGAATATATGGCTCGCGGAGTAAACAAAGTAATTTTGATCGGCAATTTGGGCAGCGATCCCGAAGTGCGCTACACGCCCGATGGAGCGCCCGTAGCCAATGTCAATCTGGCCACTTCTGAAAGCTGGAACGACCGCAATACGGGCGAGCGCCAGGAGCGGACAGAATGGCATCGGCTCGTGCTCTGGCGCAAGTTGGCCGAGATCGCCGGACAGTACCTCAAAAAGGGTGCTAGGATCTATGTCGAGGGCAAGTTACAGACTCGTTCTTGGGACGACCAGAGCGGCCAGAAGCGCTATACGACTGAGATTGTGGTCAACGACATGCAGATGCTCGATTCTCGCGGCGAGGGCGGTGACAGTGGCGGTAGAGATGCTGGTTACTCCGACCGGCCAGCTAGCGGGCAAAACGTCGGCCCAGCCTCCCAGCCCGCCGCGCCCCCGCCGCCGGGTGGCGACGACGACGACTTGCCGTTCTAGAGTTTGGCAGGCAGCTTCTTCCACTTGTGGCTGGCCGAGCGAGTCTTTCCCCTAGTTTTCGGCGATTGCGCGGACGAAGGAAAGATGCAGGCGGCCTTTGCTGCCGGTTCTGTAGGCCCGGATATCGGTTTTTTCCCCGGCGGCCCAGCGGCCTTGTCGCACCGCGCACATCTGGAGCGCTGCGGCGATTTTTTGCGCGCCCTTATCGAGGGGGCCGCCAGCGCTAACGAGCGGGCGTTTGCTGCGGGTTGGGGATTGCACGTCTATGCAGACATGGCCGTACATCCTTGGGTCGAGGCCCGCGTGGCCACCTTGCTCCGCGAGGGAACCCGGCCAGCCATACCTGATTTGTGGCACATGCGCTTGGAATGGGGGATTGATTGCCGCTTGCTGGCTAGCGCGGGAATGGACGGGTTGTGGAGTGCGCGCTTGCACTTTCCCCGCCGCGCTGATGGCCGCAGCTTGCTAGGGGAAGTGGGGAAGGCTTTCTATGGTCGAGATGCCGATGAGAGCCTGCTGGAACAAGGGGAGGAGGCCACCGCCCGGTGGCTGCAGCGAATTCCCAAAATTCTCTGGTGGGGAGGACACATCCGCGTGGCCGGACGCCGCCCTAATCCCCTCTGTACGTTGGCGTTTGCCCTCCTGGGGCGCAAGATCCTCGGAGATTGGCTCCAGCACTGGGTGCGCTTTAAGGATGGCGCGGCCTTAGCCCGTCCGCTGTTGCCTTCAGACCAAACCTACGAGCAGGTCGTCAAGCTGGGCGAGTCGGCTGTGGAACAGTTTTGTCGTGGGTTTGACGAGGGCTTCGCCCAGTTGGGCAATCCCGATTTATACACGGGCGAAGCAGGCGATGGCTAGCGCCGAAGTACTCCTGAGTTTTGGCTTGGGGCTGGCCGCCGTGGGGTTGATTTACGCAGCGGTTCGCCTCTGTAGGTCGCGGGCTTCTCCCTCGCCTCTTTTGGCTGAGCTTTTAGCCTCCCGCGTCCAGTACGCGTTGGCCGGGCTAATTTTTGGCTTGCTCGCGCCGTTGGATATGCGGCCCAGTCTCAGCGCGGCGGCCGATCTGGCTGCGGCGTTTTTAGTGGGGATTTTCGGGTTAGTGGTCGGATGTAGCATTGAGTTGCGCCTGCTCAGGCATGTTAGCCGACCCCTGCTGTTGCTGGAAATCGGTTATCTGGTCTTGTTGGGTTTGGGTGTGTGGGCGCTGAGCTATGGCTTTTCGCAAGGGGGAGTGGAGGGGGCTGCATTATGGGGCGTTTGTGGCTTGGGGGCCGCTTGCTGGGTGCGCCAGAGCGGCAAGGGGGGCAAAAAAAAGAAAAGCACCGGTTTGTTGCCTTCGATTAGCGCGCTGGTCGGCCTACTCTTGGCTGGCCTGGGGGTTATGCAGCTACGTCCAGGGGGATTTGAAATATACTTGCCGTTGGGTTTCCCTTCGGTCGTGGTCGTTGAAGGGACGTGGGCAGAATGGGGGTCGTGTCTAGTATTGGGCGCTTTGGTTGGCTTGATTATGGACTTAGCGACCCGCAGCGTCAGCAGTGGATACCTGTATTATATGATAGCCGTGGGGCTTCTGTTGGGCAGCGGCATAGCTGGTGCGCTGGGCTTGGAACCTCTGTGGGTGGGGGCTGTTGCTGGAATTTGGTTGGTCAATGCGACGATGCGCCGCTTAGATATCTTGCGCGCCTTGGAGCAGGGCCAAGACATGGTGCAGACGGTGTTGCCTGGGGTCGCGGGGTGGGCGCTTGGGGCGGCATTCGTCGAGGGCGGCTTTGAACTCGCGTTCAGTGCTTGGATTCTTTTGGCCTTGATTGCTGTGGTGCCGGGAGTGCGGTTAGGGGTGTGGCATGGAATGGGAAAGCTCCTCGGCCGCTCTGTGCATCAGCGCACCGGCGTAGAGCCGAGGCAGCTTTTGGAGCTAGATGACTTGGGACTGGTCATAGCCCTGAGCTTGGCGACCGTTCTGCCCGCTGAACAAGGAGCGGCTCTTTTGGCAGCGGCGCTCTTGGGGCAGCGGCTGATGCACATTGTTGCGGTGTGGACAACGGGCAGACTATCCGCGGCGTAGGTTGTAAAAAGCGGCCCGTTGCGGATAGAACGCTTGTTGGCCGAGGTTTTCCTCAATGCGCAACAGTTGGTTGTACTTGGCCACGCGGTCAGTGCGCGAGGCCGATCCGGTCTTGATCTGGCCCGCATTGGTCGCCACGGCAATGTCGGCGATGGTCGTGTCTTCAGTTTCGCCCGAACGGTGCGAAATGACGGCTGTGTAGCCCGCTCGCTTGGCTAGTTCAATGGCAGCGAGAGTCTCGCTCAGGGTGCCGATCTGGTTGACCTTGACGAGTATGGAGTTGGCGATGCCCTTTTGGATGCCGCGATTGAGTCGCTCGGTGTTGGTCGCGAAAAGATCGTCGCCCACTAGCTGCACGTTGTCGCCCAAGGCCGCGGTTAGCTGCGCCCAGCCATCCCAATCGTTTTCGTCGATACCGTCTTCGATGGAGACGATGGGATAGCGATCGGCCAGTTCGGCGTAGAAAGCAACCATGTCTGCGGCGCTGCGCTCTTGGCCCGAAGACCAGTGCAAGGTGTATTTGCCATCGGCAAACAGCTCGCTGGCGGCCGCGTCGAGGGCTAGCAGCACGTCTTCGCCCGGCTGATAACCGCTGCGTTGGATGGCTTCGATAATGATGTCGAGGGCCTCGTCGTTGGAGTCGAGGTCAGGGGCAAAACCGCCCTCGTCGCCGACGGCCGTGTGGCGCTTTTGCTCTTTTAACACGGCTTTTAGGTGGTGAAATATTTCGGCTCCCATCCGCAGGGCTTGGCCAAAAGAGCGCGCTCCGACGGGCATGACCATGAATTCTTGCAGATCGACGTTATTGTCGGAGTGAGCGCCGCCGTTGAGGATATTCATCATGGGCACCGGCAGCGTGTGGGCTGCGGGGCCACCGAGATAGCGATAGAGGGGAAGGCCACAAAATTGGGCTGCCGCTTTGGCACAGGCCAGCGATGCGCCGAGTATGGCGTTGGCCCCCAAGCGGGCCTTGTTGGGGGTGCCGTCGAGGTCGATCATCGCTTGGTCGATTTGATTTTGCTCGGTCGCATCTAGCCCCTTGAGCAGTGGCGCGATTTCTCGGCGGACATTGTCCACGGCTTTGCGGGTGCCCTTGCCGAGATAGCGGGCTGGATCGTCGTCGCGCAACTCTACGGCTTCGTGTTCGCCGGTGGAAGCACCCGAAGGCACTGCTGCCCGCCCGAGATGCCCGTCTGCAAGGCGCACATCGACTTCGACGGTGGGATTGCCGCGTGAGTCGAGGATTTCGCGGGCGTGGACATCGGCGATAATAGGCATGGAATTTCCGGCTTTCAAGCGATGAGTGAAAAAATTCGTAAACGATTAATCAACAAGCCCTTGGGAATGCTGTCAACACAGGTTTTATTGGGCTTGTTTATCCTGTTGGGCACCGTCGCCGCCGGAGCGGACTCGTCGGTTTACGTACCTTTGGATCACTGGGTTTATCGCTTTGTCGAGCGGCTCGAAGCCCAAGGGCGAGCTAACGATATATCAGACGGAATTAAACCATACAGCCACAACAAGATAATAGACTTACTTAATGTAGTTAATAAAAAGCATCGCCCCGAGCTGTCGCCGATCGAACTGGGTGAACTGGACTTGTTGCGCGGCGAGTTTGTCCAAGAGCGAGCCATGTTTCAATACCACGCCCGTGGAGGGGCTGTTTTCGCCGACTTTCTCGCCCGCCAGCAAACTGATCGCTTTAGCGGTCGGGGGCGGTCGGAAGCCGAAGTAGTGTACCGCCATCGCGGCGGCGGCATCGTCCGTGGGCACCTAGGCCGTAGAGTAGGCTTCCGCATGGCTTTTGAACAGGTGCGGGAGCAAGGATCGCGCCATTACGCCTATCGCCACGATCTATACGAGCGGCGGATTGACCTGCCGCAGCTAAAGGGTGAGGCGGCCGATTTTCACGAGGGCACGGCGTACGTCAAGTTCGCAGTAGGGCCGGTGGACGTGCAATTGGGCAAAGACGAGGCCCTGTGGGGGCCGGCCCCGGAACAAAATTTGGGGCTGGGCAACAACGCGCCGTCGTTTAACATGATTCGCTTGCAGTCGCAGCTTGGGGCCTTTAAGCTGGTCAGTATCTCCGCCGAACTCCGCCCGTGTCCCAACCGATCCGACTCGCCTCTTTGCGTGGGAACGGCCGATTCAGCGGCCACGTATGCAGTCAACGGTGCGACTAACGTGCGTCTGTTGGAGCGCCAAAAGTACTTGGCGGCCCACCGCTTGGAGGTCGCGCTGGCCCCTTGGCTCGACTTGGGTTTTCAGGAGGTAGTAGTGTACGGCGATCGGGGGCTAGAGCCTAGCTACGTCAACCCACTGATGTTCTACTGGGCTGCCCAAAGCCACCTAGGAGACAAGGACAATCTCTTGATGGGCGTGGACTTGGACATCCATCCGGGGCACGGACGGCGCTATTATCTGGCGTACGTCGTTGATGACCTGAAGAAGGCCCGCATCTTTTCCGACGATTTTGCCAACAAGTTTTCCCTGCAGGCCGGAATGCTATGGGTCGATCCGTTAGGGTTGGCCGATTCCGAGTTGCGGGCCGAATACGTGCGCATTGAACCTTGGCTTTACTCGCATCGGTTTCCCATTAACACCTTCCGCCACTTCGACTCGCCGCTGGGACACAGCCTCGCGCCCAATAGCGACCAATGGCAATTGAGCCTGACCAAGCGGGCAACCCGAGATCTAGAGTTTGCAGTACATGTCACGCGTAGCCGCCACGGCGAGAACGAGTTAGAGACAGACGGCACCATTCGCAATGTCGGCGGCGATATGCACTATGGTTGGCGGCCGGGGGACGAGCGCGAGACCAAGCAATTCCTCGACGGACATCTAGGGCAGCGGACCGCGCTGGCCGCTGGTCTGCACTGGCGGATTTTGCCCGATCTCCAGCTAGAGGCTGAATACGCACAGGAGTGGGGCCAAGGGGTGCCGTTGCCTCCAGCTTGGGGGCCAGCCGTGCCGCTGGAGCTGCGCTCTGGCTACGGAGATGGCCGCCAGCAACACCTGCGCTTTGACTTGCGCTTACACTACTTCTAAGGTCGCCTTATGGAGCTTATAGATCTGCAAAAGACGGGTTTGCTCTTAAGCGGCGTGATCTACGTGGGCAGCATCCTCTGGCTGTGGCGCGGCTTGAGCGGGCGGCGGCCCGGCCCGGCTCTAGCCAGCGATCAGCCTGCGGTCAGCGCCATCGTCGCCGCGCGCGACGAGGAGGCGACCTTGCCGCACTGTTTGGACGCGCTCGCCCGCCAGGACTATCAAGGCGCGTTTGAAGTGATCGTCGTAGATGACCGCTCGCACGACCGAACTTGGGACATCATTGCCGCAAAGGCGGAGACTTGGTCGGCCCTCAAGGGCGTGCAGGCCACGCCAAATCGACGGTTTAGGTGTCCGAAGAAAAGCGCGCTAGCCGAAGGGATTGCAGCGAGCAGTGGGGAGATTTTGCTCTTTACCGATGCGGATTGCCGCCCACCCGCAGATTGGGTCCGTTCGACGGTGGCGCATTTTGCGCCGGGGGTCGGCTTAGTCGCCGGATATGCGCGGCCCGATCCGGTCTCCGGCGTGCTGGCCAAGGTTTTGGCCGTGGACAATATCGGAGTTGGGGCGCTGGGAGCGGGCAGCTTTGGCATGGGGCACCCGCTGTCGTGTACGGGCCGCAATTTGGGCTACCGTCGCCAAGTGTACGACGAACTGGACGGCTTCGCGCAAATCGGGCATCTGATCGGGGGAGACGATGTGTACTTCATGCGTTTGTTGGGTGCCCAGAGCAAGTGGGCTATGGCGTTTAACCGCCAGACTGTCGTCCTTTCGCAGCCGCCGCCAGCTAAGCTCGCGGATGCGATCCAGCAGAAGCTGCGGCACGCGTCCAAAGGAGGCCACTACAAGGGCCAAGCATTTTATTTGGCCGTAGGCGTCTATTTGTTCCACGGCTTTCTCGCTTGGGGGCTGGTGCAGATGCTATGGACTCAAAACTGGGATGGCTGGGTCGCGGGTGTGTGGTTTACGCGCTGGGCCGTTGACTTTCTGCTGCTAAAGCGGATGGCCGTGCCCGAGGAGTGCTCGCTCCTGCGCTATTTGCCCATAGTGGAAGTTTTGTATATTCCCTACGTGCTAATTTTTACGGTTGTCGGTCGTTGGGGATGGTTTCGCTGGAAAACCTGATAAAGGAGTTGATTTGGCTTACCTAATCACGCCTAAAGCACTGCCGCGCTACGTTCGGCGCTACGCTCGCGCATTTTCCTGGAAGCGGCTGGGCAATTTTCTCGCCGTTTTGGCGTCCATGGGACTATCGTGGATAACCCGCCGACCCATTGTGTGGGGACGTCCTTTTATGCTCATGGTCGAGCCGACCAACTTTTGCAACCTCAAGTGTCCCTTGTGTCCTTCGGGCAACGGCGAGATGCGCCGTCCCCGGGGCACTATGGGCTTGGAGGATTTCAAAAAGCTGGTTGACCAACTCGGCGGTGAGGTCTTTATGATGATGCTGTGGAACCAAGGCGAGCCGTATATAAACAAGTGCTTCAACCAGATGGTGCGCTACGCCAGCGACCGCGGCATCTTCACCTTCACCAGCACCAATGGCCACTTTGTTCGCAACCCAGAGCAGGCGCAGGACATTGTCGAGTCTGGGCTGGATGAGATGATCGTCTCGCTGGACGGGGTTGACCAAGCCACGTACGAAAAATATCGAGTCGGTGGTCAGATTGAGCGCGTCTTTTCCGGGGTCCGCCTGCTGGTCGCAGCCAAAGAGGCACTGGGGTCGCAGACGCCGCTGATCAACTTGCAATTCATCGTTATGAAGCACAACGAGCGAGATTTGGCCACGGCCGAAGCGCTGGCCAAGGACCTGCGCGTTGACAAATTCTTGGTCAAGACCGCCCAGGTTTACACGGATGCAGACGCCGAGGAGTTCTTGCCCGAGGACGAACAGTACAGCCGCTACGAGCACGCGGAGGACGAGTTGGTGGTCAAGGGGCAGCCCACGCGGGGTTGCAAGGTGCTGTGGTACAGCTCGATGGTCAATTGGAACGGAGCGGTCGCGCCCTGCTGTTTCGACAAGGACGTCGACTTTGGCATGGGGCAGGCCTTCAATGGCCGTTCTTTTGACGAGATCTGGCGCAGCCGGGCCTATATGGACTTTCGCCGTCAGGTTCTCGCCGACCGCACTAGCTTCGATATGTGCCGCAACTGTTCCGAAGGCTATCGCGGCATGTTCTCGCTGATCAAGGAAATCAAGGGCTAATGCCCGCGCTATCCGCGCCCGAATACCTCTTGGCGTTCTGTGCGCTGGCCTATTTGCTCGGGGCTTGTTGGTTCGTCACCGGAATGCGCCGCCGTCCCGGCAATACCAATGCCGAGCGCGTCCAGTTAGTCTCGGTCGTCGTCGCCGCCCGCGACGAAGCCGCGCACATCGCATCCTGTCTGCGCGCCCTGCTGGCACAGGATTACCCCCAAGAGCGCTACGAAATCATCGTCGTTGACGACGACTCCACCGATGGTACTGGCCACATCGTGCGCGAGTTCAGCGGAGAGACGGCGTCCGTGCGCTTGCTGCGGACCGAAGGGTCGGGTTCTAAGAAGGCCGCGCTCAGCTTAGGGATCGCCGAAGCGCGGGGAGAGGTGATCCTCACTACGGATGCCGATTGTCAGGTCGCTCCGGGATGGATTCGCGGCATGGTATCGCACTTTGCCGACGGGGTGGGCATGGTCATTGGCTTCTCGCAGATTGGTTCGCCATCCGAGATCAAGGGGTGGCGTCAGGGATACGAAGCCGTTGATTTCACCTGTCTGATGGCTTGCATCTGGGGCAGCACCGGTTGGGGGCATCCCATGGCGGCTTCCGGGCAGAATTTGGCCTTTTTGCGGGAGGCATTTTTCGCTGTTGGCGGCTATGAAAAGATCATGCACCGGGCTTCTGGAGACGATGTGCTGCTCATGCAGGCCATGCGCCGCTCGGGCCGATGGTCCATTGTCTTTGCCGATCAGCCAGCGACCTTTGTGCGGCATCCGGTGGCCGCGTCTTGGGGTGGATTGTTCGGCCAGCGCAGCCGCTGGGCCTCCAATGCTCCGGTCCTCGCTCGCCTGGATCCGCTCTTTTTCGGCTATATGCTGCTCACATACGCTTTGAGCTGGGCGGTGCTTGTGGCCCCCTTGCTGTGCTTAGCTGGCTTGCCGGATCCCCTGTGGGCCTTGGGTGCGGTGGGGGCGAAAGTGGGGGGCGAGTGGAGTGTATTTAAGGGAGGAATATCGCTATCGGGCCGGCGTGAGTTGCGCCGCTATTTTCCCCTTTGGGCCTTGTTGCAACCCCTGCACGTAGTTTTGGTCGGCACTATGGGCTGCTTGGGGATTTTTCGCTGGAAGGGCCGCGTCCACCTGTGGGGCCGGCGCGTGCGCGGTGCCAGTACCGGCGTCGAGTTATCCGAGCCGTCCCGGCGCTGAAGAACGAGGTCGAAGTGGGGGAGCGCGAAGACTTCGGCGAGCTCAGTCGAGCCGTCGAGCGGGCACTGATCGTCTGTAGGGAACTAAAGAAAACCATTCCCGAACCGAGAGTAGAACTCAACTACAGCAATGCCTTGGAGCTAATGGTGGCCACCATGCTCGCGGCGCAGAGCACGGATGTCAAGGTCAACGAAGTCACCGCAGTGCTATTCAAAAAATACCAGTGTGCAGCCGACTACGTGGCAGTGGCGGCTGAGGAATTAGAGGAAGATATCCGCTCGACTGGTTTCTACCGGCAAAAGGCCAAAAATATCCGCGCGGCTATGGCGATGCTCATCGCCGAGCACAATGGCCAAGTCCCCGGGCAAATGGACGCCTTGACTCGCTTGCCCGGCATTGGACGCAAGAGCGCCAATGTCATCCTCGGTAACATATATGACGTGCCTGGCATAGTGGTCGATACGCATGTGGGTCGGGTGAGTCGGCGCTTGGGGCTGACCGCAGAAACGGATCCGGTCAAGGTCGAAATGGCCTTGGGGCAGCTACTGCCGGTTGAGGAATGGACGGCTTTTGGCCAGCGCGTGGTTTTGCATGGTCGCTACGTGTGCAAGGCGCGCAAGCCCCTGTGCGACGAGTGCATACTCATGCCACATTGCGATTATTTTGCGAGCCAGATCGAGGCGCTTTAGCGGCGCGATTGCGGCAGGCGCTTGAGGACGGCGGTTATTTCCGCGGGCGTCTGCGAGGCGAGCATATCGCGGTGGGTGGTGTCGGCGTGCATCAAGGTTGCGATCTGGGCGAGGATCGGGATGTAGCTGCGGTAGTTTTGTTCCGGGGTCAACAGCAAGAAAATGAAGTGTACTGGATCCGAGGTAGAACCTTCAAAATCGATCCCTTGTCGGCAAATTCCCAAACAGCCGATGATCCCCTCCAGATCGGGGATGGGTGCATGAGGGATGGCCGTGCTGTGTCCTAGCGAAGTCGAACCTTTGCGCTCGCGGTCAAGCGCGGCCTCGAGTACGGTCTGGCGTTCGCTGGCGGGGATTTGCTTTTCTTCTATTAACGCATCGACCATCTGGGCAATGGCGTCCCACTTGTCTTTGGGGGTGAGGTCCAAGCGGATGGTGTGTTCCCAGAAAATGCGACTTAGCTGCAGGTCGTTGGCCGCGGCCGAACGGACCATTAGCACCGAACAAGGGACCTGATAAGCGATTTCGTCCGGGATGGAGCCAGCGAGGTGTTCCTCTTGACGCCAGTCGTTTGAGGCTCCGAGCACGATCAAATCGTGGTCTTGCGCCCTTGCGACGATGGCCGGGACCACATCGATGGCTGGGAGCACAGTCAACGGCACGTCTATCTTCAACAACTCTAGCTGCAAGCGCGTGTCGGCGGCTAGTTGCGCACAGTAGCGCTGGAGAATCGGGTCGGAGGGGTCGCGGGAGTCGCGGACGATGCGGAGGATTTCCAGTTCAGCACCCCAGGTCTGGGCCAGATCGTATGCGATCTGCACGCCTACCAGCGCGTGATTACCTCCGCCAAAGGGCACGAGAATCCGGCGCACCGGCCCGCTCTTCTTTTCCTTAAAAATCAAGGTGTCGACGTCGATGGCCTTAGTCAGGGCGCGGTTGGGCGCAGATAGGATTGCGTCGCGCTCGACACTGGCTTTCCAGGCCATGAGCATCATATTGCAGCTCCAGCGGCGGACAGCACGTTGAATTCCGCTTGTCACATCCTCGTCTTTTTCCAAATGCGCGATCGCACCGATGTCGTGGGCCATGGCCCGGTCGGCTGAAACTTGGAGCGCTTGTTCTATATCGGGCTGCGGTTCAGCGTCGGGCGTCAGGATGTGGGTCAAGTGCAACTCGCCCCAAGGCGAAGGGGCAAGGGTCGCGGCCAAGTCGACGAGATTGTGGTCTTGGGGCGGATTTTCGAGCGGGACCAGGATGCGAAGTTGAGCAGGTGACATCTTCGTTGTAAAACTGCAAACCAAGGACTAGTCCAAACAACACATTACTTATAAGATAAATATAAGACAGACCGCCATCTTTTCCAGCCTTCTTTCTCACCACGGTGGGGTTGCCAGCGGCGGTGCGGTGCGGTTTGTTGTTGGTAAGTCAATAGGGAGGCTTGCGTGAGGATATTGATTACTGGCATTACCGGCCGCATTGGTGTCAACTTGGCCAAACAGCTCGTCGAGCGCGGGCATCAACTTCGCGGGTTGGTCTGGCCCCGAGATCCGCGAGTAGAAAATCTCAAGAAGATGCAGGTCGAACTCGTCGAGGGAAGTTTGATTGAACCGGCCACAGTCGGACAGGCGGTCGAGGGGATTGAGGCCGTCTATCACTTGGGGGCGGCCTTTCAGGGCGGTGGTCCTTTTACCGACGAGGAGTTTTTTGAGATCAACGTGCGCGGCACCTTTAACATGCTGGAGGCCGTGCGCCGGGTGAAGGGGATAGGCCAATTCTTGTTCGCCAGCTCGGACGCGCTCTACGACAAATACGTCCCCGGCGGCATGAGCGTGCCCATTGATGAACAGACGCCGCGCGTGCCCAAGGGAGCATATGCCTTGACTAAGGCGCTGGGCGAGGAATTGTGCAACGGCTATTGGCAGGGCTACCAAGTGCCGACGACGATTTTGCGTTTCGCCATGGTCTGGGCTGCCGATGAAATGTTGCAGTTTCCGCAGTTCTACCTGAGCAAGATGAAGGAGGTGCACCCGGAACTGGCTGCCCTGTGGCAGGGTGAAGAGTGCGCGGTGCTGCTAAAAGACCAGCGCGATCGCCCCTTCAAAAAGCACATCGCCGATGTGCGCGACATCGTACATGGCTGCCTCTGCGCCTTGGGTAAAGAGAGGGCATTGGGCGAGACTTTCCAGCTAGCGGGCCCGCGCCCTTTCACTTGGGACGAGGTCAGTTACCGGCTCGCCGAATTGCGCGGCATACCCCACGTCGAAGCGGCTGTACAGGCCACGCCCACCTTTTACGAGTTCAACCTGCGCAAGGCCGAGGAATACCTAGGATTTAGCCCTAGTTACGACATCGTGCGTATGATGGTCGATGCGCTTAACTATCAGCGCGGCGAGGACATTGGGGTGTTGCCGCACGGCTGAGGCTTAGGTTTCGTGCGGCACCAAATATGGGATTGCGGTCGATGATAAGGATTTTGTACAATGCAATGACTCTGGACGAGTTTGAGGTTGGGCAAAGGCGTACGGCCTCAAAAATTAAGGGTGTGCTATACCTGCGCGAGCTAGAGAATTGCTTGACAACCCCAGCGATGTTGGCTTATACTGGCCGACCTAAAAAGACGGAGATTTATGCGGAGCAAAGAGGAATTAAAGGCCGCTGTCTGCGCGGCGATTGACCAGCAGAGCGAGCAGATTATCGGGCTGGGAGAAGCTATCATGGCCCAACCCGAACTGGGCTTTAAGGAGGAACAGACAGCCCGTCGCGTCTGCGAAAGTTTTGCCGCGCTCGGATTGCAATACGAGCGGGAACTAGCGCTGACCGGTGTGAAGGCCCGGCTCAAAGGGCGGCAATCGGGGCCGACGGTGGCGCTAATGGGTGAGCTTGACGCGCTCATCGTGCCCGATCACCCATGCGCCGATCCGGCAACTGGGGCGGCACACGCCTGTGGCCACAACGCCCAGATCGCCGGGATGGTAGGGGCCGCTTACGGGCTTGTAGCAGCCGGCGTCAGCGAGGAACTAGCTGGGGAAATCGCGTTTTTCGCCGTGCCCGCAGAAGAATACGTCGAGATAGACTACCGCTTAGGACTGGTCGAAGAAGGCAAGATCGCATTCCTCGGCGGCAAGCCAGAACTAGTCGAATTGGGACACTTTGACGATGTAGATATGGCCGTGATGATCCACACCAGCAGTTCAGCCCAAAGCGAGGGGGCGGTGGGGATTGCCCGTTCGTCCAATGGCTTCTTGGCCAAGAACGTGCGTTTCATTGGCCGGGCCGCCCACGCTGGGGGTGCGCCGGAGAAAGGCGTCAACGCGCTCAGTGCGGCGACGCTCGCCCTCAGCGCGATTGACGCCCAGCGCGAGACCTTCCGCGACCAGGACTGCGTGCGGGTGCATCCGATCATCACGAAGGGAGGCGATATAGTCAATATCATCCCAGCGGAGGTGCGGCTGGAAACCTACGTCCGCGCCCGCACCACCGAGGCGATGCTCGATGCGTCTCACAAGGTCGATCGGGCGCTGCGGGGAGCGGCGATTGCCCTCGGCTGCTCGGTTGAGATCGAAACTGTGCCCGGCTACCTGCCGCTGTGTAATGATCCCGATTTAGGGGAGCTTTTTAAGGACAACGCGGCGCGGATTTTCGGCCCGGATCAGTACCGGGATTACCCCCACGGTGGCGGCTCCACAGACGCTGGGGATCTCAGTCAGATCATGCCTGTACTACACCCAGCTATGACCGGAGCCAGCGGCGTGATCCACGGGCCTGATTGGGGCATCGCCGACCCTGCCGCTGGGTACCTTGCCCCAGCCAAAGTCTTGGCTATGATGGCCATCGATCTGCTGTACAGCGATGCGTCCACAGCACGGGACATCCTGCAAACCCATGCGCCCAACATGGGCAAGGGCGAATATCTCCAACAGCAAAAGGCACTCTTTCACCGGGAGCTCTTCGCCGGTGATCAAACGGGGAGGAATGCAACGTGAAGCTCGGTATGGTTACCTATAATTTGGGTCGCGATTGGGATTTAGAAACGCTGATTATCCATTGCGAAGAGACTCGTTTTGCTGGAGTGGAGTTGCGGACGACGCATGCCCATGGGGTCGAAGTGTCGCTTAGTGCAGCCGAGCGGGCCGAGGTCAAGAGGCGCTTTGCCGACTCGGCAGTCGAGCTAGTGGGATTAGGCAGCGCCTTTGAATACGACGCTGTCGATCCGCAGGTGCTCCGAAGTCACATCGACGGGACCAAAGAATACGTGCGCTTGGCCCACGATCTCGGAGTCGGCGGAGTCAAAGTGCGCCCCAACAACGTCCACGTAGATGAGGGGGTCCCCATCGAGCAGACCTTGGAGCAGATCGGCGTCAGTTTGCGCGAGTGCGGCGAATTTGCTCGCGACTTGGGGGTGCAGATTCGCTTGGAGGTTCACGGCCGCACGACCTCGGATCCAGCTAACATCCGCAAGATCATCGACTACGCGGACCACGACAATGTCTTCGTCTGCTGGAACTCCAATGCGACGGACCTAGTTGACGGCTCCATCGATGGTAGTTTCGCCTCCTTACAGGACGCTATCGCCTTGGTCCACATTACTGAGTTGTGGAGCGATTACCCGTGGGAGCGGCTCTTTACTCTGCTGCGGCAGAGCGGCTACGCAGGTTATTGCCTTGCCGAAATCTCCGAGAGCCCAGACCCCCTGCGCCTGATGCGCTATTATCGAGCCTTGTGGCAGGCCCTCGCCAAAGGTTAGCGAGGGGCGATGCCTGAGATCGCCTATGTCAACGGTCGCTTCTGTCCATTGGCCGAAGCTGTGGTGTCGGTTGAGGACCGGGGCTATCAGTTCGCCGATGGGGTCTATGAAGTCGTTGGGACCTACGGCGGGCGTCCCTATGCCTTAGAACCGCATTTGGCGCGCCTTCAGGGCAACCTCGAAGCGTTGCACTTGCCGTTGGATATCTGCGATTATGGCCTCAGGGATAAGCTGATGGAGGGTATCGAACGGAGCGGTTTTGGTGAGATCTTGGTCTATATCCAAGTCACGCGGGGAGTCGCCCCTAGGCAGCACGAGTTTCCCGCTGTCCCGGTTGATCCCACTGTCGTAATGACGTTTAAGGAGTTGCGGCGTCTGCCACGGGACCTCTACGACCGCGGCGTCGAAATCATTAGCGCCGAAGACTTGCGCTGGAAGCGCTGCGATATCAAAAGCATTGCCTTACTGCCCAACATCTTGGCCAAACAGGCGGCGGCGCAAGCGGGAGCCTTTGAGGCGCTGCTGGTCGATGCAGAAGATCGGGTCACCGAAGGAGCTTCGACCAGTGCCTTCTGCGTCCAGGCGGGGCGATTGTGCATCGCGCCTATTGGTCCTCACATTCTGCCGAGCATCACCAGAGGGATTCTGCTCGATTTGGCCCGTGAACTTGGCATACCCACCGACGAAGAGTTTTGCACGCTGGATCAATTTAAGGATGCCGACGAGGTCTTCATCGCCGGTACTACGCTTGAGGCGATGCCAGTGGTAAAAATCGACGACGCCATTATCGGCGATGGTACTCCGGGGCCGATAACAAAGCAGATCCGCGTGGCGTTTATGGAGACGCTGGATTTGATCTGAAAGAGCAGGGGTGCAATACAAAAAAGGGGGACGCTCAGCCAGAGCGTCCCCCTTTTGCGTTGTTACCAGAGGTTGTTAATGGATGACGATCATTTTGGTTTCGGTCATTTCCTCGACCGCGTACCGGGGCCCTTCCTTGCCCATCCCGCTTTCCTTGAGGCCGCCATAGGGCATTAGGTCAGCGCGCCACTGAGTGCCCCAGTTGATGTGGATGTTGCCCGATTCCACCTGCTGGGCAAACTGGAGAGCCCAGTTGAGGTTTTCGGTGAAAATCGCGGCGCTGAGACCGTAGTTGGTATCGTTGGCCATGGCGATGGCTTGGTCGATATCGTCGATCCGGCTGATGCCGAGCGCTGGGCCGAAAATCTCATCGCAAGAGACTTTCATCTCCGGTGCTACGTCGGCTAGGATGGTCGGAGCGTGCATTGTGCCCTCACGGGTTCCGCCCGTGACGATGCTGGCCCCAGACCCAACGGCTTCTTGCACCCAAGCCTCGACGCGCTCGGCGTCTTGGACGCGGATCATCGGCCCCATCTTGACGTCGCCGTCGAGGGGATTGCCGGTCGTCAGGGATTCGACTGCGGGTTTGAGAGCGTCGATAAAATCCCCGTACACCTCGCTGCTGGCGAATACTCGCTGAGTCGAGATGCAGACTTGGCCGGCGTTGGCAAAGCCGGTATTGGCGGTAGCGGCGGCGACTTTTTCGAGGTCGGCGTCCGGCATGACAATCAGCGGGGAATTGGAACCTAGCTCCATGGTCACTTTCTTCAGGCCTGCGACCTGACAGATGTGTTCGCCGACATCGCGGCTGCCCGTGAAGCTGATTTTGCGGACCTTGGGATTGGAACTGATCGCGTCGCCAATGACGCCGCCCGAACCCGTGACGCACTGAATGGCTTCCGCCGGCAGGCCCGCATCGACAAAAATCTCGGTCAGCTTGAGGGCCGAAAGCGGGGTGTCGCTGGCGGGTTTGACGATGATCGAATTCCCCGCAGCCAGCGCCGGACCCACTTTGTGGCAGACGAGATTGAGCGGGAAGTTAAAGGGCGTAATCGCGGCTACCACGCCACAGGGGACCCGCAGCGTAAAGCCGAATTTGCCCGCCCCGTTAGAGGCCCCGCTCAGGTCGAGCGTTTCGCCAGTCAGGCGCTTGGCTTCCTCGGCAGACAGGACGATGGTCTCTTGGGCACGGGACGCCTCGCCCATGCCTTCGGCGAGGACCTTGCCTTCTTCGAGGGTAATCGTGCGCCCTAGGTCGTCGAGCCGCTCTAGCATTAGATCGGCCGCGCGATGGATAATCTCGTAGCGCTCATGGGCGCTCATTGCGGCCATGACTTTGGCACCGCGCTCGGCCGAGTCAATGGCTCGGCCGATGTCTGCGGCGTCGCCCCTTGGGACGGTGTCAACAACTGAGCCATCGTAGGGGTTGACGACGTCCATGGTTTCGGCTTTGTCAACCCATTCTCCGGCGATGTACATCTTCATAGTCAATTTCCTTTTTAAGGTGAGTGGTAAGTAGTCAACAAGTTAAGTACGCGCTTTTACCTGTCAAGCGAGCTTAAGGTTAAATACCCAAGCGATTTTTATAGTCTAGGGGGCGTCCCTCGGCATCGAGTAGGGGCTGCGGTGGGGCCTTCTTTTGGGTTAGTAAACTGACGATTACCAAGGCGAGGGCGGAAAAGGGCACGGCCAGAAGGTCGGCTGGCAGATCCGAGGAGACTATCCTCAGTCCCTGCCAAGCGCACAGGCCGACCGCTATGGAGGCTAAGGCCCCGGGGCCGTTGCTCTTGGGCCACCACAAGCCGGCAGTTAGCGGGACGAACAGCGAGGCGAGGAGCACGGACCAAGAATTGACCATCAAGTCGTACACCGAAGCAGTCCGGAGGGCCAACAGTAGAGATAGTGCGCCCAAGAGGAGGACGGACAAGCGCGTTACGCGTAGCGACGACCGCTCTTCGGCATCGGGTTTGAAGTAGCGCAGGAGGTCCCAGCCTATGACGCTCGCCGGAGCGAGGAGGGCACTGTCGGCGCTGGACAGGAGGGCTGAGACGAGGGCACCCATAAAGAGGACCAAGGCTATATCTGGCAGGTATTTTAGGGCGAGGGACATCATAACTAGGTCGGGATCGGCCAAATCTGGGAGGATGACTGCACCCGCCATGCCGAGAAAAACGGGCAATAGCCCGACCGTTATATAAAGCAGTCCAGCGAGATAAGCACTGCGGTACGCCACCTTTTCGTCGCGGCTGGACAGACTGCGCTGGATTAGATCCTGGCCCGCTAGGTTGCCGAGGCCGATGACCAGCCAGTCGCGCGCGTAGGCCAGCCAACTGGCCGCGTCGCCGCGAGGATAGAAATCGAAACGGGAGGCCGGAATTTGGGCGACGACAGCCTTCCAGCCGCCCATGTCTCCGAGAAGGATCGGCGTCAAAATAAACAGCCCAAGCACGAGGATGGTCACTTGGACGAAATCGGTTAGCGTGACAGCCCACATGCCGCCGGCCCAAGTATAGACCAGCACGATGACTGCGGCTGCGCAGATGCCGACGGCGGGATCAATGCCGGTCAGTATCTGCAGGATTCGCCCAAAGGCCACCAAGAGCGAGCCGGTCCAGCCAACATAGGCGGGAATGGTACAGAGGCTCGCTAGCAGGCCCGCCCGCGGGCCAAAGCGGCTGCTAAAAAAGGATGCGATTGTCATCAAGCCCATGCGCCGCATCAGCCGGACGTAAAAGAGGCCGGCGATGAACAGGCACAAAGCCGCGCCAAAAGGGTCGGCAATGACAGCGAGGATGCCGCCCTTGTATGCAGCACTCGCAGCGCCGATGCAGATTCCTCCGCCAAACCACGTCGCTGCGAGAGTTGCGGTGCAGAGCAATAAAGGCAGGCGTTGGCCGGCGACGATGAAGTCAGTCGAGTTGCGGACGCGGCGTCCAGCGTATAGACCAACGCCGAGCATCACCGCGAGATAGACACCTAAACCGATCAAGACCAATGGATTGGCCATGGCGAGATCCTTTGCGAAGATTTGTTATAATAACTAAAGGAGTGAAAATGGCCAATGACGCCAGCCAAGTGGCGAATACGGCCATTGAAATATAATAATTTACTCTATGTTTTTGTCATAATACATTGGGCTACAGAAAATTATGGATATTATGAAGTTTTGGCATGACCTTTGCAAGGTTAGGAACAGTGAATAATAAAAACCACCCAATCAAGGAAGGTGTACGATGGCTAAGGGAGCCTTAGGGAGGATAAGCGATATCCTCAAGTCCAACATCAACGAGATGCTCGATCGCGCTGAAGAGCCGGACAAGATGATCCGTCAGATGGTGCGGGACATGGAAGAGGCAGTCGGCAAGGCCACGGCCTCGGTAGGGACCGCGGTGGCTAACCACAAGCGGCTCGAGCGCCAGTTCAACGACAAGCAAAGCCAAGTCGCTGAATGGCAGCGCAAGGCCGAACGGGCGGTGGAAGCGGGGGAGGATGAACTAGCGCGACGGGCGCTGGAGCGCAAGGCAGTGTTTGCCAAAGCGGCCGAAGATCTGGCTCCGGCCGTGGAGGAGAGTCGGCAGACGGCCGAACAATTGCGCGAGCAGCTTCGCGAGCTAAAGACTAAGCTCGAAGAAGCGCGGACCCGTCAGGGCACGTTGGTCGCCCGTCACCAAGCTGCCCAAGCCCGCAAGCGTCTGGCCCAGAGCATTTCCGGGTTGGGTGAGGATGCCTTTTCCAGCTTTGAACGCTTTGAGCAAAAAGTCGCAGAGAGCGAGGCAGAGGCCGCCGCGCATGTGGAGGTTTCGGGCGAGATGGAAAGCATTGAGAAAGATATCCGCCAAATCGAAGTCGATCACAGCGTTGACGATGAATTGAAAGCTCTAAAGGACAAGATGAATAAAGACAAGTAATCCTTTGCCCCGCAGCATATTGTGTAATCTGCCGAATTCGAGGAACTAATGGCTGTGACGATGAGACCGCCCGATGCGGCAAAAAGCGAGGTACGAAGTGCTATGGAAGGGGGATTCAAGCGCCTAGGCGCTCTTTTTCTCAAGGTAATGGCCGTGCCGATGGTGCCGATAGGGCTGGGGTTTATGCTCTACGGACTTTTTCAAATTCTCCATGCCGATGGCCCAGACTCCCATTTCGAGTTTTTCGCCATTGGCGTTACCCAGACCATTTTCGGCAGCTTGCTCTGGATACTGGCCAAAAAGCTCGATGCGGCCGCGCATTTGGTGCGCTACCGACGGCAGCAGAACCGCGTGGTGCGGCTGTCCCAGAAGAGAAATGGCCGCCTGACGGTGACCGAAACTGCGGCCGATACCGGGCTGACCGTCGAGGAAGCCTCGGAGATTCTCAAGCGCTTGGCCGATGGGGGATTCGTCGAGGTCGAAATAACCGATTCGGGCCTGATCGTCTATCGCTTTCCAGAAGTGCTTTTCGCGCATGAGAAACACTGGAGCCAGGGCGTCGAAAGCGCTTGATACGAACAGGCTATAGCTCGGACAGGGAGGGAATAAATGAATTGGTTTTTGCAGGCCGCTATTGGCGTATGTTTCATCATTTTGTGCAGTGGATTAGTCAACTGGGGCAACCAGTATTATTCGAGCCGCAGGCGACGGGATAAAAAGGCTAAAGAGGAAGAGGATCGGATCGTCAAGAGGCTAGAGCGAGTAGAGCAGCGGCTGACTGAGGTGCAGGACGTGATGATCGCCCTCAGTGAGAAAATCGACTACATGGATGGGATGGGAGCTAAACCTTGGAGCACGAAAAAGGCAGATGGGAAGAAGAGTTGATTGAAAAGTTTATTTCATCGAAGAGAGGAAAAGGGGCTAAATCATGGACAAGAATAAGGGGATCGTCTTCGGGGTCTTCGTCGGTATCGCGTCGTGTGTGCTTTTCTTAATTGCGGTGGAAAGCCACGAAGGTGCTGTATTTTTGTTGGTTGCCGTGGCGATTTTTGCCATCATCAAAGGTGCCGACTACTTCAAGCTCAAGGCGACTGTATCCGAAGACAAAGGCATTGAACCAGACGAGTTGCGGGAACGGCTGGCCGGAGTAGAGCAGCGGCTGACCGAGGTGCAGGACGTGATGATCGCTCTCAGCGTAAAGATCGACCACATGGACGGAGTGGGATCTAAGTCTTGGGAGCGCCAAAAACCGCGAGAGCAAGGCTAGGCCGTGAATTGGCTCGACCGCGCTATAGAGGCTTGTGAAGGTGCGCGTTGGGCCGAGGCTCTGGAGTGGTGCGAGCGCGGCCTAGCGCAGGTGCCAGACGACTTGGGACTCCAGCACCGCAAAGGGATTTGTCTCTTGGAATTGGGGGATGAGCAAGCGGCCATTGCCGCGCTAGAAGCGGCTGCGGCGAGAGGGCATCTAGAAAGTCACTACCAACTCGGCTTGCTCGCAATGCGCCAAGGGCGGCGGAACGCCCGGTTCCGCGAGCAGTCGCTGGCGCACTTTGAGGCCATCGTGCACGCGGCCGAGGAAGGGCGCGAATACCCAGCCCTCGACCGCGTCTTTTTCGCTCTCGGTAGCCAGTATAATGAAGATTCACAGCGGCGCGGAGAAGCCATTCGCGCGTTCCGCCAAGGGTTGGCACTCAACCCGCTTTCCGCGGCTGGCCACAACAGCTTGGGCCAGCTCTTACTGCAAGGTGGCCAGGTGTTGGGGGCGATGGGGGAATTCAAGGTCGCCATCCAGCTCGATCCCAAGCTTAGTCAGCCGTATGCGAATTTGGCCCGTTTGTTTTTTCGTCACGTAAAACCTCCCGAATTGGAACAAGAATACCAGCACATCTGCGAGGAGTTTGAGCAAAGCGCTCCGCAAGTCCTTGCGCGTCTGTCGCTAGAAATGGTCGAGTTGGGAAAGGAACAGGTGTACGAGGGGTTCTACACGAAGGGACATCGCATTAAAAACCTGATGGGGATCATCGGCAGTCGCTTGCGAGGGCTGGGGCGCAAGGCCGAAGGAACGCAACAGGGAGAGTTAAACCGCTTAGGGAGCGAATACGAGGCCCTGTACGACGAATGGGTGGGGTTTTTGGAGGCGATGAAAACGGATGAAATCCACCCGACGGTGATCGATCTCGGGCGCTTGGTGCGCCGGGTGGTCGCTGGATTTGACCGCCAAACTTGGAAATCCGCGATCCAGACGCGGATTCAGGAGGGCTTACCTCGCGTAGAGGCCGATGAGCGAATGCTGCGCGAGGCCATTACCAACCTCTGCCTCAACGCTTTGGAAATTCTCGAAGGAAATAGCGGCGGTCAGGTGGTGCTGGGTGCTGGCTACGACGAGGAGCAGTCGCTGGCTTTCATTGAGGTCGAGGACGATGGGCCGGGCATTGAGGAAGAGCATTTGGAGTTGGTGTTTGAGCCTGGCTTTACCACTAGGGAACGGGGCAATGGCTATGGCTTGAGTATTGCGCGCCGCATCGCCCAGGCCCATCAGGGCGTGCTGCGCGTCAAGAGCAGCAAGGGACACGGGACCGTTTTTCGGCTTGATCTGCCGCTCAGTTTCTCGGGCGGACAGACCTAGTCTTTCAGGGATTGAATGAGGACGGGCATGACAGGCAAAAAACAGAAAGCCGTCTTAATCGCCGATGACCAGCGGGAATTGCGCGAGATGTTAGCGGAAAAACTGCGCAGCTTGGGCAAGGAGGTCATCTCGTTTTCCAATGGCCAGCGGCTGCTCGGGCATCTGGCTGCTAGGCCGACGGATGTCGAACTCGTGGTGCTGGACTTTGACTTTGGCGTTGGTCAACCCAATGGCCTCGAAGTGCTGCAAGAGATCAAAAAGCAGTGGGCTGAGCTGCCGGTTATTATCCTCACGGGCAAGGGGAGCGTTGACTTGGCGGTCGAAGCCGTGCAGGCCGGGGCAGCGGACTTTATCGAGAAAGATCTGTACGTCGAGGACAAGCTCGAAATGGAGATGGAAAAGGTCGAGCGGATGTTAGCAGTATTGCGCGAAAACGCCCGTCTTAAGGCCGAGAACGAAGCCCTCGACCGCGATAATACCTTTTATCGGACCCAGCTAGGTCAGCGCTATCAGATCGTCAGTCGTAGCCCTCTGATTCAGAACCTGCTCAAGCAAGTTGAACAGGTTGCCTCCATACCGCGGCCCGTGCTGATCTGCGGCGAGCGCGGTACCGGCAAGGAGTTGATCGCCGCGGCCTTGCACTACGGGAGCAATCGCCGCGAGCGGGCTTTTGTCAAGATGAATTGCGCGGCGCTGTCGGATACCCTACTCGAAAGCGAGCTGTTCGGCCACGAGAAGGGAGCCTTTACGGGTGCGACCGAAATGCGCCACGGCCGCTTTGAGGCCGCCAATGGCGGCACACTTTTTCTCGACGAGATCGGCAACACTTCGCTGGACTTCCAAAAAAACGTATTGCGCGTTATAGAATACCAAGAATTTGAACGCACGGGTGGGACGCAGACGATCCACGTTGACGTGCGCGTCGTGGCAGCGACCAACGCGGAGCTGGAACGGGAAATAGCCAGCGGACAATTCCGCGCCGACCTCTACGACCGCCTTAGGTTTAGCGTGCTCCAGCTACCGCCCTTGCGGGAGCGCCCCGAGGACATCCGACCTTTGGTTGAGTACTTTACTCAGCAGCTGTGCGACGAGGTGCCGGCGATTGAACGACGCCCGTTTGCCGAAGGCGTTTTGGCCACGCTAGAGACCTACGCTTGGCCGGGCAATGTGCGCGAACTCAAATTCGCCGTCGAACGCGCCCTCTGCGTTGCGCAAAGAGAAGAAGTGGCCGTGGAAGACTTACCCCCGGAAGTGCGCGGCAGCAGCGGCGTTGCCCTTCCTGAAGGGGGCAGTTTCGACGAACAAGTCGAGCGCGTCGAGCGGGGATTGCTCGGCGACGCGCTCGCCCGCGTGGGGGGGCGGCAGAAAGACGCGGCACAGCAATTGGGCTTGACCTATGATCGCTTCCGACACTTGCTCCGCAAATACCAAATCACCGCCAAATGACCCACCATGTCCTCTCGGCCGTGTCTTGTTGACAGTGGGAACGCGCCGGGTATATTAACCGCAAGGATTCCACACGGGCGAGAGGACATGGAAAAAGTTTACAAAGTCGAGACCACACTTTCCCACAGCTTGGCCGAACTCTATGCCGGCCTCGAAGAGGAATTCGCTAACAAAAGCAGTATCCCCCTCTCGGACATGAACCGCACGTTGCTGCAAACGGGCTTGATCCACCACCTGACGATGATGAGCGGATTGGGGCTGATCGAGCCTGAGAAAGCCGCTCGGCTGCATTCATTAATCGACCAAGTAGCAAAGGATACCATACTCTGGGACATCCTGCAGATGGTGCGGACCTACTGGCGGGATTGCGGTGCTGGTGGTCCGGGTGATTCCGGTGGCCTCAAAGCCTGATGTAGAGTTTATAACTCATTGTATGGATTGTATTTCAGGGGAATGTGTGGTTGACAACCCCCATGGACGCAAGTATTATACAACCCACTCCTCGGACCTCTTTCACTAGGGCTGTTGAAGCGAGCAGATGACCTTTTTTAGCGCAGTGGTTTTCGACCACTATCGGCACCCTCGCAACGCTGGGCAAATCGGTGATGCCAATGCCTCGGGACAAGCTGAAAATGAGGCTTGCGGCGATGCAATGCAGCTTTTTGCTCGCGTTGAAGACGGCCGCATCGTTCGCGCTAGCTGTAAGACCTTTGGTTGTGCGCCTTCGGTCGCGGCTGGCTCGGTGCTCACCGAGTTGCTGACAGACTCGCTGCTAGTGGATGCAGCCCAGCTAGAGCCGACAGCTATTGAAGAGGCACTAGGAGGGCTACCGCCCATGAAATGCCACGCCGCCCAACTAGCTGCTGATGCGACTCGGTCCCTAGTGAAAAACTATCAGGCCAGTACGGCCTCCTAACGCATTTTTAACCCTCAAGCCGAAAGGATTGCACCATGGCTCACTCTCTTCCCGATCTCCCCTATGCCTATGACGCACTAGAGCCTGTCATAGATGCCCGCACTATGGAAATTCACCACACCAAGCACCACAATACCTATGTGACCAGTCTCAATACCGCGCTCGAAGGGCATGACGACTTGGCCGCTAAAAGTGTCGAAGACCTAATCAGCGATCTCGACGCCGTCCCCGAGGACATCAGCACGGCGGTGCGCAACCACGGCGGCGGTCATGCCAACCACAGCTTGTTTTGGCAGATCATGGCTCCAGCAGGGGAGCGCGGCGAGCCTTCGGCCGAGTTCATCGCTGCTGTCGAAGCCGCATTCGGTAGCCCAGACGAGGCCAAAAGTGCCTTTGTGGATGCGGCTACCAAACGATTCGGCAGCGGCTGGGCTTGGGTCGTAGTCAAGGACGGCAAGCTCGACATCCTCAGCACTGCCAATCAGGACAATCCCCTAATGACGGGCGACGGAGTTCCCATCCTCGGCATCGATGTCTGGGAACACGCCTATTATCTCAACTATCAAAACCGTCGGCCTGACTACATCGCAGCTTGGACTGACATCGTCAACTGGAACGAAGTCAATCGCCGCTTTGCCGAGGCGATGGGGAGTTAGCAGATGGCGATTCAAGTAGGAGATACAGCGCCCGCGTTCACCCTCAAGAATGCGGATATGGAGGACGTAAGCCTCGGGGATTTCGCCGGTAAAAACGTCGTCCTGCTCTTCGTGCCGCTGGCCTTCACCGGCGTTTGTACGCAGGAGTTGTGCGAGATTTCCGCCGGAATCAACGCGTACCAAGAGCTCGATGCCCAAGTTTTGGGAATCAGCGTTGATAGCCCGTTTAGCCTCAGCGCTTGGGCTGAAAAGGAAGGTATTGAGATTCCACTGCTCAGCGATTTTAACAAGGAAGTCTCCGCTGGATATGGTGCCCAACACGAAGACCTATTGGGCTTCAAAGGCATCGCCAAGCGCTCGGCTTTCGTCGTCGATGGGCAAGGCATTGTCCGCTACGCTTGGGTATCCGACAATCCCAAGGTCCTGCCGGATTTTGCGGCCATTAGGGCTTGTTTGCAATCGCTCAACTGAAGCACTTCGTTTTCGCAGTAGAGTGGGGCAAGGCACAGACGGCTTTGCCCCACTGTTTATAGTGCCCGCACAGGAAGGTACGCAATGGAAGATGTGACAGCAGGATCGCTTAGCGAGCGAGATACTCCGAGCTGGCTCCAGGGCCAGAACAAGGCTAAGGCTGCCGAAATAGCCGGTCATTTCGCCCAAATCATGCAGGTTTTGGGGCTCGACTTGAGCGATCCTCATTTGCGGGGCACCCCAGACCGCGTCGGGCGGATGTACATGGAGATCTTTCGGGAACTGGACGACCAAGGCGAACCGGAAATTACCTGCTTTCCCAATAGCGATGGCTACGACAACATGGTGATCGTCAAGGATATCGAGTTCTTTTCGGTTTGTTCCCATCACATAATCCCATTTTTTGGCAAGGCGCACATAGCCTACATACCGGGGGACGCGATCGTCGGTCTGAGCAAGATCGTGCGCATTGTCGAATTCTACGCCCGCCGGCCCCAACTCCAAGAGCGTCTCACCCAGCAAATTGTGGACTTCCTCGAAGCCAAGTTGGCACCCAAAGGGTCCATCGTCGTAATGGAGGCTCGACATTTGTGTATGGAGATGCGGGGGGTGGAAAGGCCCGGGGCGGTGACGACCACTTCGGCGCTCCGGGGTGGTTTTACCGAGCCGATAGTGCGCGAGGAGTTTTTCAACTTAATCAAGAAGGATTGAAGCAGTACGGGACAGATCCATGTCTGATATTCAAGAGCAGGTACTGACGCCGCCTACCAGCACGCTAGTCGATATCTCCCACCGGGACTTGCGCGACGACGAGTATTGGCGCGTCATTCCCGCCTATGCCGATTTGCGCGCCGATGAATTCCACGAGCATCGCTTTCAGAGCCGCAATAGCGTGACGAGCCTGAAGAAGCTGCAGGAGGTGCTCGGCGGCCTCGTTTCAGAGGCGTTCTATCGCGATGTCGAACAGGGGCTTTTGCGCTCGCCGATGAGTATGCGGATTTCTCCATATCTACTGAGCTTGATCGACTGGTCGGAGCCAGCTGAGGATCCCTTGCGCATTCAGTTTCTGCCCATGGGGTCGCGGATGCGGCCTGATCACCCGGAACTCGCCCTAGATTCGCTGCACGAGCAGGTGGATTCTCCCGTACCGGGCCTGACGCATCGCTACGCCGACCGGGCGCTGTTTCTGACGCTCGACACCTGTCCAGTGTACTGCCGTTTCTGTACCCGTTCCTATGCGGTAGGGTTGGATACCGAGGACGTGGAGAAAGTGCATTTTGGGGCCATTTCCCAGCGGTGGGAGCAGGTTTTTGCCTATATCGCTTCGCGGCCCGAATTAGAAGACATCGTCATCAGCGGCGGCGATGTGGCCAACCTCAAGGCCGAACACATCGAATACATCGGCACTCGCTTGCTCAACATTGAACACGTGCGGCGAATGCGCTACGCGACAAAAGCACCAGCGATTATACCGCAGAAGCTCGTCACGGACCGAGAATGGGTTGATGCCCTTGCGCGGGTTGTCGAAGCGGGACGCAAAGTCCATAAGGAAGTCGCGTTGCACACGCATTTCAACCATCCGCACGAAATCACGGCCATCAGTGGCCATGCACTTGATGGATTGATGGAGCGCGGCATCTGCGTGCGCAACCAAACCGTCTTGCAAAGGGGTGTCAACGACGACGTCGGCACTATGCAGCATCTCGTGCGACAGCTCAGTTACCTCAACGTACATCCGTATTACACCTTTGTTCACGATATGGTGCGCGGGGTCGAAGAGTTGCGTACGACTTTGGCGACGGCGATCTCCCTAGAGAAGGCGGTGCGCGGGCGGACCGCAGGCTTCAATACGCCGGCCTTTGTGCTCGACACCATGGGGGGCGGGGGGAAGCGCGATGTTCACTCCTACGAACACTACGATCGCCAGACGGGCATCGCCGTATTTACTAGCCCGACCGTGCGGCCCGGGGAGTTCTTCTTGTACTACGATCCCTTAGATGCGCTCGACCCGCTGATCGTCCAGCGCTGGAGCGATCCGGCCGAGCGTGCGGCTATGCGGCAAGCGGCGTTAGAAGCTGCCTGTCAGACGTAGCGAGCGGTCAGTCGCAAGGACTGGCATTTGCCCTTGTGGACTCGTATGTCTTATCTATTAACAACATTAAACCTTAAAGACCATCAAGGTGTACATCAATGGAATATCCAGATATGATCCAAGCATTAGTGGGCTTGGGCCTGCTCGCTTTGGGCGGTGGTCTGGGTTTTCTGCTGAGTTATCAATTAAAAAGGGGCATCCTACCCCAAGTGGAGAAAGAGGCAGAAGACCGAGTGCGGCAGCAGCTAGCCGAAGAGGAGCGCGCAGTGCGGCTGAGCTTGCTCGAAGAGCGGGATGACTGGTATAAAACCAAAGCCCGCCAAGAGGCCGAATTAGAAGATCAATTGGCCGATCTGAACCGCCGCGATAAGAGCTTGGCACAGCTCGTACGCGACCTCAATAGCCAGAAAGAAGAGCAGAACCGGGCGTGGAATCGCCTCAAGAATCAGGAGCAGCGGATTGGCCAGCGCGAACGGACCTTAAAAGAAGAAGAAGGGGAACTAGGTCAAATGCGCACCGAGTACCAACAACGTCTAGAGTTGGCCAGCGGGCTGCCTGCGGACGAAGCGCGCGAACAGATGATGGAGCATCTGGCCGGCGAGGTGCGCGGACGGGCGGCGGCCATGATCCGCAGTGAGCGCACCAAGGCTAAGGAAGAGTCGGATCGAGAAGCTAAAAAAATCATTGCCCAAGCTATTCAGCGTTGTGCAGTTGAAGAGACCGTCCACTTGGTCACTTCGACTGTGCCCTTGCCCAACGAGGGAATAAAAAGTCGCATCATCGGCAAGGAAGGACGCAACGTGCGCACATTTGAGACGGCGACCGGAGTCAAAGTTGTGGTTGATGATACGCCCGATGCCGTGTTGCTTTCCTCCTACGATCCAGCGCGGCGCGAAGTGGCTAGCCGTGCCATGCAGCAGCTAATCAGCAGCGGCGGTTTTACTCCAACCAAGATTGAGGAAGTGGTAGCGGAGTGCCGCAAGACCCTAGATCAAGATATGGTCGCGGTCGGTAAGAGCGCCCTCAGCGAAATTGGAGCTAGTCAGTACCACGCTGATTTGCCCTATTATGTGGGCATGCTCAAATATCGCGCTAGCTTTGGGCAAAACCTTTTACAGCACTGCCTAGAGGTCGCCCATTTGGCCGGAGGAATGGCTGCCGAGGTCGGATTGGATGTGCCGTTGGCCAAGCGGGCGGGCCTCTTGCACGATATCGGTAAGACCGTCAGCAAGGAGCTAGAAGGAGGCCACGTCGAATTGGGTATCAAGCTAGGCGAGCAATTCGACGAGCATCAGACCGTCAAGGAAGTCATCGCCGAGCACCACGAGGACCACGATCGCCTTTCGCCGATCTGCTTCTTGGTCAAGGCGGCTGATACTATATCGTCGATCCGGCCCGGCGGGCGGCGTGAAGACCTCGAAGGCTATACTCGCCGCATCATGCGCCTAGAAGAAATCGCGACTTCGTTTGCGGGTGTCGAAGATGTGTACGCCATCAATGCTGGTCGCGAAATTCGCGTCATGGTCTGCGGCGACCAGATCGGGGATGAAGATGCCGAGATGCTGGCGTTCGATATAGCCGAGTGCGTCAAGACCGAGTTGACCTTTGCCGGACAAGTCAAGGTCGTAGTGGTGCGCCAGACACAGGTGGTGCGCCACACCGAGCGGAGCCGAGGCGACCGGCGCAACAACGGTACCCGAAACGGGAACAGTCGTCGGCCTCGCAATGGGGGCCGCAGAAGGGGCGACAGTAGCTAAATTTGCTCCAACTGAAATGGCTGATGAGCACAAAAAAATCGTCCTCTTGGGCTGCACCGGGTCCATTGGCGACACGTGCTTCAAGGTCCTCGAAAACCTAGGCGATGGGTACGAGGTCGTGGGCTTGGGCGGTGGAGCAAAGGTCGAAAAGCTGATTGCTCGTGCCCGTCGCTGGCAACCGCAAAAAATCTGCGTTCTAGACGCCGAAGCTAGGAAACAGGTGCAGAGTGCAGTGCCACGAGTCGAGGTGGTTTGCGGTGCAGAGGGACTGTGTGAACTCGCCACCATGCCGGAGGCCGATTTAGTTCTCAATGGGCTCGTCGGCGCTGTAGGTCTCGCTCCGACGCTGGCGGCGTTGGCGCAGGGTAAGACTGTGGCTATGGCTAACAAGGAGCCCTTGGTGATGGCGGGCGGCTTGATCTTGCAGCAAGCCGAGCGCGATGGGGGGACCGTGCTGCCGTTGGACAGCGAGCCTAACGCCATTTGGCAGTGCCTGCAGGGCGAAAATCGCAATAGCCTGCAGCGGATCATTCTCACGGCCTCTGGGGGGCCGTTCTTTGGTCACAGTCGCGAGCAGATGCGCGATATTACCCCGGAGCAGGCCATTGATCACCCCACTTGGAAAATGGGTCCCAAGATCAGCGTGGATTCGGCAACCCTGATGAACAAAGGCTTTGAAGTCATCGAGGCGGCTTGGCTCTTTGACGTGGCGGTCGAACAAGTGGATGTGGTCGTCCACCGACAATCGGTTGTGCATGCGCTGGTTGAATTCGCCGATGGATCGCTGTTGGCGCACATGGGCAAGACCGATATGCTGCTGCCGATCCAATATGCGCTGACTCACCCAGAGCGACGAAAAGTCCCTCTCGACAAGCTCGACCTCAAGCAAGTGGGGCAACTAAGTTTCGCCGCGCCAGACAGAGCGAATTTCCCCTGTTTGGATTTGTGCTACGAAGCAGGCCGGAGTGGTGGGACCTTTCCAGCCGTTCTCAATGCGGCCAACGAGGAGGCGGTGGGGGCTTTTCTGGCGCGGAAAATCGGATTTCTCGATATCGCCGACCTGAACTGCGACGTGTTGGCACACTGCGGCACACAGGAGGCGGTTTCGCTCGAATCTATACTAGACGAGGATCGCTGCGCACGGCGGCTGGCCCAAGAGTGGGTCGCCGGGCGGGCGGGATAAATTTATGGCGCAAAACACCAACGCATCGCGACACAAAGCACTGGCACTATGCCAGAAGATACTCCGCATTAACACCGGGGTCATACTCGTGGCTTTTGCGCTGATTATCATCCTAACCACGGTCTCGACGGCCGAGTGGGTGCGAACTGCTGGCAAGGCGCTCTACTATGTCATTGCGTTACAGGCTCTCACGTCGGTAGGGACTTGGTACTACCGCACTCGTTTGGAGAAAGCGCTGGCAAGGGTCGAGGGGGATAGTCCGCATGGAGACCATTAAGGCCCGAGGTAAATTCCATACCGCCCATCGGCAGCTAGACTACGACGGCAAATGTGCCTACGTCCACGGGCATACTTGGCGCGGCGCATTCGTCATCCGCACCGAGCGCTTTCCGCGGCTGGAAAAACTGGATATGTCCGTTGACTTCGGCGCACTCAAGGACATCTTCAAATTCTTGGATCACAAGATGTTGGTTTCCGCGCGGGATGCGACCTTTCTCGACGCCAAGCTCTTCGAGCCACAGGGGGTCGTGGTCATGCCAGGCGAAAATCCGAGTGTGGAAAACGTGGCCGAGTACTGCCTCGACCAAGCAGTCGAGGTATTGCAGGGGTTATTCCCACAGCGCGGCTATCAGTACCATATTGAAGTTTCCATTCAGGAGACTGACAACAATTTCTTTGTAGCTGACCGCCTTCTCCGTTGCTGAGCACTGGGGTGCAGAGCTATGGTGCAGGAAAAGATGATGATCGCCAGAGAGGTCGCCGCCTATCTCCGCTGTTCGTCCTCCACAGTGCGTCGCATGGTCCGTCGCGGCCAGATTCCCCATTATAGATTTGGCAAGCTAGTGCGGTTTCGCCTGAGCGAAATCGAGCGTTGGTTGGTCCTGCACCACGAAGGATCAGGGCTCTTGCGGGGAAGGGCGGTCGCGTCCAATTCAGATCAACTCTCCCTCTTTCCGACGGGGGAAGAAAATGACTGAAGAAGCGAAAAATGTAGTGGTGCTCGGCGCTGGAGTCATGGGAGGGCAAATCGCGGCTCTGCTCGCCTGTGCGGGCCACAAGGTGCATCTCCTCGACTTGCCGTTAGAAGGCGATGAAATGGGCCGTGCGCGTCAGGGGTTGGAAAAAGCCCTCGCGAGCCGACCTCCCGCTTTCTATCTAGCGGAGATGGCCCAACGCATCGAGCTAGGGAGCCTAGAGGATTTAGCCTGTGTTGGAGAGGCTGATTGGGTCATCGAAGCTGTAGTAGAAGAAAGTGCGCCCAAGCGAGCGCTGCTGGCCCGGCTGGAGCCGTACCTGCACGACGGATTAGTCATCAGTAGCAATACCTCGGGGCTATCTACCGCCGAGTTGGCGCACGGCCGGTCGCCGGATTTTTGCCGCTGCTTTCTCGGGGTGCATTTTTTCAATCCGCCGCGCTACATGAAGTTAGTCGAGGTCATCCCCGGGCCGGATACCGAGCCGGCTATCGTCCAGCAGATGGTCAATTTTCTCAGTGAGGAGTTGGGCAAGGGCGTGGTCCGCGGCCAAGACACGCCTAATTTTATCGGCAATCGTCTATGGATTTTTGCCGCCTGCGACATGCTGCAGAGGATGGAGCGGGACGGGCTAGGCGTGGCTGAAGTTGACGCGCTGACCGGTCCTCTGATGGGGCGGCCCCCAAGCGCGACCTTGCGCGTCTGCGACATCGTGGGTTTGGACACGGTCGCGCACGTGGCTGAGACCAGCTACGAGGGATTGCCAGCGGATCCGTGGCGGTCGCTTTTTGCTCTGCCAGCATTTTATCGGCGCATGCTGGAGGAGAATTTGCTCGGAGCCAAGGTCAATGCCGGGTTTTACCGCAAGGCCGAGACGGGCATTGAGGCCCTCGATTTGGATACCTTTGCCTATCAACCCGTGCAAAAGGTGGAGTTGGGCACCTTGGAATCGGCGTTGAGCGAGCGTTCACCAGCGCGCCGTCTCCGTGCCTTATGGGACGATCCGGGACCGTGGGGTCAACTCGGGCGAGCGCATCTCACGGCCGTGCTGGCCTACGCCGCCGAGCACGCGGCCGACATAGCCGGCGATATCGTCCAAATCGATCAGGCGATGCGCTGGGGGTTTAACTGGGCGCTAGGGCCTTTTGAGTTGTGGGATCTCTTCGGCGTCGAAGAAGTCGTCAGCACTCTGACAGCCAACGAACAGCGAGTACCCGACCTCGCCGCCCAATTGCTCGCCGCAGATGAAACGCATTTTTACCACGAGAAAGGCGCTTTCTCTCCGACTCGGATGCAGCGCGAAAGCTGGCAACCGCCAGCCGCCGATTGGGATAAGCTAGCTGCCGAGCGAGCCATCTGGTCCAATAACGGCGCGTACTTGGTCGAACTGGACGAGGGGCTAGGGGCGCTGGTTTTCAGCGGCAAGATGAACGCCTTGGGGCCAGCGGCCCTAGAAGCCGTCCATCACGCAGTGGATACAGCCTCCTTTGCCGGCTTGGTGCTCGCCGGTGCTGGCTCCTTGTTCTCGGTCGGTGCTGACTTGAAGCACGTAGCCAAGCTCGTCAATGAGAGCGACTGGTCGAAACTGGAAGCGTTTGTCGCTGCCTTCCAAGAGGCCGTGCAGGCGTTGCGCTACGCGCCTTTCCCGGTCGTCGCGGCTCTCCGCGGCTTGGCGCTGGGAGGCGGGTGCGAGTTTGCCTTGGGTGCTGATGGGCGCGTGGCGGCGGCTGAGCTAGGCATGGGCTTGGTGGAGACTAAGGTCGGCTTGATCCCCGGCAGCGGTGGTTGTATGGAGATGGCGCGGCGGGGAGCGAGCGATATAGCATCTGCGTTTGAGACAATTTTTACCGGAAACTTCAGCGATAACGCCTTCCAAGCCCGAGCGTGGGGGCTCCTCGGTGCTGACGATGAGATTGTCTTTGCCGAGGGTCAACTCTTAAAGCGGGCCGTAGCCAAACTGCGCAGCCTGCTCGCCGCAGGCTACTGTGCTAGCGCGCCAGATGGAGTGGAGGTCACTGGAGACGAAGGGCTGGCACTTTTGCACGAGCGCCTAGACGAAGGCAGGGCTGCTGGGCAGCTCAGCGAGCACGACGTGGGCGTAGGGCGCAGTCTAGCACGGGTGCTTACAGGAGATGGTGGAGCGCGCCGACAAGTAGAGGAGCGCGACTTGCTCGATTTGGAACGCGAGGTCTTTCTGCAACTATGCGGCACCGAGCGCACGCGAGAGCGCATCGCGCACATGCTGCACACAGGCAAACCATTGAGAAATTGAAAGGGAAGGGGGCCTTATGGGCTTGCGTAGTGCCGCTGAATTCAAAGAGGGCTTGCGCGATGGGCGCGAAGTGTACCATCGGGGAGAGCGGGTCGAGGACGTAACCGCGCATGACGATTTGGGGATCGGGGTCGATCACGTCGCCTTGGATTTTGAATTGGCCGAGGACCCGAAGCACCGCGATCTGATGACTTGGACGGATGAAGAACTGGGCGAACTCGTCAGTCGCTATTTTAAGATTCCGATAGATGCCGAGGACTTGCTCAACCGACGCGAAATGATTGAGCGTTCGACGCGGCTGGGCAACAGCGTGGTGCTGCTAATCAAGGAAATTGGCACCGACGCGCTCTTCGCCCTCGACTTAGTCTCCGACCATTTGGACAAAAATGCCGGTGGACAATACAACGCGCGCGTGCAAGCCTTCCACCGCGAGTGCAAGCAGCGCGATCTGAGCTTGGCCGTGGCCCAAACCGACGTAAAGGGCGACCGTAGCCTCTTGCCCTCGCAGCAAGCACACCCTGACTACTACGTCCACATTGTCGAGGAGCGAAGCGATGGGATCGTGGTGCGCGGGGCCAAAGCCCATACCACGTGTGCCCCGTATGTCGATGAACTCATAGTCTTGCCGACCCGTGCGCTCAAGGAGGAGGATGCAGCCTATGCGGTTGCCTTTGCAACGCCAGTCAATGCGCCGGGGCTCAAGCTGATCGCCAGCCCCTTTGGCTCGCCGCCGGTGAGCCAGTTTCACCATCCGGTCAGTTCCGAGCACCGCATGATCGACACGTTGACGATCTTCGACGATGTGTTTATTCCCAACGAGCGCGTCTTCCTCAAAGGGGAGTGGCAATACGCCGGGCCGCTGGCCAACGCCTTTGTCGAATTTCACCGCTTTACGGCCGCCTCGTATAAACCGCCGCTCTGCGACCTCTTTATCGGAGCAGCGGCGCTCTTAGCCCAGTACAACGGCATCGCCAAGGCCGGCCACGTGCGCGAGAAACTGACCAAGCTCATCACCTATGCCGAGACCGTCCGCGGGCTGACCTTGGCTGCGGCCCACGATTGCCGCATCGCTGCAAACGGCACGGCCGTGCCCAATATCGTCTTAACCAACTTGGCCAAATTCCACTTTGCCAATAACTATCACCAAGCTGTGTCTTGGGTTCAGGATATTGCCGGAGGGTTGGTGGTCACTGGGCCGTCGGAAGAAGACTTGGCCAATCCCGAGACCCAAAACTATATCGAACACTTCTTGGGTGGGAGTGGCATTGACGCCGAGGCGCGGCTGAAGGCAATCAACTTGGTGCGAGACCTGACGGCTTCGACTTTTGGCGGGTACAACGAGCTATTGGCCATCCACGCCGAAGGCTCATTGGAAACCCAGAAAATTACCATTTTGCGAGATTACGATGTCGAGCGTTGTGTACGGCTGGCCAAAGAAGCCATCGCCTAGATTGAGCCAAACACCAAATCGTCGACTAAATAAAAACATAAGTAAATAAAAAAACAGTTGATTATAGAATATTTAACCCTATATTATACCAAATCCTCTTGAGGTTTTTTCAAAACCGCTTTGCTTTCGGATGTACTTCCCCCACACATCCGAACTCCCTGCTCGTTCATAATTAGGTACCATCATAGCTTAATGCAGCCACGAGTCCCCTGCTGGCTCATTAGCAACAGGAGGCGTCAAGTTATGACTACCTTGCAGACCGATTCTATCGTCGATCAGTATTTCCACGAGATCGAAGATGCCGTCGGGCTATCGTCCGAGGACGAAGTGGCCATCGCCCAGCAAATAAAAGAGGGCGATGAAGAGGCCCTATCCAATCTGGTTAAAGCCAACCTGCGCTTCGTCGTAAGTGTGGCGAAGCAATATCAGAATTTGGGCCTGCCGCTTTCGGATCTGATCAACGAGGGGAACTTGGGGCTTATCATCGCCGCCAAGCGCTTTGACGGCACGAAGGGCTTCAAATTCATTTCCTATGCCGTGTGGTGGATCCGCCAGTCAATTCTGCAAGCGTTGGCCAATCAGTCGCGCATCGTGCGGTTGCCGCTGAATCGCATCGGCGAGTTGACGCGCGTCAACAGGGTGCTCAACAAGCTCGAACAGGGGCTAGGGCGCCCCCCAGAAGTAGAGGAAATAGCCGAAGAGCTAGAGGTCGAACCCGGTGATATGGAACTCCTGTTGCGGCTGGCCCAAAGGCCGGTTTCGCTGGAGATGCCCTGCGACGAATCCGAGCCGGATCGCTGTTTCGGCGATCTGATTCCCGACTACAGTCAGCCGCCCAGCGACGAGGCCCTCTCCAGCGACGAGCTCAAAGAGGAAATTTACAACGCCATGCACGCTCTGACCGAGGGCGAGGCGCGCGTCTTGAAGATGTACTACGGATTGGATGGACACGAGCCGATGACCTTGGAGAAGATCGGGGCCTATGTCGGGCGCACGCGGGAGCGAGTGCGGCAAATCAAGGAAAAGGCCCTGCAGAAGCTCCGCCACCCCGCTCGCTGCGACTCTCTCAAGGAGTACTACTCGGACTAATTATCCACTGCCGCGGGGCGAAAAAAGTGGGTGAACAAGGCCGCTGGCGGCTTGGCCTTATTTGATTTTTGCCCGATTTTTCGTTAATATAATTGTTTATTCCGCGGTAGCTCAGCTGGCAGAGCGGGTGGCTGTTAACCACTTGGTCGTAGGTTCGAATCCTACCCGCGGAGCCACTTAAAAAAACAGCCGGACCAACCAATCCCGATTCTCGGTAAGGTTGTCCGGCTGTTTGCATTTTTGCAATGCCAAAGCCTTCGCGTTTACTCAAACAGGGCCGCGTACTCGCCGTAGCCTTCCTTGGCCAAATCCTCAACGGGAATAAAGCGCAGAGACGCCGAGTTGATGCAGTAGCGCAGCCCGGTGGGGGGCGGGCCGTCCGCAAAGACGTGCCCGAGGTGCGAATCGGCGTATTTGCTGCGGACTTCGACGCGGGTCATAAACAGTGAATTGTCGGTGTGCTCGACGATGTGATCTGGCTCTAGGGGTTGGGTAAAGCTGGGCCAGCCGGTGCCGGATTTGAACTTGTGCTGAGAGCTAAAGAGGGGTTCACCGGAAACGATATCGACGTAGATGCCCACGGCCTTGTTGTCCCAGTACAGATTGTGGAAGGGCCGCTCGGTGGCGTCTTCCTGTGTGACCCGAAATTGCAAGTCCGTGAGCTTGGTGCGCAAGGTGTCGATGGAAGGCTTGGCGTATTGGGCGCTGACCGTTGGCGTCGGCAGGTCTTTGCCCCACGTCTCTTCGATGAAGCGGTCGCGGCCTGATCCCCGACGGTAGCGCTGGTAGTGCTGGGGATTCTTGCGATAATAGTCTTGGTGGTACTCCTCGGCCTGATAAAAAATAGCGGCTGAGCGGATAGGCGTGACGATGGGTTTGTCAAAGCGGCCCGATGCGTCGAGAGCTTGTTTGCTCGCTTCGGCTAAGGCGCGTTGCTCTTCATCGTGGTAGAATATGGCTGAGGTATATTGATGGCCGCGGTCGTAAAAGGACCCACTTGGATCGGTGGGGTCAAATTGACGCCAGTAGATGTCGAGAAGCTGGCTATAGGAGACGACCTCGGGATCAAAGGTGACCAGCACGGATTCTATGTGCTTGGTCGCGCCGGAGCTGACTTGCTTGTAGGTCGGGTTTTCGCGCTCGCCACCGGTGTAGCCGGAAACGGCTGAGACGACTCCCGCGACCTTGTCAAAGGGTGCTTCGATGCACCAGAAACATCCCCCGGCAAACGTCGCTTGGGCGTGGTCTTGAGCGCGGCTGGTTTGAATGCTAAGCACACACAGGACCGCGCCGGTTAGAATGAGTAGTTTGACTTTCATCACTCCTCCTTTTGCGTTGGTTTTCTTAATAGACGCTCTAAGTATGCCAAAAGGTTCACACTATCAAAAATACTGCCCCATTCCCACGGAGAACGCATACGTGCCCTCTGCTAGTCCGTAGGCTATATCACCGCGCAGGACCGGCGTGTTGTACACCTTGGGCCAGCCTAGGCGGATGCCCAAGCCAGGGGAACAGACCAAATTGGCCTTTTTGCTATCGGGTGTCCAAGCCGCACCGCAATCCACAAAGGCGGCACTCGCGAGAGTGTACCAAGGTCGGCGAACTAAAGTGGGGCGTGCTTCTACGTTGAACAGTGCGCGTCTCGTGCCGTCGTAGCGCCGAGGGGCATAGCCGCGCAAGCCGCGCACTAGACCGAGGAGGAGCTGATCGGCGTCCTCGCTGCGGTGCAGGGTTTCCCAAGCGGCGCGCAAGGCGAGCGAATGAGCCGCTCCCAGCCGGAAGTACGCGGTCGCGGATGCCAAGGCGAAGAGGTTGTAAAATTCCCCCTCGCCTCGGTACGTGCTGGTGAACAAGGTCAACTCGGCATAACTGCGCTTGGTTGGCTCGAATCGGGGGGCTAGATGGGCTTGGTAAAAAGAAAAGGTCCGATCCGATCCCAAGGAGCGATGGGCAAAGCCCCAACGCAGCGACAGCCAACTGCCCGTTTGTAAGTCTTCCAGTGGGCCTAAGTTGCGGATGTAGCGGGTGCGCTTATAGCGGGGATGCCACACGAGAAGGCCGACGCTCGGCACGACCCGCGTCCGGTCGGAGGGTGCGTATCCATCGCTTGTGCGCGCGGTAAATCGGCGGCGCGAGACCTGCAATTGCACTGAGGGACGCACCTTCGTCCGTTCGCCATAGGAGCGGATCAGCCAGATGCGACTGCCGTCGAGCGCGTCTTGATAGCGCGTTTTTAGCTGGCCCCCCGAATACAAACGCTGCACGGCCTGTTGGCTGAACAGGGAAAGGCCATAGGCGCGGCGATCGGCTAAGGTGGCAAAGGGCCGCAAGAAAGTCAGGGCGTGGTCGTGGCCTTCGGCACCTGTGGCGAGCTGGACCGCTAGGGAGCGTCGGCTACCGCCGAGGCGCGGCTCGGCAAAGAGCAACTCGGCCCAAGGGCCGGAAATGGCTTGGTTTTCGAGGCCCAAGCGCAGGCGTTGGCCGCGGCCGCGAAAGTTGTAGTCGAGCGCGACCACGCCGAAGCTCAATTCGTCGATTTGTCCCGAGATCAAGGGGGATAAGGCGCGCGAGTAGAGATCCTCTACCGAGACCGTCACCTCGACGCCCTCGGGCTGGTCGAGTAAGCGGATGTGTACTTCGCCGATAAAGAGCAAGCGCCGCAAATTGCGCGCTGTTTCGGCAACGAGGGTGGAGTCGAGGACATCGCCTGCGGCAAAGAGCAATTCGCGGCGAATGACCTGTTCGTCTGTTCGTTCGAGGCCGTGGATGACAATGCGGTGGATGCGCGGAGAATCATCCTCGGCGTGCGCATATCCGGCTATGGGCAAAAGTACCGTAAGCAGAAAGATCGAACAGAGGCGACTGGCGCGCGACATAGGCTGGGGAGCGGATGCAAGTTGGCGGCTATCTTAACCGATACAGTGCTAGTTTGTCAAACCACAGTTTGAGCAAAAAGTGCGCTGAGAGAAAGTTGACAGCCAGCGCGAAAACGGCCTTATTCTCGCGCTCTAAGTTCGCAGTAGGACGATGAACGAGGGAGCCCCAACAACCGTCAAAGTGCTGCGCGAGCAGCTAGTAACTGCGCGCCAAGAACTCGACTTGGTCTTGTTGCGCGATGTGGAGGAAGGGTTACGCCAGCTAGGCAAGATCGGCTACCGCTGTTGTCTGGTCGATTTCGATAGCTGTCGGCTGCGCTATTACGTCCGCCTTCTAGGCTACGAACAGACGCGGGTCAAAGCGCAGATCGAATTTCCCATCTCCCAAGAAGTCGCCCCGGTGCAGTGGTTGCCGCTGTCGCATCTGGCCGATTACGGGGAGGCTGAGAATGCCCAGAGCATTCGCCGCATGTACGAGGAGATGGCCGACTACATCCAACACAAGTCGCCGACTTTGCAAGTGGGGACGCTCGCTCTTAATCAGCCTAGGCGGAAGCCGCTTAAAAAACCGCAGCGGCGTGCGCGAAACAGGGTTTGGTTTTACTTAGGAGGCTTGGTCGTGCTAGCGGCCCTCATCGGCCTCATTGCTTGGAGGGGTTTGTTGTGATAAAGGACATTCTTTGGCCTCGGAGACGATCTGTGTGGATATTAGCTGGGGTCCTTGGAGCCATCGGGTGCAGTCAAAATTTCAGCGACCAAGAGCCAGTGGAGGCCGTGGCCGAGCGGGGATTCACCGCCCGTTCCACAACGCCAACCAGTACGACGCCAGCGTATCCGTCGGGCCAAGCGAGCGGCCGACAGGCGCTCGGACCACTCAGCGCGGTGGCTCCCAAGGGTTGGGTGGCGCAGCAGCCGTCCAGCTCCATGCGGGTGGCCCAATACGGCCTGCCCGGCCCGGCCGGAGAAGCGACATTGGGCATCTTTTTCTTCGGCCCGGGGCAAGGCGGAAGCGTCGAAGCCAACATCGAGCGCTGGTTCGGTCAGTTCACACAGGAGGACGGCCAACCAGCCCAAGGGCGGCGTTGGACGCAACAGGTGGGGGACATCGAAATAACCGGAGTTGATGTCAGCGGAACCTTCTCTGCGGGAATGGGGATGGGAGACACAACGCCTCAAGCTGGCTACCGGATGCTCGGGGCCATTGCCGTCCACCGCTCGGGCACGGTGTTTTTCAAGATGACTGGACCGGCCCAGACCGTCGGGCAATGGGCCGCTAGCTTTGATGAGTTTTTGGGTAGTTTACAAGCCGGCTCCGTTGAGCCTAAATACTGAGGGAATATGTACACGCAACTAGAAGACGAATTCGGCGATGTCGTCGGCAAGGCCCGGCGCGGGCAGGAGATTGCGGTTGCAGAACTGGCTGATCGGGTGAGATTGACTGCCGAGGATATTGCCAAGATCGAAGACTACGAACTGATCCCGGCCGCAGACGCGATAGAGCGGCTGGCTCAAGCCCTCGGCTTACATTCGGACAAATTGCAGGCGAGTGCAGCGCAGGCGTTTTTCCCGCGCGATCCAGCGGGCCGCTCGATTGCCGGGGCGCAAGTGGAGATGATGGTGCTCGGCAGCGGCTTTCTGATGAACGGCTACATCGTCGGCTGTGCGGCAACGGGCCGTGCCGCAGTCATCGACCCCGGGTTCGACGCGGATAAAATCCTCCAGCGCTTGGCCGCCTCTGGACTAACGGTCGAACAGATCTTGCTGACGCACGGACACCAAGACCACATTAGCGCCCTCGACGAGATTGGTCGGGCCACGAACGCACCAGCGCGAATCCACAGCGGTGATTTAGCCCTAACGGGCAGCTTGGCGGACCAAATCGCAGGCGAATTAGAAGAAGGAGAAGTCGTCCACATCGGCCAATTGCGCTTTGAGGTTCGCTCTACGCCTGGGCATACGGCGGGCGGCATTAGCTTAGTTCACGAAGAAATGGCCTTTGTCGGGGACGCGCTTTTCGCGGGTTCGCTCGGCGGCACCCGCAGCGTGGGCAACTACCAGATGCAGCGCCAAGCTGTGGCCGAGAAGCTGCTCGGTCTAGACGCAAACGTCGCGCTCTTTCCCGGCCATGGACCCGCTACTACTGTGGGGGAAGAACGGGAGCACAATCCGTTCTTTTTGTAAAATTTCCCAACGGCATTGGGACGATTACGGGGAGTCTGCCGCTGGGCGGGGGCTTCCCGTTTCTTTGTCCTCGTTGAGCGCCCAGTCGTAGTCGTTGTATTCGATGGTTATATCTTCGGTCAGCCCAGCGGCTAGGTCCGGGAGGAGATACGGGCGCAGATAGTTGACAATAGCGGGCATGTTTTCGGGATTGGGGCGGTCAGTCGGGAACCACGCCGTGAAGTCTTCCCCATACCAGTCTAGAATTTTGGATAGATGGAGCCTCTTCCCCTGTAGGCTCACGTGGTTGGGGTCTTGGGCAAAGCGCCTTAGTACTCGTTCCAAGTGGGCATCGAGATCGGAGCCGGTAAAGGCCCGGTTGTCCAGTTGTGGGCAGCTCAGGGCCGCGCAGTTGACCGCAAAGTGGATGCGCGGTTCTTGGTAGGTTGGGCGGATAATTTTGTTTTCAACGTGATCCAGCGTCATTTCTTGCCCGCCAGCGACAAAGGTCTGGCGGTTGAAAAAGCCGCTGAGTACAAAGGCATCCTTGACGCTGGCGATGGGATAGGCGTCGATGACGCCCCGCAGGGTAAAGGCGTTGTACGCATTGATCCAGTAGGCGAGTTCGTGTTCGCGGGTGGGGAAGCGGTCAGGGTGGCTTTCTGGGCTATAGAGGCCGAGGCTATCGACATAGGAGTCGAGTTGGGCCCGGTCTTTGGCTAGGACAGCGTAGCGGACCAAGCCTTGGTCATCCACGTACTCTTGCAGCACTTGGTCGAAGGGGCCGTGGTCAAAGGGAGGGGCCGCGCAAAGAGCGACCGGGACGAGTAGCCATAAGGATAGGAAGTAAAGTGAGCGCATGGTTCTTCCAATGGATTAGGATGGGATAAGGACGCCTCTGCTAAGGGCAATCTATATTATACTCGACGCTGTGCAATAACTCCAGCCGCCTGTCCAATCCGCCACTCACACTATCCATTAGAGAGGCAAACCCTTTATGAATAGCCCCAATTTTGTGCTCATTACAGCAGATGACATGAACTGGGACGCGGTGGGGGCATTTGGGTGTCCGACCAAGGGAACGACGCCCAATATCGACCGCTTGGCCGCAGAGGGATTGCGCTTTCAGCACGGCCATGTGACGATTGCGGTGTGTCAACCGAGCCGCTCGGCGTTGATGACTGGGCGCTATCCGCATCTGAGTGGGGGCGAGGGCTTTTATCGCTTGCGCCACGAAGGCGTGCCCATTCTGCCTAACATTCTGCGCGATGCGGGGTATAATGTGGGCATTTTGGGCAAAGTTCCCCATTCGACGCCATACCAGACATTTCAATGGGATATGGCACGCGATCAGACCGATTTGGGGCAGGGACGCAATCCCGAGGTGTATTTTCAGTATGCAAAGAATTTCGTGCAGGATGCCGTAAATGGAGGTCGGCCATTCTTTATGATGGCAAATTCCCACGATCCGCATCGTCCGTTTTACGGCAATGACAAGCCCGAGTGGTATAGCGAACTCGATCCGCCCGCCGTGCCACCTTCGCGCACATTTGCTCCAGAAGAGGTGATCGTCCCTGGGTTTTTGCCCGACATACCGGATGTGCGTCTGGAAATAGCCGAGTATTACAATTCCGTGCGCCGCTGTGATGATACGGTGGGGCGCTTGCTCGACGTGTTGGATGAGATGGGTGTGGCGGAGAATACGCTAGTGATGTTTTTGTCGGATAATGGCATGGCGTTTCCATTTGCAAAGACCAATTGTTATTTGAACAGTACGCGCACCCCTTGGGTGGTGCGCTGGCCGGCGGTTGTTCAGGCCGGGCGCGTGGATGCCAAGCATTTTGTTTCGGGGATCGATTATTTGCCTACGGTGCTGGATGCAATGGGCGTAGATTTTCCCGACGGCGTCAATGGTCAATCGCTTTTGCCGGTGTTGCAGGGTGAAGCGCAGGCTGGGTGTGAGCAGGTGTTCACGCAATTTCACCAGACTTCGGCGCGGCGCAATTATCCCATGCGGTGCGTGCAAAATGCGAGGTTCGGTTACATTTTCAACCCTTGGTCCGATGGCGAGCGGGCGTTTCGCAATGAGTCCCAGAATGGCCGGTCTTGGCAGACGATGGAAGAAGCAACGGCCTGTGATCCAGCATTGGCGGCGCGCAACCATTTGTTTACATATCGCGTCTTGGAAGAATTTTACGACTTTGCGAACGATCCCAATGCGCTGAACAACCTGATTGATGATCCCAACTATGCCGATGAAATTCAGGGTCTGAGAAATGCGCTTGAAGCATGGATGGTGGAGACGGATGATCCGGCACTCGAAGCCTTTCGCGGTCGCGCATCGCAGCAGGCACTGGATGATTTGATGGGTCACCTAGCGGATACAATTGGCAAGCGTGCGGACGAATAGGTGATGGACGCCATTCGACGAGAGGGGGCCATTCTTTGGGGCCTAGCTCTGTTGTGGCTGTTGCTCTTTGTGGCCTCCATGCTCTACCACACGGGCGGTCGTTTGGCCCTGCCGCTGGACGATTCTTTCATCTATTTCCAATACGCACGGCAAGCGGCCCAAGGACACTTCCTCGAATACAATACCGGGGCCGAGCCAACGGCTGGCGCGACTAGTCTGCTGTACACCTTGCTGCTGGTGCCGGGCTTTTGGTTGGGGTTGGATGGGATGGGGATTGCGCTGTACGCGTTGGCATTGGGGGTTGTGTGGCTTGGGTTGAGCGCTCGGCTGCTTCTGTTGCTGGGCCGCAAGTTGAGTGGTTCTTTCAGCGGTTGGGTCGCCGCGTTGATGTTCTTGTTGTGCGGCCCGCTGCTGTGGGGCTACTACAGCGGCATGGCGATCGGCCTCTTCGCCTGCGCCATCTTGCTGACTCTGTATCTGTATCTAACAGAAGACCGACGCGCTCCGTTGGCGGCGACCTTGTTAGTGTTGGCGCGGCCCGAGGGGATCGCCTTGGTCTTGCTGCTGCTGGCGCTGGTCGCCTATCGTCGAGCGTTGCATTGGCAGTGGGGGGTGCCTTTGGGGGCATACGTGTTCCAGGCCCTGCTACTGGCTTGGTGGACAGGGGAGGCCGGGGCGTCTGGGGTCGAGGCCAAGTGGCGCTTTGCCGAACCGCACGGCTCGTTGCCCGAGCAGATAAGAGCCGTCTTTTTCGACTTCGCCGAATTTGTTAAAGGAATTCTCGCTGGATCGCTGGGGCATCAGACTAGCGTCAATTTATACGCGTACGACGGCAACTATCGCCGCATGGTGTTTGCCCCGTTTATCGCGCTCTTTGTTTTGGCCGAGCTAAGCTATCGGCTCTGGGGCGAGTTGTCCGAGAGGCGGCTCGGAGCGGCGGCATTGGGTGGAACGTGGTTTGTCGGCGGCGTCTTGCTAACCTGCACTCTCGTCGAATACGACGCCCACTTCAATCGCTATCAGCAACCCTTCTTGCCGCTTTACATTCTCTTTGCCGCCTTGGGCTTGGGGCGCTTGGACGCGGTTGGGGGGGAATGGGGTAGTAAGTTGGCGCGGGGGTTGGCTTGCTTTTTCGGTTTGTGGGGATTGATGTCGGTGGGGTTTTTCGCAGTGGCGTACGGGGAAAATTGCAGCGATATCCGCAACCAGCAGGTCGAGATGGCGCGCTTTATAGACGCCGAACTGCCGCCCGACGCGCGCCTCGCCGTCAACGACGCTGGTGCCTTGCGCTATTTCGGCGGTCGCCAAACCATTGACTTAGTCGGATTGACCACGGCCGGGAACAGCGCACCTTGGCGGCACGGGAGTGGATCGCTATTCGAGCGCTTGGAAGCCATGCCGCCGGACCAGCGACCGCAGTACTTCGCCATTTTTCCCAATTGGTTCAATTTTCCCGAGGGCCTCTTTTTGCAACCGCTGCACCGCATTCGCGTCTTTGAGCCGTCGATTATAGATGCGGAGAAGGTGTTGTATCAGGCGCTTTGGGCTGCCGACCTCAGCGGCGAGGCTATCCGCAACCGGACGCTCTTAGAGGAGGGTTGGCGGGTGGTTGATAAAGTGGATGTGGCTGATTTGGCAAGCGAGCGTCGGCACGGCTACCAATCCACGGTGTGGATTCCCGGCAGTGGGGAGGCGAATCTGTTGATGGCACTGAGCGCTGCCGACGATCCCCAAGCTGTGTACATCGACGGGGGCCGGACGGTAACGGGGGGCGAGCGGATGGAGGTGGCGCTGAATGCGGGGCGACCGGCGACGGTGATTATGCGCACGGTTACGGGCATTGCTCAGCACTTTGCGGTGTTCGCTAATGGAAAGAAGATCGCCAACGTGGAGTTGCGGGGAGGGCGGGGTCGCCAGTGGCTCGAATTGGCCGTCGGCCAGATAGCTGCTGCGGATGTGAGCGGCCGCGTCGAAATTGAAACGCAGCCGATTCACTTTGGCGGTGATTTGCGGCCGATTGTTTCGTTTCACTATTGGGTTTTGCAGCCGTGAACTGTTCTCGCGATATCGGCGCAGTGCAGCTAAGGCGAGAAGGAGCCATCCTCTGGGCGATCCTAATCGCCGCTCTCGGCGTGCGCTTAGCTTATCTCTATCAAGCGGTTGACACGCCGCTCTTCGACGTGCTCCTGATCGACTCCGAATTCTACGATCGCCGCGCCCAGGCCATTGTCGCGGGCGATTGGCTGGGCGACCAGCCTTTTTTTATGAATCCATTTTACTCCTACTTTTTGGCCGCCATTTACGCGCTGTTGGGTGCTGAATACTGGTGGGTTGGCTTGGTGCAGGCGGCGCTGGGGACGGGTAGTTGCTATTTGATCTACGCGCTGGGTCGGAAACTGTGGAGCGCGCAAATTGGCCTATTGGCTGCTGGCATGGCGGCGATCTACCAGCCGTATGTGTTCTACGACGGGGCGCTGCTGACCGCCGCGCCGATCACCTTTTTGAATCTCGCGGCTCTGTATTGCTTGGCACACGCGCAAGGTGTGGCGCGTTGGCTGTTGGGCGCGGGTCTGCTGTTGGGGCTTTCGGCTACGGCGCGGCCCATGGTCTTGCTATTTGTCGCGGTGGTTGCGGGCTGGTTTGTCGCGCAGGGGGGGCGGCGCGGATGGCGGTGGTGGGGATTGGTGGCTGCGGGCTGTGGTCTCATAGTCGGCACGGTGGCTTGCCGCAACTATCTCGTCGGGGGGGAGTGGCTGCTTACCACGTCTTCGGCCGGGATGAATTTCTACGTGGGCAATCACTCCGAGGCCAACGGCATCTACGCGCAGGTCGATTTCCTGCCCAGCGCCGAGCCGGACTTGGAGCGCGAGGCGTTTATCCGCGAGGCCGAGGCGCGCACGGGCCAGGAACTGACCCCGGCTCAAGCCTCCAGATACTGGCTTGTGGCTGGCTTGCGCTTTGCCGTGGAAAATCCCCTCGCGTATCTGGCGCTACAATGTCGCAAACTCTACATGTTCTGGAACGGAGTCGAGGCGCAAAACAACCTGAGTCTGTATTTGGCGCGGGACTTTGTGCCCCTGTTGAATTGGTGCGTTTTGGGGTGGGGGATAGTGGCTCCGCTGGCGGTCGTGGGTTGGGCCACTAGTCGTCGCTCGTCCCTGCTCGACCTGTACCTAGCGAGCTATCTGGCCGCGTGCCTGCTGTTTTTCACTTCCTCGGAATATCGCTTGCCCGTCGTGCCGGTGATCCTGTTCTATGCCGCTTGTTGGATTGCGAATGTTGCGACTTGGGTAGGGGGTGGGGCGCATCGTCGGTTGCTGGGGTCGTGCCTGTTGGTGGCTTTGGTCGCGCTGCCGATTAATTATCGGGACGCTGGGGCTGAGCGGCTGACTCGCAAACGGGTCGATTACTACAATTTCGGTGCCTTGTACCAACGCCAAGGGGATTGGGCGGCAGCCGAGAGCATGTTCCGCGAGTCGCTGAGCATTGATCCGTCCTTTGCTCCCGCCGCTTCTGGCCTAGCGGCTGTCTTGGCTCAGCAAGAAGGCGGCGATTCGGACATCCAACGCGGGTTGGATTTCTTCGGCGCTGGGGAATACGAGGCGGCGATTGCAGCCTTTAGCCGCGCCCAGCCCTCGCCCGGCCTACACAACAACCTCGGCCTGTGCTATTATCGCCTCGGTCAATGGGCCGAGGCTGCCGCGCATTTCCACAAAGCCCTCGCGCTCGATGCCAGCTACGCCCGAGCGCATTTCAATCTCGGCCTGGTATATGCCAAGCAGGATGATGACCAAGCCGCGGCGGATGCCTTTGCCCAAGCACTCGAACTCGACCCCGACCACGCCCAAGCGCACTATCGGCGCGGGGAAGTGCTGTTGCGCTTGGGGCGTCCTCACGAAGCGGAAGCCCACTGGGCGTTTTTGCGCGTGCGCAATCTCGACGTCGCGCGCTTGCAGGCGAAAATCGATTCCATGACGCAGGCTAACCCTTGAACGCTACCCTTTGCGTGCGCGGTGCCCGGGCGGGCGGTCTGGCCAATGTCGATATGGACTTGCCGTTGGGCCAGATTATTTGCTTTACCGGCCGCAGTAGCAGTGCTCGTCGCGCCATGGCCTTAGACATCCTGTACGCGGAGAGCCGTCGGCGCTACATGCAGGCTCTGTCTCCGACAGAACGGGAAAACGTCAGCGGGACGGCGCGCGCGGATGTGGACGAGATCTCGGGCTTGCCGCCAGCCATTTACTTGGGGGCACCGCGCCGTGGACGCACGGTGGGGGACTACTTGCAGCTAGACGGGATTTTGGCACAGATCATGCTAGAAGAGGGACAGATGCACTGCCTCGAATGCGGTGGCCACTGTCGTAGCTATGCGGTGGATGAGGTCGAGGGCGAGATTGCCCGCGTCCATCCGGGCACCCGCTGTTTGGTGCTGGCCCCTTTGACTCTGCGGAATAAAGGGATGTGGCAGCAACTCGTACAGGCTGGGTTTACGCGGATCGCAATCGACGGCCAGATCCAGCGGTTGGAAGGCGACGGGCCAGCATTGCCGAGCGGCGAAAGCGAGGTACACGTCGTGATGGATCGCTTGGTGCCGAACCCGAATGCCAGCGTGCGCTTTTTGGAAGCTGTGCGTATGAGCCGCTCTATTTCCTCGGGGCAGACGGTGATTTGGGTGGATGAGACCGGCGAGATGATGCACTTGAATCAGCAGCCGACTTGCGGCGAGTGCGGTCGCCAGTACGAGCCGCTGGCTACGGCTGATTTTGGCGCGGGCCAGCCCTTGGCCAGTCAGGTAACCCTAAACGGTCGCACTATGAACGAGTTGATGAACGCTCCTCTCGGATCGTTACGCGATTGGCTGGATACGACTCAGGGGCACGCCAAAGTAGAGACAGCACTCGCCGAGGCCTGCGGCTTGGGGCTAGGGCACCTGCCGTTGCGCCGTCGGCTCGAATCGCTGGCGGCTGGCGAGTGGCAGCGCCTGCAATTGGCGTCCTGTCTCAGCAGCGGACTGACGGGCATCCTCTACATTTTAGAAGGTTTGGGCAGCCAGTTATCCGAGGAGATGCTGGACGCGGTCGCCGAGGGTCTGCGTCGGCTAGTCGCTGGCGGCAATACGGCGCTGTTGTTGGACCACACGCCTGAACTCGTGGCGGTCGCGGACGAGGTTTGGGTATTTGCGGAGGGACAGGTGCGCGTAGGGGAGGCGACGGAGGTCGGGCGGGATGAAACGGATGGGGAGCGGGTCGCCGAACAAGTTAAGCCCGCGTTGGCCATTCGCGGGGAGGGGGTGGTCGGGCCGCTTGCCATTGAGCTGCCGCACGGGAAGTTGACCTGCGTATGTGGGGCTTCTGGCAGCGGTAAGACTCGCCTGCTGCACGAGGTCTTGCTGCCATTGCTTAAGGGGCGGTCCGTCGAGTACGCTGCCGCTGGTATGCCGAGGAACAGCCGAGTTGTAACGGTGGAAGCTCCGAGCGGCAAGGCCACGGTTTTGGAGGGGTTGGGCCTTTTCGAGCGCGTCGCCGATTTATATGCCGCATCACCGGCTGCGACGGCGCGCGGCTGGGACCGGGACACCTTCCTGTTGGATCGACCGGGAGGCCGTTGTCCTAGCTGTGAAGGCCGCGGCCAATGCTACTTCGACTTGGAATTTCTAGAGGATATAGCGATGGTGTGTGCCGCTTGCGAGGGCCGCAGATACCGAGACGAAACCTGCGAGGTCACCTTGCGCGGCGCGAGCATCGCCGATGTGTTGGGCATGACTTTGGAACAGGCTTGTGCCCACTTTACTCGGCAAGATCCAGTCCGCCCGCGCTTAGAGGCGGTTGTAGAGTGTGGCCTCGGCTATCTGCTTCTGGGGCAGGAGGTGCAGGGGCTGGAGCGGGGGGAGTGGTTGCGGCTGCGGTTGGCGCTCGAATCGACGCGGGCCTCCCGGCGCACTTGGGTGCTGATTGACGACCCGGCCAGCGGCGATCATCCAGAAGATGTGCGCTCAATGGTTGGGGTCTTACGGGGACTGGTGGATCGCGGGGCCACGGTCGTCGTCGCCGAACAGCATCCAACGGCGAGGGCCGCGGCAGATTGGGTGGTGGATTTGGCGTGCTAAAAGCCGCAATGTTGTTACGACGTATTATCTTGCGAGATGTATCGCTCCTATCTATTTTAAACTGGATATAGTTATTCAAGTAAACGAGGTGAATAATGCGGTATCCAAGCCCCGAGAAAGGGGCTTTCTAATGAAGGTCGTGCAGAAGCTACAAGAAGAGGTCATCGGCCATTTGGACTTGGACGGGTATGTCTTGTGCGAACCGCAAGAGTCAGTGCTTGACGTACTCAAAAAAATGCGCCACCAACACGTCAGCGCCGTGCTGGTGGAAGAGGATGGCCGCTTAGTGGGGATTTTTACCGAGCGCGATGTGCTCACCAAGGTAACGGACCAGCCAGCGACGTGGACGCGGCCAGTGGCCGAGTTGATGACCCGCGATCCGCATAGCTTGGATGCCCAGCAGCCGATTAGCAGTGCGCTGCGGCTGATGAATGCTGGCGACTACCGCAACGTGCCGATTGTAGATGAAAACGGCCGCATAAAGGGAAATCTGCCCCAACACGAGGTCATCCGCTTTCTCACCGATCAATTCCCCGAAGACATTTACAATTTGCCGCCCGATCCCGAGCGCATCGCTCGCACCAAAGAGGGAGCTTGAGCATGCGCTGCGGATGGAGATTTTTTTCTTTTTAAGGAGGTCGTGTGCATGGCCGAAATCGTGGCCCCATCGGCACCCATAAGTAAGCGAGAGTACTCGCAAGAAGAGCGCCAATCTGTAGTCATCTCATTTTCCGGCGATTCCGGCGATGGGATGCAGCTAACCGGCGGTCAGTTTACCAATACTTCGGCCGTGGTGGGCAACGACGTCAGTACCTTTCCCGACATTCCCGCTGAAATCCGCGCCCCGGCCGGGACCATTCCCGGGCTGAGCGGCTATCAGGTCAATTTCGCCGCCAATGATCTCTACACGGCTGGCGACTCGCCCCAAGTGCTAGTGGCGATGAATCCGGCCGCGCTCAAGGCCAATTTGCCCGACCTCGAGCCGGGCGGGACCATCATCGTCAATACGGATCCGTTCAACCGCAATGGCCTCCGCAAGGCCGGGTACGAGACAAACCCGCTCGAAGACGACAGCCTCAGCGGCTACGACGTACATCCGGTCCCCTTGACCACGCTGACTCGCAATGCCCTCGCCGATATCGAAGGCATGAGCAACCAAGCCAAGGATATGTGCAAGAATGCCTTTGTCTTGGGCTTGGTGTTCTGGATGTTCGACCGCCCACTCGACTACACGCTCAAGTTTTACGAGACCAAGTTCGCCGGCCGGCCCGAGGTCGTTGAGGCCAATACGAGGGCTTTAAAAGCTGGTTACTACTACGGCGAAACGGCCGAAACCTTTCAGACTCAGATCTCGGTGCCGAAGCGGGAGATTGTCGAGCCGGGGGTGTACAAGCGGATCACTGGCAATGAGGCAATTGTCTTGGGGCTGGTTACGGCCGCACAAAAGGCTGGCAAACCGCTCTTTTACGGCTCGTATCCCATCACGCCGGCCAGCACCATCCTAGAGGGTTTGTCCGCGCTGAAAAACTTCGACGTGCGGACGTTCCAAGCCGAGGACGAGATCTCAGCTATGGGTTCGGTGATTGGCGCGGCCTTTGCCGGCAGCCTCGCGGCGACTGCCAGTAGCGGTCCGGGGATCGCGCTCAAGAGCGAGGGGATCAACTTGGCCGTAGTTATGGAATTGCCGTTGGTGGTCATTGACGTCCAGCGCGGCGGTCCTAGCACGGGCTTGCCCACCAAGACCGAGCAGACCGATTTGCTGGAGGTGCTCTACGGACGCAACGGCGAAAGCCCGATCCCGGTCATTGCTCCGGCGACCCCAAGCGAATGCTTCGACATGGTCGTCGAGGCCTTCCGCATTGCCATTCGCTACATGACGCCGGTTTTTCTTTTGTCCGACGGGTACGTGGCCAACAACTCCGAGCCGTGGAAGATACCAGACCCGGATTCGATCGCGGCCATTGATGCCGAGCCGTACACCGATCCCAACGACTACCAACCTTACATGCGCGACCCGCAGACCTTGGCCAGGCCCTGGGTCGTGCCGGGGACGCCGGGGATGGAGCATCGGATCGGCGGCTTGGGCAAGCAGGATGTGACGGGCAATGTCTCCTACGCACCCGAAGACCACGAGCGCATCGTCCACGTCCGGGCCGACAAAATACGCGGCATTGCCGATTTCACTCCCGAGTTGGAAGTAACCGGCCCCGACCAAGGGGATCTGCTGGTCTTGGGTTGGGGAGGAACTTACGGTGCCATTCGCGCCGCGGTGGAGCAAGTGCGGGACGAGGGCCTCGACGTGGCCTACGCGCACCTGCGCTACTTGAACCCGTTTCCCCGCAACCTCGGCAACGTGCTCGGCCGCTACAAGCAAGTATTGGTACCCGAGCTAAACCTCGGCCAACTGGCTATGTTGGTCCAAGCACACTTTCCCGTGCGCGTCGTCAAGCTGAACAAGGTCCAGGGATGCCCCTTCCAAATTCGGGAAGTGGCTGACAAAATTCGCCAAGTGCTAAGCTAAAGTAGGGAGATCGAGATGGCCGAAGCAGTTGTAGAGACTAGGTTGAGTCGCAAGGATTTTGTTTCCGACCAAGAAGTCCGCTGGTGCCCTGGGTGTGGCGACTACGCTATTTTGGCCCAAATGCAAAAGATGCTGCCCGAAGTGGGGGTCGCGCGGGAAGACATCGTGTTCGTCTCTGGGATCGGCTGCTCTAGCCGCTTTCCCTACTACATGAATACGTACGGCATTCACTCGATCCACGGGCGCGCGCCCACGATCGCCACGGGAATCAAGACGGCCAACCCGGATTTGAGCGTCTGGGTCATCACCGGCGATGGCGACGGGCTCTCGATTGGTGGCAATCACCTACTGCACAGCCTGCGGCGCAATGTCGATCTGAAGATTATTCTGTTCAACAACCGCATCTACGGGCTTACCAAGGGCCAGTACTCGCCGACCTCGCTGCTAGGGCACCGCACCACGTCCACCCCCATGGGGTCGATCGACTATCCGCTCAATCCCATATCCGTGGCGCTGAGTGCCGAGGCGACCTTTGTGGCCCGCTCGCAGGACACCAATACCAAGCACCTGAGCTACGTGCTCAAGCGAGCAGCCGAACACAAAGGGGCCGCTTTTGTCGAGATCTATCAAAACTGCGTCGTGCTCAACCCCACGGCTTGGGAGCACACCACGGATTCAGACGTGCGCGACGACAATATCGTGTTCTTAGAGGAAGGGGAGCCCCTCATCTTTGGCAAGGACCGGGACCGGGGCATCCGCATGAACGGTACTGAGCCCGAGGTCGTCGCACTCAGCGATGTGGCCCCAGATGAGCTGGTCGTGCATCAAGAGGGGCGCGAAAACGCCAGTTATGCCTATATGCTCAGCCGGATGGAATACCCATCGATGCCGCTGCCCTTTGGCGTGCTGCGCGCCCTCGATAGGCCAACGTACACCGAGTTGCTGTTCGACCAAATCGACGCGACGACCCAACAGCGGGGGGAGGGCGATCTCGCGGCCCTGTTTAGCGCGGGCGATACTTGGGTCGTCGAATAGGAGAAAAACCCTTGATTTGCCCTTTGTGTTCCCACGACAATATCTCTGGAGTTGACCTCTGCGAGGAGTGCGGCCAGAGCCTGAGCGAAGCGTATCAAGATTGGAGCAGCGAGGAATACAGGGGAATTTTTACCGAACCGCTTTCCGCGCTCAATCCGCAGGAGATGGTCTGTGTGTCGCCGACCACTTCGTTGGCCGAAGTGGTTTCCCTGCTCAAAGAGCGGCACGTCGGCTGCGTGTTGGTGACCAATGAAGGTGGGCAGCTAATCGGCATCTTTACCGAACGGGACCTCCTCTACCGAGTGGCGGGTCTGATCAGCAATCTGGAACAAATCGCGGTTGAGAGCCTGATGACGCCGAAGCCCACCGCGCTTAAGGCCGATGCGGCCGTGCAGCACGCTCTGCATTTGATGAGCATCCACGGTTTCCGCCATGTGCCGCTGTTGGACGATGACGACCGACCGGTTGGCTTGGTCTCGTTTAGGTACATCGTCCGTTTTATCGAAGAGAATTTTTCCTCCGCAGCTTGAGCGAGTTGGCCGCTAGGCTAACTTTAGTTTTCTTGAAAGGCGGTTGTGCTATGTCATTGAGCCACAAGGCGATATGTTCGCTCCTCGCGTTGGTACTGTTGAGTCCCTTAGAGGTTAGGGCCGAACTGGACTGGGCCGCCCTGAACAGCACGCGCGAGGTCACCGAAGCCGAGTGGTTGCAGTTACAACTGTCCGTATTGGGGTTAAAACTGAGCTATCCAGCCTACCGCATCGACCTAAAGCTGACCGAAGACTCGGCGATTGAATTTACCTTTGTCGCCAGTAGTGGGATGGCCAAGCATCTGACCGAAGAGCTGGGCAAGAGCGAAGCCGACGAGGTTATTTCCTACCACGCGCAGGGCGTAAGTGACCAAGTAGAAATGTTGATCCGCGACGAGTTCCCAAATTTGTGGTCTAGCTTCGACCCCCGCCAAGATTTTCGCGGGCAATTTCTCGGCCCAGGTGAGGAGTGGAACGACCCGCCGCGAGAAATCGGCACTTGGTTGGAAAACAAATTCTCTTGGGGTCGCTAAGGGCTAGTGCCCCTATTCCGGATCGCGGTGGGGCATTGCTCTGTGCGTTGATTCGTCGAGGGAGATGTCCTTGTCGATGACCGGCTCTTCGGTGGTCACGATCCAGCCGCGCACTTGCCGACCGAAGACATTAATCTCCTTGCGCTGGGCGTCGATGACCTTGGAAGAAGCGGTGTGCCGCTCTTTGTTGATACAGAAAAAAGTGTGCCGGCGCGTCGTGCCTTTTTCTCTGCCTTCCATGCGTTCCATCCGCCGTACCCTTTCAAGTTTGCGCGAACTGGTGGACCACATCCACTAGCAATTTGACCTTTTCATAGGGCGTATCTGGATAGACGCCGTGCCCCAAGTTGAAGATGTGGGGGCGGCCCCGACCCTGCTTTAGAATGTGCTGAGCGGCCTTGGCAATGCTCGCCTCTGAGCCGTAGAGGGCGCAGGGATCTAGATTGCCCTGTAAAGGCATGGTATCTCCGAACAAACCGTAAGCTGCATCGAGATCGATTCGCCAATCGAGGCTTAGGACTTGGGCACCGACGCGGCCAAAGCTGGACAGATTTTGCGCCCCGGCAAGCGGGAAGTAAATGACCGGAGCATCCAGCGCGGCGAGGCTGCGGCAAACTCGCCGCACATAGGGTAGGGCGAATTCGTTAAACTGTGCCGGAGACAACAAACCGATAGAAGTGTCGAAAATCTGGACAGCGTGGGCACCGGCTGCGATCTGGGCGCGCAAGAAGCGGCTGGCGAGGTCGGTGAGCAGGTCGAGCAGCCGATGGGCGAGGGCGGGGTCGCTGTGGATCATGCGGCGAAAAGCGGGAAAGTCCTTGGCATGGCTCCCTTCCACCAGCCAAGTGGCCAAGGTGAAAGGCCCGCCGGCATATCCGATGAGCGGGACTGCGGGCGGCAGGGCGTTGCGTACCAGGTGCGCAGCTTCTAAGACGTAGGCGAGGTCGTCTTCGGGGACGACGGGGTTGCGGAGGCCGTCGATGTCGGAAGCTGAGCGGATCGGGCGGGCGAAGACAGGGCCGGGTGCGTAGGTCAGCTCGCAGCCGAGCGCCTCTAAGGGCGTTACTAAGTCGGTAAAGAGAATAGCCGCATCGACTCCGAGCATATCGACCGGCATGAGGGTAATTTCGGCGGCGAGTTCGGGGGTTTGGAAAAGTTTGAGCAGGGAGCCGTGCCGCTGGCGCAGCTCTCGATACGGCTTGAGGATACGGCCAGCTTGACGCATGATCCAGATGGGAGGCGTTGCCGGCGCTTGGCCCCGACAGGCTTGGAGAAAGGGGGCGGCTGAATCGGACAAAGTGCTAGCGACCCGGTTCGACCATCCACTCGGGCAAGGCGATGCGATAGGTGACCACGTCCTCCAGCGGTTTGAAGCGGACGCAGTCTCCTTCCATATCGGCCCGATAGACGTCGGGATCCTCGTCATCGGACTTGAAGGCCAACAGGCGCAACGGGGGTAGTTTGCGATCTGGCCAGTACTGGCCCACGTCGATCACTATATCGGCTTGGCACCCAAAGGGCACGACGTCAATTTCCCATTTGCGCTCTTTAATGGCGACAGCGCCGTCGAGTTCTACAGGGCCAAATCGCCCCCGTTGCCCTCGGGTATCGACGAACAAATAGTCCGCGCAAGAGGCGTAGTCTATGTGCCCCGAGCCGGCGTCGGCCGAATAGACCAGCAGCGATGAGTCCTGCCAAGCGCAAAAAGAGCCTGGGGTAAGGTGGTAGGCCACATCGCTCTGGTGGACGGTCCAGGACTGCTCCCAACCGAGGTTGGCATAGACTTCGAGACCATTGTCGTACGTCACCCGCACCTGTCCGTGGGCAAACGCGCCGGAAAGCAGCGCATCGTTAGTCTCCAAAAACTGGTCGTTGTGGCAGTAGGCGATGGCGCGCACGGGGACGCGGAGGTAGTGCTTTTGCAGTTCGCGCAGCATGTAATAGGATTTGACCGTAGAGGCGAGGCCCCACTCCAACTGGTCGGGGAGCAGACAGGCATGGCCAAAGGCCGCAGTAGCGGCGAGATAGCGGTCGAGGTAGGTGCTGCGACTGTGTTTTTCGCCTTGGGGGATGTGCCCAGCAAAGTACTGATCGATGGTCCCCAGCCCCGCATCGGTTTCAATGGGATGGAGATTTTGCAGGTCGAAGTCCACCAACGGCGGAATGCGGCTGGGATCGTTTCCGACCATGCGAGCGAGGTAACCAGTCAGGACGCCGGCGTAGAGCCAGTGATTGCCGCCGTTCCCGATGGCTAAGCCAGCTTGGGCTTGGGAGCGGAGGATGCTCTGTTGCAGAGAACAGCTACTCGCCAAGTGGCTGATTGCTGCCGCGCCGTCGCTGAAGTCGTTGAATTCCCAAGGCGGGACTTCGGCGTGTTCGCTTACGTACAGGGCGTCGCAGGGGTACTTGTCGATAATGGTGCGCGCGTGTTCGGGTGCGCGCGCTAGTGCTTCGGACGGCTTGAGCAGATAGAACCCAGGTCCGGTCGGGGTCGGGCTGCCGTCGGCGAGTTGGGCCGCCAATTCGGGCTGCCAGCAGGAACTGGTAGGGGCGATGTGGCGATAGTTGACCTGGAGGCTGGTTTTGTAGCCCAAGTCGGACAGGGCATCAAGGTACTCGTCGAGGGCGTCTTCACCGCCTTTGCCCTCGGCTCCTTCCACCACGAGCGTGGCGTCGCCGTCGCCGTCGTGCCAAGTTTCGCTGGGGTGGTTGATCAGCAAGTGATCGATGCCCATCAGCTTGAGCTGGCGCATGCTTTCGTATAACTCGACGTAGCTCTCTTGGGATGCGTCGATATAGGGAATGTTGTACCAGACCCAATCGGCTAGCGTTTCGCCTGACTCGGCCTCGGTCGAGGAAAAGGCCGGAAGGACTTCCTCGTATTGGGTGGAGACCGTTATGAGCCAGCGTTCCTGAAAGTCGCTGCGCTTGCCGTCGCTTTGGCTGGCGTAGCGACAGCCGCCGTTGAGTTGGAGCAAGCGCTGAGATTCTGCTTCAGAAGGGGCATACAAAGTGGAAGCACGCGAGTAGTGCCAATCCACAAAGCTAGACAGGAAGTGGCCCGAGGTGCAGAGGATGCGCGGGTAGTTGTCGCCGAAGTTGAAATAGGGAATGGCGATCAGGCGCGGGTGCAAGGCCCCGGTGACGCGACCGAGCGAGAGGCCGGTGCCTTTGCCATGCCCACCCTCAATTTCCACGACGAGGGACTTGCCGTTGATGCGGAGCCGGTAGAGGAAATTGGCTTGTTCCTCTCCTAGTTTCCACTGCCAGCGGGCCTCGACGCAATCGCCGACTTGCTCGCAGGAAATGAAGTGTCGCTCTACTTCTTCGCTATTGGCTGGCCAAACCGAGCCGCCCATTTCCACGGCAATCCCGCCATCTTCGGCTGGGGTGATTGGGTCGCCATTGTTGACTTCCAACTCGATATCGGCGAAGGTTCCATCAATGGGCGTGTAGATAAATTGGACCACGGCAGAGACGGAGCGGCTTTCAAAGACAAAGGAAATACCTTCTTTGCGGATCGAGGTTTCGACTTCTTCTTGGAGCGTGGGAAAGATCGAGGGTTGGCTTTGGCTAGCGGATGCGGGTTGTTGCTCGCCCAGAGCCGTCGCCGCCCCTGTGAGGTCTGCCATGAAATGTCCTGACTCAGCGCGTTTTTAATTTTTCCAAAGTCAAATAACTTAGATAATAAACGAGAGTATGTCAAACTGAAGGCCCTTTGGTTTGACCGGAGGGCGAAGTCGATCTATCTTATTGTTTTTATAATAACTTTAGTGATGTGTAAACCGGCTTGAAATCAAGGGATTGCATAGTGGTTGGCGGTGGGGCCGCCGGGATGATAGCGGCCATTGTCGCCGCCGAGGCGGGCGAGCGGGTGACCCTGCTCGAAGGCAGCGGAAAATTGGGGCGGAAGATATTGATTTCGGGCAATGGGCGCTGCAATCTGACGAATAGGGCTGCGGACGATCTCAGGCACTACCACGGCACGCATCCGCGCTTTGTCCGCAGCGCGCTTGACCAATTCCGCTTAGAGGAAACCTTGGCGTTCTTTGCCGCGCTAGGGATCGAATTCCGCGAAGAGAAGCGGCAGCGCCTCTTTCCGGTGTCGGATCAAGCGCAGTCAGTCATCGATTTGCTCGCGGACCGCATGCGCTGCCTGGGCATCCGCGTCAAAACCAATGCCAAAGTGGTGGGCCTGGGCCGCGCCTCTGGAGCAGCTCGCTTTGAACTGCGCGACGCCGAGGGGCAGCGCTATACCAGTGGGCGCGTGATAATGGCCAGTGGCGGCGTCAGCCTCGCCCGCTTGGGAGCCGACCGCTCGGGCATGGACTTGGCCGTGGCTATGGGGCATCGGCTCACCGACCTCAAGCCCGGGTTGGTGCCGCTAATCAGCCCGGAAAAATACGTCGCTCGCATGCAAGGGCTTAAGGTCCGGGCCGAAGTGCGCGTTGCACTCAAAGGTGGGCGCGAGGCCGTTGATACAGACGACTTGCTTTTTACGAAATACGGGGTTTCTGGGTTTACCATATTAAATCTCAGCGCTCGTTTGGTGCCCGAGTTAGGGACGAAGCGCGCTGTGATCTGGATCAATTTCTTCCCCGGCCGCAGCCCGGAAGCAATCAGTCAATTGCTCAAGGAGCGCTGGCAGCGCCATCCACATCGCTCGCTCGAACTGAGTTTCGCCGGCCTGCTTTCCAGCAAATTGGTGCGGCCCCTCTTGGATCATTTGGGGTTTGACGCGGCGCAGCGGGTCGATCAGCTCGGCAAGGGCGCACGCTGGCAGCTTGCCCAGAGTCTGACGAACTGGCCGATTGCGGTCAGCGAGCCGAGGCCCTTTGACTACGCCGAAGTGACCATCGGGGGCGTGCGCACCGAGGACATCAATCCCGATACGCTCGAATCCTTTTTGGTGCCCGGCCTATACTTTGCCGGCGAGATGGTTGACATCCACGCCGACTTGGGGGGATTTAACTTCCAATGGGCTTGGGCCAGCGGCGTTCTCGCCGGTCGCCGGTTGGGGTCGTGAGTACTGGCGCGATTTGTCTGTAGCCGTAGATTGAAATAGATGCGAGCAGATGGGACAGGCCGGGTAGCCGGCATCATTTTGGCGGCGGGCATGTCCACCCGTATGGGACAGCTCAAACAGCTATTGCCCTTGGGGGGGCGGGCGGCTATTGAGTGGATCGCCGAGGTCGTGGGGCAGCGGTTAGACGAGGTAGTGGTCGTACTCGGCCACCGCGCCGAGGAGATTGCCCCGGTATTAGCTGCTTATCCGGTCCGTTGGGTCGTCAATGCCGATTATCAAACAGGTATGCTATCTTCCGTGCAATGCGCTGTGCGAGCGGTGGATATAGAAGCCGATTACTTGATTTGCCTAGGTGATCAACCCCGGTTGAGCGGAGCCGTAGTAGAGCAGGTTTTGCAGGCGAGAACACAGGTGGACGAGGGCATCATCATACCCACCGCCAACGGAAAAAGAGGGCATCCCGTATTGATCCGCAATGCCTATCGAGCGGAAATTTTAGGATTGCCGCTGGATGTGGGATTGAACGCGGTGACGCGGGGCCATCCCGAGGATACGTACGAACTGCCCGTGGCTGAGGACGCCATTCTAATCGACATGGACACGCCAGCCGACTACCGGCGCGAGCTGGAACAGTGGCCAGAATAAATTATGGAAGACATTCTCACTGAAATCGTTCGGCGCAAGGAGCAGGGAGAGCGCATGGCTTTGGCTTCGCTCGTGTGGAGCACCGGCTCGATTCCCATGAGCGAGCGAGCCAAAATGATCGTCGCCGAAGAGGGAGATATCGTCGGCACCATCGGCGGCGGTTGCCTCGAAGCCGAGGTCTTGAGCGCCGGCCGCATCGCGCTGGAGACCGGAGAAAACCAGCTCATGCGCTACACCATGACGGAAAAACAAGCCGGGGAGAGCGGCTTAAATTGCGGCGGCAGCGTGCGGATTTACACCGAAGTTATCGAGCCGGACGAAGGGGCCGACTTCTACAGCCGTGTGCTAGCGGCGCGTCAGGCGCGCAGCGGTTGCGCACTGGCGACCCTGCTCAAAAGCCGTTTTGACGCCAGTGGGGAGGGGAGACTGTGGCTAGGGGCCGACGGCAGCATCTACGGCTCGCTGGGCACGTCTGAAGCCGACCTACAGGTGGAGGAGCACTTGCCCGAAGTGCTTGAGCGCGAGCGCGGCCTAGTCTGCGCGCTGGCCCCGAGCGCCGCGCTAGGAGAGTCCGCGGAAGTATTTATCGAGCCGTTCCTGCCCGAACCCGTACTCTACGTCTTCGGCGGAGGCCACGTGGGCGGGCAAATTTGCGCACTGGCCAAGAACGTGGGCTTTCGCGTCGTCCTCATTGATGACCGCCCGATGTTTGCCAATCCCGAGCGACATCCGCAGGCCGACGAGTGCTTAGTCGCTGGCATGGAGGAGGTGTTCGCCGATTTGCCCATCGACGATCAGTCCTACATCATCGCGGCGACTCGCGGCCACCAGCACGACGAAATCGTCGTTGAAGCGGCGATCAAGACGCCGGCGCGCTACATCGGAATGCTGGGCAGCGAGCGCAAGAAGCTCATTTTGTGGCGGCGGATCGCCGAGCGCGGCGGGGACTCGCAGCGCTTGGACGCCGTCTTTGCGCCGATTGGATTCAACATCGGCGCGGATACCCCGGCCGAGATCGCGGTCAGCGTCGTCGCCGAGCTGATCGAGCAGCGGCGCGGAACGCCCAAAGTGTGGAAGACAAAGAGAAAAACTCATGGGGGATGAATTGCGCTACGGGGTGGCCGCCTGTCAGGTTGACCAACCTAATCCCACCGATCGCGCTGAAATGGCCCGCAACACGGCTCGCATGGTCGAAATGGTCGATATGGCCGTTGAAGGCTACGGGCCGTTTATGGACGTCAAGCTGTTGGCCTTTCCCGAATTCGGCCACGCCGCGCCGATCTATCCCACCGCCAAGAGCTTGCTGGCTAAATTGGCCGTTCCCGTTCCCAACGAGCACACGGCCCGCTTGGAGGACAAGGCCCGCGAATTGGGCGTGTACATCCAAACGGCCACCTTCCTTGAAGAGGATCCCCAATGGCCGGGCAAGGTGTTCAACACGACCTGTCTGCTCGGGCCAGAAGGACTGTGGTACAAGTACCGCAAGGTCAATCCTTGGGTCCCTTGGGAAGTCCACGCCAGCCCCCACGACTTGGCCGACTACTCGGACGAACTGTTCCCGGTGGCCCAGACGCCCATCGGCAGCATTGGCGCGGCGATTTGCTATGACTGGCTCTTTCCCGAGCCGCTGCGCCAGCTCACAGCCAACGGCGCTGAAATCCTCGTCCGCGTCTCGGCCTATATGGACCCTTGGGGTGCGACGCCGCCGATGGATTGGTGGACGACGGTCAATCGCTGTCGGGCCTTGGAAAATACGGCGTATGTGCTCGCCGCCAATCAAGGGGCCGAGTTGAGTCACTATCCACCTTTTTCTTGGCCGGGCGGCTCAATGGTCGTCGATTTTGACGGCCGCATCCTCGCGCAAGCCGACCCGGGGCCAGGGGAAAAAATCGTCGTCTCCGAAGTCGATATCGGGGCCTTGCGACACATCCGCAAGCGACGCGCTGGCCACCATACCTTGGCCCACTTGCGCAGCGAGGCGTACCCCATGTACGGACAACCCTACTATCCGCAGGGCAGCTTCTCCGCAGAGGACAATCACACTGTCGCCATGAATGAAGAGCGCATCGCCGAGGTTAAGCAGAGGATAATGGGCGTTAAGGAAAGACAGGAGTGAAGAACTTAATTCGCTCTATTTACATGGGTTGTTTGCTTTTCGTCCTCCAAACTCCTGTAGAAGCGGCTACTATCGAAGAGGTGTTGGCTCATTGTCGAGCACAGGCTGAGGCTGACGAGCGTCTCGCCTGCTTTGACGAGTTGGCCCGTGCAGTAGCAGAGGGCGAAGTGCTTCCAACCCTACCGTCAAATAAGTAACTGATGTTACGCAGAGCCTCTACTCGGCGGTATCTAATAGGTGCCTAAAGGCTTCGAGGCTGGGCACCTGTATGGCCGCCCGAAACAACTGCTTGAGGCGCTGCACATCGTCGATGGCCTCAAGGCGGGCGGCCAAGGGATCCGACGCAGCCAACCCAAAGCGAATTTCTAGCACGTCGAGCAGATCTTCAATGGCGCGGTCTCGGCCGCCTTGCTCGATGCCCTGCTTGATGCCCTTTTCTGTAAAATACTGCGCTATCGACGATTCGTACATGGTCTCCTCCGCAAGGATGGTCATGATGGTTTCTGATTTATACACCAAACCGCTCAAAAAGGCAAGATTGGCCAGATAATTGGCCTTGAGGGTCTCGTCCATCGGCACCTGCTGCGCCTGGTGGACACACTGACGCAACCATGCCTCGGCATCCATACCTGCTGGCGGCTGCATCAATGGTGCAAACGGCAGCAAGCCCGGATGCCCCTTGTCGAGAATGCGTTGACCGTCTATTTCTATCAGCCGAATCACCTTGTATTGCACCAGTACGCGGAAGCCGTGCCGCTCTTGGAGATAGTACCCCGGATCGGTGCGGCCAGCGTCGGGACGCAAATAGATGACGATGGAGTAGATCGGTAGGCGGTGCTGCTGGATGCCGCGGCCGATATAGCCGGCCATGCGGTACGGCATCGGCGGTTTGCTGTCCGTAGTTTGAAATTCGTGATGAACCAACGCCTCTTCGCCGCCGACTTGTACGTGGATGAGGCTGTCGGTGCGGTGGGATTCGATCGTGGGTTGCTCGGTGTCAACGACGCCGAGGACTTCGATGTCGTCTTGTTGGAGGGCGAAGCGGGCGAAGTCGTGGGGGTAAGTGTGGATGAGATGTTTGGAAATCGTGTCGGATTCGGCCATGAGCTATGCCTTGGGTTGCGGGTGGGGTGGTACCCGCAATACGCAAGAATCGTGCCAAGGCGGCGGTTCAGAGAGGCGGAGGGGGATAGGAGGCGCTGGAGTGTAGCGGAAAGGATACAGGGATGGAACACAGGGGATTGAAGGCGACACCGGCAGCCGCGAAGCGCTATGGCGATCGGCAAATTCGCCGAACCCTGAGCAAGTACGACACTCGACAGGTGCGCCGCACCTTGGCCACTGGCTGCGAGCTACAGATGACGGCAGTCGGCGATGTCGATGCCTTGGTGGACCGCATGATCGAGCGCGAGGGGCGGCTTCAGCGAGTGGAGCGCTTTCCCTATTGGGCCGAGTTGTGGCCGACGGCGTTGGCCATGGCCCAGTGGTTTTGCCACGCCGAGGAGCCAATCCCCAGAGGTTGGACCTGCGAGTTAGGCTGCGGTTTGGGATTAGTGGGCATTGCCTTAGCTAGGCTTGGTTGGCGCGTCGAAGCGACTGATTTCGTCGAGGATGCGCTGGTTTTCGCCGCTCACAATGCCCGGCTCAACGAAGTCCAGCACAACCACCGGGTGGCCTATTTGGACTGGCGCAATCCCGTGGGAGGGCCGTACGAGTGCTTGGTCGGGTCGGACATCATCTACGAAAAGAAGAACCACCGCTATCTCGAGCGCATCCTGCGCAAGATGTTGCTGCCCGGCGGTCGCTTTTACCTCGGTGATCCGCAACGCAAGGACGCCGCTGCCTTCGTCTCGCAGCTCGTCGCCCAAGGCTATAGTCAGCGGCGAGAAATGCGCGTCGAGACGTGGAATTCGGTCGAACACCAAGTCGCTATCTACGTATTTACCAAGCCTCAAGCTGACATCAGGGCGCTCAGGTGAGCAGCTACGGAAGCTGCGGTCGTCTCTAAGTCGTAGCCTCCCTCTAGCAGAGAGACGATGCGGTTCGCAGTGGCTGATTGACAAATGAGTGCCCACGCCGCCCAACCTATTTCGAGCTAACGACAAGCGACATGGGCTTGCAAGGCAGCCAATCCCTCATCCAGTCCCTTGCGTCCGAAGCCGAGCCGAAAGCGGTCAGTCGGGGTTGAGCCGAGATCGGAGCGGTAGATGGGGCTCGGCAGAAGCAGGACTCCGCTATCCTCGATCAGTGCGCGGGCGAATTCCTCAACACCCTCGGAACCGAGGTAACGCGGGAAGGCCATGCAGGAACCGTCTGGACGCCGCCATTCAAAGAGGGCCGGATGGCGGGCGAAGAAGGTATCCCATTTGGGCAAGTTCTCGTCGATGATCTTGCAGTTACGTGCGAGGATTTTTGCGCGGTTTTCCAAGCCGATGACGGCTAACCGCTCGCTCGGGCCTGAATTGCAGATCGACAAATAGTGTTTCAGCCGTTCCATCTTCGAGAGCACCTCGCGGTTTTGAGAGGCGATCCAGCCGATGCGCAATCCCGGCAGGCCGAAGGATTTCGACATGACGTTCAGGGATAGGCCGCGTTCGTAGAGGTCGGCAATGAAGGGCAAATGCTTCCTCCCGGTCGGCCCGAGTCCGTTGAATATCTCGTCGTGCAAGATATAAATGCCGTGCTCGCGACAGAGCTTGATCAGTGATTGGTAGTGGTCAAGCGGCAGGATCGCACCCGTTGGGTTGTGCGGGAAGTTAATCGTCACGAGCCGCGTGTTCGGGCGGATTGCTGTGGCGACGCGGTCTAGGTCGAGCGACCAGTTGTCATCTGGATTGAGCGGCACGCCGGTCGCCTCGCAGATCGTCTCGGGCAGAGACTCGTGCGACTGGTAGTTCGGTGTGACCACGACGGCATGGCTGTCGGGGTCGAGCAGCACGGTGTTTGCCGCGAATATGCCCTCGCTCGCCCCGGCAAAGCAGAGCACGTTGGAAGCAGTTTGGTGCTCGTAGATTGAAGCAACGGCTTCGCGTAGGTCTGGAGCGCCCCAGGTTTCGGTATAGCCGAGCCACATCTTTTTGAAGGCTTCGCGCTGTTGGGGCGTCGCCATAGCAAGCAGTTCGTCGAGTCGCATACTCTCGGCATCGGACGCCGTCAGGTGATGGCGGGCTTGGAATTCCCATTTGGAAAAATGGGTTTCGAGGCGAAAATCTGGCAGTGCGGTCAAAGGTTTTCTCCTCGCCGTGTCGCGCACGGCACATCGTGGGCTGACGGGCATCGAACTCGCTGCGCATCGCTAGCGTCCCAAGTCGCTATCTACGTATTTACCAAGCCTCAAGACGCCAGCAGGGCGCTTAGGTGAGCGGCCACGGAAGTCGCGGTTCCCTCTAAGTCGTATCCGCCCTCTAGCAGGGAGACGAGGCGGCCCTCGCAGTGGCGGGTGGCTAGCTGGAGCACCAATTCGGTTAGCTGGCCATAGCCCTCTGAGCTGAGCAGGATTTGCCCGAGAGGGTCGTTGCGATGGGCGTCAAAGCCGGCCGACAGGAGGATGAAGTCGGGTTGGAACTGGTCTATAGCGGGAATGATGGTGTCGGCGAAGTGGCCGAGGTAATCGGCATCAGTGCTACCGGCTGGGACCGGGATGTTCAAGGTCTGGCCGCGGCCCGCTCCCAGCCCGCGCTCGTCGGCTGCACCAGTGCCCGGATAGAGGGGAGATTGGTGGATGCTGCAAAAAAATACCGAGCCGTCTTCTTCAAAGATGTGCTGTGTGCCATTGCCGTGATGAACGTCCCAGTCGATGATCGCCACCTTGTCGCAGTCGCATTCGGCCCGCAAGTAGTGAGCGGCGACCGCCACATTGTTGAAGAAGCAAAAGCCCATGATTTGCTCGACTTCGGCGTGATGGCCCGGAGGGCGCATGCAGCAGAAGGCATGGTCGGCGTGGCCGGCGAGTAGGGCGTCGATGGCGGTTAGGGGCGCTCCGGCCGCTAGGAGGGCGGCTCGGTACGTGCCTGGAGAGAATTCGCTATCACGGCTCACATAGACGGAATACTCGACCTGTGCGAGGTCCGCTACTCGGTCCAAGTGGACGGGCGAGTGGGCTCTGAGCAGGGCATGGCGCGATGCTGGCTGCGGCTGGAGGTGCAGCACTTCGTCCCACAGCGAGCGATCTTTTAAGTGTTGGACAATGAATTCCAAGCGCGCGCGGCGCTCTGGATGCCCCGCGCCCGTGTCGTGCAACAAGACGTCGGGGTGGTAGATCAAGGCCGTCCTAGCCACAGCGTATCACGTCTCCTGCGTCAATAGATGCAATGGCGCGGCGTCCGAGGATGCGGATGTCCTCAGCGATGGCCGCATCGCCCAAGGCGGCGTGGTCGCACCAGCGCAATCGCGTGGATTCGCGAGGATTGACGCGGGCTTGCCCGCTTACCACGCGGCTGAAGTAAATCAGATCTATGTGCTGATGGCCCGGTTCGATGTCCTCTAGGAGGATACACGCGGGTTGGTACAGGACGGCGACCTGTCCCCATTGCTCTTGGCGGCCTAACAACTCAACGGTCAGGCCAGTTTCTTCGCGCACTTCGCGGAGGGCGGCTTCTTCGGGCAGTTCGCCCGGGTCGATGTGCCCGCCCGGGGGCAGCCAAGCCTGCATTTTCTTGTGCCACAGCAAGAGAGTGGCTCCTTCGTGGACGACAAAGGTCGTCGCCGTAAAGTCGCGGGTGATTGCCGTCAAGGTGTCCGCTCGTCGCGCGTTTGGTGGAGAAAAAAACAAGGCGTTTGCAGTGCGCCAGAGGTCAATATAGCCGGTCATTTGACGGAACGAAAGCTCGCGATAGACCCGCGCTGCATTGACCAGCTTTTCTAGCCAATTATTTTACAAGGCTGACTTTGCATCCCTTTAGACTGAGAGAGATATGGCTACAGAGATCGTCATGCCCAAGTTGGGGCTGACCATGGAAAGCGGCGCAATCAGCGCTTGGTTGGTAGAAGAAGGCGAGGAAGTGCAAAAGGGCCAAGCCCTGTTGGAAATCGCCACCGACAAGGTGACGATGGAAGTTGAAGCGCAGGCCGACGGAATTCTGCGCAAAATTCTGGTCCCGGTCGGCCAAGAAGTACCGGTATCGACGATGATCGGCGTCATTGCGGCTGCGGACGAAGACATCGACTCGTACGTCGCTGCTGCTCCGAGCGACTCGGCTCCATCGCCGTCCCCGGCTCCTTCTACTACTCCGAGCGACTCGGCTCCACCGGCAACTCCTGCTGCGCCAACCCCGACCTCGCCAGCCCCAGCCCCACAGGCTCCAGCACCTTCCGTTGCTACCGATGGGCGTCGCCCGCATAAGACTTCGCCCAAAGCGCGCAAAATAGCTGCCGAGCACGGCCTCGACCTTTCTGGCGTCAATGGAAGTGGCCCTGGGGGCCGGATCGTCAGTGCCGATGTGCTGGCCTTGGTCGAACAAGCCCGGCTAGCCCCGGCTCCGACCCCAGCAGCCCCGGTCGCCGAAGGGCTGATTGAGTTAAGCCGGGCCGAGCAAGTGGCCGCTGAGCGGCTGACGGCTAGCTACCAACAGATACCACACATTCACATCAGCATGGACGTGTCGGCCGTGTGGTTGCAGCAATTCCGCACCGGCTACCAGCTAGAGGGCAAGAAAATCTCCTTCAACGATTTGATCGTCAAAGCCACGGCTCGAACCCTCAGCGAGTTCCCCCGCGTCAACAGCTTGGAAGAGGGCGGTCACTTCCGCTACGCTTCCCAAATCAACGTCGGCGTTGCCGTGGCGGCTGAGCAGGGCTTAGTAGTTCCGGTCATTCGCGACGCAGCCGAAAAGACGGTCGAGGAAATCGCCTTAGAAGGGACGCGGCTGATCGACGCCTCGCGCCGCGGCGAGCTAGGTCCCGACGACATGCTGGGCGGTACCTTTACCATCTCGAATTTGGGCATGTTCGGCGTCTCCCGCTTTACTGCGATCATCAATCCTCCGCAAGTGGCGATCTTGGCCGTCGGGGCCATAGAGAACAAGGTGGTAGCTGTGGGGACAGATGCCTTTGCCGTGCGCCCGCAGCTAACCCTGACTTTGGCCGCGGATCACCGCGTCGTCGATGGTGCGCTAGCCGCCCGATTCCTCGCGCGGCTCAAGGAGGTACTCGAAACACCCGGCCTGCTCGGCTAGCAGCCTCTCACCTTGACCCTATCTAGGCCGCCGGTTATCTTCAAAACCGCCCCTCAAGTTGGCTTTTTCACCCTTGCGTACTGTGGGTGGAAGAGCGCGTCCTGGCATCGGAAAATAACCCATGAAATTCGAGAAAAAGACCCAGCTTTCCATTGCGTACGCCGTCCTTACGTTGCTCCTGCTCCTGAGTCTGCAAAACCATTTCTCCAACCAGGTTGAAAATCTCCCGTACAGCCAGTTTCGGGAATGGATCAAAGGTGGACAGGTCGTCGAGTGTACCTTCAGCGGAGAGTTCATCCACGGTCGCGCCAATGTCGATGGCCAAGAGATCAGCTTCCGCACCGCGGTCATAGACGATCCCGAGATTATTAGCCTACTCGAAGAACACCAAGTCGAATTTACCCGCGAGCCTAGCAACAACTGGTTCACGCAGCTTTTGTCGTGGGTTTTGCCCGCGCTGATCTTCGTGGGGATCTGGCTGTTTATCATCCGTCGCATGAGCGGGGGAGGCGGCCTGATGTCCATTGGCAAGAGCAAGGCCAAGGTGTACATGGAGAAGGGAACGGGCATTACCTTTGACGATGTGGCGGGCATCGACGAGGCCAAAGAAGAACTGCTGGAGATCGTCGAGTTTTTGCGCACCCCAGAGCGATTTCAGGCCCTCGGCGGTCGGATCCCGCGCGGGGTCTTACTCGTGGGTTCGCCGGGCACGGGTAAGACCTTGTTGGCCAAGGCCGTCGCCGGCGAGGCGAGCGTGCCCTTTTTCTCCCTCAGCGGCTCGGATTTTGTCGAGATGTTCGTCGGGGTAGGGGCCGCGCGCGTGCGCGACCTTTTTGAACAGGCCAAAAAACACGCTCCGGCCATTATCTTCATCGACGAGCTCGACGCCTTGGGCAAGGCCCGGGGGGCTGGCTCTTTTGGCGGCCACGACGAGCGCGAGCAGACGCTCAATCAGCTTCTCACCGAGCTGGACGGCTTTGACACCAACGCTGGCGTGATCCTCATGGCGGCGACCAACCGGCCGGAAATCCTCGACCCGGCCTTGCTGCGCCCCGGCCGCTTCGACCGCACCGTGGCCGTGGACCGGCCCGATGTCAAGGGGCGCGCCGCCATCCTCCGGATCCACGCCAAGGAAGTCAAGCTGGGCCCGGACGTAGATCTGCACAAACTGGCCGTGCGCACCCCGGGTTTTGCCGGCGCGGACTTGGCCAATGTCGTCAATGAAGCGGCCCTTTTGGCGGCGCGGAGAGATAAAAATTCCATCACCATGTCCGAGCTGGAAGAGGCGATCGAGCGCTCGGTGGCCGGGCTGGAGCGCAAAAGCCGCGTGCTCAACGAGAAGGAGCGCCGGATTGTCGCATACCACGAGGCTGGTCACGCCATCGTCGGCGAGATTTTGCCCGAGGCCAATCCGGTACAGAAAATCTCCATCGTATCGCGGGGCATCGCCGCTTTGGGCTATACGCTGAATATGCCGCTGGAGGACCGCTATCTAATGACCAAGGAGGAGTTACAAGATTCCTTGGCCGCGATCTTGGGCGGTCGGGCGGCCGAGGAGATCGTCTTTGGCGAAATATCCACCGGCGCGGCCAACGACTTGCAGCAGGCCACGCAGATGGCCGAGCGAATGGTCAAGGAGTTCGGCATGAGCCAGCGGATTGGTTTGGTCGCCCACCGGACGGACCGCTCGCAACAGTTACTGGGTATGACTCCGGCAGATCGCGCGTACAGCGACGAGACGGCCAAGCTCATCGACGAGGAAATCAAGGGCATCATCGACGCGGGGTACACGCGGGCCAAGGACCTACTCACTCAGCATCGGCAGGCGATGGAGGATGTCGTCGAGATACTCTTTGAGAACGAGGTAATGGACGGGGACCAACTGCGCAACTTGCTCGCAGAGCACGGGATAGAACTACCACCTAGGCCCAAACAAGAAGCTTCGCCCGACGTCCACGCCGCCGAGCCGCAGGCCAACGGCAATGCTCCGCAGTCAGAAGAGGAAGAGCGCGAGGTCTCCTAGCCTACGGCGGCGATGACTTCCAACTCGACGGCTGCTCCCAGCGGTAAGCTGGCGACGCCGACGGCCAAGCGCGCGTGTATCCCCTTATCTCCCAAGACTGAGGCCAGCAGACCGGAAGCGCCGTTGACCACGTTGGCGTGGTCTGTAAAACCGGGTGCCGAGGCGACGTATCCTCCCAAGCGGACAATGGAGACGGCGTCGAGATCGCCGGTTTCGGCTTTGAGAACGCTCAGGGCGTTGAGAGCGCACAACTTGGCAGCCTCATATCCCGCTTCAACATCCAAGTCCTCGCCCACGATTCCCGCATATTGGAGCTGGCCGGCTAGTAGGGGCAACTGACCTGAGACGAAGATCAAAGGGCCGCTTTGCACGGCGCGGGTATAGGAGCCGGCCGGTTGGGGCAGAGGGGGAAGTTGTAAGTTGAGGTCTCTTAGTTTTTCTTCCACAGACATGTTAAATCTCCCATGGCTTGGGGCTGGTTGGCGCGAGTAATATAGGACGCCTAATGCTTCCAGCAAGAGAGCGATGCACAGTATGAGATTCGCCAAAGGGAGCGTCCTCGAACCGTTGGCCAATGGCGATTTTGTGCGCCTGTGGTTGGCCAATGGCCTTTGGTGGCAGGCCATGTGGATGGAGATGCTGGCGCTGGGGTGGCTGGCTTTAGAGCTGACTAATTCTCCGTGGTGGGTCCAGGTCATCGGCTTTTACCGCGCCATCCCCCTGCTAATTATGGGTTTGTTCGGCTCGGTGATTACCGATCGCTTTAAGCGGCGCTACATCGTTTGGACCTTGCAGTTGGTCAATGTGCTGGGGACGGGGCTGTTGGCGCTCTTGCTCTTTTTGGGGCGGCTCGAGTTGTGGCACTTGTCGGTGGTGTCGCTGGCATTGGGGGCTTCTTGGGCGCTGGATTGGCCGACTCGACGCAGCATGGTGCCCGATCTAGTCGGCAAGGCCCGCACAGTCGATGCCATGGTGTTAGAGAACGTCATTCAGGGGTTTACGCGCATTGCTGGCCCCTTGGCGGCGGGCTATGTCACCGCGGCCTATGGCAGCTTGGGCGCGCTGTTGGTGTTGGTTGGGCTGGGTACCTTGGCGCTGTTCTTATTGGCGGGCCTCAAGACAGACTCCAAAGCGCCTAGTGCGGGCACGTGGACAGCAGGTTGGGCTGGGCGGCAGGGGTGGACCAGCATGCGGGCTTCTGCGCCGATATTCGGCGTTTTTCTCATCACGATCTTTATGAATGTCTGGGCTTTTCCCTACATGAATCTGCTGCCGGTTTTCGCGCGCGACGTATTCGGCCGCGGCCCGGAGGCTATGGGCTGGTTGGGTGCGGCTAGCGGGAGTGGGGCGATTGTGGGCTTGGCTGCGGTGCAGCTAAGCCGCCGGAAGCTGAGCAACGAATGGCTCTTTGTCGCTGGCTCGTTGCTGGCGTGTACGGGCATTGTCGCCTTTGCCTTTAGCGGGACCTTTGGCATTGCCTTGCTGATGCTGTTTTGCTCTGGGTTGGGGCAGGCGGGCTTCAGCATTATGCAGAGCAGCATCATCCTAGTCGAATCCTCGGACGAGATGCGGAGCCGAGCAATGAGCACCTTGGTCGTGGCCATTGGCGTCGGTCCTTTTGGCCGCTTGCAGAGTGGGGCGCTGGCCGAGACTTGGGGAGCACAAGGAGCGGTGGGAGTCATGGCGCTGCTGGCGGGGTTGGGGACTGTGGGAACGGCGGTTTTGGTGCGGGGGTTTCTAGGTAAGAAATAAATCTGGGCGGATCCCAATTGCACGGTTCGTCCCGCATATCTACCTTGCAAATGCGTTGATCCGACCCAATTAAAGGAGCAGATTTCATGTCCCAGTCTTTGTTCAGCGACGCCAGTCAAAGGCTCGATGAAGCGCTTGAGTACGCGTCCATTTCCGAGGACGCTATCGAGAGGCTCAAATTGCCCAAGTCGAGTTTGAAAGTCTCCATCCCGGTGCGCATGGACAGCGGCGAGTTGCGCATTTTTCCCGGCTACCGGGTGCGCTACGACGACACCCGAGGCCCAACCAAAGGCGGCATTCGCTACCACCAAGACGTGTCCATCGACGAGGTCCAGTCGTTGGCCTTCTGGATGACCTTCAAGTGCGCGGTGGCCAATTTGCCCTTTGGCGGCGGCAAGGGGGGGATAACGGTCAACCCCAAGGAACTGTCTCCTTTTGAAATAGAACGACTCAGCCGGGGCTATATCGACGCCGTGGCCGATTTCATCGGCCCAGATGTCGACATTCCAGCCCCCGATGTCTATACCAATCAGATGATCATGGGTTGGATGGTGGATGAGTACAGCATTATCAAGCGGCAGATCACCCCCGCAGTCATCACCGGCAAGCCCTTGACTATGGGGGGCAGTCTAGGGCGCGATACAGCCACTGCGATGGGAGCTTTTTTCACCATTGAGGCGACCTGGCCCAAGCTCGGCTTGAATGGCTCGCCGGCCGACACGACTGTGGCCGTGCAGGGATTTGGCAATGCCGGGGCCATCGTCGCCGAGTTGCTCTTCAATGCCGGTTATAAAGTTGTGGCCGTAAGCGACTCCAAGGGAGGGATTTACCGACACGAAGGACTCGATATTCCCAGCGTGCGTCAGTTCAAGGATTCGACTCGCACCCTCAAGGCAGTGTACTGCGAGGACAGTGTATGCAGCATCGTCGAGCACGAGACCATCACCAACGAGGAATTGCTCGCGCTCGACGTCGATATCTTGGCTCCGGCAGCCTTGGAAAACCAGATTACAGAGGCCAACGCCCGCGACATTAAGGCCAAGGCGGTGTACGAACTGGCTAACGGTCCCACCACGCCGGGTGCCGACGAGATCCTGCGCCAGCGGGACGTGGTAGTATTTCCCGACATCTTGGTCAACGCCGGCGGCGTGACTGTGAGCTATTTCGAGTGGGTGCAGAATCGCCAGGGCTTGTACTGGACCTTAGAACAGATCAACCAGCGGCTTAAGCAGATGATGGTCGAGGAGACCGAGCGAATTTGGACCATTGCGCAAGAGCAGGGCATAGCGCCGCGCACCGCGGCGTACGTTCACGCTCTAAATCGGATCGGCGACGCAGTTCAAGCCAAGGGCACCAAGGATTACTTCACAGATGGGCGGTGACGACACTCGCTGGCCCGCTTCCGAGCGCGTTCCCGCCCCCGACGCCCTAGATCACGCGGCCCTAACTTTGGAACTCTTGCAAAAACAACCCGTTCTGGGGGACAAAATCTCCTCTGGGACCCACGTGCAAAGCCGGGAAGTCCCCCGCCTGCTGACCGAAGTTCTGCGTTTCCTCCACTTGGTCGCCGCCAGCGACCAGGTACTGACCCCGTCCCATCTCGTCGATCTAGCCTGGCACGAATTCATCCTCTGCACGCGCACTTACAGCGCCTTCTGCCGCCGGCACTTTGGCCGCATGATCCACCACCAACCCGGGGGCATGGATGAAGAAAACAACAGCCAATTCGACCAAACTCTGGCCCTGTACCAGCGCTACTTTGGCCCGCCTCCTGCGGCCTATTGGCTGCCCGGGGCCGACTGCGGGGCCTGCCGCAGCGCCAATTCCTAGCCGCCCACCGAGGAGGATTCCCATGTACTTCAACGGCCAACTCGCCATTGACCCGTCCCAGGAGACCTTGGTCGAAAAGGTTAGCCCCACCAAGGTCTTCGGTCGCATGCTCTACTACCTGACTGCGGGTGCTCTGTCCGACCGAGAAGAACAAGAGACCTTCACCGCAGTGGCCATCTTGCAACAACTCAATATGGCCCTGCGCTCTATGGGAGTGACCAATATCGTCCGCCTGACTAAGGACCAGTACGACTTCTACTTTGACGAGCAGGGCCTAGAGGACGATCTCAAGGACGCCATGGAACAGTTTCACATGGAGACCGACTACTACGAATCGGAATTGTTCGAGGCCCTCTATCTGGTCGTTGAGCACGCCGACCAAGAACTGACCTACCTCATTGAAATTGAGATCGACCGGCTCCACCCCCCGGACGTGTATCCCATTACCATCACCGTCAACGGCACGGCCAACGACTTTGCCCAACAGCCCGGGGAAAGCGCTGACAGTTTGCGTCAGCGCATGGAACCCGTCTTCCGAGCCCAGGACGCGTACGAACAATTCCAGCGCCGGAAAGAAGCCCATTTCAGCCACTTTATCAGCCGCCTCAACCAAGCCGTGGCCACTTATATCAAATGCGACGATGTGCGCCAGAGTCTCGACACCCGCGTCATTCGTCCCCGAGAGCCAGTGGACCGGCCCGAGCAATTGCAGGAGCGGCGCACCGGAGCTGATACGCCTCCGCTCTTCCACGGCTATCACGGCTTTGACGCGTTCTTTCTCTACGCTTGGATGTGGTCGTCCATGTCATTCTACCACAATATCCACTACCACGACGTATCCGTGGTTGACGAACAGGGCCAGACCGTATTCGATGTCGGAGCCTCGGGTTTCCACGCCGGGGAGAGCAATACCCTCAATCCAGAGGCCAACTTCGAGTCCCCGTCCGCCAGCGACGTCGAATACCACGCGGACCACAGCTATCAGGACGGCCTCGATCAGACGGCCTCGGTCCAGGAAGCGGGCACTGAGTCCGGAGAAAGTTCATCGTGGCTGGATTTCGGTGGCGACAGTGGCGACAGTGGAGCGTCCTGCAGCTCGTGCAGTAGTTGCAGTTCGTGCGGTGGCATCTGAGCCATCCTGCTCCTCGAAAACGAGCAGCGAACATGTGCAACTCACAGACGGTTTTCCCTTTTCAGGGTCTCGGGTACCCCCAGCCACAAAGTGAGGGCCGCGGCTAGGCCAATGCCCGCGGCTGCCAATGGAGTTTCGGTCAGGCCGACCCAATCGGCGATATAGCCCATGGCCAGGGGGCTGCTCGCCCCGCCCAGATCGCCGACAAAGCGCCACAGCCCCAAAAACACCCCCCGCCCGTCGTCCGGGGCCAGATCCGCGCCCAGCGTCATCATGGTCCCCGACCCTATGCCGTTGCCCAGGCCCACTACCACTAGGGCCAAGAGCAGGCTCGAAAAATCCTGCGCCAGGGGAATAGCGGCCATGCCCATACTCTGGACGAAAAAACTGGGCACCGAGGCGTACTTGCGTCCCCAGTGGTCCATGATCATGCCCGCCGGATAGAACATGAGCATGTCCACGGCCGCGGCAAGCGCTATGATTACCCCCACCTCTTCGACCCCCAAACCCAGGACATCGGCAGCGTAGAGAGGCGCGATGACCAGACGGGCCGTGCGCACCATTTGGGCGCACAACTGGGCCGAGCCGGCAGTGAGCAGGATACGGTAATGGCCGCGCACAACATCGCCGACCCGTCCGCTGGCCCGCTGGCTTGCTCCTGGGGAGGCCCCGAGGTCCTCCACCCAGAGCAAGACCGCCAGCAAAGCCACCACCGCCAACATCCCGTACAACAGGAAGGCGGCCCGAAAGCCGTACGTCCCGGCCGCCAGGCCGCCGAGCAGCGGTCCGGCAAAATAGCCAATGCGTCCTATGCCCCCGAACACGGCAATCGCCCGTCCCCGGAGTGCTGGCCGAATGGCCCCGGCCAGGTACGTATGGCGCGAAATATTCCACAGGGCCGTACCGACCCCCGACACTAGACGGCAGGCACTCACTTGCCACAGATCAGCGGCCACCAGCAGGCCGAAAATCCCCACTAAGACGCAGCCTACCCCCAACAGCATGGCGCGCTTTTCACCCACCCGCCGCACCACCACTCCCGCGGGCACATCGCCCAGCAAAGTGCCGATCCCGTCCGCGGCCAGGACCACGCCCACCAGACTATACGATACCTCGAAAGAGCGGGCGAACAAAGGCAGGACGGGCAATAGCAAGCCCCGGCAAACCGACAGGATTAGGGCCGGCGCGTACACCGACAAAAATAAGTTTACTACTACCTCCTGTTTCCGTTTCGACACTTTGTCAATCCTCTTGAATGGCCTTTAGAATACAATCTCAGTTAGAATACCGGCAAGAAGCCCAACATCTGTAGAGTGGAGAGTAGTCACGACAAACTGACCATAGACTTTAGCTACTGCTGAATTGACGCTAGGAAGGACGGCGGCTATATTGCGCGGGGTTCAGCAAAACACAGGAGACCACATGCCTACTTCAGCAATTGGCGCACAACTGTTCACAGTGCGCGATTTTACCAAAACCCCGGATGACATTCGCCAGACCTTCGCTAGGGTGCGGGCACTCGGCTATGAGGCCGTGCAAGCCTCGGCCTTCGGAGCGATCTCGCCAGCCGAACTGGCCGCGATAAGCAAGGCCGAAGGAGTGCAGATCGCGGCTACGCATACCAGCTACCAGCGCATCTGCGACGAGCCGCAAGCCGTCGTCGAGGAGCACCAGATGTGGGGGTGCCGCCACGTAGCCATCGGCGGCTTGCCCCAAAAATACCGCAACCGCGAGGGCTTTGTCCGCTTTGCAGCAGAGGCTTCGGCGGCGGCGCGTCCGCTCATCGACGCGGGCCTGACCTTTAGCTACCACAACCACAGCTTCGAACTGGAGCGCTTTGAAGGGCGCACGGGGCTGGACATCCTCCGCGAGGGGAGCGACCCAGCCGTCTTTTCCTTTGAAATAGACACCTATTGGATTCAACACGGCGGCGGCAACCCGGTCTCGTGGTTGGATAAGTTCCGCGACCGCATGCACATCGTCCATCTCAAAGATCTGAGCATGGACGGTTCTAAGCAATGCTTCGCCGAAGTAGGGGAGGGTAACTTGGAATGGGAGCCTATTCTCGCGGCCTGTAAGAGAGCACAGATCGAATGGTACTTGATCGAACAAGACACCTGCCCAGGCGACCCCTTTGACAGCTTGGGTCTGAGCCTGCGCAACCTGCGGGCCATGGGCTTGGACTAGGAGAAAAATCATGCAGGAAATTTTTGTCCCGTGGGCCGCTTGGTACGGCAAGGCCCCGTTCAAAATGGAGTTTCCCGATCACTGGGAAGTGGCGGTTCACCACATGCGCGGCGGGCCGGACATCGGCGACGCTGGCATTCGCCAAGCACTGCAAGAGACCATCGGTGCCCCGTCGTTGCGCGAATTCGCCCGCGGCCGGTCTTCGGCAGCTATCTTGGTTGACGACCTCTCGCGTCCTACGCCGGCTTTTCGGCTCTTGCCCTATGTGCTTGAGGAGTTGGCTGCGGCCGGGATTGGGGCCGACGACGTAAAGATCGTCTGCGCGCTGGCAGCCCACCGCCCGATGACTCGCGACGACTTAGTCAAGAAGGTCGGGCTGGACATCGTCGATACCATGCAGGTGCTCAACCACAATGCCTACGAGAATTTAGAATTCCTCGGCTATTCCAGCCGCGGAGTGCCGATTTGGGTCAACCGCGATATGACCTCCTGCGAGGTGCGCATCGCCTTGGGGATGATCACGCCGCGCGGAGGGATGTTTGGCGGTGGGGCCAAATTGCTCATCCCCGGTGCTTGTGGGCAGCAGACGATCATGCTCAACCACCGCCACGTACACGAAAATTTTCGCGCACACCTGTCCGAGGTGGCGAAGATGGCTGGGGTCACGTATATCGTCAATCCGTTGCTCAACGAGAACTTGGAAATCTCGGGTTTGGTCGCCGGGGACACGGACGCGGCCTTTGCGCGGGGTTGTGAGTTAGGACGGGAACAGTACGCTACTCAAGTGCCCGACGCCTTTGACATTGGCGTGTTCAACGCCTTCCCCAAAGATACGGAACTGTGCCAAGCCGGATTGGCCATGACGCCGTTGAGCGGCACCAAGAAAAACCCTTTCAACGAAAACTCGACCACTGTCATGTGCTCGGCTAGCCCAGAGGGGCTGGGCTGGCACTCGGTGTTGGGCCCGGGTACCGCGTTGCGGGGAAAGGCCGGGCCGCCCGCCCGGCGCACTATTCTATTTTCGCCTGGGATCAACAAGTGGGATGCAGCCTCGCTCTTTGGCGAGGGGGTTATTTTTTGCAAAACTTGGCAGGCCGTATTGAGCGAATTGGAAAACTACCACGGAACTGACGCAAAAGTGTCGGTCTTTCCGGCTGGCGCACTGCAACGGGCAGCCGACGCCGAGTATTAAAGAGGAGAGAAAATGCCACCGCTCGCGCGTTTTGGTCTAGAGGACAAAATAGTCATTGTCACAGGAGCCGGCCGGGGGATTGGCCGGACGATTGCGTTAGAATGCGCCCAATCGGGTGCGCACCTCGCCGTTGGCAGCCGCACCACGGCCGAGTTGGAAACGCTGGCGGCGGAAATTGAAGCTGGCGGCGGGACGTGCTTCTACCATAAGCTCGACGTGACGGACGTAAGCTCTATCGAGCGTTTTATGGCTGCGGTCGTCGCACACTTTGGGCGGATTGACGTGCTGGTCAACAACGCTGGCTACAACAAGGTCGGCAAAATTCTCGACTACGACGAAGAGCTCTACGACCTGATCGTCGATGCCAATTTGAAGAATGTGTTTTTCTGTAGCCAGATTGCCGCGCGGCAGATGATCGCCCAAGGAGGGGGGGGTAATATTATCAATATCTCTTCTCAAGCAGGCGTGGTCGGCGCACCAGAGCGCGGTCCTTATTCGGGTGCCAAGGGCGGAGTCAACAACCTGACGCGGACTATGGCCGCGGAATGGGCCGAGTATCAGATACGGGTCAATGCGGTCGCTCCAACCGTGACCCGCTCGCCGCTGGCCGAAACCGCGATGCGGGAAAGCCAAGCCTTTGCCGATGCGGTGAAGACCAAAAATTTGCTGCGCGGTGCCTTGGCCGAGCCGGAGGAAATGTCGGCACCGGTGATTTTTTTGGCGTCGGATGCCGCGTCGATGATTACCGGTCACACGCTGGTGGTGGATGGGGGCTGGACCATCGTCTAGGTGATCCGCAGATGGACGCAGAATAGAATAGGAACGAGACGATCCTCAACTCGGATCGTTCAATCGTATAGGATTGAACGATGATGCAGAAATTAGTCGCCGTTTTGGTTGGGCTGGCGTTGTCGGCCCCTGCGGTTGCCGAGCCGTTGGTGGAGGGCCGGGTGCGTCTTGCTTCGGGTCAAGCGGTGGCAGCGGCGCAGGTGCTGGTGTTTGATCTGACCGATTTGCGGCGCGGGCCAGTGGCGCGGGCGACGACCGATGTAGAAGGCTATTTTGCGCTGGCGTCGTTAGGTGGGTCGGCGCTGCCGCAGGGATTTGCGCTGGGGCAGAATTATCCGAATCCGTTCAATCCCTCGACGATTATTCCGTATCAATTGCCGGCAGCGGCGCAAGTGCGGCTGGAGGTGTTTAATGTGCTGGGGCAGCGGGTTGCGACGCTGGTTGATGAGGAGCGGTCGGCAGGTTTTTACGTGGCGGTTTGGGACGCGACGAATTCGGCTGGGCAGGCGGTGGCCGCTGGGGTGTATATGTACCGGCTGACCGCGGCTGGGCAGCAGCATACGCGGCGGATGGCACTCATTGATGGACAGGCTGGTGTGGCGGCTGGTGTGGCTCCAGCCGCGACGCTCCCAACGGCTGCGGCGGGTCGGAAGTATGGTCTGGCCGTGGTGGGTGCGGGCTTGGCGACCTACGTAGAGGCGGATTTTCGCGTGGGGACGGTGCCGGTGGAGATCGTGGTGGAGACGCTGGATGGTGCGCCACGGGCGAAGGTGCTGACCGGCGGACTTTTGGGCGATGTCAATGCCGATGGCCAAGTGGATCTGGCCGATGCGCTGGCGGTAGCATTATATCTTATTGATTCGTCGATTGCGCCGCCGAACAACGGCGATATCAGTCTGGGCGATGTCGATGCCGATGGCCAGCTTACGACCGCCGACGTGCTGCTGCTTGCGGCCTATAGTGCCAATCCGTCCGATCCGTCACTGCCGCCGGGGATTGGGCAGGCAGTGGGTGGCGAGACCTTGGTAGCCGGGGCCTTACGCCGCTTGACCGACCACTCAGGATGGGACAGCTCCCCCTCTTGGTCGCCCGATGGTCGCCACATCGCTTTCGTATCTCACCGCGACGAGCGCGACGGCAACTTTGAGCTTTACGTGATGGATTCCGATGGCAGCAATCTGACCCGCTTGACCGACCACCCAGCCGACGACTGGTCTCCCTCGTTTTCACCCGATAGCCGCCACATTGCCTTTGTGTCCGAGCGCGACGGCAACTTCGAGCTTTACGTGATGGATTCCGATGGCAACAATCTGACCCGGCTGACCGACCACCCAGCCGACGACTGGCGACCTTCTTGGTCGCCCGATGGTCGCCATATCGCCTTCGTGTCCGAGCGCGACGGCAACTTCGAGCTTTACGTGATGGATTCCGATGGCAGCAACCTGCGCCGATTAACCGACGACCCGGCTGTCGACAGGTCGCCCTCGTTTTCACCCGATGGTCGCCATATCGCCTTTGTGTCCAAGCGCGATGGCAACTTCGAGATATACGTGATGGATGCGGACGGCAACAACCCGCGTCGACTAACCGACGACCCGGCTGGCGACTTTTCTCCCTCATTTTCACCCGATGGTCGCCACATCGCCTTTGAGTCCGACCGCGACGACAATCGGGAGATTTACGTGATGGGTTCGGATGGCAGCAATCCGACCCGCTTGACCCACCACGCGGCATGGGATAGCTCCCCTTCGTTTTCGCCCGATGGCCGCCACATTGTTTTTTATTCCGGGCGCGACAGCAAAATTTACGTGATGGAGCTTCGGGAGGAAGGCGGCGATATTGCTTCTACAGATGGCTTGGAAGTCGCCGACTATACAACGTGGCATTTGCCGGAAGGAGCCCTCGTCCGCTTGGGAAAAGGAAGCGTTGAGGCGGTGGCGTTCTCGCCTGATGGGCAGGTACTAGCAGTGGCTGGTAGCATTGGTATCTGGCTGTACGACGTAGAAACCTACCGTGAATTGGCGCTTCTCGCCGGGGATATGGGCGGGATTTTTTCGGTGTCTTTTTCTCCAGATGGCTCGGTGCTGGCGTCTGGTTCCGGGGACGGCACGGTGATCCTTTGGGATGTAGCGAGTCGCAGTCAACTAACCACCCTAGAAGGACATAGCCGGCGGGTTTTTTCGGTATCGTTTTCTTCGGATGGCTCCATGCTAGCGTCTGGTTCTGGGGATGGCACGGTGATCCTTTGGGACGTAGAGAGTCGCAGTCAACTAACCACCCTAGAAGGACATGCGGCTTGGGTTTCTTCCGTGTCGTTTTCTTCGGATGGCTCCATGCTGGCGTCTGGTTCCGGGGACCGCACGGTAATCCTTTGGGATGTATGGAGTGATAGTCAGCTAGCCACTTTGGAAGGGCATCTATCTGGGGTTTCTTCCGTGTCTTTTTCTCCGGACGGCTCCATGCTGGCGTCCGGGTCAAGGGATAATAGGGTAATCCTTTGGGATGTATGGAGCGAGAGTCGCCTGGCCACTTTGGAAGGACATGAGTATGGGATTTCTTCCGTGTCTTTTTCCCCGGATGGCTCCATGCTGGCGTCCGAGGGAGGATCCGACATCGTTCTTTGGGACGTGGCGAGTCGCAGTCGCCTGGCCACCCTGCAAGGAGGAGGTCCGGTGTTATTTGCTCCGGATGGTTCGCTGCTGGTGTCCAGGGGGCGGGACGACGATGTGGTTCTTTGGGACGTAGCGAATCGCATTCAGCTAGCCTCTCTGCAAGGGCATACGTCTGGGGTTTCTTCCGTATCGTTTTCTCCGGATGGCTCTGTGTTGGCAGCCGGATGGGGGTTTGACATCGTTCTTTGGGACGTATCGAGTCGCAGTCAACTGACTACCCTGTACGGGGGCAGTCTGGTGTCGTTTTCTCCGGATGGCTCTATGTTGGCAGCCGGAGGGTGGTGGGGTGATATCGTTCTTTGGGACGTATCGAGTCGCAGTCAACTGGGCTTCCTACAAGGAGAAGGTCCGGTGTCGTTTTCCCCGGACGGTTCGCTGCTGGTGTCTGGGGGACAGGACAACGATGTGATTCTTTGGGACGTATCGAGTCTTAGTCAACTGGCCACCCTGCAAGAGGATACGGATAGAGTTTGGTCCGTGTCCTTTTCTCCGGCCGACGCCATAGTGGCGTTCGGGAAAGTGGACGGCAAAGTAATTCTTTGGGACGTATCGAGTGGTAGTCCGTTGGTCACCCTACAAGGACATACCTCTGTGGTCGAATTCGTATCGTTTTCTCCGGATGGCTCCATGTTGGCGGCCGGGGGACGGGACGGGACGATTATCCTTTGGGACGTATCGAGTGGCAGTCAGTTAGCCACTCTGCAAGGGCATACGGAGTGGGTCGAATTCGCGTCGTTTTCCCCGGACGGTACACTGCTGGCGTCCGGGGGACGGGGTTCCGAGGTAATCTTTTGGGACGTATCGAGTGGTAGTCAGCTAGCCACCCTGCAAGGGCATACGTGGGTCAGGTCCGTATCGTTTTCTCCGGACGGCACACTGCTGGCATCCGGGTCAGGGGATGGCACGGTCCTGCTCTGGCGACTTGCTGCTATAGTTTCAGGTCAGTAAGAAGGTTGCGGAGTGCCTACTGCTACAGGGGGAGTAGGCGGTCGCGGTAGTGCGCTAGGCGGCTGGCGAGCATGGAGTCGAGCGCGACGGCCGAATGCGCTAGCCCCGTGCCAATGCCGCGCTGGGCTACGTGGACGAGCAGGTGCACTAGCCCGTTGGCATCGTCGAGGTGGATGTACTCTGGGGCCAATTGTGCGCCCGGCCCTGAGTTGTGATAGTTGCCGAGGGGTAGGGCCACTGCACCTGTGCGATAATCGGCCTGCATAAGCGGGGTGGCTTCGCAAGCACCGCTGTCCATCAGCTTGCGTTGATAGCGGAAAGGGGGCTGCTGGGCGGCCAATTCGTCAGCCAGTGCAGCCATCCCGCCGCTGATGTCTGGGTCAAAAATCCAGAGCCGGTCGCCCACCCGCAAAATCGGCCCCGCGCCCAGCACGGCTCCAGCCGCCACACTGGAGCACTCGATGTTGATGTAGAGCGCACGTCGCGGCAAGAACCCAGCCTCCAGCGCGGCGAGCATACCCACGAAACCCACCTCTTCCGCACGCGTGAGCAAGACGCCGAGGCGGACCGAGGCTTGCTGGCGAACCAAGGAATCCAAGACGCACAACGCCACGGCCGCGCCGGCCAAATCGTCGATCGCCCGTCCGTGCAAGCGCCGACCCCGCACCCGAAAGGCCGGCAAATCCCACATCGCAAAGGTCCCCGGCCCTTGGGGGCTGTCGCGTGCTGTGGCTACTTCAACTAGAGGATAGCGCGTCCCTGCTGCTTCCACCGTGCGGACGATGGTCCCGGGGACTCCGCGCTGGGTAGCCGGGCGATTCAGGTCGAATAGGCGCACGCCCGTCGCTAGCGCCTTTTCCAGCTCGACGCCGCCGAGTATCTCAAATAGTGCTCGGCCTGACCCCTGTGAGGTCCTCCACGCTAAGCCGGGGTGGTCGAGGTGGGCAGTTAAGACGATGAATTCGTCCTCTTCCTGTTGCCTCCCGCTGTCGTAGAGCAGCAAGCTGTTGCCACAGCGGTCGTGGAGTACTTGGATTGGAGGCCGCGCGGCTGCGAATGCGCGCGCGATGCCGAAGGCAAAATGTTCGTGGAAAGGGGCTGTCGGGACGCTGATGAGCGGCTTGGCGATATGGAGAAAGTCGAGTTCCATACACAAAAAAGAAGCCCCTAAATGCCAATGCCGTCAACTCTCGTTGTCCCAATCGGTTAAGCTGCTTATTATAACACGCTGTTGCGATACAGTAAGGGGCTCTACTTGCTAAGACGCTTGCCGACTCACTACCTAGACCACCTTGCCGGGCGCGATCAGGCCCTTCTAGCCCCGCCCGGTACCCAGCAGCTAACCATGCGTGCGTTTTGGGTGGGCGCGTTTCTCAGCTTTTTTCTCGCCGTTGGCGCTCCGTACGGCAACATGATTATCCGCGGCTCTTACATGGCCTTGGACTTCAGCACGCCCGGGGCCATTTTTTTGTTTCTCGTCCTCATTGGGCTGCTCAATGTGCTGTTCAAGGTCGCTGCTAGTCCGTCGGGTGCGGTGGTTTGGGCCTTGGTCTCGTGTGCGCTCTATGGCTTCTACTATGGCTGGGTGGCTCCGCTCGATCCTTTTGCCCCGGGCTTTTTCTTTGCCAGCTTCATCGTCGCCTCATCCCTGCTCAATATGGTATTGGTCTCTTTCGGGTGGAGCTTGGTCCTCAACCGGGCCGAGCTGATTCTCGTGTACGTCATGCTGTTGATCGTCTCGGCTCTCTGCACTATGGGCCTGAGCGAACAAATCCTGCCGATGATTACGGCGGTGTTTTACTTTGCCTCGCCAGAAAACAAGTGGCAGGAAATGCTCTTCCCCCATTTTTCCGCGCGAGAAGTCCTAGTCAACGACGGGAGCGATAGCAAGACCTTTTACGAAGGGTTGGCACCCGGGGAGGCGATTCCCTACGCGGCGTGGGTAGAGCCTTTGTGCTGGTGGGCAGTTTTTCTTTTGGCGCTATACGTGACCATGGTGTCGGTAGCGGTTATCATCCGTCGGCAGTGGATGGAGCGCGAGCGATTGCCCTATCCGATCACGCAGGTGGGCTTGGCGATGGTGCGGGGAGAGGAACGCGGGTTTAAGATCAATACCTTTTTTTGCCAGCCGGCCATGTGGGCCGGTTTTATGGTGCCGATTTTTTTTGGCAGCTTGAAGGCCCTGCATCGCTACGACCCGGCTTTTCCGGTCTTTGTCCTGACTAAATGGATACCTTTAGTGGGCAAGCAGACCTTACAAGTGACCGTCAGCTTTGCCATCGTCGGCTTTTCGTACTTCATCAATGCCAATATTGCGGCTGGTATCTGGTTTTTTCACCTCTTGGCCAAGTTTGAAAAGGAGTTCTTCGCAGTCGCTGGCGTGACGTCCGAGCAGAAGGTCACCTTTGGCGTGGCCGATTTTCCCCTGATGGCCTATCAAGGGGTCGGAGCCTTGCTAGCGATGGTTGCGGTTGGCTTGTGGGTGGGCAGGGAACACTTTGGCAATGTGTGTAAAAAGGCTCTCGGCTTGGCACCAGAAGTGGAGGACGGGGATGAGATCATGTCCTATCGCTGGTCTTTTTTCGGTGCGGTGGGTGGGGTCTTAATCATGTCGTGCTGGCTGTGGGTCATGGGGACGCCGCTGTGGGTAGCGTTTGTTTTTGTCGTCTTGGCCTTGCTCATCTTTCTGGGGATTACGCGGATCGTCGCCGAAGCCGGTCTAGCGGCCGTGCGCGCCCCGATGACGGCACCCGACTTGGTGATTCTGGGACTGGGGACCGACTTAGTGACCCGGATCGGAGTGTGGAACTTGTCGTTGGCCTATATGTGGGGCGCGGATGTGCGGGTGTTCGTCATGGCCACTTGCACCAACGCCCTCAAGCTGATCGAGGAGATGGAGCCGCGGCTGCGGAGGCTGGTGTTTTGGGCTATTATTCTCGCGCTCTTTATTGGTGCTCTCGGTGCGTTTTGGATGATTTTCCACATGGCCTATCAGCACGGCGGAGTGAACCTCAATAGTTGGTTTTTTAAAGGCGCGCCCGAAACCGCGTACAACAACGCGCTCCGCAACCTAGAGCCAACGGGCATACATTGGCCGGGGGTAGGGTTTTTGTCCGGTGGCGCACTGGTGATGGGAGTGATGATGTGGGCGCGGCAGCGCCTGCCTTGGTGGCCGGTGCATCCCATCGGCTTTCCCATCGGGGCCAACGGCATGCTCAACTACGTGTGGTTTAGCGTGTTCTTGGCTTGGTTTATTAAAAAACTGATCATGCGCTTTGGCGGGGTGGCCTTGTATCGCCGCAGTCAGATGTTTTTTTTGGGGCTGATCTGCGGGCAGGTTTCGTGTAATGGCCTGTGGTTGGTCATAGATTACTTCACCGGCAAAGTGGGGAACTCCATTTTTTGGGCATGAAACACTCGGCTTACTACATCCTCTGCGTTCTCGTGCTGACTGCAAACAGCGGTTGGGCGCGCGAGGACGGCGTGCGCGAAACCGTCGCTTATCTGTCGTCGCTTGGCTCTAGAGTGAGCGGCTATCCCGGGGCGGCTAAGGCCGCGGATTACGTCGAGCAGCGCCTGCGCGAGATCGGGTTGCCCGAGCTGACTCGTGAATCCTTTGAAGTCACCGTACCTATCGACCAAGGGGGCGAGTTGCTCCTCGCAGAGAGCGGGGAGCGCTATGGCCTCTACAGCCTGTGGCCCAACTTAGTCCGCACTCCGACCCTGCCCGAGTACGAGGGCGAGATGATCTACGGCGGGGATGGCGAGTGGAAAAATTACGCAGGTCTCGAACTCGACGGCCGGGTGGTGCTGATGGAGTTCAATAGCTGGAGCCGCTGGTTGCAGGCCGCTTCGCTGGGTGCGCGCGCCATCGTCTTCATCGCGCCAGAGGAGACCACCCGCAATCAAGCTGCGGCCAAGTACTCCACCGCACCGCTGGATATTCCGCGCTTTTGGATCGCAAGAGAGGCCGGGCTGCGGCTAAAAGAGCGGTTGCTCCAGCAGCCAACTTCTGTAGTGCTCAAGGGGCGGATGGACTGGCAGCGCGAAACGGCTTGGAATATCTGGGGCCGGTTCCCCGGCACCGATCCAGCGCTGGCCGACGAAACCATTGTCATCGAAACCTACTACGACGGCATGTCGGTGGTGCCGGCTTTGGCTCCGGCGGCCGAAACGACCAGCGGCATCGCCGCGTTGTTGGAACTGGCCGAGCATCTGGTGCGCCATCCTCCGCGCCGGCCGGTGGTGCTAGTGGCCACGGGCGCGCATTTCCAAGCGCAGCAGGGGATTGTCCATTTCCTCGAGCGCCACGCCCGCCTCCATCCCTACTACGCCGAGCGGATGGAAGAGCCGCTCAAGCCCAAGCTCTTCATCTGCATTGACCTGACGAGTCAGTCCGATGGGCTGGGAATTTGGAACAATACCTTTAGCTACGATCTCAAGCGGTTCTTCGTGCCTTTTGGACGGCGTTTTACAGCCTATGCCGAGGAGGAGTCCGCGCGGTTGGGCTTGCAGCAGGAGCGGCCGCTGGCCAATGGGATCAGCCCGATTCGCGGCATGGACTGGTCAACTTTTGTGCCGGGCGGGGTCTCAGTCAGTGGGCAGCAGGCGCTGACCGCCGGAATCGTCTCGCTGTCGTTTGTTACTGTCAACGACGCCCGCTACATCGTCGATACCCCGTTCGATACGCCCAAGCGGATGAATATCGACAATCTGGTCCGCCAAAGTCGCCTGCTCAACGCCATGCTGGCACGGGCCGTCAACGACGAGGACCTGTTTGCCGACCTCGAAGACTTTGGTCCCGTGCTCAAGGACAAATTGCGCTCCCTGCGGGTCAAGGTCCGCTCGTTTCCGCGCCGCAGTCAAGTGCCGGACCGTCCGATCGCCGACGCCATTGTCGTAGTGGATCCTCGGTTCAAATCGCACAAGGGCATGCGCTGGGCACAGTACCACCTCACGGACGACCAAGGCGTCGCCGATATCGCCGGCTTGCGGACGGGGGCCTATCCCGTAGCGGCCTACCAAGTTAATCCAGCGACCGGGGCGATCGTCTATGCGCCCGACCTTTCGGAGAGGGCGCAAAAGTTCAGCGGTGGGGTCGTGAACGAATGGATGATCGACAGCAAAATTCGCTGGAATACTAACGAAAAGCTCATCGTCGTATTTCCCACTATTTCGCGGCCCTTCTACAGCATGATTGACCCGCGTTATCTCCGGTCGTTCAAGGGGATCAAGATCGTCGACCAGAGCGGGGTGGCCCCTAAGCAGTTCGGGCTGGCGCGGGGAGCTGACGACGCCGAGGCCGTCGGTGTGGTCTTTGGCCCGCTGGACGCGGCCGAGGATGACGGCATCAAGATGATCATCGACAACCGCATGCTCTTGCTCAACAGTGAGGGATACGAAGACGAAGAGCAGGCGAGGGGACGGGGCTACGTGCTCAGGGAGGAATCGCTGGTCCGCACGGGAATGCTGGCCGTCGAGGACATGTGGCAGCTCAACGAGGCGCGGCTGCGCACCTTGCGCGAACACGCCATTGAAAATCAACGCCTAGCCCGGTTGCACCAGCGCGGCAAGAGTCTGATCGAAAAGGCGCACCAAGCAGAAGAGGCCAAGGATTGGGAGCGCTATGTCGGGCATGTCCGGGCCGCGCTGGGGGTGACGTCGCGAGCGTACCCAGAAGTGCTACAGACGCTCAACGACGTTATCAGCGGGATGGTGTTTTTTCTCGCCTTGGTCATCCCGACGGCCTTCTTAGGCGAGCGGTTGCTGTTTGCGGCAGCCGATATTCGCTGGCAGCTAGCCGGATTTGGGGGATTGTTGCTATTGATCTGGTTCGCCATTTCCCAAGTTCACCCGGCCTTTGACATCGCCGAACCTCTGGTGATCTTGCTGGCCTTTGCGATCATGGCGATGGCGGCGTTTGTACTATCGATGATTAGCGCCCGCTTCAACCGCTATATGAAGGCCTATCAGGCGCAGGAAGCCCACGTCCACGAGACCGATATCAGCCGCGCCAGTGCCAGTTACGCGGCCTTTATGCTCGGCATTTCCAATATGCGGCGGCGCAAGCTGCGCACTGGGCTGACCTTGCTGACCTTGGTTCTGCTCACCTTTACGGTGCTCTCCTTCACCTCGTTCAACACCCAGATCCGCTACATGGCCTTTGCGATGGACCACGAGGGGACTTACGAAGGAGTGCTGATCCGCGATCGCAATTGGAACGTGCTGAACCGCCCGACGCTCGACTACGCCCACTCCCATTTCGCCGCTGAGGGAGTGGTCGTACCGCGAAACTGGTACGTCGCCTTTGACGACGAGCAGAAGAAGTACATTGAAGTCCTCAGCGATACTTCGGTGGTGCGGGCGACGGGGATGCTGGGGCTGATGCCAGAGGAAGTGCGCGTCACTGGCATCGATCAGGCACTGGTGGGGGGGAGCTTCTTCACGAGCGAGGACGAGGCGTCCTGCCTGATGGCCGAGGGTATGGCCGAGGCGTTGGGCATTGGGCCGGCAGAGTTGGGTACGGCGACGGTGCGGGTATTCGGTCGAGATTTGGTGGTGCGGGGCGTGTTTGATCCCGATCTCTTTGAAGATATTCGCGACCTCGACGACGAACCACTGACGCCGGCGGATTTCCAGATGTCGAGTGCCCAAGCACTCGGGCCGGTGGCCCAAGACAATATGAGCATCGCCGTAGATGAATCCGCGCTCGATATTCGTCCCTTCATCCACCTAGAATCCGACAACGTGCTGGTCTTGCCCTATGGAACGCTGCGGGAGGCCGGGGGCATGTTGCGCTCAGTGGCGGTGCGGATGGAGGATGGGGAGCGCGGACAGGAAATGGTCGAGGACTTTCTTTTGCGTCTGGCCATTACGCTTTTTGCTGGTCTGCAGGAGCCGGGCGAATCCGCTATTAAGGTATTTTCCTACACTTCGATTGGGCTGACCGATGTCGAGGGTTTGGGGGCCTTGGTGATACCGATGTTTATCGCCGCGCTGATTGTGCTCAATGCGATGATGGGGGCCGTTTATGAGCGCTTCCGCGAGATCGGTATTTATTCGTCGGTGGGATTGGCACCGCTGCACATTGCCTTGCTTTTCGTGGCCGAGGCATGTGTCTATGCGATTATTGGCGTTACCTTGGGCTATATTCTCGGCCAGAGTTTGGGTAAACTACTCATAGTGCTGGATCTGCTGCAGGGAATAAGCCTCAATTACTCGTCGCTGGCGGCGATTGTCTCGGCGCTGCTCGTGATGGCCGTAGTCTTGCTTTCGACTATCTATCCGGCTAGGGTGGCGGCCCGCACGGCTGTGCCCGATACGGTCCGGCGCTGGACGCCGCCTGACCCTGATGGAGACCGCTGGGAAATGGAGTTTCCCTTTATGGTCAGCGAGGGGGAAGTGCGGGGCCTGTGCGGATTCTTGGCTGGGTACTTCAGCGCCTATAGCGAGGAGTCCATCGGCGACTTTTACGCCGAAAAGGTCCAGTTAGTTGAGGAAGCCGGCGAGGGCGGGCCGGAGTACGCCGTGCAACTCCTGCTGTGGCTGGCACCATTCGACATGGGAGTGAGCCAGTTTATGCAGCTCGAATTTTTGCCCACCGAAGTCAAATCCGTCTATACAGTGGAGATTTACATTCAGCGGATCAGCGGTCAGGACACCTTCTGGCAGAGGGTCAACTACCGCTTTATCAATGGGTTGCGGAAAGAGTTCCTGCTCTGGCACACCCTCGCCACAGAGTCTAAGGCCCACCACCGCGGAGTCGCCGAGAAGATGTTGGCCGAGTCCGCAGAAGTTGAGCAAGTGGAATGATGGAAGCGTTTTTTCAAAGACTGTCTGCGTCTTTTCAGCAGCTATTTGATCGCAAACAAAAAAAGGAGCGCCAATGGGGTGAGGTCGATGAATACCGCGACTTGCTCCAAGCGCCCGACCGCTTTGAGGAGGGCTTTACGAGCCGTACCATTATCGGTGTGCTCTTCATCTCGCTGATTATGACCCCGGGCGAGATGTTCCTCGGGCTGTACGCGGGTATCGATATAGGCGTGGCGGCGCAATGGGTGACGGTGATCCTCTTTTTAGAGGTCTCGAAGCGATCATTTGCCGCGCTCAGGCGCCAAGAGATCTACCTGTTAGTGTACGTCGCCGGTGCCTTGATCGCCGGCGGAGAGGGCGCGTTCCTCGGCTTGCTCTGGCGTCAGTACTTTGTGACCTCGGCCGAAGCCGAGCTATTCGGGATAGCGCACCGCTTGCCGTGGTGGTGGGCACCCGCGCCCGATTCGGAGGCCATTGCCGAGCGCACCTTTATTCATCGCGACTGGCTGGCCCCGATCCTGCTGTTGGTGGTCGGGACGATCATGGGCCGCATCGCTTGGTTTACGTCCGGCTACATGCTCTTCCGGCTCACTTCCGACCGCGAGCAATTGCCCTTTCCCACCGCACCCATGTCGGCGTTGAGTGCTATGGCACTGGCCGAGGATTCGGGTGCCGAGCGAGAGACGTGGAAGTGGCCAGTGTTCAGCATTGGCGCGGTTATCGGTGCGTCATTCGGGGTCATCTATGTAGGGGTCCCGGTCATTACCGAGCTCTGGGGGTCCAAAGTGACGATCTTGCCGATTCCCTTCTGGGAGTTGAGTCCCTATTTCGGCAATATCATACAGGCTGCGCCGCTGGGGATCTCCACGAGTTTGGGGGCGGTATTCGCCGGGTTGTTCATGCCCTTCTGGGGGGTGATCGGCTCCTTTGCCGGGGTGATGCTGCACACGGCCATGAGTCCCTTTCTTTACGCATGGGGCTATCTGCCGCGCTGGGAACTCGGCATGCACACCATCCAAACCTCCATCGTCACTGGAATCGACTTTTGGCGCGCCTTTTCCATTGGCATTACCATCGCGGTCACCATCGTCAGCTTTCACCAGCTTTTTTCCACTGGCCGAGAAAAGCAGGCCGAATTGCGGGAGAAGCTCCAGCTCCAAGGGGCCGACCAGCAGGGGATGTGCAAGCACGCGGACTGCCTCCGCCCGGCCGAAGTGAGGGGGTACTGCTTAAAACACCTAGGCCGCGGCGATTTCAATATGTGGGTCTGCGCTTCGCTGTTTTGCGTAGCGGCGATCTATCCGATCGTATTGGCCAAGACCTTGTTTCCCGCCTTGGTCAGCACCGGTCTGTTGGTGCTTTTCGTGCTCATCGCCTTTGTCTATGCGCCGATCATGTCCTTTGTCAGCGCCCGGCTCGATGGCTTGGTTGGCCGAAACATTTCGATCCCCTACGTCGAAGACGCCATCCGCTTTATGACCGGTTTTCGCGGGGTCGAAATCTGGTTAGTGCCCTTTCCGACCCGCAACTTCGGCGGACATGCTGAGGGGTTTAGGGTAGTAGAGCTGACCGGGATGAGGTTTACCAGTCTGCTCAAAGCCGAGCTCTTTATGTTGCCCATCGTCTTAGGGGTCAGTCTGATGTACTGGAACTTCCTCTGGCGCTTGGGTCCCATTCCCTCGGAGAGCTACCCATACGCGCAAGTCTATTGGCCGCTGGAGGCCTTTGACCGAGCGCTCGCCTTCTCTGCCACGATGTACAACAAAACGTGGCGCGCCGGAGAGGAGTTGGAAGGGGATATTGTGCCCAATGGCCAAGTCGTGTGGAGCCCGCCCAATTTGGAGGACGGCCGTTGGTGGTACTGGCGGGGGAGGATCACTAGGGATTTAGAGGTGCCCGATCCGGTAAAACGAGACTATGAACCTTGGTCGCAGACAGGCTACTTCTACACGGACTTCAGCGGCGGGGACGCACCACCGCCGCCGGAGGCCGCTGAGAAAATTGCCGCTGCGGCTAGTACTTCGTCGGATGTCCCCCAGCTACTTTGGCCCCCCAACGGCATGGCGATTGCCACGCCGAACCCCAACTTCCGAGCTGCGATCAATTTGGCTCCGGGCGATTCGGTTGATTTCTACTTTGAAGTGGATCGCCTGCCCAGCTTTGACGGCGAGGCTTTGCAACGATCCTCGGACATGCCCTTGCTCTTTGAGGTTCTGTGGCAGGACATGCGCTTTACCGGCAACCGCAAGGACGACGACGGCGACCTCAATATCGCGGCTCTCGTCGAGCGTGTGGAGCCGGAAGGGTTAGGAGGCCAGCTTGGACTGGCCGACGGCGACCGCCTCCGGGCGATAAACGGCGTCGAACTTCGCGTCCCGCAATGGGATACTGAGCGGATTGATCGGTATTTTACCCAAGGAGCGGACTCGGTGTTTGCCGCTTGGGAACGGGATGAGAAAACCATGCGTCGCGCTGTGGTGCGCCGGCCGGGGGAAGCTCTGGGGCTTGGGTTTGTTGCGGACACGTCATTCGTAGAGAGTTGGACCGAATATGACGCGGTGCGCGTCGCCACCGTAGCCCAAGCGGGGCTAGGCCACCGTTTGGGCTTGCAAGCCGGCGACTACCTTATGACGATCAACGGCCAAAGCATTGAGCAGGATACGTGGCAGAGCGAAGAGGTAAGGGCCGCCTTTGCTGCGGTTGTGGAGGAGACCGCGACTACGGTGCTAGTCGAGTGGGAGCGGGATGGAGACCGACTTCAAGGTTTGGTGGCCGATGCGTCGTCTCTCCCTCTAGGCTTGACCTATCGGGAGGGGGCCATCGAGGGCATTGACGAAGAGCTGGTCAACAACCGCGACGATGATGGCGACGGCCTGATCGACGAGGATACGCACCATCCCCTCGGCGGTAGGAAGTGGCCCATCATCGTCGGCGCAGCTAGCTTCGGCTTAGTGGCGTACTTTGTTCTGACCTTTTTGGGAATGCCGATCTTTATGATCTTTGGATACGTCCAGAGCGTCACCGGCATTCCGCATTTTCTCATTCCACAAATCATTGGTGCCTTGCTGGCTCGGTACTACTTTTGGAAGCGGTACGGCAAGCAGCAATGGCGGCAATACGCCATGGTCTTGAGCGTGGGGTTTGGGGTTGGCATGGCCTTGGTCGGCATGTTCAGCGCGGCTTTGTCGATTATCAACAAGGCCGTTTCTTCCCTCGCCTATTGAGGGGGTGGACAAGGTCCGGCAGTCCCTGTATCTTCGCCATTTATGGACTTACTTGGGCGCATATTCCGCGTCGTGAGGGCGCATACTGCGGCCAGCGAGCCGAGCGATACCTACGAGCATTGGCCGCCGCCGCCGCCCGCATCTGTCGCACCGGCCGAAGACCCGGTACTCGCTGGGTATTACGCCAATCTGGAGCTCCCCTATGGGGCGAATCTGGAGGAGGTGAAGACGGCGTGGAAGCGGTTGATGAAGCAGTACCACCCCGACCGACACGCCCAGGATCCGGCCAAGCGCGAGGTTGCCAACGCGCTGTGCGCCCAGTTGACGCACGCCTATAAAGAGCTAGAGAAGTCCCTGACGACCCATTAAACTAGCATTGGAGGAATGCTTATGGCTGACTTTGCCACAGTAAAGGAGTACGCCCTCGAGTTGGGCCTTGCCATCGCCGAGGAGATTCCCGCCGAGGAAATAATCATTGTCAACGACGAGGAGCGGGGGGTACAAAACTTAGTTATTGATTGCGAGGAGACGGTGCTCGTAATCGAACAGCTTATCCTCCAGGTCGCGGCTGAGGCTGCCGACACCTATAAGCGAATTTTGCAGATGAACCGCGACTTGGTCTTTGGTGCCTTCGTCCTCAACGAAGAAGGCGATTCGCTGCTTTATCGCAATACGCTGGCGCTGGAGAATTTGGACTTAAACGAACTGGAAAGCACAATCAACTCCCTCAGTCTCGGTTTGGCCGAGCACGGGGAGGAATTACTGGGGTTTGCCGCCAAATAGGAGGATAGGATATGGCAGGTATATTTCAACGCTTGTTTAAAACCGGGCAGGCCGAGGCTCACGCCATGGTGGATAAGCTCGAAGATCCGATCAAGATGAGCGAGCAAGCGATCCGCGACTTAAAAAAGGACTTGCAGGACAGTCTCAAGGCCCTCGCCGAGGTCAAGGCGATCTCCATCAGGCTCAGCCGCGAGTCCGAGGATCACCGGCGGCGCTCCGAAGACTACGAGCGCAAAGCCATGCTGCTGTTGCAAAAGGCCGAGTCCGGCCAGATGGAGGAAGCCGAAGCCGACCGCTTGGCCCGCGAAGCACTGACCCGCGTCGAGGAATCCCAGGGGCGACACGCAGAAGCCTCTCAACAGGCTCAAGCCCAACAGGCGATGGCCGACAAGCTACAGAGCAACGTCAACGATTTGAAGTCGAAAATTGCCTCGTACGAGAACGATCTGGTAACCCTCAAGGCGCGCACTAAAACCGCCAACGCCACCCGCAAAATCAACCAGCACTTGGCCAATATCGACTCAAAGGGCACCACGGCTCTGCTCGAACGGATGAAGGAAAAAGCCGAAGAGCAGGAAGCGCTCGCCGAAGCCTATGGCGATATGGGCGACGCTGGGACGGCCGTTGAAGACGAGATCGACAAGGCCCTTGCCGACAGCAAGGGAGCCAAGGTCGATGATTCGCTGGCCCAACTCAAGGCCAGAATGAAGACGGCAAAATAAGGGCTGCGCACTACGGCCTCCGGCGGCTGACTATCCGCAGATGAACGCAGATGGGCGCAGAGATGGGATGGTGGTGCTTGGGGGTGTCCCGGGATTTTGAAAAAGGCTTCTAATAAGGCCCTTAGCCGCCGGCAGTTTTTCGGCGCACTCGCTGCGGCGGGTAGCTGGGCCGCTTGGAGCGGTTGCTCGTCTGACCAGCAGCGGCCGATCCCCGGGCGGATCGTCAACGAGGGCCTACCGCGAGGGCACCTACTGCGCGATGTGCATTCCTGGGCGGATTTTACCCCGACAGATCACGCGTGCGATGTCGCCATTGTTGGCGGTGGGATCTCTGGCTTGGCGGCGGCGTGGAAGTTGCGTCGGTCGGGAGTGGAGCGAATCCTTCTGCTCGACCTCGAAGACCAGCTAGGGGGTACCAGTCGCAGCGGCCAATGGGGCGATTGGGTATTTCCTTGGGGCGCTCACTACATCAACATCCCTCCCGCCGAAGCCGACTGTATCCACGAAATACTGCAAGATCTAGGCGTCATCGACGGCTACGACGCGGCGAATAAGCCGATGGTCGCCGCTGGGACGATGCTGCGCTGGCCGCACGAGCGGCTGTTCTATAGAGGTCGCTGGACCGATGGATTAGATCCGTTTATCGACGCATCGGGCCGAGAGCGCGAGGCGTTGTTGCGCTTTGAAGACGAGATGCTGCGCTGGGCCTTGCATCGCGGTCGGGACGGACGCCGAGCCTTTGCCATGCCCTTGCGCTACAGCACAAGCGATGTCAGGGTTCGGCGTTTGGACCAGATCAGTATGGCCCAGTATCTCCGCGAAGAGGGATGGCCCGACGACCGGCTCCGCTGGCTGGTCGATTACGCTTGCCGCGACGACTACGGCAGCACGGCAGCCCAAGTCTCGGCGTGGGCCGGGATTCACTACTATGCCTGTCGGTTCTACGACTACCGGATTGAGGAGGCGTATCCAGCCCACACGCTGACGTGGCCCGAGGGCAATGGGCACCTCGTTACACAACTCGCTAATAGGTTGGGGAAGAACGAGATAAAGCGACAGGCTCTAGTGGCTCGTCTAGCCGAGGAGCGATCGCAGGTGCGGTTGGGGTACATCGACTTGGCGACCGAGGAAAAACGGCAACTGACCGCGCGGACCGCGGTGTACGCTGGCAAGCTCCACACAGCTCCTTATGCGATCGTGGGCTTGCCGGATGCACAGGCCAAAGCCATGGCAGCTATCGAGTATAGCCCTTGGTTAGTGGCAGCGATTTTTCTCAAAGAGCCGCTCGCTGCCCAGCAAACTACTTGGGACAATGTTTTGTACGATAGCCCATCGCTGGGCTATGTAGTCGCCGATCACCAGCAGGGCGGCGGCCGCGTGTTGCTGTACTATTGGCCCTTTGTCGATCAACTCGCGGACGCCCGGCACGCCTTGCTCGCGCAGGACCATTCATTTTGGACCGAACAGATCATGGCCGATTTGCGCCGAGTTCACCCGGAGCTAGACGACCTTGTAGAGCGCGTCGATCTGTATCGCTGGGGGCACGGAATGATGCGGCCCAGTCCCGGGTCGCTGTGGGGACCGATGGCTGCTTGGCGGGAGCAGCCAATGGAGCGGATATTTTTTGCTTCGTGCGATGTGACTGGCCTGCCCCTGTGCGAAGAAGCCATATTTTCCGGTATGCTGGCGGCGGAGCAAGCCATGGACTGTCTTGGCATGGCGTATTCCTCCTCGCTAGGAGGGCTTGCGGATGCCTAGGCTGGGTGCGCTGTTTTTGCTGGTGGCCATTTTCTCGGCCGCGGTCTGCGCCATCGTCTATCAGCTACTCATCGGCAGTGTGTCGTCCTACTTCCTCGGCAATAGCGTCGAGCAGTTTTCCCTGACCATCGGCTTTTTTCTCGCGGCGATGGGGCTTGGCTCTTGGCTTTCGCGCTTTGTCGCCGACGACTTGTTGTTGACGCGGCTAGCCCAGCTAGAGATTTGGCTGGGGCTTCTGGGTGGGGTTTCGGTTGGCGTACTCTACGTGCTCTATGGATACACCGACCACTTTAGGGCTGGCATGTTGGCGTTGAGCACGGCGATTGGCGCGTTGATCGGCCTAGAAGTGCCGCTGATTACCCGGCTTTTGCGCGGTCACGGGACGTTGCGCGCGGCGTTATCTAACGTTTTATCCCTTGATTATCTGGGGGCCTTGTTGGCCTCATTGCTCTTCCCATACATCCTGTTGCCCTTCCTCGGCAGCTTGCACACGGCGTTGGTCGCCGGTTTGGTCAACGCGGGCCTCGGCCTCGGCGTGGTGCTTGCCTTTAAGGGGACGTTGATAGAGCAACGCGCTTTCCTCTCCCTAGGGGTGCAAGCCTTTGTGGTTATTGCGGCCCTAGGGGCACTGGCTTGGCAGGGGGAGGGGCTGCGGGCGCGGTGGGAAAGCGACCTGTACGAAGACCGCATCGTTCATAGCGAGCAATCGGCCTACCAGCAAATCGTCCTGACCCGGCGCGACGAACACCTGCGGCTCTATCTCAACGGGCACTTGCAATTCGCCTCCATTGACGAGCACCGCTATCACGAGGCCCTAGTCCATCCGGCGCTGGCGCTGGCACCCTCTCGCGAAAGGGTGCTCATCATCGGGGGAGGGGACGGGCTGACGGCCCGGGAGGTGCTCAAATACGAGGAGGTTGAACACGTCGATTTAGTCGATCTCGACCCGGCGGTAACGCGGCTGGCCCAACGCAACATCCACCTGACCCGGCTCAACGACAATGCCTTGAATCGCCGCCAGGTGCGCGTGGTCAACGAAGATGGCTTTGTCTTTTTGCAGCGCGAGCACGTGCCGTATGGCGCGATACTAATCGACTTGCCCGATCCCCGCGAAGAGAGCTTGGCCAAGCTCTATTCGGTCGAGGCCTATAGGCTGTGTCGCAAGTTGCTCAGCCCACAAGGCGTCTTGGCGACCCAGGCTTCTAGCCCGTACCACGTCCGCGAGGCGTACTGGAGCATTGCCGCCGCCTTGGAGGAAGCGGGCTTTGCCGTCCACTCCTATCACTTGCACGTGCCCTCTTTTGGCGAGTGGGGGTTCCACTTGGCAGGACCCGACGTGTTGGATGCGACCGCGGTCGATTTTGCGGTTCCCACGCGCTATATCGACCGCCAAGTCTGGAGTGCCCTCGCGGTGTTCGACGGCGATATGGCCCGACTGCCTGTGCAGGCCAACCGACTTGATAGGCCGGTGCTGGCGCGTTATTATCGACAGGGTCGGGGTAATCAGTTTTGAAAGGAAGACAAAATGGGCTTTAAAAAGTGGTTCGGTGGCCGCCAAAACGAGGACGAACCGACCTATCAGGAGTACTCACTCAGTACCATGAAGGTGGGCTTTCTAGTCGATTACGATCTCAAAACGTGGCAAGTTACAGGCCGTGGAAGCTATGACTACGAAGGCTATACTACCGAGGAATGGGAATTGCAGGCCGATGGCCAGGTGCGCTTCCTTGAAGGCGGCGTAGAAGACGGCAAAGCCTATTGGACCTTGACGCAGGCGATTGGCATCGACGAGATCGAAGGCGATATTGCCGCGGCGATTATCGCCGATGGCGACCCGCCTGAAACTGTACGGTTTCAGGGTGATGAATACGTGGGGAGCACGAGTGACGCGGGCCTGTACCGCAAAGGCGACGCCGATGCGGAGCGCGAGTTTGTCAACTGGTCGTTTGAAGGAGAAGAGGGCAAAGTGCTTTTTATCAGCCAGTGGGGCGAGCGCGACTTTGCCGCGTACGCGGGCTTGGAGGTAGAAGAATACCAATTCACCGACATCCTGCCGGTGGAGGAGGGCACTTGAAATGGCTTGGCGCGTAGCGGTCTTGGCGTTGTGGGGCCTGATTGCCTGTGGGTCAAAAGACCCAGTGCGGGAGCTAATACGCGACTTAGATCGCTATCCCGAGTACTCGCTGATCGTCGATGATACCCGCGTCGAAGGATCGTTTTTCCCCGACTACGCCCTTCGCTTCCAAGTGTTGACGGCTGCGGGACAGCGCGTGGCCGGGCGCGATACCATCGTGTACGAGGAGCGTCGTACCGATTGGATGGAAGTCCGTGAAGAGACCTTCTACCGCTACGAAAAGTACGTCGGCATGGTCGTGGCCTCCAAGTCGCTTGACGGCCGCCGCACGGGAGCCAATCAAGCGCACCCGCCGGGCTATCAATACGTCGGCAATCCCCAGTACGGATTTTGGGGGGGCGGTGGGTTTTGGCAATTTTACGGCCAGTATGCGCTGATGAGCAGCTTAATGGGGGGGTGGAACGTTGGTCGCGGCGATTGGGAGGACTACCGCCGCAACCGGGAAAGGGGACGTCCGTACTACGGGCCGGTAAAAGGGGGGCAGCCCACTTTTGGGTCGCGCGGTTCTCAAACCCAAAAGACGCGACCGCAATTCTACCAGCGCCAGCAAAGCCGCCGACAGGCCTTTAGTGGTCAAGTCAAAAACCGCATGGGCCGCACCACCTCCGGGTGGGGACGCGGTTCCTCGCGCTTTGGAAAATAGGGGGAATCAGTGGATACTTTAATGACGATGGCTCAGACCCTAGTCTATCTCTTAGAGGCTTTCATCCTGCTCTTTGTCGCCAAGCAGGTCTATGCCCGGGTTTTTCGCCGAGTCGATCTCAAAAACGAACTCTACGGCCGCAACAACCACGCGATGGCCGTTGCAGTGGGCGGTTATTTCTTTGGGATTTGCCTGGCGTTGGGGGGGGCGTTGAGCGGCTCTTCGCTCGGCTGGCAAGCCGACTTGATTGGCATCGCCCAGTACGGTCTCTTGGCGATTGTCTTGATGGTCATCGCCGGCGTTCTATGTGAGCGGGCGCTTCTGTTCCACTTCGACAACCGCAAGGAGGTCATCGAGGATCAGAATGTGGGGACGGCCTTTGTCGAGGCGGGGATGCACATTGCCAATGGCCTGATCGTGCTGGCCATTGTACTGGGGGAAGGACCGCTGTGGAGCGGCGTGGTTTTCTGGCTGCTGGCGCAAGTGGTGCTGATAGTGGCTGGGCTGCTCTACGAGTGGATTACCCCACATTCGATTCACCGCGAACTAGAGCGCGACAATGCCGCGGTTGGCTTGGCCTTCGGCGGCGTACTGGTGGGCATGGGCAATATCGTCAGCATCGCCGTGGCTGGCGACTACGCAGGATGGATCGAAAGCCTCCAAATTTTTGGCGTGGACGTGGTTTTTGGTTTTGTCGCGCTCTACGTCATCCACAAGTTGACCAATATGCTCTTGGCCCCCAGCGTGCGCTTAGGTGCCGAACAGGTTGAGGAGCAGCCGAATGTGGGGGCCGGGCTGATAGAAGCCTTCGGCTACGTGGGCGGGTCGATCCTAATCGTCTGGATATTCTGAACGGCCCCGTCGGCTCTGCTGCCACTGCCACAGCAGGGTTGGGCCACCGACGAAGATATAGGTCAGATTCGCTAAAGCATGGGTCAATGTGGCGCAGGCTAAAGCGGTGGCAAGGGGCACCGCATAGAGGCGATGCATGGCCTCGCCAAAGAGGAAGTGATACGAACCGATCCCCCCAGGCGTTGGAATGATTACTCCGATAGACGATATGGCCATGACCACTAGTGCCGCTGCTGCGTCGAGGTTGTATGTCTGGTCCAAGCCCATGCCGATAAAAGCCGCGTAGATAATAAATACGTAGGCCGCGTTGAGCAGGACCGAACTAACTAGGATTTCAAAGTACGCTGTCGGTTGTTGCCGCAGGGCGGAGAGTCCGCCGATGAAGGTCTCGATGATTTTGAGGATCCGCTCGCCGCGTCCCCAAGCGATCCGAGCGAGCAGTGGGCGAATTCCAGCCAAGATTTTTTCCCGATAAACGGATACCAAGACCAAGGCGCTCAGCGCGACCAGGCAACCAACTAGGGCCAGTAGGCCAATGGTGTCCCGATCTGCACCGACCAACGTCCAAAGCGCGGGCAAGGCGATATCGATATAGACGATGAGCCAGAACAAGACGATGAGCCAAAACAGATCGAGAATGCGCTCCACCACGATCGTGGCCATCAGGGCGCTGATGCTCGTCCCAGTGGTCCACTTGAGGCTGACGCATCGCAAGATCTCGCCCGATCGCGGCACGGCCACATTGGCCGCATAGCATATAGCTAGGGCGAGCGACGCGTTGAGGTTGTTCACTTGCGGCGCAAAGGGTCGCATGAGGACCTGCCAGCGCCAAGCTCGCAATACCAAGGTCCCCAGCGTTGCGACGCACATGACAGCGGCCCAAACCGGCGAAATGCCAGTCATGGCGTCCCAGAGTTCCTCTCGGTTTATCCCCTCAAAAGCCCAATAAATAAAAAGCCCCATCAGGCCTAAACTTAGGCCGTACTGGAGGGCTTGTTTCAGTATCTTACGCATCGCATCAGCAAACGCAAAACAGGGGATCTGGCGATCCCCTGCTGCATGGTGGAAGGAATAGGCTGGCTGGGTTTGTTCAAGCCTGCATGGGTTGAATTTTGCCCATTTTCTCTAATAAGTCGATGACCTGCACGGCCGCCTCCGAGGGCGTTGCTGTGTTGGTTTTGATGACCAATTCAGGATTTTCAGGTTCTTCATAGGGATCTGAAACACCGGTAAAATTGGGTATTTCACCGGCTCGGGCTTTTTTGTAGAGGCCCTTGGGATCGCGCTCTTCGCACAGCTCAATTGGGGTGTCGATAAAAATTTCGACGAAATCGCCCTCTGCCATCAGCGCCCGCACCCCGTCGCGGTCGGCTTGATAGGGGCTGACAAAGCTGGCGAGGGTTAGGAAACCTCCATCGACAAAGAGCTTTCCTACCTCGCCGATCCGCCGGATATTTTCCGCCCGGTCGTCAGCGGAAAAACCCAAATTTTTATTGAGCCCAAAGCGGATGTTATCGCCGTCTAGCACATAGGCCAAATGGCCGCGGGCGACCAGGGCGTGTTCGACTGTATAAGCAATCGTGCTTTTGCCGGAACTCGGTAGGCCCGTCAGCCAGAGCAACGCCCCTTGTTGGTGCAACAGGCGTTCGCGTTGCTCACGGCTGACATGGCCCTCGTGGCGGACGATATTGGTAGCTTTGATAGTGGTCAAAGTTCACCTCGTGAGTTTAGAGATACATGCCATAGGAAACTTATAATAACAACCATATGGCCTTGATTCGTCAAGGAATTGGGCACGGCGCAAGCGGGACTATTTTTGATTGACGGCTAATAGTTTTTATATTTATATAAATGGCAATACACAGTACAAACGCATCTCGCAAGCGGAGGAGGCAAGCGTATGAAAATTGCAATTAGTATCACTTGTGCGGCCCTGCTGGCAACTGCCAGCGAGGGAGTTGTCAACATTCAGAATGTGGGTTCGGGTGCTCGTGCTCAGGGGTTGGGCAACAGCTTTGTGGCGGTGGCCGACAACGCCGATGCGGTGTTTGCCAATCCGGCTGGGTTGGGACAAGTGACCCAGCGTC
>JAJEGS010000002.1 GCA_022819745.1 Candidatus Latescibacterota bacterium | reverse complement strand
CGGGCGCTATTTTCTACGGCCACCCCGGTGAGAGTGTACTGAGTGGTGACCCAATCCGACGGCTCCCATCCGGCAGCAGCCAAAGACCGCACCCGATAATCATACGTGGTATCGCGAATCACATTGACGTTGTACGTGCGCGCTTCGGTTTCATAAGAAAATTTGTAGGTCGCACGCGAGCGGCGTTTGAATTGGACGTTATAACGCCCGCTGAACCCAGCATCGGAAGCGGGGGCAGACCATCTTATATCGACAGAATTCCCCTCTCCTTTTTCAACGCGTACGGAACGGGGCGGGTCCACCTTAGTCGTACGTATTTTGCCAGCCGGCGTGAGCGGACCACTCTCCTTCTCACAAGCGGAAAGAAACAACAAGAGTACCGTGAAAATCATCATTTGAAACTCCTTGCTAGAGGTACATACCCCGACCTCATGGATAGGCCGGCGGGCGGACGCCTAGTTTGTGCGTATCCTGCGTTCATCGAATCAGGACCATTTTGTTTATCAGGACTTGCTGGCGGGTTCGTAGCTGATACAGGTACACGCCCGAAGTGACCGGGTGTCCCTGCTGGTCGCGGCTGTCCCATTCGATGGTGTGATAGCCTGCTTGCAATACGTGGTGGTTCCACAAGGTGCGTACCACCTGGCCGGCCATATTGTAGATGGTCAGCGAGACCGGGCCTGTGGCGGGTAGCTGGATATGCAACGTCGTGGTTGGATTGAACGGATTGGGTGCGGCGAGAGCGGCGAGCACGGAGTCGGGCATCGCCTGGAGACTGACGGGTTTGCCCGAGGCGGCCTTCACCGGAGCGGTCCACGCACTACTGGCCTCGTTGGCATTGTCGTCCGGCTCGCAGTTATCCCTATAGGTGACGGACGCTTGCAGCCGACTCCCCACGTCCGATTCTGAAGGTGTATAGCTGGACAGCTCCGGGTAGGGCGTACTGGCGGCCGACTGCGACGAAGGCGAGCGACTCCAAGTCCAACTCGCCCCGGTGATCCCGCCATCCGGGTCTGTCAGCGTCGCCGTCACCGGTTGCCCCACCACCGGCGAGGTCGTCGTCAGCGACACCGAGCCCGAGGCGCAGGGGGGCGGGATTTCGATCGTCTCAGTATCGCAGTCCAGGCTTTCTCTATTCTTTTTGGCACACACCGTAAAGGTGTATTTGGTGCCGCTTTCCAGATCCCGCTCCGTATGGGTAGTGTTGGTCCCTACCGAATTCCCATTAACCGTGTAGTGGGTGATCCCCTCGCAGTTGGAGGTGCTCCAACTGAGAGACACACTCGTCCTTCCGGGGGACCCCGACAGGTACAGTGTGCAGGAAGGGGGTGGGATTATGACCGTCTTGGCCGGCGTGCCCGTTACACTCCGCGATGGCCCCACGCCCGCCCTGTTGACCGCCCGCACATAAAACGTATAGGTCGTGCCGTTAGTCAGCCCCGATACGGTCTGGCCGCGCGCCGAGGCTCCCCCAGGCACGGTACTCCAATTGCCGCTGCCCCGCCGATACTGGTAGTGGGTAATCGCCGTGCCGCCATCCGACGACGGAGCCGACCAACCCAGCGTCACCTGCTCATCGCCCGGCGTGGCCTGTAAGGTGCCAACCGGCCCCGGCGCAGAGCCCCCCGGCGTGGCCGACACCCGGCGCGCCGGCCCTGGGCCCGCCGCGTTGACGGCGCGGACGGCAAACGTGTATTCGGTGTCGTTGGTCAGGCGCGACACGGTCTGGATACGCGTCAAAGAACCGCCCCGCACGGTCGCCCAAGCCGGCTCCGCGTCCGTCCAGGTGGCCGGGCTGGCACTGCTGTAGCGAAACTCATATTCGATGATCGGGGTGCCTCCATTGGACGCCGGGGTCCCCCAATCAATAACCACCTGCGCCGGATGGGGCGTCGCCACAAGATAGACCACCACCGACGGCACGGTGGCCGGGATGCCCGTAGTACGGGCGGCCTCGCCAGCACCCAACGCATTGACGGCACGGACTTCAAACGTGTATTCGGTGCCGTTGGTCAGTCCGTCCAAGGTATAGCTCGTGGTCTGGGCATCACTGTTGGGTATCGTCGTCCAGTCCGGGTCCCACGTGGTGCCCTCGTCGTCGCGGAGTCGATATTCATAGCGCGTAATCGGCGAGCCGTTGGCATCGGGGGGCGTCCAATCCAGCGTCACCTGTCCATCGTCCGGCGTGGCCGACAAGCTCCCCGGTGGATCGGGCCGACCGAGGACCGCCGCCGTCTGAACCGACCGCGCCGATTTGCCCGGACCGTGGCCGTCGTCGTAGTTGGCTGTCGCCTGCAACGGCGTTCCGGCCTGCGCTTGCGTCGGCGTCAACGTCGAAACCAACCCCTCCGCGGTGCCAGCCCCCGACGACCAAGTCCACCCAACAGAAGTCACGCCGCCATCCGGGTCGGTCAGTACCGCGGTGATCGGCTCGCCCACCGTTGGCTGGTTCGTAGAGAACGCTATCGTGCCCGGCTCATCGACATTGACCACGGTAACGGAAACCGCCACCGTCGCCGACAATGAGCCATGGTCTGTGAGAACCACCGCGACGCGGTAGGTCGATTGGGCTTCAAAGTCGGGCGGCTGCCGGAAGTGGAGGGTGCGCGTCGGGCCGTGGCCGTGCAATGCAAAGGCATCGGCATCCCGGTCGGTCAGCAACCACGTCAGTTCGCCGTCATCAGGGCCGATGATGGTACGATCCGGCGTATGATCCGGGTCCAGGGCGGTATAGGTGCCTAAGGCATCGGTACTATTTTCGTCTATCGACACCGCACGGGGGCCGTCTAACGTCAGCCGACGATGAACCAGCGTGGCCGTAGTACGGGCGGCCTCGCCAGCGCCCACTACGTTGACGGCGCGGACTTCAAACGTGTATTCGGTGCCGTTAGTCAGGTCGTCTAGGGGGTAGCGGGTCGTCTCGGCATCACTGCCTGGTATCGTCGTCCAGTCGGGCGACCAGGTGGTGCCCCCGTCGTCGCTGAGTCGATACGCATAGTGGGTAATCGGCGAGCCGTTGTCAGAGGGGGTTGTCCAACCCAGCGTCACCTGCCCATTGCCCGGCGTGGCCGCCAAGCGCCCCACCGGGTCGGGCCGACCGATGACCGGCTCGGTCTGAATTGACCGCGCCGATTTGCCAGTACCCTGCCCGTCGTCGTATTGCGCCTGGGCCTGCAACGTCATCCCGACCTGCGCGGCCGTCGGCGTCAACGTCGAAGCCAGCCCTTCCGAAGGGGCCGACCCCGACGACCAAGTCCACCCAACAGAGGTCACACGGCCATCGGGGTCTGCAAGCGTCGCGGTGATCGGCTCGCCGACCCGAGGCTGCGTCGTTGAGAGCGCTATCGTGCCCGGCTCATCGACATTGGACACCGTTACCGATACCGCCACCGTCGCCGACAACGAGCCGACGTCCGCGACAACCACTTCCACCGTGTAGGCCGGCTGCGTCTCAAAGTCAGGGGGTTGCCGGAAGTGGAGGGTGCGCGTCGGGCTGCGGCCTTGCAACTCGAAGGCGCGGGCATCGGTGCCGGTCAGCGACCACGTCAGTTCGTCGTCATCGGGGTCCGCGGCGGTATAGGTGCCGACGGCATCGGTACTGTTTTCGGCAAACGACACCGCGCTAGGACCGTCCAACTCCGGCGGACGATTGGGCTGCACTGGCGTCGCCGTAGTACGAGCAGCCTCGCCTGCGCCTACCGCGTTGACGGCACGAACTTCAAAGGTGTATTCGGTGCCGTTGGTCAGATCATCTCTGGTGTAGCTCGTCGTCTGGGCATCACTATTGGGTATCGCCGTCCAGTCGGGGTCCCAGGTGGTGCCCCCATCGTCGCTGAGTCGATACGCATAGTGGGTAATCGGCGAGCCGTTGTCAGCGGGGGTGCTCCAACCGAGAGTCACTTGCTCATCGCCCGGCGTGGCCGACAAGCGCCCCGGCGAGGCCGGCGGGCCGGTCACCGGATCAGTCTGAATTGACTGAGCCGATTTGTCCGTACCGTGGCCATCGGCGTATTCCACCGTCGCTTGCAGCCGAGTCCCAACCATCGCGGGCGTGATATTCAACGTCGAAGAAAGCCCGTCCGAAGGGGCCGACCCCGACGACCAAGTCCACCCAACAGAAGTCACGCCGCCATCGGGATCGGTCAGGGTAGCCGTGATCGGCTCGCCGACCCGAGGCTGCGTCGTAGAGAGCGCCACCGTGCCCGGCTCATCGACATTGGACACCGTTACCGATACCGCTACCGTCGCCGACAACGAGTCGGCGTCCGTGACAACCACTTCCACCGTATAGGTCGGCTGGGTTTCAAAGTCGGGAGCCTGCCGGAAGTGGAGGGTGCGCGTCGTATCGCGGCCTGACAATTCAAAGGCGCTGGCATCCCGGCCGGTCAGCAACCACGTCAGTGGGTCGCCATCGGGGTCGGTAGCGATGTAGGTACCGACGGCATCGGTACTGTTTTCGGCAAACGACACCGTGCTAGGACCGTCCAATGTCGGCGGACGATTGGACGACACCGGCGTCGCCTTAGTACGGGCAGTCTTGCTTGCGCCCGCCGCGTTGACGGCCCGCACCCGAAACCGGTAGGTGGTGCCGTTGGTCAGCCCGTCTATGGTGTAGCTCGTCGTCTGAGCACTACTGTCTGGTACCGTCGTCCAGTCGGGATTCCAAGAGGCATTGTCTTCATCGACTCGCTGGCGATACTCATAGTGGGTGATCGGCGAGCCGTTGTCAGCGGGGATAGTCCAACGGAGAATCACCTGCCCATCGCCCGGCGTCGCCGACAGGTTCCCCGGCGGGTCCGGCGGGTCCGGCGGGTCCTGCGAATGCACAGGAAAAGCAAAAAAGCACAGAAAAACCAAAAAGAAAACGCGGACCCTACGAAGGACATGCTGCATCATTTTGTACTCTACTCTCCTCTTCAGTGATTTCGCGTCTCAAACCGCGAATGAATTCAAGAAAGCATAATATGGCACAATATATATAGAACGGCAAAAGACAACTATCTGCGCGGCGCTCGCTCGCGGCTATTTTTCCCCTCCCTCGTCCAAATACCAAGTCTCTGGATAGTACGGCCACGTCCAGCGCGAATCCCAACCCCAATAGCCTTGAGGCGGCACATTGTGCAGCTTGTGGCTGACCACGACCGGATGCGGCCCCAAGCCAATGACGCCGAGGGCCCACAGGTTCTCGGCTTGGCTGCGGAGAATCTTCTTGCCCATCGCAATGCGCTCCTCCTCGTCCGTGGTGCGGCGCAGCGTCTCCCACCAGCCAATCAGCTCCTTAATCTGCGCCGGTGGCTCCCACCCGAGTGCGCCGTCGGAGAAATACCACCGCGTCCACTTAGACCACTGGCTCTGCTCCCAGCCGCCATTAGTCGGCACGTACCAATAAGGCTCAATGGGAAAGAGGATATCCGCGTTGCGATCGGCGTGCCAGATGGTCATGTCCATCAAGCCCGCCTTAGCGCGGATTCGTTGCAAGCTGCCGCTGATCTGTTTGAGATTGACGCTTACCCCTACCTCGCGCCAGTGGGCCGTGACCAAGTCCAAGGTAACCTGCTTGGGCGTCTCGCCGATCATGTACTCCAAGGTGATTTGCAATGGCTTACCGTCGAGCCGCTCGCGCCGGCCATCTCCGTCGCGATCGATAAGTCCCATCTCGTCGAACAGGGCACGCGCACGCACCGGGTCAAACTCCGCCCAAGCCGTGGCAAATTCTGGCTCGAAGTAGCGGCTCGCAGACACCACCGTAAGTTGACGCGGCACCCCGTAGCCAAAGTAAACGATGTCGTTAATTTCCTCCCGATTGATGGCCAGCGACATCGCTCGCCGGAAGCGCACGTCTTGGAAAATCCGCCGCAGTCCCTCGTCGGGATGATTCAAATTGAACTGCAACACCACGTCCGAGCCGTAGGGCCGCGGCCAGACGTACGTGGAATAGTCGTTGTACTGCTCAAAGCGCTTAAACAGCGGAATATCGGCCGTCATAAACTGCCGCCCGGCAAAGTCAACCTGTCCGGTCGAGGCTTTGGCCGCCATGATCTCGGGGCTATCGACTCGCTGCACCTCCAAGTAGTCGATATAGGGCAACTGGTTGCCTGCGGGATCCACCTTGAAATAGTAGGGATTGCGGCGCAGCAGGGCGCGCGTCGAAGTCCGGCTGACTAGCACGTACGCCGTCAGTACAGGGCGGTTGAAGTGAATCAGATCAGTCGTGCTGTTGACCGCCCCGAAATAGGTGAGCCAGTCCTGCAAACCCAGCTCTTCGGCCTCGCGCTCCAATTGCGCGGGATCGGTGAAATCCGGGTGGTAGCGGCGCATAAAGTGCGCCGGCATCACCAAGCGCGAACTGTTGTGGGCGAGATGGTTGACAAACAGCGGCATCGGCTGAGGAAAGTGATAACTGAAACTGTGCGCGTCGTGCTTTTCGATTCGCGCGCCCTTGAATCGAGGCTCCACCACTGGCGTGAGCTCCTCGTTCATCAGCACGTGGTCGAACCAGAACGCGTAGTCATCAGCCGTTACGGGATGGCCGTCGGACCACTTGTGGCCGGGGCGCAGAGTAATCCGCAAGGTCCGCGCGCCGTTGAGATACTCGGCCTTTGCCGCAAAATTCGGTAGATTCAACCGCATTTGCGGCCCCGGACGCAGCACCCCCTCGGGCACGTTGATCAGACTTTCACCCGCGAAAAACAGCCGGGCCGTGCCCCCGTAGCGGCCAATTTCTCCGTAGGGTTCGACCACCACCGGGTCGGCGGGCAGGCGCTCGGCGACCGGCGGCAATTCACCGGTGGCCACCAATTCATCGAGTACGGGCGACTGGTGGAAGGTCTGCAATTCCACCGCCGAAGCCGTGGCCGGCGGCTGGAACCAAGCCTCTGGCCACGCACTCTGCGGGATGTCGCCCGTCGACGCTTCAGTCGCGATCGGACGCTCCGCTTCAACCGACACACAACCTAACCACACAACCGCACCTATACTCCACACCATCCTGCCCCATCCAATCACCTGCATGACCTCGCTCCTTTTCCCATCTTCTTGACGAGTTGGGCTAAGTTTAATAATCTGTACCCCATCAGCACTAAATGTCCCCCTTGCGCAACTAATTGTGCCGCCAGGAAAAACCATCATGACCGCACAGCCCCAATTACAGCAAGAGCAAGCTCCACAAGAGCAAGCTCCACCCCCCCAGCCCCAATGCGCGGCTGCCCGCCTACTCCACGCGGCCCTCGCCGACGTCCCCATTCCTTGCCAATTCACCTTTGCACAAGGCGAGACCTTGCGCTTAGGACCGGCGGGCGAACCGGCCTTTAGCGTCGTCTTCCACTCCGACGAGGTGCTCAGCAAAAGACTCGACGAATACGCCATCGGTCGCGCTTACGTCGAAGGCCAGATCGAAATCGAGGGCGATGTGCACGCCTTCATAGATCTGCGTCAACATGCCAAGAAGGGCAATGTCAGCCTCGGCTTCCTGCTGCGGGCCTATCTCCAACTCCTCTGGAGCAACCGCGTCCGCCTCAACCGCGCTGCCATCGCGCACCACTATAACTTCGGCGACGATTTCTACTTGGCCTTCGTCGATCGCCAGTACCATCTGTACTCGCACTGCCTCTTCCACGACGATGACGAGACGCTGGAACAAGCCGCTGAGCACAAGTTTGCCACTATGGCCCAAGCCCTAGACCTAAAACCGGGTGACCGCCTGCTCGACATCGGCGCGGGCTGGGGCGCAGTTACCCGCTACGCCGGTCCGCGCGGCATCCACAGCACGGCCCTGACCATTGCCGAGGACTCGCACCAGCTGCATCAAGACCTCATCGCCGAACAAGGGCTGACGAACTGTCAAATCCTCCTTGAAGATTTCCTCGAACACGACCCGCCCGAGCCGTACGACGCCATTGTCATCTTCGGCGTCATTGAGCACATCCCACACTACCGCGACTTTGCCGCGCAAGTGTGGAAATGCCTCAAACCCGGAGGGCGCATCTATTTGGACGCCTCGGCCACGCTCGAAAAATACAAGGTGAGCAACTTCGTGCGTCGCTATATCTACCCCGGTACTCACACGTACCTGTGCCTACCCGACCTGCTGCAAGAGTTCCTCATGCACGGCTTCAAGGTGGAGGAAGTGGTAGATGAGACTCACGAATACGCCCTGACTCTGAAGCACTGGGCCTCCCGCTTTGAGGCCAACCGCCAGACCGTCGTCGAGCGCTGGGGCGAAGCGGTTTTCCGCGCCTTCCGCCTGTACTTGTGGGGCGGGTCCCACGCCATGTACAACCACCAACTCCAAGCCTACCACATGGTGGCCCAACGCACTGAGAACCCCGGCATCCGGCCAAACTTTTTCAAGCGCCTGCTCTACTTCATCCGCAGTCTCAAATAGGCGGTTTCTCACGTCCCGCACCATCCCTCCGTCCGCTTTCTCTCTGCGCGCCGTCCTCACGGGTTTGCTCCTCGTGGGGGCGATCAGCGTGCTGAGCCCTTGGGGCATCCTCATCGTCAAGGGCTCGCAGATCACCAGCAATGCCATCCCTCTAATCGCCGTCCTCTTCCTCTTTCTGCTAACGGCCGCGGCCCTACCTCTGCTCAAGATGCTGGGCCGCGCGTGGGCCTTTTCCCGCGCCGAACTCATCGCCGTGTACGCCATGATGCTGGTCGGCTCAGTCGTGGTCACCACCGGCTTCACCGGCAGTTTCCTGTCGGTCATCACCGGAGCCGCGTACTACGCCACGCCGGAGAATGCCTGGCAAGAGCTTTTCGTCGAGTACATCCATCCTTGGCTAGCACCCAGCGATACCGAGGCCGTGCGCCTGTTCTACGAGGGACTGCCCCAGGGCAGCGCCATACCGTGGGCCGCCTGGAGCCGCCCGCTAGCCGCTTGGATCTGCTTTCTCTTCACCTTCTACTGGGTCCTCTTTTGCCTCGGCGTGCTGCTCCGAGGCCAATGGATCGCCAACGAGCGGCTCGTCTTTCCCCTCACCCGCCTACCCCTTACCATGCTCGAAGACGCGGACTCCGAGTCCCTTTTCGGCCGCTTGTTCAAAAACCGCCTGCTGTGGCTAGGCTTTGCCGTGCCGCTCCTGATCCACTCGTGGAACTCGCTCAACTACTACCACGACGCCTTCCAGCCCATCGCCCTGTATGGCCGCCTATCCCTGCTCCAAGGTAGCGTCGGCCTGCCCTGGATGATCAATCTGCCTATCTTGGGCCTAGCCTACCTGATGGCGCTCAGCGTATCCTTCAGCATCTGGTTTTTCTTTTTGTTCTACACCCTAGAAAAAGTCGTCTTCGCTCGCATCGGCCTCGTCATCGGCGGGGGCGATATTTGGACCTCGGGCGGTGGCTCGGTCCCCGTCTCCCATCAGCAGGCCGGTGGCCTCTTGGTGCTGGCCCTCTTTGTGATGTGGACCGCCCGCGCCCATCTGCGCCGCCTGTGGAGCCAAGCGTTAAAAGGCGAGCCAGCCCCCGGCGAACTCATGGCCCCGCGCACGGCCTTTGGCGGCCTAGCCGTCGGCGTGGCGTTCATGGTCGCATGGCTGACCCTCACCGGCCTCTCCCTGTACGCCGCAGTACTGCTAGTGGTAGGGGCGCTCATCGTCTTTATCGGTCTGTCGCGCATCGTCTGCGAAGCTGGTATCCCCGGCTGCCAAACGCCGATGGCCCCACAGGCATTTATCACCCGAGGCATTGGCCCCGAGACCCTCGGCCTCGGCAACATGACCGGCTTGGGCTTGAGCACGGTGTGGATGGGCGAGACCGCGGCCAACATGATGAACGCCGTCATGCACAGCCTCAAGCTCACCTCCGGCGACTCGCCTGCGCCGCGCTGGCTGCCTTGGGCCTTATTCGCTGCCATCGCCGTGGGGCTACTCGGCTCGATCTGGTTTACCATGACCCTCGCCTATACCTATGGTGGCATCAACCTGCACGGCTGGTACTTTAGCGGCGCGCCGCGCTGGCCCTTCACCTATATGGCATCAGTGTACAACGCACCCGAGCCGTCGTTCGCCCCGCGCCTTGCCTTCACCGCCAGCGGGAGCTTTGTCATGGCAGCCCTGCTCTTTTTGCGCCACCGCTTCGCGTGGTGGCCTCTGCATCCTTTGGGTTTTCCCATCGCCTCTACCTTCACCATTGTTTACTATGGCTGGCTGTCCATCTTTTTAGCCTGGCTACTCAAGGCGACCATCCTGCGCTACGGCGGGGTGCGCACCTACCGCACCCTAATGCCGTTCTTTTTAGGACTAATCCTCGGCGACTTCACCACGGCCTGCCTGTGGCTTTTCATCGACGGGGCCTACGGCGTCGAGGGCAATATGATCTTCAACTTCTGATTTGGCCCCGCAATATACGCTTAATTTGACTCAGCGGGCTAAATGCCAGACACTTGGCATAACTTTAAGAAAAGGAGCAGACAACCGTGATTCGCAAAGCCTTTGTCATGCAGGTCAATCCCGACCAACACGCCGAATACGAAAAGCGCCACAACCCCATCTGGCCCGAGCTGGAGCAGACCCTCAAAGACCACGGCGTCCACAACTACTCCATCTTCCTCGACGCAGACACCCACCAGCTTTTTGCCTATGTGGAAATTGAGGACGAAGAGCGCTGGAATCGCATCGCCGAGACGCCGGAGTGCCGCCGGTGGTGGACCTACATGAAGGACATCATGGCCTCCAACCCGGACGACAGCCCTATTGCCAAGGATCTGCGCGAAGTCTTCCACATCGACTAGGTAGGGGGCGGTTTACAAACCGCCCCCTACAACGCGAAATTTGCCTGAAAAATCATGCACATTTTGGTCATAGGTGCCGGAGCCATCGGCTTTCAGTTGAGCAAGCAACTGAGCCAAGACGGGCACGATATTACCCAGATTGACACCGATCCCAGCCGCGTCAAGCGCGTCAGCGAACAGCTCGACATCATCGTCGCCGAGGGCAATGGCACCAGTTTGCAGGACTTGCGCGGGCTCGGCATCGAGAAGGTGGATCTCGTCGCCGCCATGACCACCAACGACGAGGTCAACCTGCTCGCCTGTAGAATGGCCAAGAAGCTGGGCGTCCAATCGGCCATCGCCCGCATCCGCAATCCCGAATTCACCGCGCCTGATTTTATTTTCAGTCCTCAAGAACTCGGCGTCGATCAGTTCATCCACCCCGAAAAGGAAACCGCCGACGCCATCATCCGCCTCATCCGCCAGTCCAGTGCCACCGATCTAGTCGAGTTTGCCGAGGGCAAGCTCGTCTTGCTCGGCATGCGTCTCGACCACCAGTCTTCTCTGCTTCATGCTCCTTTGACTGAATTGGGCCGGCAGCTTGCCGACATTCCCATGCGCATCGTCGCCATCCAGCGCAAGCAGCAGACCTTGATCCCCCGCGGCAACACCACGCTGCTGCCAGAGGACCGGATCTTCGTCATCAGCGATCCCGACTTCATTCCCTCCGTGGTCAGCTTGACCGGTCTCGCCGACCATCGCATCGAGGATATCGCGATCCTCGGCGGCGGCCTCATCGGCCAATTCGTCGCCCAAGAGCTTTCCTCAGAGATGCGCGTCAGGCTCATCGAAAGTCGCGCCGATCGGTCCCGACAAATCGCCGACCAACTCGCCAACGTGCTAGTCATCCAAGGCGACGGCACGGACTACGACCTGTTGGCCGTCGAGGGACTCGCCGACATGGACGCCTTTATCGCCGTCACTGGCAACGACGAGGTCAACATCATCTCGACGCTGGTCGCCAGGCACCTCGAAGTGCCGCGCGCCATTGCCTTGGTCAACAACGTCGATTACATGCCCATCACTCCGGCCATCGGCCTAGATTCGGTGTTGAGCAAACAGCTCCTGACCGTCAACGCCGTCCAGCGCTACGTGCGGCACCAGCGCATCGCCTCCATCGCCGGCCTGCCTGGCCTCGACGTGGAAGCCGTCGAGTACATCGCCCACGGCGGCAGCAAGATCACCCAAAAACCCCTGATCTCCATCCGCCTGCCCAGGGACTCGATCATCGGCGCTGTCGTCCACGGCGATAGTGTGGTCATCCCCCGTGGAGATACGCTCATCCACCCCGGAGACAAAGCCGTGGTCTTCGCCCGGCACTACGTCCACGAGGAAGTGAGAAAGATCTTCGGGGATTGAACGGGAACGCATGCGCTCCGCAGTTGTATTTCGGGTCCTAGGCGTCCTGCTGACGCTGTTTAGCGTCAGCATGTTAGTGCCCGCCGGCGTATCCCTCCTCTACCGCGACGGAGCGGCAACCGCCTTTCTGTTGGCCTTTGCCATTACGCTCGTCACCGGGCTTGCGTGTTGGTTGCCCACGCGCAAGCAGCGCGCCGAGTTGCGGATCAGGGACGGCTTTTTGGTAACAGTCTTGTTCTGGGCCGTCTTGGGCTTTTACGGCTCCTTCCCGCTGATGCTGTCCGACCAGCCCGAACTGAGCTTTACTGACGCCGTATTCGAGTCCCTCTCCGGCTTGACCACGACCGGTGCCACCGTCATCCAAGGCCTAGACGACCTACCCCGCTCCATCTTGTTATACCGCCAGCAACTCCAGTGGTTGGGCGGCATGGGTATCATCGTCCTCGCCATTGCCGTATTGCCCATGCTCGGCATCGGCGGCATGCAGCTTTTTCGCGCTGAGATCACCGGCCCCATTAAGGATTCAAAGCTGACGCCGAGGATCACCCAGACCGCCAAAGCCCTTTGGTACATCTACTTGAGTTTGACCGTGGCCTGTGCCTTGGCCTATTGGCTGGCCGGCATGGAACCTTTTGACGCCATCGCCCACAGCTTTTCAACGGTTGCCATCGGCGGCTTTTCCACCCACGACGCCAGCATCGGCTTTTTTAACAGTCCGGCCATCGAGCTAGTCGCCATCTTTTTTATCGTAGTGTCAGGCATCAACTTCACGCTGCACTTCTACGCCTTTCGCCAGCGATCCCTGCATCCGTATCGCATCGACCCCGAGTGCCGCACCTACCTAGTCATTTTGCTAATCACCGCCCTAATCGCCTATCTGATCCTCTTTACCCACAACGAGCACGACGCGCTCGCGTCCCTGCGCTACGGCCTCTTCGCCACCGTGTCCATTGTCACCACCACGGGATTTAGCATTGCAGATCATTCGGTCTGGCCCAGCGTGCTGCCGTTTTTGTTGTTCCTCGGCTCGTTTACTGGCGGCTGCGCCGGCTCAACCGCAGGGGGCATTAAAGTGATGCGCCTGCTGCTCATTCTAAAGCAGGGCAGCCGAGAGATCACGCGCCTGATCCACCCCAACGCCGTCCTCCCCATCAAGGTGGGGCTGCGGGCTGTTCCCGATCGGGTCATGGAAGCGGTGTGGGGGTTTTTCTCGGTGTACGTGCTGACGTTCACGCTCATGTTCCTCGCCGTGCTCGCCACCGACTTGGATCTGACTACGTCTTTTTCAGCGGTAGCCGCCTGCATCAACAACTTAGGACCGGGCCTAGGGGAAGTCGTCCACCACTACGGCGACATCAATTCGGTCGCCAAGTGGATCCTCTGCTTTGCTATGCTGATTGGGAGACTGGAAGTTTTTACGCTCTTGGTGCTGTTCAGTCCGGCGTTTTGGCGCAAGTAATATCCGCGGCAATGGCGGCGAGCGCTTCCCACAGATAGGCCGCCAAGCTGTAATCGACCCACAAGCGGTACGCACGCTGCCCACCCGCACCACTCGGCAACACTCCACAAGCCGCCCCTGCCACCTGCGTGTACACCATCCGCCCTGCTGGCTCACGAGCCAAATCCACCGCACAAGCCTGCGCCAAAATGCTCTCGGCATCATCCCCTTGCACCACCAAGGTCACCGACTGCTGCTCCACCCGATAGACCCCGTCCTCCGCAGCTTCCAACGCCGCGTTCAGACGCGCCCACAACTCGTCTTCGGGCCGGCACTCCAAGATCAGTTCACCCGCGCCCACCCGCGCCAAAACCCCATCCGCTCCCACGGGTCGCGTATCGTAGATCCGCTCCGGCAATGCGAGCGCGTGTTGCTCGGCCCACTCGACTAAACGCGGACCTTTGGCCCCGAGCTTGACCATATCAACCGGATGGTGCAAAGCGGCCTGCACCGGAGCAGGTGCGTCGGCGACGAGATGGGCGATGGGGCTTTTGCGCGTCGTGGTCATAGGGTTTATCGCGGGGTTAGAGGTTTCAGGCCGCCCATCCTTCCGACAGCACTTCGGCCTGCTCTAGGACGGTCTGCGTCGCCTGCTCCTGCTTGTCCGGCGGATAGCCGTAGCGTCTCAGCGTGCGTTTGACTAACCTGCGTAGATTCGCACGCACGTTCTCCCGCAGCGTCCAGTCGATGGTGACATTGTTGCGGACGGTTTCGACTAACTCGCGGGCGATGTAGCACAGGGTCTCGTCGCCCAAGACTTGGACGGCGCTGTCGTTGGTCTCCAGTGCATCGTAGAAAGCCAGTTCGTCTTCAGCAAGCCCTAGTTGCTCGCCACGGGCGTTGGCTTCGCGCATTTCCTTGGCAAGCCCAATCAATTCCTCGATCACCTGCGCGGCCTCTATGGCCCGGTTCTGATAGCGGCGCAGGGTCTGCTCTAGCATCTCGGCGAAGGAACGCGCTTGCACTACGTTTTTTCGCCGACGGGTAGTGAGTTCGCCCTTGAGCAGCTTCTGCAACAACTCCACGGCGAGGTTGCGCTGTGGCATCCCCTTTACCTCGGCCAAGAATTCGTCTGATAGTACCGAGATGTCTGGCTTGTCTAGCCCGGCCGCAGCAAAGATGTCCATTACTCCCTCGGAAGCCACGGCCTGCGAGATGATCTGGCGCACGGCGTGGTCCATTTCCTCCTTGGACCGTGCGCCGCTGGGAGCGCTCTTGGCGAGCACGGATTGCACGGCTTGGAAAAACCCCACGTCGTCCCGGATGCGCAGCGCGTCCTCGTGCGGCACGGCCAAGGCAAAGGCTTGGGACAGCTCGCGCACGGCCTGCACACAGCGGTCTTTCCCGTCTTCTTGTGCCAAGATGTGTTCCTGAGCGGCGGGGAGCAGGCCCAGCCGTTCCTGTGGTGTACCACTGACCCACTTCGACCAGTCGAACCCATAGAACAGGCCACAGCATATCTCGTACTTTTCCAACATCACAGCCACAGCCTCATTCTGATCCAAGGCCGTTTGCCCTGTGCCTCCGCTCTCGGTGTACGTGGCAAGGGCGCGTCTTAGCTCTTGGGCCAGCCCCAAGTAATCCACCACGAGACCGCCGGGCTTGTCCTTGAACACGCGGTTGACTCGGGAGATGGACTGCATCAGTCCGTGGCCGCGCATGGGCTTGTCTACATACATGGTGTGCAAGCTCGGCGCGTCAAAGCCGGTCAGCCACATATCGCGTACGATTACAACTTGCAATGGGTCGGCGTCGTCGCGGAACCGCTTGGCCAATGCTTCGCGCCGGGGCTTGTTGCGGATGTGCGGCTGCCACTCCAGCGGATCGGATGCCGAGCTGGTCATCACGACCTTGATCGCACCCTGCATGTCGTCCTCGCTATGCCAGTCGGGGCGCAGGCTCACTAGTTCCTGGTAGAGGTCAATGCAGATGCGGCGGCTCATGCAGACGACCATAGCCTTGCCGTCGAGGGCTTCGAGGCGCTGCTCAAAGTGCTGGACGATGTCTTGGGCAATCAGCTTCAGCCGCTCCTTAGTACCGACGATGGCTTCCAACTGCGCCCACTTGGTCTTGATCTTCTCTTTGCGCTCTACCTCCTCGCCCTCGGTCACTTCCTCAAACCTAGGATCAATGAGCGGACGTTGGCGTTCGTTGAGGGCTAGTTTGGCGAGCCTGCTCTCGTAGTAGATGGGCACGGTGGCTCCATCCTCGACCGAACGCTGGATGTCGTAGATGCTGATGTAGTCGCCGAACACGGCGCGGGTGTTGGCGTCCTGCCGCTCAATGGGGGTGCCGGTGAAGCCGACAAAGGAAGCCTGCGGCAGGGCGTCGCGCAGATGCCGTGCGAAGCCGTCGATGAAGTCGTACTGACTGCGGTGGGCCTCGTCGGCGATGACCACGATATTGGGACGCGGGGAAAGCACCGGATGCGCGTCGCCCTTTTCTTCGGGGAAGAACTTCTGGATGGTAGTAAAGACCACGCCGCCCGATTCGACCGAGAGCTTGTTGCGCAGATCGGCCCGGCTGTCTGCCTGCACCGGCGACTGGCGCAGCAAGTCCTGGCAGCGCGAAAAGGTGCTGAAAAGCTGGTCATCCAAGTCATTGCGGTCGGTCAGCACGACGATGGTGGGATTGCCCATCGCCGGCTCGTGAATGACAGCCCCAGCGTAAAAAGCCATGGTCAGGCTCTTCCCCGATCCTTGGGTATGCCAGACCACGCCAATGCGCCGGTCGCCTAACTCGCCGCCGGGCTTCGAGCCTGCTTCGTACCGCCCTTGCACATCCGCGGCGCGCTCATCTGCCTGCTGAAGCTCAGCGGCCCGCAGGGTCTCGCCCACGGCCACCCGCACTGCGTGGAACTGGTGGTAGCCCGCCATCTTCTTGGCGAGTACACCACCGCCGTTGTCCTCAAACGCGATGAAATCGCGCACGAGGTCGAGGAAGCGCCGCTGCTCGAATACGCCTTCAATCAGCACTTGCAGCTCCGGCAGAGAGGCTGGCGCTAGCGCTTCGCCAGCGACCGTGCGCCACGGCTTGAACCACTCCCACCCACTGGTCAGCGTCCCGATCCTCGCCTCGACCCCGTCCGACACGACCAGCGCTTCGTTCATGGCAAACAGAGATGGCAATTCGGCCTTGTACGTCTGAAGCTGTTGCCAAGCGGTTCGGATGGTGGCGTCTTCGTCCGCCGGGTTCTTGAGTTCGATTAGCGCCAGCGGCAGGCCGTTGACGAACAGCACAATGTCCGGGCGGCGATTATGCCGGTTTTCCGTGACCGTGAACTGGTTGGCCGCCAGCCAGTCATTGGCTGCCACATCGTCAAAGTTGATAACCTGTGCTTGCGCCCCACGGATCGAACCGTCGTCGGCCCGGTATTCGACCGTCACACCGTCCACCAGCATCCGATGGAAGGTGCTATTGCGCGCTTCGAGGGTTGGGCCTACCGGGAGGGTCAGCTTGCGGAAGGCGTCGTCGAGGGCATCGGCGGGTAACGAGGGATTCAGCCGAGCCAAGGCATTCCGCAGCCGCTGCTCCAAGATGACCTGACCGTAGTCGGTGCGCTCCTCGGTAGCGATGTCCGGTCCGTGGGCAATCGTCCAGCCGAGACTTTCGAGCCAAGCGAGGGCGGCGTCTTCGACCACGGCTTCGGTGAGGACGGTCATAGGACTTTGGGTGGGAGTTCTTGGCGGATTGTCCGCCGTCGATGCAGATACGCTTGCGACCGCCTCCGCTACACGAAGCACTGTTTTCTCCAGCGTATCGTCTGAATCAGACCTGAGTACCAACTGGCCGCTGTGTAATTCTATGCCGAGGGTTCGGCATAGATCTTCGATCATCAAACGCTGTTCTTGCGCCTGCTGCATGCTCTCCGATTGCATGTGAAGCCAACCCAAGGCATCGCCGAAATCTGTGACCATGTAGCCGTCGTCGCGTTCTAAAACGAACACATCTACTATGTCGCCATCGGGATACATCAGCGGCGTTCGCACCCGTACCCCTTCTTGCGGAGCCGGTGAACACTCAAAACGCGGCATCACTTTGCCGATAGCAGCGCAGAGTTTGTCGGAGTTCATTCTTCCAGCCAAGACATGGGCTATTCGTCATCGTCCGGCATATCCTCATTCAGGATGACATCTACGATGCGCGGGTTCAGCAATCGCCAGCGTTGGCCGGTTCGCTCGAGATCGCCCTCTATGACGAGCGGCGACTTAGTCTCGTGAGCCTGTATGGCCCGCTCGTAATCGGACTGTTTCAGAACGGCCACAACTGCTTGGTTTTGCTCGTCGATGGATGTCCACAGAGCAATAGTTCCTTCCGTATCCGTCTCGTCGCGTTTCAGCCTAGGCACGACGCCAAACAGGCGTATACCCGGTCGTGGTTCGCGGTCGCGAAATAGCCGCGCGGCCTCGCGCAGGATCGGAGCATCGTGCGCGTCGAAGTGGACGACATTCCGATCTGTACTCATCGGATGTGTGCGAGCCCAAACCAGACTGATGTCCAGTGTCGAGAACGGCTCGATCAGCTTGACGAGTGCCTCGCACAAATTGGCACTTACTCCACGCGCTACGGCTTCCGAGAAAGCGCCAGTGTCTCCGCCAACCGTTCTTTCGGTCGCCTCGCGAGTAGCTGCCAGCGAGTCCGCCAGACGCCTTGTTACCTGCCGCTCAATCGGATCATTGCCGTATTCCAACGCCGAAAAGAGCGGTTGTTGTATCGGGTCCACCGGATGCCTTGTTACCTGCGGCTTACTCGGGTCATCGCCGTATTCCAATGCCGGAAAGAGCGGCTGTTGTTGTATCGGGGGAGAAATAACGGGACTCAACAGAGTAATAGCGAAGCTACCCTGTTCGGTCTGCCCCAAGCGAACCCGTTTCAGGTAGGCCATAGCTTCTCTATTGGCACCCACACGATAGAGGGGCTGTGGCCTTTGGAGTGAGCAGGCGGCGGCGAGGATCATGTCGCGTGCGCCACTCATGAGGTCAATCCCATCGCTCACTGCCACGCTGCCGCTGTCGTCGCCATCAACGGCCCGGACACGGACTACGTCGCGATCAGCTATCGCCAAGCCGCGATAGATAGCAAGTTCGTCAACATCGGCAGCCTTGGCGAAAATTTCAATGATCATCGAGACGACTCTGGCGTAATCACCCAAGTGTGCAGTTCGTGGCAGAATGATCTCGGGTAGCCCCTCGCCTATAAATACATCGGAATGCTTGCCGTAGGTATCGACCTTGGTCCAGCCGGCCGTGCGAGCGTAAGCAGACAACGCCGCAGGAGAAACCGCAAGCAAGGCTTTCTTGTCTTGGATGCTGACTTTCATCGGTTCCCTCCTTTTCTTGATTGTTCCATTAGCACACGCAAACTTTCGACGTTGAACAGATTCTCTTCAGGGATGCGGACGGTAACAGACGACTGGTTATCGGTTTCTTCGTATCCTTGCAGATTAAGCCAATAGGCCCGATGCCTAAGTATGAGTTCATTTTCGGTGATCGTCATCCATTGTTGTTCGTCTTCCGGTAAATCGAGTACCACGAGTAGCCGAGGGATCTGGACTTCAATACGCAGGTCATTATAATTTTTGATACCCAGCGGGAAGCGCAGGAACCCGTCACGAGGCCGTTCCAAGTTGACAGTAGCTTTCAACTGCAAATCGATCAAGGGCCGCATCCTACCACCGGCACGGATGCACAGATCAACGCTGTCTCGGTCCGTGCTGGGAACTTCAGTGACATAACCGGCACGAACTGCCACTGCCTGTGCATAGACCAAGGACAGCGCTTCTTTCTGATCGGAGTCTGTCAGCAATGTGTCGGTCATGCAATGGCCTCCGCCATTTTTTTAGCATTCTTCATGTAGAGTCTCGCAGTCAGATTCGCGGTGATCTGGAACTTCGAGGTTAGCCCCCCGAGCATTCCTGCTTTCTTTCGAGAAAGTAAAACAACTGGTGAGCCGTCAGTATTCCAATCAATGCAGATTTATAATCGAACTTAGACGGATTCGCAACACCATGCGCGATACTATGTCTAGAAACTTCGATATTCTCTGCATCAGGATCGAAATTTGCAAAATAGACGTCCCGGAGATAGGCAGCAAAACGACGGGGTAAGAGTAAGCATTTATCGTTTTCTATTTTGGCAGCCACTGCTAACTCCGTCAAATTTTCGGGTCTAGGAGGCTGTTGTGCGTCAAAAATGCTATGATGAGTGCGTAGGATTCCCTCTATCCGGGGGAACAACAACGCGGTGCAACTCACAGGATCATCGTTTTGGAACCTTTCGACAGCACGTTCAAGAAGATCAAAGTGAGGCAGGAATGAAGGGTGTTTACGCCAACTCTCCAGCATTTGTGGAACACGGCTCTTGGTTTCAGCAACAATATCATCGAGATTTTCGTCTGGATCCCAATCTGATCGGATATGGCTTATTAAGGCATCGATCTTTTCATTGCTAAGACCCACAAATGGGAACCATTTTGTGGAAAACAAGGCATCCCATTCAGCATCAGAGATGCTAAGCCTTTCTTGAAATAGCACCTGTCCATACATCTGGCCCAAAACTGCGGCTATGTCATACTGGCGCAGCTGTGGCTCTGGAAGTGTGGGGCCAAAATCGAAAAAAAGGCCCTTTCGCCAGCCAATGGAGAAGACAAACAAGAAGCCAGCATCGTCTGGTATTTGTACACCGAGTTCGAAGCTCTCTATATCAGCAATATCATCTTTCCGGACTTCTTCCCCGGCTTTCAGCGATCTTGCTGCACGAGGACGTAGACGTAAATCTAGTTCATTCACATAAACATCTGCTTTGCCGTCACGACGGCAAATAGCAAGCATGTGATCTACTTGCGATGGAGAGATCTGAGACGGCAACCGTTGCAAAATATCGCTGGGATGAACTTCGAGTCGCTGAATGAAGTGTTGCCCATCCTCCGTTGAGGTAAATTCACGGTGGACCACCTGACAATCGTCGCCAGCTCTAGCAGATGTAAAAACATAACCACCAGGTGGGCCCCCAAGGTCAATTTTAAATGGCATTTTTATCTCCACGAGGAATAGAGTCGTAAAACTTATGATCTACCCGCACCTCTCCCGACACTAACTTCGGCAACAGCGCATCACGCTGGGCGGTAAGGGTTTGGGATTCGTGTAGATTATTGAGGATGCGTTTCATAATCGGATTTACGGTACATTCAAATGCCTCAGTCACATTCACAGGCGGCAGCACCATATCAACAATTTTGAACGTCTGACGTGTGATCGTGTCGAAGATTGTACCATGGGTTCGACTCTGTAGTTCATCTACTGCCTTTCTGATTGTCCAATAGGTAAAAAAGTCTGAGTAGCCTTGGGCGCCTTGGATACCGTAACAGGTCTGATTCATGGCCATTGGTATTCCAAGGCAGGCTAGACTTCCTACTGTACCTCTCGCAGTGATGATAGTTGTTCCAACGGGAAGGATTTTGGTACTGCTGTTCTCAACTCCCGCTTGTGTAATGGATCTCTCGGTGTCCAAAGCAAAAATATCGCTCAAGGATGGGGCATCCTTTGCAGTGTACCAAGGGATGTCTCCATTCCAGTAGCTGGCTACCGATGTGCGAGGGGTTCCGCCACTGAGTAGCTCTATGGCATCATCTAGAACTCCAACTTCCCACCCCTCCGGTATCTCCCCCAATTCCGAGTCCACCAGCCGGTCAGGAAAAAGATCGGCAACATCCGACGGCAGCCCGGTATCCCGCCCTTCCATCTTGGCGCGAACCGGATCGAAATCGACGAACCACGACTTGAACAGCGCCCGCGCCATCTCCTCCAACGTCTCATTCATACGCCGATTGAGTTCAATCTTGTCGTCGAGGGTGCCGAGGATATGGGCGATGGTGCGTTGTTCTGGAAGAGGCGGGAGAGGAATTTCTACGAGGCCAATATCTGCCTTCCTCAGACCGAACCGTGTTATTCCGTTTGCATAAGAATGGAACTGATGTTGAACCTCACTAGTGCATAATGCGTAAAACAAATAATTCCCTTCTATCTTCGATGGCATAGGGCGAAGGATTGCCAAGTGATACCCACAGACGAGGCCGGGTATATCTTCGCGTACCAATGCTGGAACACCAATGTCGTCATGTTTCTCAGAATCTTTCGTGATTACAACGTCCCCTGAAGACAAAGAACACTTTGCGATTTCTCGATCAGTGGCCGTAGCTGTCATAAAATCTAAACTGGAGTGAATAAAATTGTTATAGTACACGTCTGTGTAGTTGCAAAGTTGGACAGCACGTTCATTGTCCTTTGTCTTTTTATCTACGCTACTGAGGACGAGGTCAATCACCTCATCTAAAGGGACCTTGCTCCATTCACTTTCCACCAACACCACATACTCCTGCTCAATCTCCCGATGAAAGCCCTCCGGCAGCCTCGCCCAATCGTGCGTCTGCACAAGGATAGGGACGTTCGACTCCTCCAACGCCTCAATCAGATCCCCCAGTTGGCCGCTGTCTATCCGCTTCAAGTCCGGGCCTCTGAGCACTAAGTCCAAATCACTACCCTCGTGGCTTCTGCCATTGACGCGGCTGCCGTAAGCCCACACCTCCACGCCAGGCACGTGCTCGCGCAGCAGGGCCTCAATCTGCTCCCGATAGCGGCGCGGCAAGTCCAGACGCTCAGTCATCTTCCCCCTCCGTTATGACCTGAGCTAATTCCTTGGCGTCGGCTATGAATTGAGGCAGCAGCTTGAGTGTCGTCTCAGCAAAGCCCTCGCCGTATTGGTGCGCCGTGTCGTTGCGGTTGTCTCGGTATTCCAGCCAGCGCTCGCAGCTCTCAACCGAGATTAGCCCATGCTTTGCAGCGTGACGAAACAAATTCTTGAAGGTGAGACGGTCCGCCTGCCGATTGCTGGCGAAATAGGGCCTAAGCCGTCTTTTCAACAAGCTGCCGCTTTGCTCCAAGATCAACTCAAACTCCTTGACACAAGATGCGCGAAAGATGTCGTACCAAACGTCGTCCACGTCGTACTGTTGCAACTGCTCCAACGCCATCTCTAAAGTGCGGATGCAGCGAGTGAGGAATTCAGTGTTGATGTTCATGTCTCATTGCCGATTCACTGTTGGCAATTCGTCGAACGATTTGCCCGTGGTTAGATCGCTATTCTCCGTACATCTCCGTGATAAGGAGTCGGAGTTGGGCCGCCACCTCGGCAGACAACCTGTCGATCTGGTCCCTCAGCCGCTGCTTGCTAATGGTGCGGATCTGGTCCACGGCAATTTCAGCTTCTTTGCCCGCACATTGGATCTGCAATCGGCTCCGCCACTGAGGATGCAACGCGGAAGTAAGAGGACAGACAACGACCGTATCGAGAAACTGGTTCATCTCATTCTGGCTGACCACAACCACCGGACGCACCTTGCGGATTTCTCCCCCTACGGTGGGATTGAGATCAGCAAAGTAGATGGCGTATCGCCTCGGAAAATCCGCCATCAATCGAGACCATCGGCGACCGTGGTGTCGAGATCGCTCCAGTCTTCGCGGTCAGCCGCCATCGCCCGGTAGGTTTCTTGCCAAGAGAGCTTGTTCTTTTCGTTGCTGTATAGAAAAATGCCTTCTTCGGTTTCTTCGAGGACGAGGGAATCTCCCCAGCCGTATTTCTGCAACAGGACCTTGGGAAGACGAATGCCCTTAGAGTTGCCGATGGCGATCAATTTGACATCTCTGGTTGCCATTGCTTGGAGTTCCTCCTGAAAAGAATAATTGTAATTATAGTAATTACCTATTGAGAGGCGTCAAGCCCGTCAGCCAATGCGCCCCATCCTCATTGCTTTTCTCCAAACCCGAGAGCCTTCAGATTCGCGTCAATAGCCTCATCCAACCGAACGGCCTCGGCCTGCTGCTCCCGCCACTGCGCCGTCAGCCGCTGCATCTTCTCCGCAAAAGGCTCCCCATCGTCCTCCTGAACCTCGGCACCAACGTAGCGCCCCGGCGTGAGGACATAGCCGTGCTTGCGGAGCTCTTCCAGCGCCGCACTCTTGCAAAAGCCGGGAACATCTTCGTAGTCGTCCGCTCCCTCCTCGCCTCTCCAAGCGTGATACGCACTGGCAATGCGGGCGATGTCCTCTGGTGCAAAATCGCGGTGGGTGCGATCCACCATAAACCCCAGCTTCCTCGCGTCGATAAACAGAATCTCGCCCCGGCGGTCGCGGTGTTTACCATTGCGCCGGTTGCGGGACAAAAACCAGAGACAGGCCGGTATCTGGGTCGAGTAGAAAAGCTGGCCGGGCAGCGCGACCATACAATCGACCAAGTCGGCCTCTATCAGACTCTTTCTGATGTCGCCCTCTCTCGACTGGTTAGACGACATAGAGCCATTGGCCAACACAAAGCCCGCCGCGCCCGTGGGCGCAAGGTGGTGGACGATATGCTGCACCCAAGCAAAGTTGGCATTGCCCTTCGGCGGTGCCCCGAACTGCCAGCGCTGGTCCTCTTGCAGCCGCTCGCCGCCCCAATCGGAGATATTGAACGGCGGATTGGCGAGGATGAAGTCGGCCTTCAAGTCGGGATGGCGGTCGTTGTGAAAGCTATCGCCGTGGGCAATCTGGCCCTCAATGCCCCGGATCGCCAAGTTCATCTTGGCCAGCCGCCACGTAGTGTAGTTGGACTCCTGACCATAGATAGAGATGTCAGAGCGTCCGCTATTGCCGTTGCCATTGCCCGAGGCGTGGGCGTCGATGAATTCCACCGACTGGACGAACATGCCCGAAGAACCGCAACAAGGATCATAGACCCGGCCCTGATAAGGCTCCAACATCTCGACCAGTAGCTTGACCACGCTGCGCGGAGTGTAAAACTCGCCGCCTCGCTTGCCTTCGGCGCTGGCAAACTGAGAAAGGAAGTATTCATAGACGCGGCCCAGCACATCCTTGGAGCGGGCCTCGGCGTCGCCGACGGTGATATTGCTCACGAGGTCTATGAGTTGTCCAAGGCGCTGCTTGTCCAAGATGGGACGAGCGTAGTCCTTGGGAAGCACATCTTTGAGGGCGGGGTTATCGCGCTCAATACCGGCCATAGCCTCATCTACAACTTGGCCAATAGTAGGTTGTCGCGCCTGCTCCTTGAGACAAGACCAGCGGGCCTCGACAGGCACCCAGAAAATGTTCTCGGCGCGGTACTCGTCCGGGTCTTCGGGATCGGCCCCTGCGCTCCGCTCCGCCTCCAGCCGGGTGTATGCTTCCTCAAAGGCGTCGGAGATGTACTTGAGGAAGATCAGGCCGAGGACGACGTGCTTGTACTCGGCAGCGTCCATGCTGCCCCGCAGGGCATCTGCCATCTGCCACAGCTCGGCCTCATAGCCAGTGGTCGCCCCGTTTCCCTCTGTGTTAGAAGTTGCCTGTCTCGTTGTCGTCATTGTGTTTCGTATCCTCTAAGCCATTGCCCGCCGAGGTTTCACACGCTCGGCGATGCTCTGGCCCACCTCGATCTCGGCTCGGCGCAACTCATAGGTCTTCTGTAGATTCAACCAGACCTGTGGCGTTGTCCCAAAATAGCGCGCTAGCCTAAGCGCAATGTCGGCGGTTACATCACGCTGACCGTTGAGAATCGCAGTCATGCAGTCCGGCGACACATCTAGCGCCTTACCCAACTCGTTAGACGACAGGCCGAGCGTCTCAAGCTCCTCGCGCAATATCTCGCCCGGATGGACCGGTCGCATACCGTTTTTTACGCTCATGTCCTTACCCCCTGTTAGTGATAGTCCACTATCTCTACGTCAAAAGGCTCACTGTCCTGCCAGCGGAAGCATATTCGCCATTGCCGATTGATCCGAATACTGTGCCAGCCGGCTCGATTTCCTCGCAACGCCTCTAGGCGATTGCTCGGCAAGTTAGCCAGATCCTGAAGGGACTCCGCGCTGTCCAGATACGCGAGACGGCGCGTAGCTTGGTTCGCGAATCCTTGGAACTCTGCAACGTGATGGCCCTCAAAGAAACGCTGGGTCTTTCGATCTTTGAAACTGCGGATCATTGATATAGATGTCCAATAATAACAAAAATTAATACACCGGCAGACGATTGCCCACCGTCCCCGTGAACCCATCGACGATGAGCCAGATTCCCGCAGTGACGACTTGGCCGAGAGCTATGCCTAGGAAGAAGGGCACGGTCTTGTGGTAAAGAGCCGCGCCCCCAAAGCGGAGCACCAAGGTCTTGACGAACCAAGCGAGAAAAATCGCGAACCAGATATGGTTCATGACCCAGGCCATGCTCGCGGCAAAGCCCAAAGGATGCAGCGGCCACCAAGCCCAGTAGTTGCGCGCACCAATCAGCGCACTCATCAGCAACGCACCGCCGCCGGTCCACAGCCAGCCGATGGCGTCCGGGCCAGTGGGATGGAGTAGTTTTTGCGCGGCGAACTTGGAAGGCTCGGCCGCAAAAGTAGAAAAGTACTGCTGGTGGAGGTTGACGGCTCCGTGCGTATAGGCCAAGCGCAGCGTGTACCAAGTCGATAGCACAAGGCTGATGAGCATGGCCGCGGCCAAGCCCCAAAGCAACCGGCGGCGGTCGCCCGCCAACTCGCTGCCCAAGCGCAGGCTATTGGCCAAGGGAGCGGTCATAAAAACCAGCAGATCGCCGATCCAGACCAAGGTATAGCCCAGCGCCACCACGCCCGGTGCCCCCAAGGCCGGTACACCGACGGCACCGACGGTAAATCCAGCGGGAATCATGCCCGAAGTAATAGTGGGAGTACCGGCCTCGGCGACGATGCGCGTCAGCGCCACCAAAAGACCCAGCGCCACCACCACCACCAGCGCGGCGATCCACATCGGCAACCCGCTCTGCCACAGCCACACCACCATGCCCGCCGTGCCCAAGACCAAACCGACGACGGAGAAGCGATAGGACGCCATTTCCCCTTCGTCTTGCCCAGAACGCAAAAAGCGGCGGCCGACCTCGGCCAGATGAGCGCGAGCCGTCCACAAGCCATAAACGACGAGCACGGCGCAAGCCCCTATCATCTGATGCCCCATCCCCGCATCGGACCACGTCCCCACCTCGGCAGTGTGGTGCAAGTGCAGGCTCTCGAGCAGGCCCTCTTGCAGGGCGTGGAGCAGATAGAAAACCCAAAGGCTAAAGGAGAGTTGAACGCCGATGAGGTAGGCGAAACCGAGCATCAGGAAGTTGATGTTAAGGCGCAAGACAACCATCTCCCGCAACAACGATTGCTGCGTCCTCAACACGGGCACAGGTATGGAGCTAAAGTAGTGATTCAGGGCATCTAAACTGCCGAGGACAAAAGGGATGGCCAATCCCAGCCAGACGAGGCGTTGACGGAAAAAGGGCGCGATCCGGCTTTCCTCTGCGCCTTGAACCATGGCCAGCGGCACCTGCGCTAAAGGATAGGCTAGCCGCTCGTTATCTACCCACTGGCGGCGCAGGATATTCATCAGGCATATCAGAGACAGATAGAACGCCGCGTAGAACGCCAGCCAACGCCCCAAGGGCACCAACCAAGCATCCCAAGGGATCGGCGCATCGCGGCCCACGCCCTCGTAAAAGTCCCGGATAGCCTCTATGTCCGCGACGACCATCCAGTCGGCCAAATGGGGGTGGATCAACACGGCCCACTGGTTTTCTGGAGTAGCGTAGTAGAAGGTGCCGGTGATCATCGGCAGCAGCAGCCCCACTACGCCGCGCGTGGGAATGGCCGTGGCCACTGCCATCATCGCAAAGATCGTCAGCAACTCGCCGCGGCCAAACGCCCACTCCCGTCGCATAGCCCCCAGTGCCACCTGCACAGTCAGCAGCAGCACGAACAACAAGAAAAACGCCGCCGGCGTCGCCGACGAAAGCCCCAGCCGAGACCCTTGCATCACCATGCCCCCATAGGGCACGCCGATGGCGATGAGGGCCGCCAAGAGGCCGCCGGTGAACAGGGCGCGCCCCGTAGCACCCCGTCCCGTGGTCTGGTCGCGGCGCACTACGCGCTGGCGATAGACAGCCGGTATTTGTCGGAGCAAGACCAGTCCTTTCCTAGCGCCGCCCCGACAACGCCTGATACGCCACCAAGACCCTGTGGACATTTAGCGAAGGTCTCTTACCGTACATCGGGAGTTGGGGTCGGGCTAGGGGATCGGCGCGGCAGCTAAAACAGAGCAACACAGCGGTGAGCATGGGCATTGGCTAAGGATAGGATGGGCGGGAGAGCGAGGCAAACGGAGAGTGCTCTTTTGGAACCTTTGCCTATACTGTTTAGAAGTGGTCCCAAAACTCCGGGTTCGGTTCCTTGTGTGGAGAAAAAGCGTCGGATCAAGAGCGTCTTGCCCTATGAAAAACGCTCAATACCAAAGCATTTGACGGCCTTTGATGCGGCCCGACGCTAGTTTTGGGACC
>JAJEGS010000032.1 GCA_022819745.1 Candidatus Latescibacterota bacterium | reverse complement strand
GGTCCCAAAACTAGCGTCGGGCCGCATCAAAGGCCGTCAAATGCTTTGGTATTGAGCGTTTTTCATAGGGCAAGACGCTCTTGATCCGACGCTTTTTCTCCACACAAGGAACCGAACCCGGAGTTTTGGGACCACTTCTAGCTATGTCCTCGTGGAGACGACGGCCCTCGTCCAGCACCGACTTGGGATGGATGCAGCTCGCGCGCTCGATCAGGACATTCGACCCGTCTTGAGAATTAAGTGGATTGACGAGGATTTACATGCCACCGGGATGGCCTCCATGCTTGCCGCCGGTCGCAGACGCTTGAGTCTCGTTGACTGCGTTAGCTTTGCCTTTATGTCGCGTGCAGGTCTGCGAGAAGTGTTTGCCTTTGATGAGCACTTCGCTGAACGGGGATTCTCGTGCATCCCATCGTCTATCGAGGGCCTCGAGATCTCTCGGTGAGTATCGAGCCGTTGGAAATTCCGCAGGGCCACTATTTCGTCCTAGGCGACAACCGCGACAATAGTTTTGACAGTCGCAACCATGGACCGATACCACGCTCAGCCCTGCACACCAAGGTGGGGATCGTGTACTTGTCGGTCGGCGATGGATATTCCATCCGCTGGAATCGTCTTGGGCGCTTAGTTCGCTGAATCGACGTACAGGAAACGGGAAGACAAACGGGCCCCGGTCGATGACGACCTAGGGCCCGTTCTCTTCGCAGGCTTGGCTTGAAGCCGAGCGATCCGCTTGCTCAGGGAGCGTCGTCCTTGGTGGAACCGACGGCTTTCTTGATGTCGCCCCAGCTTTTATCCTCGATGACGCCCGGAGACTGAGAGCCGATCTTCGCTGCGCGTAGCGAATCAAGCGCTGCGCGCAGTGAATCGAGGGTTACTACATCACTGCTTTCAGCGCCGTGATGCTCAACGGCGGTGAACACCGCTATAAGGTCTGAATCGGAGCTTACTGCTTCACTGCTTTCATCGCCTCTAATCTCCACTTTCAGGACACCTCCGTCGTCTGCGAGTTCTTGGAAAAATTGAAAGTTGGTCAAGTTTTCGGGGGTCACGTTGACGGTGACGACCGGATCGCCATTCTCATCCAAGGTTTCCGTGATCTGAACAAACTCGTCGAACGCCTGCTGTTGGCTATCGGATAGGGGCTCGTCGTTGAAGGTCACCACGATTCGCTGTAGTAGGCTGCTCGCAATGTCGGCGAGGGCCGCTCGCTGAGTGACAGCACCTACTAGGAGGAGTGCCAGCGCGGCGAGTGTGGCGGCGAGTACGGGCGGCCGGAACCGCCGTCGCCAGTTCGACAGCAAGGGCCGGCTGGGGACGGTTTCTGGCGATCCGTTGCTGGAAGCGACGGGGATGGGTGCCACATGCTCTTGACGCGAATCGTCCAAGCGAGCGGAGAGCTTGCGGTTGGCTTCCAAGAGCAAATCTGCGGGGAAGGTGGACTCGCGGATTGATTTCCCGGCCGCGCACAGCAGGGAGAAATCGCCTTTGAGGTCGATGGCTTCGGGATGGGCTTGTAGGTACTCCTCGACTTCCCGCTTCTCGGCGTCGGACAGTTCGCCGTCGAGGTATTCGATGAGTTTGTGTTCAAACTGCTCAGTCGTAATCATCGGTTTGCTTCCTTGGTTGATGTTGTTGCGGATGGACAGTCGCAGGTGAGCCACGCGCGAATCTGTTTTGCGGCTTGGAACGCTGCGGCACGCGCTGCTCCCGCAGAGCAATTTAGCAACTGGGCGATCTGATCGAAGGAACAGCCTTGGAAGTAGCGGAGGACGAAGACTTCTCTGCGGCGCTCGGGCAAATCCACCGTGAGTTGGCGAATTTTTTCGACCATCAGACCATTTTCGATCACATCCACATCGTTTGCCTCCCAGTTGTGAGGTTGCTCCGCCGATTCGCTCCAAGGGACAAATCGCGCTCGTTGGCGGTTGAAGTCGAGGGCGGCATTGATCGCCGTGCGGCACAACCACGCCTTGGGCTGTTGCAGCGGGCCGCGCTGGCTCGTGGTCTCGTGGAACTTCACGAATACTTCTTGGTAGAGGTCGGCTGTCTCGTCGTGGTTTCCGTTGATCCGCCAGATCAGACTCATGACCAGCGGACCGTATCTTTCAATCGCCTGTTCTGCGTGCATTGCATCTCCGTGATGTCAGGTGTTGAACAATTCTCGTGTGCACACGCTTATAGAACGATGTCGAAGGCGTTTTGTTACTTCGGCGTTGGACGTTCCATCTGCTGATTCGTATTTTCGCCTTCCAACTGAAGACTACATAGGAGCAAAGGTCAAGTATGCCAGAACGTCGTCCCAATATTCTCTTCATCATCACGGATCAGCAATACGCCGGGGCCATGTCCTGTGCCGGCAATCCCGACGTGTCCACCCCCAATATGGACAGCCTCGCCGCAACGGGGGTGCGATTCACCCGCGCCTATTGCACATTTCCTCTTTGTGGCCCCCAGCGCGCCAGCTTTATGACTGGTCTTTTCCCCCATCAAAATGGCGCGATCAGCAACAACACACCAATCAAGCCCGAATACAAAGGTCGGACGCTCGGCAACTTTCTCTCCAATGCGGGGTATGACTGCGCCCTGTCGGGAAAATGGCACGTTCCCGGCACCACGCCCGAAGAAAGCGGCCTCGAAGTCATCTGCGGTAGTCGCGACGACGAGGTGCCGCTGCGCGCCATCGAATTTATGCAGCGCGACCGCGACAATCCCTTCTTCCTCTTCGCGTCATTCCTCAATCCCCACGACATCTGCCAAGTCGCCCGCAATCAGCCTCTGCCGCAAGGCCCAGTGCTGGAACCGGCCACTGTAGAAGAATGCCCGAATTTGCCCGCAAATTTTGCCATCCCACCCTATGCACCCGACATCTTGCAGATGTTGCGGCAGGCCAACCGCCGCGTTTATCCGACTATTGAATACACGGAAGATGACTGGCGACGGCTGCGATTTTACTACTATCGCTTGTGCGAAAAGGTCGATGCTGAAATCGGTGTGCTGCTCAATGGCCTGCGCGACCTCGGCCTCGAAGAAGAGACCTATATCGTATTCACCTCAGATCACGGCGATGGGCACGGCGCGCACCAATGGAATCAAAAAACCAGCCTCTATGAAGAAGTCATCAACGTTCCTTTTATCATCAGTCACAAAGGGATCACGCGGGCCGGTGGCGTTGACAACACTCATCTGGTCTCCCTCGGCCTCGATCTGCTGCCCACACTGTGCGATGTCGGCAGCGCGAGCGTTCCCAATGGCCTTGAAGGGCTGAGCTTGCGACCACTTGCCGAGGGCGACGCGCCCGATGAGTGGCGCAGGGAGCTCGTCGTTGAAACCATCATGGACATTGGCGCGGGGTCAGGCGGTGGCGGTGCTTCGCGCGCCGTGTTCACCGACCGCTACAAATACAGCGCCTATCCCATGGGCCGCTACCGCGAACAGCTCGTCGATTTGCAGACAGACCCGGGCGAAATGGTCAACCTCGCCGTCAACGCGCGGTTCAAGGACGAACTCGACGACCATCGCCGTCGCCTGCGAGCATGGTGCGAAGAGACAGAGGACGAGTTTTTGAGGTTTTGTCTGTGAACGCGGTCGGTTGGCGATGGATTTTCCATCCGCTAGGTGATTTTTTAACATTATGATCTGTGTGATAACCTCGATCTGCCCCGCCTGACTAAAGAAAAATTTGACTAGGAGACTGCTGTGGAATTAACCAAGAGGCCCCGACGACTCAGGCGCTCGGAAGCGGTGCGCAGCTTGGTGCGCGAGACCAATTTGCGCGTCGATGATTTGATCCATCCGCTGTTTGTCACCGAAGGCGAAAAAACGCGCGCGCCCATCGACGACATGCCCGGCCAATATCGCTTCTCAGTTGACGAACTGGTCGAGGAGTGCCGCGAGTTGTGGGACTTGGGCATTCTGGCGGTTAATCTCTTCGGTTACTCGACCGAAAAAGACGATCAGGCCACCCAGTCCTACGACCCGCAGGGCTTGATCCAACGAGCGATCCGCAGCCTCAAAGCTGCGGTGCCCGAACTCTGCGTACAGACCGACGTGGCCCTCGACCCCTATACCCACCACGGCCACGACGGCTTGGTCGTCGATGGCGAAGTGGTAAACGACGAGACCATAGAGGTGCTGTGCAAGATGGCCCTGTCGCACGCCGAAGCGGGCGTCGATTGGGTCGCGCCTTCAGACATGATGGATGGCCGGGTCGGCGGCATCCGCCGGGCACTCGACGCGGCTGGCTATAAAAACGTCGGCATCTTGGCGTATTCGGCTAAATACGCCTCGTGCTTTTACGGCCCTTTCCGCGACGCGCTCCAGTCGGCACCCAAGAAGGGCGACAAGAAGACCTATCAGATGGATCCGGCCAATGGCCGCGAGGCGCTCGTGGAGATCGCGCTCGACATTGAGGAAGGGGCCGATGTGGTGATGGTCAAGCCGGCGTTGGCCTATCTCGACGTGATCGCCGCCGCCCGCCAAGCCTTTGACGTGCCGATTGCCGCGTACAATGTCTCCGGGGAGTACGGGATGATTATGGCGGCTGTAGAGCGGGGATGGGTCCAGCGCGAGCAGGCCATTATGGAAGTGTTGACCGGGATCAAGCGGGCTGGCGCGGATATGATCTTGACTTATTTCGCCAAAGAGGTCGCCGGGTACTTGCGCGACTAACTCAACTATGCAACTCGAAGACAAAGTCGCCCTCGTCACGGGCGGGGGTCGCGGCATCGGTCGCGCTATTGCTATGGGCTACGCTGCCGAGGGCGCACAGGTTGCCATTGCCGCGCGCAGTACGGCTCAGCTTGACGAAGTCGCCGCGGCGATTGCCGTGCAGGGTGGCGAAGTCCTCGCTGTGCCGACTGATTTGCGGGTGAGCGCAGAGGTGGAATGCCTCGTGCAGAAAACAGTAGAGCGGTTCGGGCGGATCGATATTCTCGTCAACAATGCCGGTGTCAATCCGCGCGGGCTGTTTTTAGACGCGACGGATGAAGAGTGGGAGCAGGCGTGGCAAATTAACGTGATGGGCGTCGTCCGCTGTTGCCGCGCAGTACTGCCCATTATGCAGCGACAGGGCAGTGGGAATATCATCAACGTCGGCTCTGGCATGGGCCAAGTCGGCCACGCGGACCTGAGCGTCTATTGCGCGTCCAAAGCGGCCTTGCACGGGTTGACCCAAGCCATTGCAGAAGAGGTGTGGGGCGAGGGCATCATCGCCAACGTCCTCATACCCGGCCCGGTTAAGACGGAGTTGTCAAAACCTTCTTGGCAAAAGGCCAGCAGCTTTCGCGCTGCAAGTGAGCCGTGGAAGGAGCCAGAACAGGTCGTCGCCTCGGCGCTTTTCCTCGCGGCACAACCCCCAGCTAGCGGCATGACCGGCCAGATCCTTAGCATCATGCGCCGGACTAGTCCTTAAGAAGCGGTCTCAAAGTCCCTATCGACTGTCGCCCGACGGCAGGGTATCCGCAGATGAACGCAGATGAACGCGGATGTGAAATGACGTCGAGCGGAGCGGACTTAGAATTTTGGGACGGCTGCTAAGGCAGTCTGACTAGATCCCCAAGTACAGATCCCGTCCTTCGGCCAGTGCCGCAATTTTGCGGTCGGCGATGGAGCGTTTGAGCATCCAAAAGCCGCAGTCTGGGTGGATGAAGTGGATGCGGTCGGGTCCGGCGGCGGCAGCAGCAGCTTCTATGCGGCGGGCGATGTCTTCGGCCGTTTCGATGTGGTTGACTTTGATGTCGATCACGCCGATGCCGAGGGCGATGCGCGGGTCGATGTGTTGCAGGGCATCCAAGTCGCTCTCCGGGCGGTGGGCGAGTTCGAGCACCAAGTGATCTGCACGCAGTTCGTTGAGAAAGTCGAGCAGGGCGCGCCACTCGCCCTGCTGGATGGTCTGGCCGCCGTAGTTGCCAAAGCAGAAGTGAACGGCCTTTTGGGTGCCTGTGTCGATGCTGTCGAGTACGGCGTTGATGGCGCGGGCTGCGAGGGGGCCGTCGGCTGGGTTGCCGGGGATGTTGGCCTCGTCGATTTGGACGCAGGCGCAGGGCAGGCCGCGGACTTGGTCGGCGAGGACGTGGGCAACGGCCATCGAGAGCGCGGCAAAGTCGCCGTAGTGGTGATCGAGGAGGGTGCGGGCCAGCATGTAGGGGCTGGTCAGGGTGAACTTGAAGGGGCCGCCGGCTACGGTGGCGGCGCGGGCGCAGTCGGCGAGCAGGTCGAGGCTGCCCGCGCCGAGTTCGGTTTCCACTACGGCTGCGGGCTTGGCCCGGAAGCCCATGCTTTGCTTGGCGGCGAACTCCTCGGCTTCGCGGCGGCCAAATTCTGCGCGGGTGCCGCCCATGGGCCGGACGAAGTACTCGATCATGCCGTTGGTGTCAGGGTGGTTGATGTCGAAGCGGTACAGCTCGCCGTCGGTGGGTAGGTCGATGCCGGCTTGGCGCTGGGTGTCGAACACTACGCGGGTCGCATCGACGAGGCTCTGCTCAGAGGGTAGGGCTTGGAGCCAGTCCGGGATAGGATAGGAGCCGACGGTCGTGGTTTGGATGGCAGGTGTGCTAGACATGGTTGGCTACGATAAGGGCTTAGCGGTGGCAGCGCAACGGGTGCGATCCGCAGATGGACGCAGATGGACCCAGAATAGTGGGAACAAGACGATCCGAACGATATTCACATACGCTCGATCTCGAAAGCCGCCAAGGTGCGAGTCTCCCGACTGAACTCTACCCCAATTAGGTAAATCGTCTCGCCGCGACCGAGATACTTGGCCGAGTAGTCCCGCGCCTGCAACTGCCGCAGTGCCGCTCCCTCCGACGCCTGTTCCACTACCTTGAACTCGAACAGGTACACGTTCCCATTGAACTCCACCGCCATGTCGAGACGCCCTTTACTACTACTGTCCTCCACCGTAATATCCAGCCCCAACGACGCGAAGTACGAGTAGAACACGCTGGCGTAGTATCCTTCGTAGCTGGCAATCTCATTATTCGTATGCCACTGGTAGGGAATGCTGGCAAAGAACGCCTTGAACAGCGTTTCCAAGCCGTCGAAGTCGTTGATCAGCAGCAGGTCGTACAGCCGGGCGTTGTGCTCGACTTGGCGTGCGGGGTTGCCCGTCAGGTGATTCAGCAGGCTCTTGTTCAGGCTCTGCTGTACCTCCCGGTTGGGGTAGCCCAGCCGGTAGTACAGCTCCCCGCCGCGCGACTCGGTGCGGCGAATGGTCAGGTAGCCGGTCTGGAACAGCAGGGCCTCGGTCGCAATGTGATCTACGTCAAACGTCGATAGCAATTCGTCGCTGCTGGGCATGTCGTCCAAGGCGACGGCACTGATCCCACGCGCCAACAACGTATCGAGCAGGAATGTCGGCGTACCCGTCTCAAACCAGTAGGCGGCAAAGGCGCGGCGACGAAACAGCAGCAGGACATCAAACGGGTTGTACACCTGTTCGTCGCCCAGCCAGTTGTAGCCGTTGTACCAAGCGCGGATGGCGTCGCGGTCCAAGCCGGACAGTTCCGGCGCGAACACCGCGTCCAGATCCGCCTCGGTATAGCCGCAAATGGCCGAGTAGTGCGGGTCCAAGGTGATGTCGATGAGATTGTTGAGGCCGGAGAACAAGCTGACCTTGGAGAACTTGCTCACCCCGGTGAGAAAAGTAAACGCGATATGCGCGTCGCTATCTTTGATCGTTGCGTACAAGCCGCGCAAGTAATCGCGGTTGGCTCGGGCGATCTCTGGTTCCTCCAGTGCGTCGAGAATGGGCTTGTCGTACTCGTCAACCAGCACAGCCACCGGCTGGCCGACCTCGTCGTGCAGTGCCTCCAACAAGCGGGCGAACCGCCCCGGTGCCGTGGCGGACTCGGCAACTACTCCTGCCCGGCGTTCGATGGCGGTTAGCTGATCCATCAAGTTCTCGTGCAGGAAGCCTGGCTCTTTTAAATTGCCGCTGCCAAAGCTCAGCCGCAGCACGGGATGGCGCACCGACCAATCCCACTGGTCGTGAATGGCCAGCCCCTTAAAAATCGGCTCGTTGCCCTCGAATAGTTCCTTGAGCGTATCGAGAAACAGGCTCTTGCCAAACCGGCGCGGGCGCGACAGAAAGTAGTGTTTGCCCTCGGCGACCAGCCGCCTTATGTAGGCGGTCTTATCGACGTAGTAGTAGGATTCTTCGCGAATCTGGAGAAAGGTCTGAATGCCGATGGGCAGTTTACGCTTGGCCGTCTGTCCCGCTTGGGGGTCCTTCTTTAGCATGGGCTTACTCCACACTCTCTTTCAAGGTCGCCCGATCTTCCTCGTAATCCTCTAAGTCATAGTGGACAGGGATATTTCTGCTCCCTAGCACGAACTGGAAATCCCACGCGCTCATGTCGGCCATTTCTCGCGCTTTGCCGAAAGACAACTTGCCTTGCTGGAACAGATAGACTGCTAGCTCCCGCTTCAATTCCGCTGGGGTCATATGGGTTATATTGAGTATTTCACGCGGTATTTCTATAGGCACGGTAGAAGACATGTTATTAGGCTCCTAAGCACGACTTCTTAAAGGAAAATACCTCTACACGACTATGGTGCAGCTTGCAACTAAACCCTGCACCTAGGCACTGTATCATGCTTATTCATACGCGGAAAAAAGCCCTCGCGCAAGGGCCGATCCCCCTCATACGCCGCCGTATTGACTTGGTCCGTCGCTTGGTGCCTGTACGTGGGGATGGCAGGTGTACTGGACATGATTCTAAGGATTCCTTGCGTTGTTGATCTCACGGCCCTAAAACAATCCTCCCAAAGTGAAGCTAAGGGCTCTCCAAGAATCGCCTTCTACTTGCCGCAAGCTGCCGTTGACTTGGAAGGTCAAGCGGGTACCGCTGGTAATTGGCTGAGACCAACCTGCACCCACTAACCCTCCCAATCCCAAATCGCTTGTCTCGTCAACGGTATCATCATCTGAAGTGACAGCCATAAAAGCAGGTCCAACGTCGGAACGAATAAAAAAGCCTTGTCCGATATGTCGTTGTGGAAAGTATTGAAGGCTTAATCCATATGTTACGCCGATTATATTAAGCCCTTCTGAATCTACTTCGAGACGGTCATTAAAGCCGTTGATCACGCCGCCCAAGAGATACCGATCTTTGATCGGCCAGTAAATATATGGCAACATATAGCGGCTCACAGACGCCCCCAGAAGACACCCCACAGTTAGGCTGTACGGCAGCTTGACAACTATACGTATGTTCAGTATATTTTGTGCCGTTCGCACGTTAGATCTCCTCGTCAGGAACTGCCATGTCTCGGTCGCAACAGGCCGTCCAAGAGCGCTATCGCCGGGCGCTCGATGCCTTGACCCAAAAGCTCCAGCAAGACCGCACGGTTTTGGCCGCCATCGTCTATGGTTCATACTCGTACGATCAAGTTTGGGAGAAGTCGGACATCGACTTGTGGATCGTCATGGCCGACGATCCCAAGGTGCGGCGCTACGAGGACCACTGCCTCACTGAAGAAGGCGTCATCATCCACGCCAATCTCATCCCGCGCAAGCGTTTCCAGTTGAACATCGAAGGCTCGCGTCAGGGCGGTTGGCTCGACTTCACCTTCGCCCACAGCACCCTCCTGTTCTCCAAGGACGAGTCCATTGCCGCGTGGTACAAAGACGCCGAGCGCATTGGCGCGCGCGACCGCGACTACCAGTTGCTGCGGCGCGCCCTGCCGCTGCTGGCCACCTTGGCCAAAGCCCAGAAGTGGTACCAGGTGAAGAAGGACTACAACTACAGCTTCCTGTGGCTGCTCAACGTGGCCGACCAACTCGCCAGTGTCGAGTGCATCCTCAACGGCCAAGCCCCGGGCCGCGAGGTCATTCACCAAGCCCTCGCCTTTAATCCCGAGTTCTTCAACGCGATCTACACGGATCTGATCGCCGCGCCCAAAAACGCCCGCACCCTTGAGGCGGCCCTCCAGCGCGTAGAGACCTACCTCGACGACCACCTCTGGGACCTGTTCCGCCCCCTGCTCGACTATTTGGAGGAGGCTGAGTCCATGCGCACGGTGTCGGAAATAGAGGAGCATTTTAAGATGGAAGGCGCGGACTTCGCCTGTGAGTGGCTGGTTGAAAAGGGCTTGCTGCAAAAGATGTCGGCACCGCTACGCCTCACCGAAAAGAGCCGCGTAGAGATGCAGGAAGCGGCCTATTACTACGACGACGACGGGTCCGATTGGGGCCTGCACTAACGCAAGAGGACATATACTGTGGCAATGAGAGACGCGATCGCCATTAAGGGCGCACGCGAGAACAACCTGCAAAACATCGACGTCAGCATTCCGCGCGATAAGCTGGTCGTCATCACCGGCATTAGCGGCTCGGGCAAATCCTCGCTGGCCTTTGACACGGTGTACGCCGAGGGACAGCGGCGCTTCATGGAGTCCATGTCCACCTATGCCAAGCGCTTCGTCGAGCAGATGAAGAAGCCGGATGTCGATTTTGTCACTGGTCTTTCGCCGGTCATTTCCATTGAGCAGAAGACCATCTTCAACAATCCGCGCTCGACCGTCGGCACTATGACCGACCTGTACGAATATCTGCGGATGCTCTTCTCCACGGTGGGCCAAGCTCACTGCCCCTATTGCCGTCGCCCCATCACCTACCGCACGCCCTACCAGATGGCCGAGCACCTGCTGTCCCTGCCGGACGGAGCCGAGGTGGAAATCCGCGCTCCGGTGTTTAAGATTTACGGCGAGGATTACGCGTTCCTCTTTGACGACATTCGCACCAAGGGGTATCGGCGGGTGCGCATCGACGGCGAGCTATGCGACTTGAGTGAGGAACTCGAGCTCGACGAGAACGAGGATTTCCACATAGAGGCAGTCATCGACCGCTTCGTCATCGGCGGCGATCTGCAAAAGCAACTCCTCGCGTCCATTGAGCACGGCCTAGTGGTGGGCGAGAACTTTCTCAGCTTCCACTTGCTAAACCCTGAAATCGCTTCCGACCAAGAGGTCGCGGCTTTCTACGAAGGCTTCGGCTGCCCCGAGCACCGCCTCAGCATGGCCGAGCTGACCCAAGGCTACTTCACCTTCAACGAGCCGCTCTCGGCCTGCGTCACCTGTTCGGGCTTGGGCACCTATCTGCAGGTCCATCCCGATCTGCTGGTGCCCGACAAGAGCCGGAGCATTCTCGACGGCGCTTTTGTGCGCGAGGCGATTAACTGCGACCGCAATGGGTGGGGCGGCCGCATCTTCTACAGCTTGGCCGAGCACTACGGCTTCGACTTGGACACGCCCTTTGCCGAGTTGTCCGACCGCATCGTCGATGTGCTGTTCTACGGCACCAAGGGCAAGCGTTTCACTATTGTCTTGCCGCCGGGCGCGACCGAGGGGCGGCGCTATAAAGGGCGCAAGGTTGCTTTCGATGGGGTCATCAACCAAATCGAGCGCCGCTATCGCCGCTACCGCCGCCAAGGGGTAGCGCACTCGGGCATGGAGGACTATCTGCGCAAGGTCATGGTCGAGTACGACTGTCCAGACTGCGGCGGCACGCGGCTCAAAGCCACGCGCATGCTCGTCACCGTGGCTGGCCGCACCATTCACGATTTGTGCGAGATGCACCTGCAAGAGCTGCGCGATTTTTTTAAGGACGTTCCCATGCCCGTACAGAGGAGGCAGGCCGGGCAGCAGATCGTGCGCGAGTTGGTGCTGCGGCTCGACCTCATCATGGGCATTGGCTTGGATTATCTCAGCCTCACGCGCCGGGCGGGGACCCTCTCCGGCGGCGAGGCCCAGCGCATTCGCCTTTCTACGCAGATCGGCTCTGGCCTGATGGGCATGCTCTACGTGCTCGACGAGCCTTCTATTGGCCTCCATCCCAAAGACAACATCAAGATGATCGAGACGCTCCGCCGCCTGCGCGATGTCGGCAACACGGTCATTGTGGTGGAGCACGACGAGGAGACCATTCGGGCGGCCGATCACGTCATCGAGCTTGGCCCCGGGCCGGGTGTGCACGGCGGTCGCATCGCGGCCGAGGGCACCATTCGCCAGATATTGAAGAATTCAGACTCCCTGACCGGCCAGTTTCTCACGGGCCGTCAGCGCATTGACGTGCCGGTTGAGCGCCGCCCGCTCAACGGCTGCAACCTGTATGTTCGAGGTGCCCGCGCCAACAACCTCGACGACCTCGATGTCAAAATCCCCTTGGGAGTCTTCGTCTGCGTCAGTGGGGCCTCTGGTTCGGGCAAGAGCACGCTCGTCCACGACATTCTCTACAAGAAGCTCTACTCCATCTTCCACGACAGCCGCGTGCTGTCGGGCGCGCACGACCGCCTTGACGGGATCGAGCACGTAAGCGATGTGATCAACATCGACCAATCCCCCATCGGCCGCTCGCCCCGCTCCAACCCGGCCACGTACATCGGCTTCTACGACAACATCCGCCGCCTCTTCGCCGAGACGCCCGAGGCCAAGAAGCGCCGCTATACGGCCTCGCGCTTTAGCTTCAACGTCAAGGGAGGCCGCTGCGAGGAGTGCGGCGGCGAGGGTACAGTTACCACTAAGCTGCATCTGATGGCCGACGTGGAGGTACCCTGCCCCACCTGCAAGGGCGCGCGCTACAATCAGGACACGCTCGACATTACCTATCGGGACAAGAACATCGCCGAGGTCTTGGCGATGACCATAGAGGATGGGGTGGATTTCTTCGCCGACCAGCGGCTCATCGCCCACAAGCTAGGCGTACTCAACGATTTGGGGCTGGGCTATTTGCAAATTGGCCACCCGGCCCCTCTGCTGTCGGGCGGCGAGGCCCAGCGCGTCAAGCTGGCCGACGAGTTAGGCAAGCTCAAGCGCGGTAAGAGCAACCTCTACCTGCTCGACGAGCCTACTACTGGGCTGCACCTAGCAGATATTCAGCGCCTGCTCGACAGCCTCAACCGTCTGGTCGAGGCCGGTCATACGGTCTTGGTCATCGAGCACCACCTCGATGTCATCAAGACTGCGGACTACATCATCGACTTAGGTCCCGAGGGCGGCCACAACGGCGGCCAGATCGTCGGGCAGGGCACTCCGGAGGAGCTCGCCGAGGTGAGCGAGTCGTACACTGGGCAATTCCTCAAGGACTTCTTGAACTGAGCTGGGCGCACAGTTCCTCTCGTCTAAGATATCTAACCTGTCATGCCCCTTCGACAAGCTCAGGGGCCGGCTCGGCGAAAGCACGCCCCCTGAGCCTGTCGAAGGGGGCCGCGGTTAGGGCCTCTAAATTTCGGACAATCTCGGCATCAGATCGACGAGGTTGCAGGGCTGGTTGGTGGAATCTAGCTGCGGCCCGATGAGCTTGTCCCAGCCAGTGGCGCAAGCCCCCGAGGAGCCAGGCAGACAGAAGATGTAGGTGCTGTTGGCGACGCCGGCCACGCAGCGCGATTGCAAGGTCGCGGTGCCGATTTCCTCGTAGGAGAGCACGCGAAAGACCTCGCCAAAGCCCTCTATTTCCTTGTCGAAGAGCACGCTGACGGCCTCGGGCGTGCCGTCGCGGCCCGTGAGGCCGGTGCCGCCGGTGGTGACGATGGCTTGGACGCGGGGCTCGGCGATCCACTGCGAGACTTGGGCGCGGAGCTGATAGATGTCGTCGGGCAGGATTTGCTTTTCGTGCAGGATGTGGCCAGCCGCTTCGAGGCGTTCGACTAGCAGCTTGCCGGACTTGTCGGTTGCTTCGTCGCGGGTGTCGGAGACCGTGAGCACGGCGATGCACACGGGGACGCGATTTTGGGTCATGGTGTACCTTTCGGTGAAGGGGGTATGAGTTCGATTTGGTAGAGCTTGGGCCACCACTTGCCGGTGACGAAAAGCCGCTCGCCCTCGGGGTCGTAGGCGATGCCATTGAGCACCTCGGCGTTAGAGCCACGGCGGTCTGCGTCACTCAGCAGCCCGGTTAGGTCGATCCAGCCTGAGACTTGGCCGGTCTCCGGGTCGATGCGGGCAATGGTGTCGGTCTGCCAGATATTGGCAAAGACCTCGCCGGCGACCCATTCGAGTTCGTTGAGCTGGGATATGGGTCTGTCGTGGGCCACGACGGTGATTCGGCTCACCTCGGCAAAGGTGAACGGATCGCGAAAGTACAGAGTAGCGCTGCCATCGCTCATAACGAGTAGTTCGCCGTCGTACGTCAGCCCCCAGCCCTCGGTGGGATAGGTGAACTCCGTTAGTTGCTCAAACGAATCGAGGCGATAGGCAAAGCCCTTGTTGGATCGCCAGGTTAGCTGGAGGAGGCGATTGCCAAAGAGGGCGAGTCCCTCGGCGAAGAAGCGGTCGTCTAGCTGATGAAGCTGCACGACGGTTCCTGTTTCGAGCTCGACCTTGCGCAGGGACGACTGGCCGTACTGGCCGGTGCTTTCGTAGAGAAAGCCGTTGTCGTAGAGCAGCCCTTGGGTGAAGGCTGTGGGGTCGTGCGGGAAGGCGCATACTACTCGGTAGGAATACGTGGGGATTTCAGCGGGCTTTTGTGCTTGGAGGACAGCGTCGTCAGACGGGGCCTGACAACTGGCCTGGGTCGCCAAGAGCAAGACGATGGCTGTGGACTGTATCTTGCGGATCATGTAGGGTAAAATACGGGGCGCGGTAGAGAGGGCAAGGCGCGGCGGCTTGCTTGTCGAGGTGCAAGAGGTCTGTTAGAATTACGCAGCGAAAACGAGGAGGAAGACCATGCAGCATGGCGAACTCAATTGGATCGCCAACTACATCTGGGGCATTGCCGACGACGTGCTACGCGACCTATACGTACGCGGCAAGTACCGCGACGTGATTCTGCCGATGACCGTGCTGCGCCGCTTGGATGCAGTGCTCGAAGATAGTAAGGCAGACGTTCTGGAGCGGCGGGACCTGCTCGACAAAGCGGGCGTGGTGGAGCAGGAGGGGCCGTTGCGCGATGCGGCCGGGCAAGCCTTCTACAATACTTCCCCGTTCACCCTGCGGGATCTGAGAGCCCGCGCCAACCAGCAACAGCTCCGCGCCGATTTTGAGGCGTATCTCGACGGGTTCTCGTCCAACGTGCAGGACATCCTCGACTGCTTTGAGTTTCGCAACCAGATCCCGCGTCTCTCTAGCGCTGATGCGCTCGGCACGCTGATCGAGAAGCTGACGTCGCCCGACATCAACCTAAGCCCGCACCCGGTCAAAAATGTCGATGGCTCGGTGAAGCTGCCCGGCCTCGATAACCACGGCATGGGCACGGTCTTTGAGGAACTGGTGAGGCGCTTCAACGAGGAGAACAACGAGGCGGCGGGCGAGCACTGGACGCCGCGCGATGCTGTCAAGCTGATGGCCAAGCTCATTTTTCTGCCGCTCGCCGACCAGATTGAGTCCAGCACGTACCTGCTCTACGACGGTGCGTGCGGCACCGGCGGTATGTTGACGGTCGCCGAAGAGACGCTGCAAGAGATCGCCCGCGAGCGCGGCAAGCAGGTGGCGACGCATCTCTACGGACAGGAGATCAACGCCGAGACCTACGCCATTTGCAAGGCCGACCTATTGCTCAAGGGCGAAGGCGACGCGGCTGATAACATTGTCGGCGGCCCGGCCCACTCGACGCTGTCCAGCGACGCTTTTCCGTCCCACGAGTTTGACTTTATGCTTTCCAATCCTCCGTACGGCAAGAGCTGGAAGAGCGACCTCGACCGCTTGGGTGGCAAGAGCGACCTGCGCGATCCGCGCTTTCTCATTGAGCATGGGGGCGACCCCGAATACTCGCTAATCACCCGCTCTAGCGACGGCCAGATGTTGTTCCTCGCCAACATGCTGAGCAAGATGAAGCAGCACACGCCGCTCGGCAGCCGCATCGCCGAGGTCCACAACGGCAGCTCCCTGTTCACTGGCGATGCCGGCCAAGGCGAGAGCAATATCCGCCGCTGGATCATTGAGAACGACTATCTGGAGGCCATTGTCGCGCTGCCGCTCAATATGTTTTACAACACGGGCATTGCCACCTACATCTGGGTGCTCAGCAATCGCAAGCCCGAGCATCGGCGCGGCAAGGTGCAGCTCATTGACGCCAGCGAGTGGTTCAAGCCGCTGCGCAAGAACTTGGGCAAGAAGAACTGCGAGCTGTCGGAGGACGACATCCAGCGCATTTGCGACGCCTTCTTGGCCTTTGAGGAGACCGAACAGTCGAAGATTTTCCCCAACGAGGCATTTGGGTACTGGAAGGTCATTGTCGAGCGACCGCTGCGGCTCACTGTCGATTTATCGTCGGACCAATGCCAGCGTTTCCGCGCTGTCTGCCAAGATGCAGACGAAGAGCCGCTTGCTAACGTCATCGACCGGGTGGCAACTGTATTAGGTGCCGGGCCTCACCGCGACTTTAACCGCTTCATGGAAGCTGTTGATGCGGACGTCTCTGAGCGGGGCGTCAGGCTGACGGCTAAGCGGAAGAACCTGTTGCGAACGGCGCTGGCGTTCCGCGACGAGGCTGCCGCGCCCGTCATCAAGAAGCTCCACAAGCTGGGCACGGTGGAGGACCCGATTCGCGGGCTAGTCGAAACTGCTGTGGATGATCGGTGTCGCGTCGTCGAATACGAGCCAGACAGCGAGTTGCGCGACACCGAGCAGGTGCCGCTGCTCGACGAGGGCGGCATTGAGGGCTTCCTGCGCCGCGAGGTGCTGCCGTACGCGCCCGATGCTTGGTACGATCCGGCGAGCGTCAAGATTGGCTATGAAATCAGCTTCACGCGCTATTTTTACAAGCCGCAGCCGATGCGGACGCTGGAAGAGATTCGGGCGGATATTTTGGCGGTGGAGCGGGAGACCGAGGGGTTGTTGGTGGAGATTATTGGGGACGGCGACAAATGACAGAACGATTCGAAATTAAAATGAATGTACCCACAAATCGAATCGCCACTCATCCCGGTGCGTTTCTGTTGGAGCAGATTGAGGGGATGGGGCTGACCGTCAACGCATTGGCGCGAGATATTGACCTGCCGGCCAAGAGGATCCATGAAATCATTCACGAGCGGCGCGGCGTGACAGCCGAGACGGCGATTGCCCTTGGCGAGTATTTCGGCCAGACTCCAGAGTTTTGGATGAATGCCCAGAAGGTTTATGAATTATCGAGAGCGTTGGTCGAGAATGGCGAGGAGATTCGTTCGAGGGTCCGCCGTCGTGCCAAGGATCGGGCTACGGCAGTATGATCTTCTGGCGTCTAAATCCGACTGAGGGATTTGGAGGACATCGATGGAGAATAGAGCATGGACCCGGTGCAATTTGTGGAGGCATTGAGTAAGCTGAAATTTAAGAATGCCTTTAACCCTTATTCAAATCGCTGTGTCGTTCATGACCTAGATGATGCACCGCAACGTCGCTTACAAACGCTATTGACTGTACTTGAGGCTGCAACAAAACAAGATGTTGATTCTATATGGATTGGGCGCGATCTTGGCTATCGCGGCGGTAGGAGAACAGGGCTTGCCTTAACAGATGACGTGCATATTCACGAATACGCCGCACGGTGGGGGGTATCTATTCAGAGACCAACGAGAAGTGCCGTAGCTGCCGAGAAGACTGCTGCTGTCATCTGGAGTGTTCTCTCACAAATCGAGGTATCCATCTTTCTGTGGAATGTATTTCCCCTACACCCTCACGAACCCGGTAATCCTTTCAGCAATCGATCTCATAATTCTCTTGAGCGTAGGACCGGGGAGGAATTCCTCTCTCAGCTCATTCTCCTCTTAAAGCCGCACCGACTAGTTGCAATTGGCAACGATGCGGCCCAAACAGTACAGCACTTAAGATGTCAGCATAGAGTCTTTCAGATACGACACCCTAGCTATGGTGGACAGACACAATTTTTAGCACAAATGTGCGAATTGTACAATCTGCAGTCAGATCTTTTTTAGACTCGCAATACTCTGTTTAGGTGACTATTCCTCGGATATTGAGAAGAAGAACATGAGATCTAATGACTGATTCCAATTTCAAACCCTATCCAAACTACAAGCCTTCCGGCGTCGAACGGCTGGGCGACATTCCGGCACATTGGGAGATACGACGCCTTCGGAATGTGATAGATATGCGGGTAAGCAACGTGGACAAACACGTAAAAGAGGACGAGGAGCCGGTCCGTCTTTGTAACTATGTTGATGTTTACAAAAATGATTACATCAATGAACAGATGAATTTCATGCAGGCGACCGCTACCGACGAGGAAATTGAGCGTTTCCGACTTGAGAAAGATGATGTCCTCATTACCAAGGACTCCGAGACATGGGATGACGTTGGAGTGCCAGCACTGGTCACTGAGCCCGCGTCCGATCTTATTTCAGGCTATCACTTAGCCTTGCTGCGCCCGCGAACTGATGAGCTTGCGGGCGGCTACTTGCTTCGTGCTTTGCAGAGCAAGGGGCTGGCGTATCAGTTCCATATCGAGGCGAAAGGCGTAACCAGATATGGACTTTCTCATGCTGGTATCAAATCGGTATGGTTACCCCTCCCGCCCCTCCCCGAACAAACCGCCATCGTCCGCTATCTTGACCACGCCGACGAGCGCATCTGCCGCTACATCAGCGGCAAGCAAAAGCTCATCCGGCTGCTGGAGGAAGAGAAGCAGGCAGTTATTGATCGCGCCGTCACTCGAGGCCTAGACCCCAACGTCCGCCTCAAGCCTTCGGGTGTCGAGGGACTCGGCGATGTGCCAGCACATTGGGAAGTACGGCGACTTAAGACACTTTGCAGCATGAAAAGTGGGGACGGCATTACCGAAATGTCGATTGAGCCTGCGGGTGAATATCCTGTCTATGGTGGCAACGGGCTAAGAGGTTATACATCGAACTACACCCACGATGGCGACTTCGCATTGATTGGCAGACAGGGTGCGCTATGTGGAAATGTTCATATCGCTCGCGGTCGATTTTGGGCTTCGGAGCACGCAGTGGTTGCGACTCTCCATCCTAGCCAAGTCCTTGAATGGTTCGGCGCGATCTTGGGGGCCATGAATCTGAATCAGTATTCACTCGCTGCTGCCCAGCCGGGGCTTGCAGTTGAGCGAGTACTAAACTTATGGTTGCCCGTACCTCCCTCAGAAGAACAGGCGGTCATTGCAATGCATATCGAACAACAAACAGCCGACATCGATACTGCTATCAGCCACACTCGCCGCCAGATCGAGTTGCTACAGGAATACCGCACCCGCCTGATTGCCGATGTAGTCACCGGCAAACTGGACGTGCGCGGGGCGGCAGCTAATCTGCCCGACCCGGTGAACGCGTCAGAGCCACCAGAAACAGTGGAAGAGCCACGCAGAGGAGATCATGTATGAAAGCCATTCGCTTTCGCGTTCAGAATTTCCGCAATATCGATGACAGCGACTGGATAACATTGGAGAAAGTCACGGCCTTTGTTGGCCGGAACGAGTCGGGCAAGACCTCGCTACTCAAGGCCCTGCACAAATTCAATCCTGCCACGCCGGAACCCTATGAGGCGCAGCGCGAATTCCCGCGCGACCGCTACACGCGAGATTATGTCGCTAATGGATCGAAAGGCAGAGACTGGCCCGTTTGTTCGGTCGAGTTCGAGATTCCAGAAGAACTTCGGATTGAAATTGGCGAACTACTTGAGGAAGACAGGAAGCCTCCTGAGAAGGTCACCGCGACCCGCTACTACGATGGCTCCTTCAAGTTTGAGTATGCGTCCATAATAAAGGAGAAATCGCTCGAACCGGAACCGGTGCTCAACGCACTTGATGCGTTTACGTCGAGTGCCCGTAGGCTTGAGGCACCAGACCCAAATCATGAGGAATACACGGCAGAGCAGCGCACGAAGTTGGCTAATTGGGCGACCGGATGGAAGGACAAGCTGAAGGCTATAGGAAATCTCCGTGTCGAAGAGGGAGCGAATCTGCTGACTAAGCTGCGTACAGAGGTGGAGCATTGGAGTAACTCGCAAACCGCCGATATGATAGAAGCACTTCAGCAAGTGGTTGAACCAGTTTTGGACGTTGCTAGGGAAGGTCTAGTCATTGACCAGATTAATGAAAAAATCAAACACAACCTCCCCGTTCTGATCTATTTTGAAAATTACGGCATCCTCGATAATGCCATCTGGTTGCCGCGCTTTATAGAAGACCTGAATCGCGATCCGAACGATTCTCGTGTGCGTACGATCAACGCGATATTCAAGTATGTCGGGCTCGATCCCAAGGAGATTACTGCGCTTGGCGACAGAGAAGTGAGGCGAATGCGGGAACAGGGCTATCCGCCGACGCCGGAGCAGGTCGCCGCTGATCAGCAGCGCAAGGACAAACGCTCCATTCTCCTGAGCTCCGCCTCTATCGACATTAGCGGCAAATTTTCCGAATGGTGGTCACAGCGTCGCCACAAGATTCGCTATCAAGCCGACGGCGACTACTTCCGAATCTGGATTGCCGACGACCGCCGTCCAGACGTGGAAATCGAGCTTGAAGCCCGCAGTAAGGGATTTCAGTGGTTCTTCTCGTTCTACCTTGTCTTTCTTGTCGAATCCAAAGGCGGGCATAAGGATACAATTCTCCTCCTCGACGAGCCGGGGTTACACCTCCATCCTACCGCTCAGCAGGAATTGATCGCGTTCTTTGAGAAACTCACCCAAAAGAACCAGCTTGCCTACACGACCCACTCGCCCTTCCTGATCGACGGTGAACATCTGCATCGGATCAGGCCGGTCAAGGAGGACGACACCGGCCATTCGCGCATCACGGCTGAGACATGGCCGGAGGATCGCGAGACGATTTTCCCGCTTCAGGCCGCCGCCGGATACGCGATGATTGGCGGGCTTTTTCAGCATCGCAAGAACGTATTGGTAGAGGGAATAACCGACTTCTACTACTTGCAAGCGCTGTCGCAGCAGTGCGCGAAATCAGGTCGGCCGTCGTTACCGGACGATATTTATATCGTGTTCTGCGGCGGAACAAAGAACGTCGGGTGGATTGCCTCGCTGTTCCTGAGTGAGAAAGTCCGGCCTTTAGTCCTTCTTGATGGCGACGAGGCTGGACGGGCTCGTCGAAACGCGCTGGTGAAAGAGCTTTATGCCGATAATAATTCCAGGATTCTTATGCTGGATGACGTACTGAACCAACCTGGGAAGGGGGTCGAGATAGAGGATATCTTAGGCGAGGCACTTATCATTCCCGGACTTGAAGCAGTCTTGGGCAAGGCTTTGCAACTCGATCAAGGGGACCGCTCGGCCGAAAGCCTGCCGAGTCAGATTAAGGCCGCTGCCAAACGTCAGGATATTGACCTACCGAAGGGTTGGAAGGCTTCAGTCGCTTTACACCTTGTGTCGTCATGGGCAGAAGGAGGAACTACGCTTGCGGACGAAGTTCTCGATACTGCGGCGTTGCTGTTTTCCGCGCTGAACGAGAAGTTTGAAAAGGAGACGCCCTGACCACACTAATTGGAATTATGCGTAAAAATAAATAATCGGCCAAAAAGCATAATTTTGGCATAAGTTAGACGCAATTGATTTTATAAGTATCTGGTTCCTATATCCTTATGGGTTTATATGTTTGTGCCAACATTTATTGCTTATACCACAATACAGCACAATATTTTAATGTTTTCATTAAAATACTAATGAACAAGAGGATAGCTTGACCTCCGACACCAGAGAGAATCGACCCATCGTACGCTGACCACTGACTATGCCAATACCCGCGAATCCAGAGATTTACCACATCGTCCACGTTGACCGGTTGCCCTCAATTATTAGGGACGGTTATCTCTGGTGCGATGCGAAGATGGTTCAGCAGGACGGAGCCGGAACAACCATAGGGATGAATAAGATCAAGCAACGCCGACTCACGAATGCACTGAACAGCCATTCCAATTTGCATGTGGGCGATTGTGTACCGTTTTACTTCTGCCCCCGCTCTGTCATGCTCTACCTGATCTACCAAGCAAATCATCCTGAACTGGCCTATTGCGGCGGTCAAGACCCCATTGTTCATTTGGAGGCAGATTTGCAGCAGACCGTTGCTTGGGCCAATCAAGAGAAACTGCGTTGGGCATTTACGACTTCAAATGCCGGCGCATACTATTTTGAAGATTGGTGTGCCTTGGCGAGATTGAGCGAGATCGACTGGAACGCGGTGCGAACTACAAGTTGGCAAGGATGCAAGGAGGGTAAGCAGGCAGAATTTCTAATTGAGGGTCAATTCCCTTGGCACCTAGTTTCTCGCATCGGCGTGTTGTCAAAACAGTTCTACCAACAGACCTGTGCGGCCCTTGCAGGTGCCAAGCACAAACCACCTGTTGAAATCAGACCTCGGTGGTATTACTGACGACATAGGAGAACGGCCATGATCGAGTACAAGACCGGCGACATTCTCGCCGAACAAGCCGAAGCCCTAGTCAATACCGTCAACTGCGTCGGGATCATGGGACGCGGTGTCGCGCTTCAGTTCAAACGAGCCTTTCCCGAAAACTTCAAGGCATATGTGGCCCAGTGCAAGCACAATGAAATGCAACCGGGTTGTGTGTTTGTCTTCGAGACGGGCACGCTGCTTCCTCCGCATTACATCATTAATTTCCCGACCAAGCGGCATTGGCGATCCAAGAGTCGTATTGAGGACATTGAGTCTGGTTTGGTCTCGCTTAAAGAGGAAATCCAGTCGCGGGGTATCCGCTCGATAGCAATTCCTCCGCTCGGTAGCGGGCTGGGCGGGTTGGACTGGCTGGAGGTGCGTACTCGTTTAGAGACTGCTCTAGAGGAATTAGGGGACGTCAATATCGTCATATTTGAGCCAGGGGGGCCGGTGGACAAACGCGTCAAGCATTTGAGCGACGCACCGAAGATGACATCCGGACGGGCCGTGTTGGTCGGGTTGATGGATCGCTACCTACTCGGCTTGCTGGACCCATTCGTGACACTGTTGGAAGTACATAAGCTCATGTATTTCATGCAGGCTGCGGGTGAGCCACTAAAGTTGAAATTCGCTAAAGGCCCTTACGGTCCGTATGCCGAAAACCTTCGACATGTGCTGAAAGCCATTGAGGGACATCTGGTGTCGGGCTATGCCGATGGGGGCGATGCTCCTGACAAGCAGTTGGAACTGGTGCCGGGCGCGCTCGCAGATGCGCGTGCATTTCTTGAGGACAAGGCCGATACGCAGGCCCGCTTTGAAAAGGTTTCCGACCTCGTCGAAGGGTTTGAGTCGTCGTTCGGCTTGGAACTGCTTACAACGGTTCACTGGATTGCTAGGGAAGAAAAGGTACTGGTCTTCGACGACATCGTGAATCACACCTACGCTTGGAACGCAAGGAAAAGGCAGTTTTCGCTACGTCAGATTAAGCTGGCGTTTGATGTTCTATTGGAGAAGGGCTGGATTGAACATCGCGATACGTCGGATTCCCCGTGACCACCGACACCACTGAACGCGGCCTAGAAGCCCTCATCTGCACCACCCTAACCGGCTCGTCCTGCGACCCAGACGCTGCGCCAGCCGGCGAGACCTACGAGCGTCCGTCCGCCTACGGCACCGGCTGGGTCTGCGGCGACCCGGCGGCTTACGACCGCGAATACTGCGTGGACTTGGCGCAACTCGCGTTGCTTCTGCGGGCCACTCAGCCCGATGTGGCCGAGACGCTCGACTTGGCTGCGGAAAGCCCGACCCGGCACAAGTTCCTCACGCGTCTGCAAGGCGAGATTAACAAGCGCGGCACCGTCGATGTGCTGCGCAACGGTGTCAAGCACGGAGCGCACGCCCTTGATCTTTTTTTCGGAACGCCCTCGGCCGGCAACGAGCGGGCAAAGGCGCTCTACAGCGCGAACCGCTTTTCGGTGACGCGGCAGTTGCGCTACAGCCGGGAGCGGGCAGGGCTCGCGCTCGACCTCGCCTTGTTCATTAATGGGCTGCCGGTGGCGACCTTTGAACTCAAGAACAGCCTCACCAAGCAGACGGTAGATGATGCAGTCCAGCAGTACCGCCGCGACCGCGACCCGCGCGAGAAGCTCTTTGAACTGGGTCGGTGCGTGGCACACTTTGCGGTGGATGAACACGAGGTGAAGTTCTGCACGCACCTACAGGGTAAGGCTTCGCAGTTTTTGCCGTTTCGACGTAGTGCGCAAGATCCTCGCGGACGCGCGCCGCTACGGCGCTGGCCAGCGCTACCTGATCCAGCATTCAGCGGGCAGCGGCAAGTCTAACTCCATCGCTTGGCTCGCCCACCAGTTGATCGGCCTCGCCAAAGACGGTAAATCCGTATTCGATTCGGTGATCGTGGTTCCCGACCGGCGCATTCTTGACCGGCAGATCCGCGACACCATCAAGCAGTTCGCCCAAGTCGGGGCAACGGTCGGCCACGCTGAGCGTTCCGGAGACTTGCGCCAGTTCATTGAGAGCGGGAAGAAAATCGTCATCTCCACCGTGCAGAAGTTCCCGTTTATTCTCGACGAGGGCTTCAAGCGCTGGCTGACGGACGCCGTGTTCGACCTGACCTACAAGTAGCCGCGTGTGCATCTGCGGGCCATTGGCATTTTTGCCGGGACATATAGATTGTATAGGTAGAGGACAAACGAGTGATACAGCGCGCATACATACATCTCATCTGGATCGGCTTGCTGTTGGCGAGTGGGGCCGAGGCCGTGCGCATCCAAGACGCCGTGCCCGAAGAGGTGCCCAAGCGGCAGCGCGACGGGTACTATGCTGCAGTAGGCTTGGGTTTCATCAACTTGGATCATCGCGGCTCGGGCGTGCGCGTTCCCTTGGGGTTTAGGGCAGTCTTCAACCGCTTGCGCCTCATCGGCTCGGCCAATGTGCTCGATGTGAGCTTTCACGAAGGCGACGACTACGACCCGCGTTACTTCCGGCCCTATCCTACCCGTACCTACTGCTTTGATACGCGGACTGGATACCGCGTGGCGGACTACCGCTGCTCGGGCGGCACGGATTGGCTGCGCTCGCTCAGTGCGGATCTGGCCTATATTGTCCTCGACGAGGTGTGGATCGCCGGCCGACCGGGCAAGCTGTTCGCCGGGGCGGGCTATCGCCACTTAGATCCAGCGACGGCGTATGGCACCTTGGGGATGTTTTTCGATGCGCCAGGCCGCACCGTCGGCAGCTTCAAGATTCTAGTCGGCAAGGGCTACGTCACCTTGGGGCTGCTGTGGGGCTTTGATTTGCGCCGCGTCTTTTAGGGGGCGTATGATCGCCTTGGCCCTTTGCGCCGCCTTGGCCATCGCGCCTGTGAGTGCTGCCGCGCAGACGCTGTCTGCTGAAGAGCATCCGGGCCTGCTTTTTTCTGCCGCAGACATTCCTCTGCTCAAAGAGCGCATCCAGCGCGAACCGTATGCCTCGTGGTGGCGGACCGTGTTGCAGCGAGCGCGGAACGCTCCGGCGACCTTTGTCGACGAGCGCGCTGAAGTTCGCTACGCCAAGTCCCTCGCCTTCGCTTGGCTGATGACCGACAATGCTGCGTTTGCCGAGCGCGCGTTGGCCGTGATGCAGGGGGTGGCATTCCCGCCGCGAGGAGGCGATTTGGGCGAGCCGCACAACGAAGGCGAGGTCGTAGCTCAGTACGCGGTGGCGTACGACATCCTGCACTCCTATGCTGCGGCCAACGACCCCCAGGCCCTGCAGGAGATGCGGTCGATCCTCGGCGAGGAAGCCGACCGCCTGTGGAAGGGCATTGTGATTGGCGAGGTGGGGTTTGGGCTGTTCCCGGTCAAAATCCGCTTGCACGAGACCCCGCATCTCGACAACTGGCACATCCGCGCGTACGGCGGCCTCGGGCTGGCGGCTATGGCCTTGAGCGAATACACCAACGGCGAAGGCACGCCGCAGGAGTGGGCTGATCGCGCCTTGGAGATGGTTACCAGTAGCCTCGACTTCCAGATTGAAGGGAGGGACGGGGGGTACGCAGAGGGGCCGTTCTACAGCCGCTACGCCGCGGATGTCTATTTGCCCTACTTGTTTGCGCTCAAGAGCCGCACCGGCTTGGACTTGTTTGCCGATCCCAAGATCGAGAAGATGCACGCGTGGTCCCTGAACCTGCGGCTGCCCAATGGCCGGCGGCCCAACATCGACGACGGCCATTTAGACGATTTCTACGGGCATTACCTAGCAGCCGTGCAAGCCAACGGCGGAGTCCATCGCTGGGACTGGGAAAACAACGAGCGCGGCCTGTACGTGCGCCAGTTTTCCGAGATGGATGCCATTGCCCTGTACGACGACAGCGTGCCCGCGCAAGAGCCGACGCACGGCCCGTCGGTTTTTATGCCCGGGGCTGGCGACGCCGTCTTCCGCAGCGACTGGTCGGCCGCGGCTACTTACATGCTCTTGCGCGGTGAAAACGGCACGGCACGCGAGCACGGGTTCGCGCACGAGCACCCCGATGGGACCAGCTTTGTGATTTACGCCGGTGGCGAGATGCTGGCCCTAGATGCGGGGTACATCAATTTTGACAACCACGACAAGGTCAACAAAGGAAGCAATCACAACGTGGTGCTGGTCGATGGCAAGGGGCCGCCGCGCCGGATTTTGCCCGTGGTGGGGACCATCGGCGACCGCAACGACGCTTTTATCGAGGGATTCTTCACGAGTACTGCTGGCGACTACGCGGAAGTCCGCGCTGCCTATCGGGGGGTCGAGCTAAGGCGGCGGGTCTTTTTTGCAGATCACAGGTACTTCATCGTGGCCGACGAAATTGACGATCCGGGCCGTCGCCACGCCTATGAGTGGCGGCTGCACGGCAATGGCGGCGGCACTAGTGGGGGCGCGTATGCGCGCACGGGCAACTTGGCGCGTTGGACGCGGGATAAGGCCGAGTTGCTGGCGTTTTTGCCGGAGCAGCCCGGTCGGGTTGCGCTTGAGAGCGAAGCGATCCACTCCTTTGACTATCGCCAAGAGCAGACCCACGCGGTGTTGCAGGTGCAGCAAGAGGGCGTCGATGGGCGCTACCTAGCGGTGCTGTATCCTCGGGCGATTAGGGAGGCCAAGCCGGCGTTTGAGACTGTATCCGCGCAAGGAGCTGAGGCGGCTTTGGTGGCGTTGGCCGGGGTGCGGGATTTGGCTTGGCTCCGCAACGGCAATGCGTCCGAGGTCGCTGTATCCGGGCCGGATGTGCACTTGGTCAGCGACGCTCGCTTCGGCTATGTCCGCTATGTCGATGGGCAGCTTTCTCGCTTTGTAGCGCAAGACGCTACCTACCTTTTGGCCGACGGAGAGACGGTGTTCCGCGCCAGTGAAATGATAGACGTGAGCTTGGAGCGAGACGACTATGCGGGTTTTGTGCGCGGCCCTGACGCGGGCTATCAGTTAAGAATGCCCCATTGGGGGAACGAGTGGCCCGCGGCTCGTTTTCTCGGCGGCGAATGGTGGGGCACGGCCGTAGAAAGCGACCTGATCGTACTGGAGCTAGCGGGAGAAGGGACGCTAGAACTGAGCGCTGACCAGCACGTCGAAGCGCAAAAGGGGACGCAGCCGCGTCCCAAGCACTACGCCTTGTACCCCAACGCGCCCAACCCGTTCAACCCGACGACCAAAATTCGCTTTGATTTGCCCACTTCCGGCTTGGTGCGGCTAACGGTGTACAATGTCTTGGGGCAGGAGGTTGAGCGGCTGGTGGAGAGGCGGATGCTGCCGGGGCGGCACGAGGTGGAATGGGACGCGTCCGGCTACTGCAGCGGCCTCTACTTCTACGCGCTCAAAGCCGATTCCTACCGCGCGCAGCACAAGATGCTTCTGTTGCGCTGACTACTTTTCGATGACGTAGCGCAGTATGTCCGCGACTTGCTCGGGCGCATCGGCCACGGCGAGCGCGGCCGCATCCACCTCCTTGAGCGCGTGTTGCAACTCGGGTGGGTGGAGAACGATCAGCGGCTTGTTGCAGGCGGCGGCAAACCCCGCGTCAAAGGCTGCGTTCCACTGGCGGTACTGGTCGCCGAAGCGCACTACCACCACGTCGGCGTCGCGGACTAGGGTGCGGGTGCGGATGGCGTTGAGCTGCGCGCCTTTGTGATCCTTCCAAAAGCTGCTTTCCTCCGGCCCGAGAATGTCGGTGCCGCAGTTGTCGCTGGCCGCGTGATCAGTGACCGGAGCGGAGAATTCGACTGGCAGGTCGCTGGCCGCTTGGATGATGCGCTCGCGCCAGTCGCTGTGAATCTCGCCGGATAGATAGACCTTCCACTGTTTGGACATGGGGTTCCTTTTGGCGTGGTGAGTGGGATGGTAGAAGGCGGATGCCGCAATTTGTCGCGATTGCGGCCAGCCGCTATCTTTTTTGCGATGTTAAGGCCGTAGTCAGGCGATGTCAACCTAGGAGAGTTTGCCATGAAATCGGCACTTGAACTGGCCATGGAAAAGGCCGACGCCGCAGTCGGGGGCGCAGAGGGGATTAAGCTGACAGACGAACAGAAAGAGGCTATCGACGAGGTGCGCAAGCAGTACGAGGCCAAGTGGGCCGAGCAAGAAATCGCGCTCAAGGGGCAGCTAGAGCAGGCCACGGGTGCAGACCCGCAGGCTCTCGCCGAAGCGCGACGCCAAGTGCAGGAGCAAATGAGCAAAGTTCGCAATGAGCTTTTTGCCGAGCGCGACGCCAAAATAGAGGCGATTCGCAACCAGTAGGGCGCGGCTACTCTTTAACCCACCGGGGCTAACTATGCAGCCAAATTACGCAGTCGATATGAGGTTGAACATCCGCACGCCTATGCGGGATGGCGTTGATCTTTCTTCCGACATCTATCTGCCGAAGGCATCGGGTAGGTTTCCGACCGTGTTGATGCGCACGCCGTACGACAACAACACGTCGCTCCTGATCGAGAAAGCCATGCGGCTGGCCAATAGCGGTTATGCCTGCGTCATCCAAGACGTGCGGGGGCGCTGGGACTCCGACGGCGTTCACTACGCGCTGTTCGGCCACGGCCCAGACGGTTTTGATACGCAGGAATGGATTGGCCAGCAGGAGTGGAGCGACGGCAAGATCGGCATGGCCGGAGGCTCGTACCTCGGATGGGTGCAATGGCAGAGCGCGCCGCACCGCAGCCAGTACCTGACGTGCATAGCGCCAAGGGTGATGTGCGGCGATCTGTACTCGGGCCTAATTCACCCCGGTGGGGCGTTCCAGCTCAACGTCGCTCTCACGTGGGGGATGCGCACCAATGGCCGCACCGCCCAGAGCATCGAGTACCACAACTGGACGGAGGCCTTCCGCTCGATCCCCCTCATCGACATGGATCAACAGGCGGGCCGCACGCTACAGTTTTGGCGGGATTGGGTAACGCACAGCGAATACGATTCCTACTGGGACGAGGTCAACGTCGAAAACAAGTGGGGCGAAATCGCGGCCCCCGCGCTGATAATGGGAGGATGGTACGACCTGTACTCCCACAACACCTTTATTAACTTCAACGGTCTAAGGCTGCATGGGCGGACGCCCGAAGCTAGGCAAAGTCAGCTCATCGTCGGTCCTTGGCCGCATGCGCTCAGTGTTTCTACCAAGACGGGTGACATCGACTTCGGCGCGAACTCGCTGTACGACTTGGAAGATTTGGAGTTGCGTTGGTTTGATTATTGGCTGAAGGGCATTGACAACGGCATCGTCGGCGAGGCCCCGCTGCGGCTTTTCATAATGGGCGTCAATGAATGGAGAGACGAGCGCGAATGGCCGCTGGCTAGGACCGACTGGCAAAAGTGGTATCTGCACTCTGCTGGCAACGCCAACTCGCTATTGGGCGACGGCCGTCTGTCGCCGGAGGAGCCGGGCGACGAGCCGGCGGATCGCTTTGTGTACGATCCCGATTTTCCCGTGCAGACCATGGGCGGCAACAACTGTTGCTCGCCCCACATTGTGCCTTGGGGGCCGTACGACCAGCGCGATGTGGAGATGAGGTCCGACGTGCTTTGCTACACCAGCGAGCCTTTGGAAGCTGACCTCGAGGTGACGGGGCCGATCAAAGTCGTTTTATATGCGGCTACCGACGGGCTGGATACCGACTGGACTGCTAAACTGGTAGATGTGTCAGCCAGTGGGTACGCCAAGAATCTCTGCGATGGCATCGTCCGGGCGCGCTACCGCGAGGGCTTTGCCGCGCCCAAGTTGCTCCAGCCCGATCAAACGTACCAGTACGAGATCGATCTCGCCGTTACCGGCAATGTCTTCAAGAAAGGGCACAGGATCAGAGTCGAAGTGTCCTCGTCCAATTTCCCGCGCTTCGACAGAAACCACAACACCGGCAATGACCTCGGCACGGACACGGAGATGCGTAGCGCGCAACAGACGGTGCAACACTCCAGAGCGCAGCCGTCTCACATACTTTTGCCGGTGATTCCGCGCCAGTAGCCAGCGGTTGGTCGCTACCTAATTTTCACGGGTATCAAGCACCTGCCAGCAAGTATCGGCGGCAATTGACAGTGCAAATTTTAGGCCCTACTATCTGAATAAAAACAGCATACCTATCTCGCTTGGGGCGCGACTCTGCGTCCTCGGCGACCGAGTTACATTAATTAAGGAGAACAAAACATGGCGGAAACCGCCCGCTTGCAGGCCGACGATCAGATCGTCGAACTGCCCGTCGTCGTCGGCAGCGAGGGCGAAAAGGCGCTCGACATTGCCAAATTGCGCGCTGAGACCGGGTATATTTCCCTAGATCCCGGCTACGGCAATACGGGCTCTTGTCAGAGCGATATCACCTTTATCGACGGCGATGCGGGCATCCTGCGCTACCGGGGTTACGCGATCGAGGATTTGGCTGAGTACAGCCGCTTCATCGAGGTCGCCTATTTGCTGATCTGGGGCGAGTTGCCCAACGCCTCGCAGCTAGACGAGTTCAGTGCGCTGCTGACCAAGCACCAGATGCTGCGCGAGGAAGTAAAGCAACACTTCAGTCTCTTCCCGCCCAACTCGCCACCGATGGCCGTCTTGTCCTCAGTGCTCAACGCCTTGAGTTGTTACTACCCCGAGTTGTTGGAGATTCAGGACGAAGAGACCTTTACCGAAGCGACCGCGCGCATCATGTCCAAGGTCCGCACCATTGCCGCCTATTCCCACCGCCAGCAGCTAGGCCACCACATCGAGTATCCGCACCCGAGGAAGCGGTACGCGGAGAATTTTCTGCACATGATGTTCAGTCAGCCGTACAACGAGTTTGAGGCAGACCAAGTGCTGGTTGACGCGCTGGATTTGATTTTCCTCCTTCACGCCGATCACGAGCAGAATTGCAGCACCTCTACGGTGCGGATGGTCGGCAGCAGCGAGGCCAATCTCTTCGCCTCGGTAGCGGCGGGCGTCTCCGCCCTGTGGGGGCCGCTGCACGGTGGGGCGAATGTGGCGGTGGTGAACATGCTAGAGACAATCCGCGAAGAAAACATCTCGGTCGGCGACTACGTCGCACAGGTCAAGGACAAAAAAGCCGGGATCCGCCTGATGGGGTTCGGGCATCGGGTGTACAAGAACTTTGACCCGCGCGCCAAGATCATCAAAAAGAGTTGCGAGAAAGTCTTGGCCAAGCTCCACATCAACGACCCTCTGCTCGATATAGCTAAAGAACTGGAGGCCGTGGCGCTGGAGGACGAGTATTTCATTCAACGCAAGCTCTATCCCAACGTGGATTTCTACAGCGGCGTCATTCTCCGTGCGCTCGGCATTCCCAAGGAGATGTTCACTGTGATCTTCGCCATCGGCCGCATGCCGGGCTGGATCGCGCATTGGTACGAGGAGAGCAAGGCCACCAAAATCAGCCGTCCACGCCAGATTTACACCGGCTCGGTGCAGCGGACCTATCAGCCGCTCGCCGAGCGGCCCTAAGTGCGGGCCGACGATTAAATTTTGTCTAAAAAGAAAGGAGTAGGAGATGCAACCTAGAATCAGTATGCGCCACGGCAAAATCTCAGCAGAAACCAAAGCGCACATTGCCGATTCTTGTACTAAACTCGAACACTACTTCGACCGCATCGTGGATTGCGAAGTCGTCCTCGACAAGGAAAAGCACGGCAACAAAGTGGAAATTATCGTCAAGGTGCCGCAGCGCACGTTTGCGGCTACCGGGGCGGCGGACAATCTTTACAAGGCCCTCGCCGAAGCAGAATCCAAGATCGAAAGCCAGCTCAAAAAACACCACGATAAGCTGGTGTCCCACCACTGATAAATGATCGTTGGTATCGCACGAGAGACCTTCCCTGGTGAGCAGCGGGTCGCCTTGGTCCCGGAGGCTGTATCCGGGTTGGCGGCCTGCAATGCGGATATCCTAGTTGAGCCGGGCGCGGGTGCTGCCGCTGGCTATGCCGATGCGGCCTATGCTGAGCGTGGAGCAGAAATCGCCGCCGACCGCGACGAGGTGTTTGCCCGTGCCGAGGTGATGCTTCAGGTGCGCACGCTCGGCGCGAACCCAGAGGCCGGTCGCGCCGACTTGGCTCGGACCCGCTCTGGGCAAGTCCTCGTCGGGGCCTCGGACCCGCTGACCGCTGGTCCGGAGCTAGCTGCGCTGGCGGATGTCGGCGCGACTTTGTTTGCCATGGAATTGATGCCGCGCATTACCCGCGCCCAGAGCATGGATGTGCTCTCGTCCATGGCCACGATCGCCGGCTACAAAGCGGTGCTTTTGGCCGCTGCGGCCTTGCCGCGCATGTTCCCGCTCTTAATGACAGCCGCTGGCACGTTGACCCCGTCTCGGGTGCTGGTCATCGGCGCTGGAGTCGCCGGTCTCCAGGCCATTGCCACGGCCCGTCGCCTAGGAGCGGTTATCCGGGCGTACGACGTGCGGCCAGCGGTCAAAGAACAGGTCGAAAGCCTTGGGGCCGAGTTCGTGGAATTGGACATCGATGCTGGCGACTCCGAGGATGCGGGTGGGTATGCGAGGGCGCAGGACGAAGTGTTCTACCGCCGCCAGCGCGAGGAACTGGCCAAGGTCGCCGGCCAGAGCGACGTGATCATCACTACGGCCGCCATCCCGGGGCAACCAGCTCCTTTGTTGATTACGGCTGACGCCGTGCAGAGCATGGGGCCGGGGTCGGTTATCGTCGATTTGGCCTCTGAGCGCGGCGGCAATTGCGAGTTGACGCGCCCTGGGGAGACGATCGTCGAGGATGGAGTGCAGATCATGGGGCCGCTCAATCTACCGGCGACTGTGCCGCACCACGCCAGCCAAATGTACTCGCACAATATAGCGACCTTCTTCCGGCATTTAGTGGGTGAAGGAGCATTGCAATTCGACATGGAGGACGAAATCACGCGCGAGACCTTGGTGTTGCGCGACGGTGAGATCGTCCATCCGCGCATTCGCAAAGGAATCTCATAGTGGACGTCCTAGTAGCCGCGCTGACGGTGTTTGCCCTTGCTGTCTTCGTCGGCTTTGAAATCATCACCAAGATCCCGCCGACCCTGCACACGCCGCTGATGTCTGGGTCCAATGCCATCTCCGGCATCACCCTGATCGGCGCGCTGCTCTCGGCTGGTTCCGAGCACTCGGCCTTGGCGACCTATTTGGGGTTGGCCGCTGTCATCTTCGCCACGATCAACGTGGTGGGTGGGTTCATGGTGACGCACCGCATGTTGGGGATGTTTAGGAGGCGGGACTAGCGCATGAGCGCGACCCTGATCAACTTTGCTTACTTGATCGCCTCGGTCCTCTTCATTCTCGGCCTCAAGGGATTGACGCACCCGCGCACGGCTGTGCGCGGCAATTTGCTGGGGGCCTTGGGGATGTTGTTGGCCGTCGTTGTCACCCTGCTGGACCAGCGGATCCTCTCCGGCGAATACATTTTACTCGGTGCCGTAGTAGGCGCGCTGATTGGCATGGTCCTCGCGGTAAAAATTCCCCTGACCTCCATGCCCGAGTTAGTGGCGGTTTTTAACGGCTTGGGCGGCGGTGCCTCCGCGTTGGTAGCTGGCGCGGCGCTGATTGAGGCGCAGGCTCCTTCCTACCAATTCACGGCTGCAACGGCCGCCTCTGGGATCATTGGCGCGGTGACTTTCTGGGGTAGTATCGTGGCCTTCCTAAAGTTGATGGAAGTGCTCAAGGGATTGGTGCGGTTCCCCGGCCAGCAGCTTTTCAACGGGGTGCTGGTCCTCGGCAGTGTGGGTTTGGGTGCTTGGTTGGTGCTGGGTGAGCCGGACGCCTTCTGGGCTATGGTCGGCGTGGCCTCGCTGTTGGGCCTATTGCTTGTATTGCCTATAGGCGGAGCCGATATGCCGGTGGTGATTGCCTTGCTCAATTCGTGCTCGGGTCTGGCGGCCGCGGCTACCGGCTTTGTGCTCGACAACAATGTGCTGATTATCGCCGGGTCGCTGGTGGGGGCCTCGGGGCTGATTTTGACGCAAATCATGTGCCGGGCCATGAACCGCTCGCTGGGCAATGTGTTTTTCGGCGGCGTCGGTGCCGAGGTCGCAAGCGGAACCAGTGACGACGAGGTTTATGCCGGCAAGATCAAGTCAACTTCGGCTGAGGAAGTCGCGCTGCTGTTTGACACGGCCCGGCGCGTGGTGGTAGTCCCCGGCTATGGCATGGCCGTGGCTCAAGCGCAACACGCCGTGCGGGATTTGGCCAATTTGCTCGAAGAGCGCGGCGTCGCGGTCGAATACGCCATCCATCCGGTGGCGGGTCGGATGCCGGGCCACATGAACGTGCTGTTGGCTGAGGCCGAAGTGCCCTACGACAAGTTAGTGGAGATGGACCGGATCAACCCGACCTTCCAGCAGACCGATGTGGCGCTGATTATCGGTGCCAACGACGTGGTCAACCCCCTCGCCCGCGACGCGGACTCCGGGCCGATTGCCGGGATGCCGATCCTCGACGTGGATCATGCGCGCACGGTGGTGGTGATTAAGCGGAGCCTGAGCCCGGGGTTTGCCGGGCTGCCCAACCCGCTTTTTGCCGCGGAAAATGCACTGATGTTTTTCGGCAGCGCCAAGGAGGCCGTGTTGGATTTGGTGGCCGCGGTGAAGGAAAGTGGATAAGGGCTGTTACTCGACGAAAATAGCGTCGTCGGGCCAAGATTCCACGATGAAACCCACCTGCGTATTTACCATAGGCAAATAGTTGTGCAGCCGCCTGATGGGGTCCAACAGGCGGATGGTTTGCATCTCTTGGATCGAGTCCTCGCCGTGGTTTTTCTGCAGCGAGGGGATGATCTTGCCTTGGACACTTTCGGCCACATCGCTGTCGGACTCGCCTTCGACGATCATCACCAGCGCGGTGTGGCCATCTACTTCGGCGATATAGCTGTCGCGGATTAGCTCGCTGAATACATTGGCGACATTGGGTTCGGAGCGGATTTCCTGCACGATCTGGCTGCGAGTGATGCCCAATTTGAACTTGATGGTGAGCATGTGTTGGGTCGAGAAGCGGCCCGTGCCTTGGGCCTGCATATCGACCGCGGCGTAGTAGGAAAGGATGCCTTCCTGTTCGAGGCGGGCGCGCTTGCGGCTGACGGTGCGCACCGGCACGCCGGTCAAGGTGCTGATGCGGTTGTCCGAACAGCGGGGGTTGCGGATGAGGGTGCGGACGATTTGCCGCTCTTGTTCGTCAAAACGTCTCATGGCCTGAATTGTCCATTAAAAAGTGAAAGTTGGCGCAATTTAGGCCATATACGGTAGTGCTGTCAAGGGATGTTTCAGGAAAGTTGTGGAAATTGGCGTAAGGGCGTTTGACAACATAGCCGTAGTTCATATATTAAACCTTCTTTTTCAGAAGATCGAGCAAGGGAAAATTAAAATGACCCGGATACCCGGATACCCGCAAAAACAGGGTCTTTACGATCCAGCTCGCGAAAGCGACGCCTGCGGGATTGGCTTTGTCGTAAACATCAAGGGCCACAAGTCGCACAAACTGGTGCGTCAGTCCCTGGAGGTCTTGGAGCATCTCAAGCACCGAGGTGCCTGCGGTTGCGAGGCCAACACGGGCGATGGTGCCGGCATGTTGGTGCAGTTGCCCCACAAGTTTTTTAGTGCCGTCTGCGACTTTGCGTTGCCCGCGCCGGGCGAGTACGGAGTGGGCATGTTGTTTTTGCCGCCCGACTCGGCCCAGCGCCAAGTATGCGAGGAGCGCTTCGCCCGCATCGTCGAGGAAGAGGGCCAGCGCCTGCTCGGCTGGCGGGACGTGCCTACTTGCAACGCGGCCTTGGGCCACACCGCCAAGCTGCGCGAGCCGTTTCAGCGCCAAGTCTTTATCGGCCGCGGCGAGGTGCAAGGCGACGACGCGCTGGCCTTTGAGCGCAAGCTCTACGTCATCTGCAAGCGCGCTGAAAACGCGATTCGCTACAGCGGCGAAGTCCCCGGCGGCGACTTCTTCTACCCGGCTAGTCTCTCTTCGCGCACCATCGTCTATAAGGGCATGCTGATCTCCGACCAAGTCGTGGATTACTTTTCCGACTTGAGCGATGAGCGCTTTGAGGCGGCCATCGCATTGGTGCATTCGCGTTTTAGCACCAACACCTTTCCGAGCTGGGAGCGGGCGCATCCCTATCGCTACATCATCCACAACGGCGAAATAAACACCGTGCGCGGCAACGGCAACTGGATGCGCGCGCGCGAGGGGATGCTGGCATCCGAGTACTTTGGCGATGATATCGACAAGCTCTTCCCGATCATCCACGAAGACGGCTCTGATTCGGCCAAGTTCGACAATGCGCTCGAACTGCTGACCTTGGGGGGGCGCTCGTTGGCGCACGGGGTGATGATGATGATTCCCGAGCCGTGGGAAAACCACGAAACCATGAGCGCGGAGAAGCGGGCCTTTTACGAGTACCATAGCTGTCTGATGGAGCCGTGGGACGGGCCAGCTTCGGTGGCTTTTACCGACGGTGTCGTCGTCGGCGGTATGCTCGACCGCAACGGCTTTAGGCCCTCGCGCTACTACGTTGCGAAAGACGATACGCTGGTGCTCTCTTCGGAAACGGGCGTGCTGAGTATTCCGCCGGAGGACGTCGTCTTCAAAGGCCGGCTGCAACCGGGCCGAATGCTCTTGATCGATACAGAGGAGGGCCGGATCATCAGCGACGAGGAGATCAAGCACCAGATCGCTACGGAGCATCCCTATCGGGCGTGGCTCGACGAGAATCTAGTCGCGCTTGAGGACCTGCCCGAGGTTGAGGGCGCACCTCTGTTGGAAAGCCACGAGGAAGTGCTCCACTGGCAGCAGGCTTTTGGCTATACGTTTGAGGATTTGCGCGTCTTCCTCAAGCCGATGGTCCAGGTGCTCAAGGATCCGGTCGGCTCTATGGGCAACGACGCGGCGCTGGCGGCGCTGTCGGAGCGACCGCAGCTTCTCTACAACTACTTCAAGCAGCACTTCGCCCAGGTTACCAATCCCCCGCTCGATCCGTTGCGCGAGGAATTGATTACCTCGGCCGAGACCAAGATCGGCCCCGAGCGCAATTTGCTGGAGCCCGAGCCAGCGAGCTGCCGCCAGATCACCTTGCAACGGCCCATTCTCAAAAACGACGAGTTGGAAAAGCTGCGGCAGGTCGATTTCTCTGGCCACAAGGCGGAGACGATTCCGATCCTGTTCAAGCGCGAGGCTGGCGAGGCCAGCCTCGCCAAGGCGATGGACGCGTTGTGTGCTAGAGTTGATGCAGCTATCGCCGAGGGGTGCAACCTGATTATCCTCTCAGACCGGGAAGCAGATGCCGACAACGTGCCGATCCCGGCGCTGTTGGCCGTGTCCGGAGTGCATCACCACTTGGTGCGGCTGGAGACTCGCACTCGCGTCGGCTTGGCGCTCGAATCGGGCGAGCCACGCGAGGTGCATCACTTCTGCCTGCTGTTGGGCTACGGCGCGCAGGCGATCAACCCCTACATGGCGTTTGAGAGCCTCAACGACATGATCCGCGAAAACATGCTCGAAGGCTATACCTACGAGGAGGCCGAGGAGCGCTACATCTACGCGGCGATCAAGGGGACGGTCAAGGTGATGGCCAAGATGGGCATTTCGACGATCAAGTCGTATCGGGGCGCGCAGATTTTCGAGACCGTGGGGCTAAACCAAGAAGTGGTAGATCAGTACTTCACTTGGACCACGACCCAAGTGAAGGGCATGGGCATTGAGGACATTGCCCGCGAGGCCCTAGCGCGCCACGAGGCGGCCTTCCCCCAGATCCCGACCAATGGCCGCACCCTCGACGTGGGTGGGCACTACCAATGGCGCAAGGGCGGCGAGCATCACCTTTTCAATCCCAAGACGATTCACCTGCTGCAACGGGCGTCGCGCGCCAACGATTACGAAGTGTACAAGCAGTACGCCGAGTTGATCAACGACCAGTCCGAGCGCTTGGCGACCTTGCGGAGCCTGTTGGAGTTCAAGGGCGATGCCGAGCCGGTGCCCATTGAGGAGGTAGAGCCGGTCGAGGAGATCACCCGGCGCTTCAAGAGCGGGGCGATGTCCTACGGCTCGATTAGTAAAGAGGCACACGAAGATTTGGCCATCGCCATGAACCGCCTCGGCGGCAAGAGCAATACCGGCGAGGGCGGCGAAGATCCGGCCCGCTACGTGATCGAGCCCAACGGCGACTCCAAAAACAGTGCCATCAAGCAGGTGGCCTCTGGGCGCTTTGGCGTGACGAGTCACTATTTGACCCAGGCCAAAGAACTGCAAATCAAGATGGCTCAGGGTGCCAAGCCGGGCGAGGGCGGCGAGTTGCCCGGCCCCAAGGTCTATCCTTGGATTGCCAAGGTGCGCCACTCGACCCCGGGCGTCGAACTGATCTCGCCGCCGCCGCACCACGACATCTACTCGATTGAGGACTTGGCGCAGCTAATCCACGATCTCAAAAATTCAAATGTCGATGCGCGGATCAACGTCAAGCTGGTCTCCGAGTTCGGGGTCGGCACGGTCGCCGCTGGGGTGGCCAAGGGTCACTCGGACGTGGTGCTGATTTCGGGCCACGACGGTGGCACCGGCGCTTCGCCGCAGACTTCGATTAAGCACGCGGGCCTGCCTTGGGAGTTGGGGCTGGCCGAGACGCACCAGACGCTGGTGCTCAACGACCTGCGCAGCCGCATCGTCGTCGAGACCGACGGCCAGCTCAAGACCGGGCGCGACGTGGTCGTCGCCGCGTTGTTGGGTGCCGAGGAATTCGGCTTTGCCACTACGGCGCTGGTTGCGATGGGCTGCATTATGATGCGGGTCTGTCATCTCGACACCTGTCCGGTAGGCGTGGCGACCCAGAACCCGGAGTTGCGCGCCAAATTCACCGGTACCCCCGATCACGTGGTCAACTTTCTGCGCTTTATCGCCGAAGACATGCGCGAGATCATGGCTGAGCTCGGCTTCCGCACGGTCAATGAGATGATTGGCCGCACCGACCGGCTCGAGCCCAAGAAGGCCATTGCGTTGTGGAAGACGGCCGGCATCGACTTGACGCCGATTTTGCATCAGCCCGAGGTCGGCCCCGAAGTTGGGCGCTACTGCCAGATCCCGCAGGATCACGGGCTGGACGAGGCGCTCGACAACACCACCTTGCTGGAGCTGTGCAAACCGGCCCTTGAAAGCGGAGAGCCGGTCGAGGAGGCGTTGCCGATTGAGAATACCAACCGAGTCGTAGGCACTATCCTCGGCAGTGAGGTGACTAGGCGCTACGGCCCCGAGGGCCTGCCCGAAGACACTATTCGCCTCAAGTTTGAAGGTGCCGCTGGCCAGAGCTTTGCCGCCTTTACTCCCAAGGGCCTGACTATGGAAGTCGAAGGCGATGCCAACGATTACTTCGGCAAAGGACTTTCGGGTGCCAAGCTAGCGCTCTATCCACCCAAAGGCTCTACCTTCGTGCCGTGGGAGAACATCATTTGCGGCAACGTCGCCTTCTATGGTGCCACTTCCGGCGAGGCGTATATCCACGGCATTGCTGGCGAGCGCTTCTGCGTGCGCAACAGTGGAGTCCACTCCGTAGTAGAAGGCGTCGGCGACCACGGTTGCGAGTACATGACCGGCGGGCGGGTCGTGGTGCTGGGCCGCACGGGGCGCAATTTCGGCGCTGGGATGTCGGGCGGCATTGCCTACGTGCTCGACGAAGAGGGCGACTTTGCGATCCGCTTCAACGACGAGATGGCCGATATGGGGCCGGTAGAGGACGCCGAGGACATCGCCGAGTTGCGGACCATGGTCGAGCGCCATGTGCAGCACACCAACAGCGCACTTGGCCAGCGGGTCTTGGACCAATGGGACGCGGTGCTGCCCCGGTTCGTCAAGGTCATGCCGCGCGATTACCGCAAGATGCTCAACGCCTTCAAGCGCGTCGAAGAACGCGGGTTGACCGGCGACGAGGCCGCATTGGTCGCCTTCCGCGAGGCCATGGCCGAAGCATCTTGATAAGGGTACTGAAGAGGAAAAAAATTAATGGGTAAACCCACTGGATTCATCGAATTTGCACGCGAGTTGCCGCAAGACCGCGACCCGTTAGAGCGCGTTGCGGACTGGGACGAGTTCCACGAGCACTTTCCCGACGAGCGTCTGAGCGATCAGGGCGCGCGCTGCATGGACTGCGGCATCCCCTTTTGCCATTTAGGCGACGTCGTTAGTCAGGGCGACAAAGGCTCTGGCTGCCCGATCAACAACCTGATCCCCGAATGGAACGACTTGGTCTATCGCGGATTGTGGCAGGAGGCGCTGGAGCGGCTGCACAAGACTAACAACTTCCCGGAGTTTACTGGCCGGGTCTGCCCGGCACCCTGCGAAGGGGCCTGCGTGGTGGGGATCAACGCCCCGCCGGTGACGATCAAGAGCGTCGAGTGCGCGATTGTCGATAAGGGCTTTGAGATGGGTTGGGTTGTGCCCGAGCCGCCCGATAAGCGCACCGGCAAGAAGGTCGCCGTCGTCGGTTCAGGCCCTGCGGGCTTGGCCTGCGCCGCCCAGCTCAATCGCGCCGGCCACTGGGTGACCGTGTACGAGCGGGCCGATCGCATCGGCGGCCTGCTGATGTACGGGATACCCAACATGAAGCTCGACAAGAAAAAGGTGGTGCAGCGCCGGATCGATCTCATGGAGGCCGAGGGCGTCAAGTTCGTCACTCGCACTGAGATCGGCGTGGATCTTCCGGCGACGCAGCTAGTGGGAGAAAACGACGCGCTGGTGCTCTGCGGTGGGGCCACCAAGCCCAACGATCTGCCGATTGAGGGGCGAGATCTGCAAGGCATCTACTTTGCGATGAACTTTTTGCACGCCAATACCAAGAGCCTGCTCGACTCCAATCACGCGGACGGCAACTACATCTCGGCCAAGGACAAGCACGTGATCGTCATCGGCGGCGGCGACACCGGCACTGACTGCGTCGGTACGTCGATGCGCCACGAATGCAAGACGCTTTCGCAATTTGAGATCATGCCGCGGCCGCCGGACGAGCGCGCGCCCAACAACCCTTGGCCGCAGTGGCCCAATGTCTATAAGCTCGACTACGGGCAGGAGGAGGCCAAAGCCCGCTTCGGCGACGATCCGCGCACGTATCTGATTATGACTCAGCGGTTCGTCGGCGACGACGAGGGCCACGTCAAGGAGCTACACACGGTCAATATCGAGTGGGACAAGGATGAAAACGGCCGCTTTACGCCCGTGCCAATTGAGGGCACCGAGAAGGTTTGGCCGGCCGATTTGGTGCTGTTGGCGATGGGGTTTCGGGGACCAGAGGACGCAATGATTGACCAGCTAGGCGTCGAGCGCGATGAGCGCTCCAACGCCCGCGCTGAGCATGAGAAATACGCCACTAGCGTGGAAGGCGTTTTTGCGGCTGGCGACATGCGGCGCGGCCAGAGCTTGGTCGTGTGGGCGATCAACGAGGGCAGGGGTGCGGCCCGCGAGGTGGACCGCTATCTGATGGGCAGCACGCAGCTACCCTGAGCGGCGGCTGGTTGGACGAAAAAGGGGGACCTCTTTGAGAGGTTCCCCTTTTTTTGTCTGAGGCGATGGCAACCTCGAGCGAGGATCAGCGCCAAGTGCAATGGGCGCTTCACCTACATAATCCCCGAGTGCATCAGCGTTTTGAAGGTTATGGCGCAGCCGACGACGATGATGACCACTGCACTCGCAATGGGCAGCCGCTGAATCCAGCGGCCGTCGCCCGAAAAGCGCTCCACGAGCGGGCGCGCCTTAACGATGAGCACGCCGATGGCGATGAGGACTGCGGCTAGCCCGACGCTGAAAGTCACCAGAAGCAGCAAACCAAAGGCAATGCGATGCAAGGCCACTGCTAGCAACAAGATCACCAAGGCCCCTGTACAAGGGACGATACCGCCGGAAATTCCCAGCGTTAGCAAACTGCCGAGGGTCACTTTGTTAGGTATTTCATGACTATGGCCGTGGCCGTGATGATGTTCCCCATGAGGGTGATTGTGGTGGCCGTGGTGCTCTTCTTCATGGGTATGGCCATGTCCGTGGTGATGTTCCTCTTTGTGGTTATGGGTGTGTCCGTGATGATGCTCTCCATGGGCGTGGCTGTGGACGTGCTCGTGGAGATGCTCTTCTTCATGGGAATGTTCGTGGAGATGCTCGTGGAGGTGCTCTTCTTCGTGGGTGTGTCCGTGGAGATACTCTCCATGGGCGTGGCTGTGGCCGTGTTCGTGGAGATGCTCTTCTTCATGGGAATGTTCGTGATGATGCTCTCCATGAGCGTGGCTGGGAACAAGGCCGCGGCCTCTGAGATGATTGACCAAAAGCCATGTGCCTAGCCCCATGATCAGGAGACCGGACGCCGTGCCGAGCCAAGGGAAGATCTGTTCCGGCAGGATGTACTGGGAGGCAAAGAGCGCTACTAGGCCCAACAAAATGACGCTAGAAGTATGTGTGAGGGCGACCACCCCGCCGAGAAAAAGGGCATTGCTCACGGTGCCGCGCGCGCCGACGAGATAGGCGGCGACGATGGTCTTGCCGTGTCCCGGCTCTAGTCCGTGGGCCGCGCCGAGGAAGAGGGCTAGGGCCAACGCCCCCACGATCAGACCTAAGCTCAGCTCTTCAGAGCGCAACATATCGCTGAGGGCATCCGTTTCCCCCTCAGCAGCTACCGTCCCGACGGGCAGCCGTCCCAATTCGCCGATCTCATCCCCCCAAGCCGAGGCTGCAATCGCCATCGCTATTAGTGCTAGTAGTATTCGCTGCATCGCTCGTTCTAGGGACATGGTTTTTCTCCACAGTAGTAGTTACAGCACTTCCTGCATAGGTCTTACTCGGGGTTATGGCAGTGGAAGAACCTTAGACTCGAAATGGTGAATAACGTCTGCTATGTCTTGGGATATTGGGAGTCGTGGTTGCGCAAGGTTGGAGGCGACAGTGGATAGGACCGAATAAACGGCGTTTCTGATAGTGGGTCAAGCTGTTCTCTATCCTTGCATTCAGCGCGCTAGATCCCTTTCGTTGACATCATTCTCTGAGAAATATACTCTTCCTTCCATGACAATTGCGGTCCGACCCTACCTCCCGGACGATCTGTCCGCCATCTGCGACCTTTACAACGCATTGCTCGTCGGTCGCGTTCCTCACTGCTGGCCGGTGGCACCATCCTCTCTGGACGAAACGCTGCAGGCAGGTGAAATCGAGCGCGAGGAAACGCAGCTTCTCGAGCAGGCTGTCCTCGTGGCAGGCTCAGGTGGCGACGGATTCGTCCACGTCGGCCGCCAGGCGACGAACAAGTGGCAGAAGGACGAGATCGGCGTGATCCGCTTCTTAGCCTACCGCCGCGGCGAGCGCGCCGTGGGCGATGCGCTGTTGGCGGCGGCCGAATCTTGGATGCGCGAACGGGATCTGCGGCGCAGCGTCGTCATGCCGCAACCTTGGCGTTATCCGTTTTACGCCTTCCCCCACGCCTACTTGTCCGATCACCTCGATCACGTGCAGGCCCTAGTGCGCTTCCGCGGCTATACTAAGACCGGCGGCGAGGTGTTTCTCGACTGGCTAGACATGCAGCCGGAGTTGGCTAGCGATGCTAGTGGACTCGATTACGAGCTTTGCGTCGAGGATCGCCCGGGGGCCGGTTCCCGACCGGGATTGCGGGTCCGAGCCATTCAGGACGGCGACGGTATCGGCGAGTGCGAGTTGGTCAGCGGTGCCGAATCCTCCGCTGCCGACGAGGCCCACGACTTCGCGTTCTGCGACTGGCTCGGCGTGAACGAGAAGCACCAGGGCCGCGGCCTCGGGCGCTTCCTGCTGGCACATGCCATGTACTTGGCGCGCGAGCGCGGCTATCGCCACGGTGCCATCAGCACCGCTTTTGACAACGACCGCGCCTTCTTGTTCTATACCAACTACGGGTTCCGGGTCGTCGATTGGACCTACGAATTCGCGCGAGAGCTTTCGTGACCTCCGACTGCGACTGCCAAGGTGCTGCCCATGATCATTGACTCTCACGCCTACTGCTTCCCCCCGGCCGACTCTCCCGCCGGACATCCCACTGCCGCCGATCACTTGCGCTGGGTCCAGGGCGGTCAGGCCTCTCACCACCAGCCCGCTTGGCGCATCAGCGACCGCGCACCGGCCTCTTCCGATGTGCTGGCAGCGCCCGGTGGGGCCATGGATTTCGACAACTTGCCCGACGTCAACTTCCGCGTTGACCACGACAAGGGACGGGTGGTGTGGACAATAGACGGCGAGGACTTCACCAAGCAGTTCTATCCGCCCGATTTGCCCCATTTGGAGTACACGCCTCACAATCTGCTGGCCGAGATGGACTACGCTGGCGTCGATAAAGTCCTGTTGCACGTCGATGCCATGTTGGGCCGCGATCCCGCGTTCCAGGCTGAGGCGGTCGCCGTCGATCCAGAGCGGATTTATTCGATGGCCCCCGTTGATGAGTGGCGCTTGGCTGGCGAACTCGATGACGTCATCGCCGAAACCGTCGCCGCCGTTGAGCAGCACGGCCTGCACGCTATCAAGTTCAATCCGCCCCACGCTTATTACTATCGTTCCGATCCGTGGGATGGGGAGCACCTGCGTCCGTTTTGGGAGGCGGTGGCCGCGCTCGGCGTGCCCGTGTTTTTTACGCTCGGTACCGGGCCGGGCGAAGCGTCGGTGTTGCAGACCGTGGAGAGCCGGCGGCGCGGCTACTTGGCCGAGCTCGACATCTTGGCGCGCTGGATGGAGCGCTACCCAGATGTGCTGTGCAGCCTCACGCATGGCTTCCCGTGGCGTCTTTTCCTCGACGACGATCCCGCCGCCCCGAGTCGGATCGATCTGCCCGACGAGATATGGGCTCCCTTTGCCAATCCGAACCTGAGCTTGGAGGTCTGCTTCCCGGTGCGCCTCGGTGACTTGTTCGATTATCCGTACCGCGAACTGTGGCCGACGCTTGAGCAGATGGTCGAGCGCATTGGTGCCGACCGGCTACTGTGGGGCACTGACATGCCCTTCCAGAACCGGTTTTGCACCTATCGCCAGTCGCGCCGCTGGATTGAGGACTACTGCGAGTTCCTCTCTGCCGAGGATCTGGCGGCGATTATGGGTGGTACCTGTGCGCGCGTGCTTGGGTTGAGAATTAGGAATTAGGAATTTTCGGTACTTACGTACGCGTACTCGGCCTTGGGGCCTGATGATTTGGAGCAACGTCTAAGGAGAAATACTATGGCCGGAGAAACGAGATACCGTGCAGCGATCGTGGGATTGGGCTTTATCGGGGGTGCGGACCAGGTCTCGGGCGACGCCCTCGGCCAACTCGTCGAGGACCTCGACGGCACGCACGTGGGGGCATTGGGCAATCACGACCGGGTCGATCTAGTCGCCGGTAGCAGTCGAGACGACGGGCGGCGCGAGCGCTTCCACGCGCGCTATGGCGTGCCCGCGTTTGCCGACTGGCGCGAGATGTTCCGCGCAGCCGCGCCCCTCGACATCGTCTCGATCGCCACGTACACCCCCGTTCACGCTGAGATCACTCAAGCGGCGGTAGAAGCCGGTGCCTGCGCCATCTACTGCGAAAAGCCCATTGCGGCGACGGTCGCCGAGGCCGAGGGTATGCTATCCGTCTGCAACGAGGCCGATGCCCTGCTCGTCATCAACCACAACCTGCGCTTCCATCCTGGCTATCGGGGGCTGCGCGACCGCATCGCCGCTGGTGCGCTCGGCACGTTGACCTCGGCCTCGCTCCAGTGGACCTCTGGCCGCCTCGGCAACGTCGGCACGCACATGATCGACGCCGTGCAGATGGTCACTGGCCTGCCGGTGACTGCTGTCTCCGGTACTCTCGATCTGTCGGGGAAACCCGACTGCCGCGGCGGAGCTTTCACCGATCCCGGTGGCTGGGGCTTGTTGCGCCTCGGACGCGATTTGCCCGCGGCCGATGGCGCGCCGCAGGGCGACTTGATCTGCATGGTTGACGCCGCTGACTACGGCACTGCGCCACCGCGCCACCGCTTCCACGGCACCGAGGGCTACGCCATCTGCCGCAACCGCGACATTGAGATCGTGCGCGGCGACGACCGCGAGTTCCTGCCCGATGACTCCCCAGACAGCGGCATGGATCGGGCCGTTGACGAGATCGTCAATTGGCTCGACGGGAAGGGACCCTTCTCCTACGATGTGAGGGAAGCCGTGCGTACCCTAGAGGCGATCATTGCCTTTCACGCCTCCCACCGCGCTGGCGGTGCTTGGGTCGAGTTGCCGCTGCGCGGCGACGACCGCGATATAGTTCTGCACAGCGGCTGAGGTCGCTCACCCCTTCGTCACCACGAAGGCGCGGTCGCCGTAGGGGATTGAATCCATTTTAGTGTCGTAGATCCGCTCGAGGAAGTCGCGGTCCCACGGTCGCTCGGCCGCTGACAGCCGCTCCACTGCACCATCCTTGAGAAAAATGAAGTGATCCCCATACAGGAAGGCGCTGTTGGGGTCGTGCAGGACGGCGAGGACGGTGAGGTCGGCATCGACCAACTCGCGGATTAGGCGCAGCAGGTGCGCTTGGTTGAGAAAGTCGAGGTGTGAACTCGGCTCGTCGAGGAGGATGAGACGGGGCTGCTGGGCCAGAACCCGAGCGATGCGGACGAGTTGTTGCTCCCCCCCCGACAGCTCGGTATAGGGGCGGTCCTTTAGGTGGATAACGCCGACCCGCTCCAGCGCGGCGATGCCGATCTCCACGTCTTCCTTCTTGGGAACGTAAGAGACGTAGCTAGCGCGGCCCGTTAGGACTACGTCCTGCACGGAGAAGGGGAAAACTGGCCGATGGTGCTGGGGCAGGTAGCCGAGGACTCGGGCCCGCCGCCGGGACGAGAAGGAGCGGAGTTCCTCTCCCATGATATGCACGTTGCCGCGCTCAAAGTCGAGGAAGCCGCCTAAGATGCGCATGAGCGTCGATTTGCCGCTGCCGTTCTTGCCGAGGAGGACAGTGAACTGTCCCGCCGGAATCTCCAGCGAGATCTCGTTGAGGATCGGTCTCTCTTCGTAGGAGAAGGAGAGATTCTCTACTTGGATGGCCGGTGCTAAGTCTCCCATCCGATCTGCGCCTTTTTGAGGAGGAAGATGAAGAACGGCCCGCCGAGCAGGGTAGTGAAGACCCCGACCGGGATTTCAAAGGAAGCCAACGTGCGCGAGCAGGTATCGACCAGCAGCAGAAAGGCTCCGCCAAAGGCAAAGGAGGCTGGCAGGGTGTGGCGGTTGTCCGGCCCTAGCATCATGCGCACCATGTGCGGCACGGCGAGGCCAATCATGCCGATGACGCCGGCCACGGCAATCGCCGCTGAAGCGGCCAAGGTTGCTGGAATGAGGATCAGCACTCGCTCCCGTTCCGGGTTTAGGCCGACCGCACGCGCCTCTTCGTCGCCTTGGGCCAGCACGTTCATGCGCCAGCGAAAGAGGAAGAGCCAGACCACGCCGATGCCTATCCCCGGAGCGGCGGAGTGCAGCTTGGCCCAACTCGAATTGTGCAGGTTGCCCATAGTCCAGTGGACGATGGTTTGCAGCTTGTAGGGGTCGGTGAGGAACTGGACGATGGTCAGCAGGGCCGTGAAGATCCCAGTGACGATCACTCCCGAGAGAATGAGGGAGACGACCGACACAGTCTTGCGGGTGCGGGCTAAGAAGTAAGCCAAGCCCACGGCGAGCAGGCCAAAGCCGAAGGCCGTCGGCTGGAGTGGTAGGAACGGCAGGACTAGGGCTATGGCTGCGCCAAAGGCGGCACCGGAGGAAAGCCCGAGGATGTAGGGGGCCACGAGGGGATTGCGGAACAGCGCCTGCAAGGCGTTGCCTGCCGCGGCTAGGGCACCTCCCACCAGAAAGGTGAGGAGGATGCGCGGCAGGCGCACTTCCCATACGATTGTTCCCACCAGCGACTCGTCGCTCCCGGTGGCGGATCCGCGAAAGAGCAGGCCGTAGAACCAGACGAGAATCTCCCACGCCTCGGCGCTGGCCGAAGGACCGAGCAGCAGGGAGCCGAAGAGGATCGGCAGCGGCAGGGCGTAAATAAGGCGGCGGCGTAACGTGTTATTCACGGGCCGTCTCCTGCCCCGTATGAGAGGGACGGCAACTCTCCGAGCCGCCCCCCGTATAGCTTGTTCAGCAGGTCGGCCCGCAACTGTTCTAGGTCTTTTGCGGAAAAGCGGTCTGGATGGCACCAGCGGGCGACGAGATCGACGGTGAAGATGTACTTGAGGGTCCAGAAGTCGCACGAGAAGGGGTCGGGCAATTCGCGTACCCGCCCGTTGCGCACGGCTGAGAGCGAGCGCCAGCCGGACAGTTCGCCTATGTCCTCGACATCGAGCCGGTCGTTGCACCACATGACGATTAGCTCTGGGTTCCAGACGAGGACGTTTTCGAGATTGACGACGAGGTGCTCTAGCTCGCTGTCGGCCGCCACGTTGGTTCCCCCGGCCAGATCAATTAGCTCCTGCACGGTGCTGTTGCGGCCGGCCGTCTCCAGCGGTCCTTGGTCCCACATAAAATACACGCGTGGCTTGGCTTCCCCTTCGGCGAGGGAGGTTTTGCGCTGCACTGCTTCCAGCTCATCCTGGGCAATTGTGAGGAGCTCGGCAGCTCGCTCTTGGGTGCCGGTCAGTTCGCCGAGGGCGGCGATCTCGCGGTGAATATCCGCAAAGCGCTCGATATAGACTCCGAAGACGGGGATTCCCTTCTCTTCGAGGGCGGCGATGGACTCCTCCTGACCGGCCCAGAGGATGACGAGGTCTGGTTGCAGCGCCACCATGCTCTCGATGTTGACGAAGTCCCAGTTGCCCGGCGTCGGCAGGGTGCGCTCGCGGATGCGTTCGTCCATAGCCGCGTAGTACGGGAAGACGCTCTCTTGGTAGATATTGGTCGAAATGCCGACGAGACGCGCTTCGGCCCCGAGCATGTACAGGCCGCTGAGGGCGCTTTCGAGCAGGCAGACGATGCGCTCGGCCGGCTTGTCTAGCTCGATGCGGCGACCGCGGAAGTCGGTGGCTGCCACGCCTTCTGCGAGTGCCGGAGTACCGGCGAATAGGAGAGCGAGAAGCAGGAAGAAGAATACGAGACGCTGGCTATCTGCGGTGGCCGCTCTCGCTGGAGAGACCACCGCAGAGCTAGCTACAGCGGACATTGGCTAGAAGGAGACCATCAGGCCGCCGTTGACCGAGAAGCCGGGATCCGCAAACTGCCACGGCATCTCGAAGGCCTGGTTGGTGATGTTGTACGGTTCGAGATAGAGACTCAGGTCGTACCCGTCTTGGGTGCGGACGCGCTGCTCAAGGCGAGCGTTCACCAGTATGTACCCATCGAGGGGTTCGGCGTCCTTGTTGATATCTTGGTAAATGCCGCTGTAGGACTGCACAGTGACCGTCGCCCGCAAGCCCTGCGAGAAGGTGAGGTGAACCCCGGCACCAATCGCGCTTTCCGGTACGAAGTTGATCTTGGCACCGACTTGGTTTTCGTCGAGGTGCTCCTTCACTTCGGCATTGGTGTAGGTGTAGTTGGCGAACCACTCTACTGTCTCGTCGAGGCGGTGGGAGACCTCTAGCTCTAGGCCGGTGGTCGCGGTGTTACCGGCGTTGATGTCCTGCGACTGCGCGGGATCGTCCTCTTCCACAGGCACCACCCGCTGCACGATCTGGTCGTCAATTACGATGTTGAAGCCGCGCAGGCCGACCTGTACGCCTTCCATCGGTCGGAAGTTCGCCCCCACGTCGATACTGGTTCCCGACTCCGGTTTGATGTCTGGATTCGGGAGATGGCCACCCTTGCCGTCCGGGGGAACGGTGCCGCCTACCGACTTGAGGGAGGGTGCTTTGAAGCTGGTGCCGATGTTGGCGAACAGCGAGAGCTCGTCGCTCTGGTTGTAGCGCGCCCCGGCGCTGTACAGGACCTTGTTCCAGGAGTTACTGGTTTCGTTCGGGGGAGCACCCTGCAACAGGTCGATGTCGTGCGATATGATGTTGTAGCGCGCCCCGGCCCGCAGGATGAGGGCGTCCAAGCGCAACTCCTCTTGGGCATAGAATCCGAAGGCGGTAGCGGTGGCGTCGTTGCCGGGACTTATCTCGCCGGTTTCGCGCGAGGTCGCGTACGAGGCGAGCTGATAGTCGGCACCCACGGTGAGCACATCTGCCTCTCGGGTTATGATGGAGAGGGAGAGGTCGGCGGGTATGACGGACTGATCAACCCCGTCCTCCGAGCGCAGTTCGCGGCTGGGGGGATCTTCCCAGATGCCATCCTCCTCCCAGCGGCGCACGTAGTCGCGGTAGCCGATCTTGGCTTGGAGGGTGGCCTTGTCGGCGAACGGGTTGGTGTACCCGGCGTTCAGGGTGGTGTAGGTGTGGCCGAAGTCCCGGTTGATGCGACCGGCGTCGCCGGTGTGCCAAGTGCGGTGGGCGTAGATGGAGGCCCGCTGGCCGTGGTCGTCGAGGAAGTAAGTACCCCGCATGTACATCTTGGTTTTCTCGTACTCGGGGTCGTCATCCATATTCAGCCAGGAGTTCCTGTTACCGTCGTCGTCGAAGGTTCCGTAGTAGGTGTAGTCCGAGTCCTCGTGGTGCCCCCCGAAGAAGAGATGCAGGTTGCCGGCGGCGCGCTGGTGGAAGAAGCGCCGCCGATGGTGTTGTAGGAGCCGTAGTACGCCGAGGCACTGGTGCGGGTGCTCTCGACGCGCTCCTTGAGGATAAAGTTGGCCGTCCCCGCCAGCGGCGACTGATTGCCGGCGAAGTCCATGGCCAAATAGGTCGGATAGAGCACCGAGGCGGAGCCGCGCTGGTCTTCGACCCGCTGGAAAGCCCACGAATCGAGGCTCTGAAGATCGACAAAGGAGTCGATTGGCAGGCCGTCGAGCATGTACCCTTTGTAGGTGTGCGCCAGGCCGCCAGACGACCCCCAGTTGGCGTCGTTGCGGGAGAGGACGTTGGCGAAATTGCCCGGGCTGTAGGAGAGAACCTCCGCTAGGTTGCCGTTGCCGAGGACTAAGGAGCCCATCTCATCGGCGGTGATAATGGAGATTTTCTGGGTCACATTCCCCGGCGTCTGCGGCAGCTTGGAGCCGGTGATGATCATTTCTCCCATTTCATAGACATTCGCTTCATCCGCTTCATCATCAGCCACCACTGGTGCGCCGACGAGGACGAGGGACAACGCACTGACAAGTAAGCGCTTCATAGAGCGACTCCTTTGGGGATGGGTGGGGTGGGTGGGGAGATAAAGTAGGATGTAAGAGAAAAAGCGATCTAACGCAAATTTTTCTTAAAGCCCTAAAATGTCGAGGCTGTCGCGGTGGATTAAGGCGTCGATCTCGCGCTCGTCCAAGCGCGGCAGAGCCGTGCCATCGAGCATTTTGTTCAATCCGTACAGCCCCTCAATGGAAGCGTCGATCGTCGTGAAGGGATAGTCGCTGCCAAAGAGCAACTTGTGCCAGACGCCGTATTCCTGCACTAGCATCAGGCTGTGGTAGAGCTGGAAAGGCCGATAGTGGAGGGCGCTGACGTCGGCGTACACGTTGGGATGTTTGCGGATGACGGCTACGCACTCGCCCTCGTAGGGGTGCGCTAGGTGGGCCATGATAATTTTGACCTCTGGGAAGCGGATGGCCACTGGGTCGAGATGGCGCGGCAAGGTGCAGTCGAGCGGGGCTTGGGCGACGAAGGTGGTGCCGGTGTGTAGCAGCACGGGCAGGTCGTGCTCGGCGGCGTAGTGCCACAGCGGGTCGAGGCTTTGGTCGTGTGGATGGAAGCCAGCGTACATGGAGAGCAGCTTGATGCCCTTGAGGCCGAGTTCTTGATGCCCGTAGGCCATTTCCTGCTGCCAGCCGTCTTGGGTGGGGTCGAGTGAGAGGAAGCCGATCAATGACTCTGGGTAAGCGGCGACGTAATCGGCGACATAGCGGTCGTCAACCCAGATGCCGGAACGCTGGGCCTTGCCGCCGAAGACGATGGTTTTGTCGCAGTTTTGCGCGCCTGTGCGATAGGCGGCATAGGTCACGGTTAGGTCGAGGGGGCCGTCTGCTTTGGCCACTTGGGTAGCTTGTTGGCGGAATTGGTCGGTGAAATGCTCGGGGTATTGCCAAGCGTGGCTGTGGACGTCGATGATCATGCGGCCGCCAGATTGCGAAAAAGTGCTTGTGATTATTATCTTTTATCTTTATTAAGTACTAATAAGGAAATATCATAAGGGCAGTCGTCAAGAGCTAGCCGCTTGCTTGTTGATGCTCTTCGTCGAGTAAGTGCCCGCTAACATCAAACTAAGGGAGAACAAGGAGAAAACCATGCAGCGAACGTCATCGACTGTTGTCTTGCTAGCCTTTTTAGCAAGCGGTTTCTTTTTCGGCACGCATACTGCCTTGGCCGATGAACAGGGGGTTGGAATCCTGACGTATGAGGTTGGCACGGCGATTGAGCCAGGGATGCTGCCGGAAGTTACCGGCGGTACGTCGCCGTTTACTTACAGCCTCTCGCCAGATCTGCCTGTGGGCCTGACCTTTGACGCGGCCACGCGGACGATCTCGGGTACGCCGCTAGCGGTGGTTCCCACCACGAGGTACACATACACCGTGACAGATGGTGCCAATGCGAGTGCGTCGCTGCCGTTCAGCATTGAGGTGGTGCTGCCGCCTCTGGAAGCTGTTCCGTCGCTTCGCGTCTTGGACGCGCCCAACGACGAGGGTAGCCGCATCGCCCTGACGTGGGCGCTGTCGCCTTCGGATCGGCTCTTGCAGGGCGTGGTTGCTGGCGTTGTCGGCCCGGCGGCGTCCGAGCCGGTCGTCGGCGTCCATGGCTACAACATCTATCGCCGTGCGGCCGACGAAGACGAGTTTGTCTTGGTCGGACAGGTGGACGCTGGTGTTGCTTCCTTTGTTGATGGAACAGCCCTCAACGGCGTGCGCTACACCTATCAGGTGCGGCCTTTCGACTTGGACAACGAGACGGGTTCCGACATCGAGCATACGGCGATGGCGGTGCGCAACATCGCGGTGGATAGCGAAGGGCGCGCTCTCTTTGGCCTGTTCGGTGCCGACAACCGCATCGGTTTCGACGATTTCTTCGTCTTTGCCGACAACTTTGGCTTGACGGCCGAAGACGCTGGGTTTGATCCGGCGTTCGACCTGGCGCCGAGTGCGCAGATCGACTTCGACGATTTCTTCGTCTTTGCCGATAACTTCGGTCGCAGCACGGCGGCAGCGGGCAAGCGCGTGCCGATGCTGGCTGGGCTGAACGCGGATGCGCGGCTGTATCTGGATGCGCGGACTTCGCTGCCGAACGTGGGTGAGGACTTTGTCTTGGACGTTCGGTTGGCGGACTTCGCTGCGATCAAGGGCTACGGCTTGCAGGTTGCGTATG
>JAJEGS010000017.1 GCA_022819745.1 Candidatus Latescibacterota bacterium | reverse complement strand
CGCAGATACACCACATCAGGGATCGGCTCAATCATCGACCGCGAAAGGGATTGGCATTTCAAACGCCGCATGAAATCTTAGCCCAAGAAACAAGAGGGCAACCTAAACATGGCGAAATTGCACTTACGAGTTGAATCCGCGGCGCTAAAGAAATCCTCCGGCCCCAAAGAGTCAAGCGCGGCTCTACACCAGCGGCGCATTGCCCTGCTCGGTCTCGGCGTGGAAAATCGCGCACTGGCTCGTTTTCTCCACGCGCGCCAGATTCCCTTTTCCGTGTGCGATGTTCGCGACCCGGCCACGCCAGTGGAAGGCGTGCAACAGTGGCGCATTGGCGAAGGCTACCTCGACGACCTGACCGACTTCGACTTGCTGTTTCGCACGCCGGGCCTGCCGACGCTGGACCCGCGCCTGTGTGAGGCGCGGCGTTGCGGGGTCGAAGTATCGAGCCAGACGCAGTTCTTTTTGCAGCTATGTCCTGCGCCCGTGCTCGGCATTACCGGCACTAAGGGCAAGGGCACTACGACTGCACTACTGCACGCCTTGCTGGCAACCGATTCGTCGGTGCGGATATTCAGCGGCGGGAACATCGGTCGGCCGCCGCTTGAATTCCTTGACGAGTTGCAGCCGACCGATCGGGTCGTCTTAGAGCTGTCTAGTTTCCAATTGCAGGACCTCGACCAAAGCCCTCATATCGCCGTGGTGCTTTCCGTCACCGAGGACCACCTCGACTATCACGCGGACCGCGACGAGTACGTCGCTGCTAAAAAGTCCGTGTGTCGCTACCAAACGCCCGGTGATATTCTCATTGTCAATCGGGACTGTCCTACGGCTCGGACCTTTGGCGACGAGAGTTTGGCTGCCCTTTGGACCTTTAGCACAACTGGTCCGAGCATTCCGGGCGCGTGGATTGCCGACGGTCAGTTGTGGGCCTGCTGCCCTGAGACGCAACCGACCGCCGTTTGTCCGGTAGAAGACATTCCTCTGCGGGGACGGCACAATTGGAGCAATGTCGCCGCGGCCGTAGCTGGTGCTTTGGCTTTTGGTGTGCCAGCGACCCATTTCGCCGAGGCCATTCGCTCCTTTGCGGGCCTTCCCCATCGCCTCGAATACGTTGCCGAGCGCGACGGCGTTACCTATTACAACGACTCACTGGGCACGACAGTCGATGCTGCCTGTGCTGCTATCCAAGCCTTTGACGCGCCCCTGCTGCTGATCGCGGGTGGCGCTTCCAAAGGAACCGACTTCAGCGCCTTGGGCACTGCGATTGCCGAGGCCAATGTCCGCGCCGTGCTGCTCATCGGCCAAGAGGCCCCGCGCATTGCCGCCGCTGTACAGCAGGCGGGTGCTGGTGGGATCATCCACTGCTGCCGCGACCTAGCGCAAGCCTTGGACACTGCCCGCCGCTTGGCGCAAACGGGCGACGTGGCACTGCTTTCGCCGGCCTGCGCCAGCTTCGATCAGTTTGCCAGTTACGCCGAGCGCGGCGACCTATTTAAGCGACTGGTCCACGCTCCCTAGCGTTGTATGAGCCGCCCGATCTTTTTTACTTTGTTCATACGCTATTGCAAGCCCACTCACCTGTCCACCAAGAGATGAGAATGGAATAAAATCATGAGCGACCGACCCAATTTGTTGTTCATCATGCCCGACCAGATGCGCCACGACTTTCTCAGTTGTTACGGTGCCCCCCACGTTTCCACGCCCAACATCGACCGCATTGCCGCTGAGGGCATCCGCTACGATCAAGCCTATAGCTTGCATCCGGTCTGCGTACCGGCGCGTTGTTCGCTGCTGACGGGCCTCAACGCTTGGCGCAACCACGTGCTGACCAACGGCAACTACCTGCGACCGGACCACGCTGCGTGCGGCATCCGCACTTGGGCGGAGATGTTGACCGATCACGGCTATCTCACCTCGGCCATTGGCAAGATGCACTTCTATCCTTGGGAAGCCTCTTTTGGCTTCCAACATCGCATCGCCTGCGAGGACAAGGTATGGGTCAACATCCAAGACGATTACTGGCACTATCTGCAACAGCGCGGCCATCGCAAGTACATGGGCAAGGAGCACGAAGGATACGACGAGCAGCGCGGCGCTTGCGTGTCGCTTTTGCCTTGGGATTGCTATTGGGATTACTTCGTCGGCGAGGAGGCGGCGCGCTTCATCCGCGAGTACGACGACGAGCGGCCCTTCGCCTGCATGGTGGGTTTCCCCGGCCCGCACGACCCCTACGATCCCACGCCGGAATTTCTGGAAAAGGTAGATGTCGATAAAATTCCCGATCCCGCCCCCGGCGATCCCATCCACCGCGATGTCCGCGAGGGCATTCATCCCCGGCCTCGGCCGGGTGTGCCGATATGGACCCCAGAGACCGAAGGTCCCTACACCGAGGAGCAGAAGCGCACGGTGCGCGCCCACTATTCGGCTCTGATCTTGCAGATAGACCACGAGGTCGGCCAAATCCTCGCGGCCTTGGAGGAAAGCGGCCGTCTCGACAACACCGTCGTCATCTTTGCCTCAGACCACGGCGACTTGGTTGGGGATCACGGCGTAAACGCCAAGGGCAACTTCTACGAGGGTAGCTGCCACGTGCCCATGCTGGTGCGCCAGCCGGGCGGTGCTACCGGTGCGGTGCGCGACGATTTGGTTTGTCTCACGGACGTTACCGCTACCCTGCTAGCCGCGTCTGGCCACGGCGTGCCGGAGTACATGGACGCTAGGCCGCTGCCCGGCTTGGGCTTGGCCGCCGATGCGCCGCGCGACATGCTCATCGGCGGCTTGCAATCTGGCTGGATGGCTTACGACGGGCGGCACAAGCTAGTGAAGTACGGCAACGGCGCGGCCGGGCTTTTCGATTTGCAGGAAGATCCCCAAGAAGGGCACAATCTCGCCGAATCCGCAGCGCACGCGGCTGAATACCGGCACTTGGACGCTGCGCTCTGGCGCGAGATCATGCGCTCCGTGCAATCCTCACACGACTATAACGTGGTGTACTCTTCCGAAAGCGTCTCCTTGTGGGCCGACAAGGAGTTCGGTGCCGCGGGGTGGGAACGGGTCTATCCGCACAATTCAATTCGAGGGAATAGGCAGTCGTAGATAGGCGTCATGCGTTGGATGCCATAGCCGATGTCGGCAAACGCATCTAATCCAAGGCCGTCGGCAGCAGTGCCTGATTGTAGCCGACGATTAGGCGCGTGCCGCAGCGGAACGCGGGTGCCCGGAGTTTGCTAGAACGCCCCAATAGAAGCTGAAGCAATTCTTCGTCCGAGGGCCGTTGCGACATCAAGTCGAAGCGGAGGACGCGCTGTCCTTGGGCGACGAACAGCTCGGTCGCGTCTGCTAGCAGGGCGAGGGCGGCCGTGCCCGCGACCGGTTCTTTGGTCGCGCTCTGCACTATGCCGTCGGCAATGTTGTTTTGCACAAGAAACTCTTGTGCGCGCTTGCAGCTCGTTCAGCCGGGGCGGTGGTAGCGCCATTCTAAGGCGTGGACCATTGCTCAGGTTCCTTCAGATGTTGTAGTGCAGCCCGCACTCTTTGTGGTCGTCTGCGACATCGGCTTGTTCGTTGAACCAACGCCAGCGACCGTTGCGCTTGGGTTCGTCGGGCCGGATCGGGGTGGAGCAGATGATGCAGCCAAAGCTCGGGTAGCCTTGGCCGTAGAGCGGATGCACCGGTAAGTTGTTTGCCCGCGTAAACTCCATTAGCTCCTCTTCACTCCAATCGACCAATGGATTGAGCTTGAGTATTTTGCGCCGGGTGCTGTACTCGTCGATCAAGACCGCCTTCTTGGCCGTCTGCTGGCGATGCGCGGACTGGTCCCAGCGCTGCCCTGAAATCCAGCAGTCCGCGGTCTGCAACAGCGCGTTGTTAGGCCATTCCTTCCGCACTTGGCAGCAGTGCTCCTGTTTTTCCTTGGAGTCGAAAAACAAGTACTCGCCGTGGCGTGCGACCATCCGCTCGACATCGCCGCGCTTGGGTTGGACGACCTCGAAGTGGCAGCCGTAGCGCGCTCTGACTTCCTCCATAAAGGCGTACGTCTCAGGGTGAAGTCGGTGGGTGTCGATGGTGGCAAAGCGCAAGTTCAGCCCCATCTCCGTCGCCATGTGGATCATCGCCACGCCGGTGTACTGGAAGCTGGTGTTGAGTACGGCCCGGCCGGGAAAGGTCTCGCTGGCCCAGCGCAAGAGATCCTCGGCCGGCATCTGCTCCAAGCCTAGGTCGCGGAGGTAGTGCGTTAGCTGCTGATCGCGCTCTTCGCTGGACGAGGGCACTAGGGTCTTTTGGTCTGCGGTCATGGCGGTCATAGACTTTATAATGTAAGGATAAGAGCAGATTGGAAAAATAGATCGCCGAAGTCCGCATCGCGTGCAAGACTGGATGGCGCGCCTGCGCTTAGTTTGCCCTTGCCATTGTTTCAATGCCAAGAGAGTTTTTTCAAGGTTGAGTCAACCCATTTTGCGGGGCCTTACCAAGACATGAACGCGCAAAAACTGCTAGAGTCAGCCGACGCGACCGCGACCGCGCGGATTGCTGCCGTCCTGCCCGCTGAGGAGGAGGTGCTCATCCGCGCCTCGACGGACTTGGCTGCGGACGGGCGCTTTGGCCAACAGTGGCTAGTGGCTACCGAGCATCGCGTCCTCGTCGTGCCCACTCAGGGCGAGATCGTCGATATCCCACTCGCCGCGTTGGCCGAGGTGCGCACCGACGCGATTGTCGGCGGCGGCCAGTTGGAGATTGAGCGCGTGGATGCGCCGACCTTGTCGCTGAGCTACACCAGTTCGGAGGCCGAAAAAATGTCCGAGGTGGCGCGGGGCTTGGAGCAGTTGCGCCAAGGTCAGCCCTTTGCCATCAATGGGCACTTGGACCGGACCCGCTGCGAGCGCTGCCAGCGGCTCTTGCCAGAGAAAAACGGCATCTGTCCGGCGTGTATCAAAAAACTGGCGACCCTCAAGCGCATTGCCAGCTATCTCGGTCCGTACAAGCTCAAAGCGGGCGTCTTGGCCTTTGCCTCCATTGCCACTACGGTCGCGGAGTTGGCCCCACCGCTGATTACCAAGCGCATCGTCGATGAGGTGTTGGTCCCGGTGGAAGGCCAGGCCACGGGGTTTGACGAGCGCATCCATCTCTTGGGTCTGTTCATCGCGGCCTTGATCGGCGTCCGCTTCTCGGCGTGGGTCGCCGAATGGGCCCACGGCTGGATTGCGACTTGGCTCGGCGCGCAACTCACCGCGGATATTCGCTCGAACCTCTATCGCCGGCTGGAGATGCTGTCCTTGCAGTTTTACGACAAGCGCAAGGTCGGCTCCCTCATCTCGCGGGCCACCCGCGACGCTGGCATGTTGCAGGACTTCCTCGTCGATGGTTTGCCCTATATCGTCATCAACGGCCTGATGGTATTTGGCATTCTCGGGTTTTTGTTTTGGATGAGTTGGTCGTTGAGCCTGTACGTGTTGATACCCGTGCCGCTGACCATGGTGTGGGGGGTAATTTTTTGGAAGCGGCTGCGCGGGTTTTTCGTCAAATGGGGCCAAGTTTGGTCTGGCTTGACCGAGCGCACGGTGGAGACGCTTTCTGGGATCCGCGTGGTCAAGGCGTTTGCCCAGGAGGATCGGGAAATAGCGTCCTTTGCCAAGCCCAACGGCCGGCTGCGCGAAGTCGCTGAAAAGACCGCGGTAAATCGCGGCGTGTTTTTCGCTACCATCACGTTTTTGACGGGTTTGGGCGTCTTGGTAGTATGGTTGCTCGGCGGGCAGCAAGTCCTCGGCGGAAAAATGACCTTGGGCACGCTGCTGGCCTTTTACTCGTATATGTGGCTGTTCTACGGCCCCTTGGAGTGGTTCGGCCAAGTCAATTCTTGGATGTCGCGGGCCTTTGCTGGGGCCGAGCGCATCTTCGAGGTCATCGACACCCAGCCCGAGGCGTACGAGGATCCGACCGCAAAGCGGGTGCCGCGCATGAAAGGGGGCATTCGCTTCGAGGGCGTCACCTTTGGCTACGACAAGAGCAAGCCCGTGCTGAAGGATTTTGACTTGGACATCCAGCCGGGCGAGATGATCGGCCTCGTGGGCAAGTCCGGGGTCGGCAAGACGACGACGGTCAACCTCATTGCCCGCTTCTATGACGTCGACTACGGGTCCATTGCGATCGACGGGATCGACATCCGCAAAATTCATCTGCGCGACTTGCGCTCGCAGATCGGCATTGTGCTGCAGGAGCCGGTGCTCTTTTCTGGCACCATTGCCGAGAACATCGGCTACGGTCGGCCCGGCTCCTCCTTTGCGGACATTATGGCGGCCGCCCGCGCGGCTAACGCTCACAACTTTATCATGGCCAAGCCCGACGGCTATGAGACCCAAGTTGGGGAGAAGGGGGCCGGGCTTTCGGGGGGAGAGCGCCAGCGCGTCTCCATTGCCCGCGCCATTCTCCACAATCCGCGCATCCTGATCCTCGACGAAGCCACGGCCTCGGTCGATGTGGAGACCGAGTTGCAGATCCAGGAGGCGATTCAGCGGCTCGTCGAGGGGCGCACCACCGTGGCCATTGCCCACCGACTTTCGACGTTGCGCAACGCCGACCGGCTGATGGTCCTCGACGATGGCCGCATTGTCGAGCAGGGGACGCACGCAGAGCTTATGGCGAAGCAGGGGACCTTTTACGAGTTGGTCAATTTGCAAAGAGAAGTGGCCGAGATCATCGCCATTAAGGAATAGACCATCCATGTCCACCTTTTTGGAAAATCTGCCACGTACTATTGAAGCCAAAGTCGAATCGCGCAAGGGCCGCGAGGAAGAAGTCCTAATCCAGGTTGCCACGGATATGGCTGGCGAGGATCGCTTTGAGCAGCGCTGGTTGATCGTAACGGCGAAGCGCCTGATGGTCCTCGATCCCAACGGCGCGAGCGGCGACGTGGAGTTTTCGCTGCAAGCGGTCAAGTCCGCCCGCATTGAGGCGCTCGTCGGTGGCGGGCGTTTGGAAGTGGAGCGCGAAGAGGGCGCACCGACGCATCTGTATTATTCCAATTCACTGGCGTCCAAATTCGCCGAGGTGGCCGAGGGGATCGAACAGCTCAAAGAGGGCCAGGACCTCAACCTGCCCCACGAGCTGGACCGCACGCACTGTGAGCAATGCGGGCGCCGCCTGCCCGAAATAGGCGGGATATGCCCGGTCTGCATTGCCAAATTCGATACCTTTAAGCGCCTGATCGGCTACATGCTGCCCTATCGATTTCAGCTAGCCTTGTTGCTGGGCCTGACCGTGTTGTCTTCGCTTCTGGAGTTGGCTCCGCCCTATATCGTCAAGCATCTCATCGACGATGTACTCGTCCCCGGCACGGAAGCCAACCTACTCTACTGGTTGGTCGGTGGTCTCTTTGTTATCGGCGTCGTCGAGTGGTGCGTCGGTGTGGTGCGACGCTGGCTCAACGTCCGGGTCGGCTTCCGCGCCATTGAGCACTTGCGCACGGATTTGTTCAAGGCACTCCAGTACCTGCCCCTGCGCTTCTACGACAAGCGCAAGGTCGGCGCGTTGATCTCGCGCATGAACAACGACTCGGAAATGGTCGAAGACTATCTGCTCTTTGACATGCCCTATATCGTCTCCAATGCCGCGATGATCGTCGGTATCTTGGGGCTGCTGTTCTACATGAACTGGGAGCTGACCCTGTACGTGCTGGCCCCGGTGCCGCCGATTATCATTGGCTCAAGCCTGATCTGGAATCGCCTGCAGCGCTTTTGGGGCCGCTGGTCGGCGCGCTGGTCACGACTGACGACGCATCTCAACGAGTCGATCTCCGGCATCCGCGTGGTCAAGGCTTTTGCGCAAGAGCACCGCGAGTCCGAGCGCTTTGATCAGCGCAACCACGCCCTGCGCCAAATCAGCGTCAGCGCCGAGCGCTCGTGGTTGGTGTTCTTTATGGTGACCAACTTCTTTATGAGTTTTGGCGGGTTCTTCGTGTGGTATTTCGGCGGTCAGCAGATCGTTGGCGGCGAGCTATCGCTGGGGGAGCTGATGGCCTTTATCGCCTATCTGTGGATGCTCTACCACCCGCTCAAGTGGTTTGGCGACTTCTACAGCTTCATGGTGCGGGCCTTTGCCGGGGCCGAGCGCATATTTGAAATCGTCGATGCGCCCTCCGAGCCGTTTGACCATCCCAGCGCCCAGCGCGTCCCTGCGCTTGAGGGCCAAGTCGCCTTTGAGGGCGCGGCCTTTGGCTATGACCCGGGCAAGATCGTCCTGCGCGACCTCGACTTGGTGGTGCAGCCGGGCGAGATGATCGGCTTGGTGGGCAAGTCCGGGACGGGCAAGAGCACGCTGATCAACCTAATCACGCGCTTTTACGATGTCTCGCACGGTCGTCTCGCCATCGACGGGATCGATATCCGCAAAATCAGCCTACGCGACTTGCGTTCGCAGATCGGCATGGTGGCCCAGCAGTCGTTTTTGTTCAACGGCACGATTGCCGAAAACATCGCCTACGGCAAGCCCGGTGCCACGTTCGACGAGATCTTGCGCGCGGCCCGCGCGGCCAACGCCCACGAATTCATCGTCAAGAAGCCCGACGGGTACGACATGGTAGCTGGGGAGCAGGGCGACAAGCTCGCTGGCGGCGAGAAGCAGCGCATTTCCATTGCGCGGGCCATTCTCCACGACCCGAGGATCCTGATCTTGGACGAGGCGACTTCGTCGCTCGATACGCCGACCGAGAAAAAGATCCAAGAGGCGATTCAGCGGCTGGTCAAAGGCCGCACGACTTTTGCCATTGCCCATCGGCTTTCAACCTTGCGCAGCGCCGATCGCCTCGTGGTGCTCGACGGGGGCAAAATAGCCGAAATTGGCACGCACGAAGAATTGATGGCGCGCGAGGGCATTTTCTACAATCTGGTGAAGACCCAACGCGAGACATCGGCAGTCATGGCCACTAGCGGCTAGTGAGGGAAGACGCAATGACAGATAACGGAAAATTAGCGATTACCCCGATTACCGTGACTCACCCCGAGCACGTGGAAATTGACAAGCTGCGCCTCTTCCGCGAGCCGGCTTGGATCTTGCGCTTGACTATCGATGGCGACCGCTCGTATCTGAAGGTGAAGGTAGTTCGCGCTGCGCCGCTGTCCCACCCGACCCGCTATATATGCCTCCTCGACGCCAAAGACGAGGAGATTTGTATGATTGACGATCTCACCCAACTCGACTTAGAGGCGCGTGCATTGATTGAGGAGGAGTTGGACCGGCGCTATTTGACGGCGGCGATTCAGCGGGTCAATGCGGTGCGCAACGAATACGGCACCTCTTATTGGGACGTGCAGACCGACCGCGGCCCGCGCGAGTTCGTCGTCCAGAACGTCTCAGAAAACGCCCAATGGCTCGGCGACCACCGGCTGCTGATCACCGATGTCGATGGCAACCGCTTTGAAATTCCGCATCTTGGCGAATTGGATAAGAAGAGTTTGGCCGCGGTTGAGCAGGTCGTCTGACTAGCGCTCGCCGTTGCAGTATGCCGACCAGCCCGCAAAGGGGCTGGTTTTTTGACTGTTACAAAACAAGTTTGCCTTGTCGCCAGCGGCCATCTCCCCCTATCTTCAGAATGTTCAGCATTCCTTGCAGATCCCGCTTAGTCGGGTCATCTGCTGAATACAATAGCCGATACCCGGCGAAGGGTCGCTCCCTTCTGCCTTGGCGAATAGGTAGAGACATCGCTGCACTCTGCAGGGAATGTTGAACGTGGCCCGGCCCCCGAGGGGGCCGCCTGTTCCCCTTCTCCGAAGGAGATGGGTCAGATTCACGCCTGAAGGCGCGGTGCAAGCCCGCCTTGGCCCAAGGCGCTTGCTCATTACCATCCCATCCGCTGTCTAGAGCAGAAGTCCTTTTTAGACCGCTCTGTACGTGCGTCTTGCTCTGACTTTGGCAACTCACCTTCTAACCAATTGAGGATACCGTGAAAAAGGTACGCCGCCCTGTCGATCTATACCGAGTCGAAGGGCATCCCACGTTGTTTGCCTCTGGGGAGACTATTATGGCCGCGCTTCAATACTACAGTCCCCAACTGGCCGACGAGCGAGCGTACTACGGGGCTTTGATGGGCTGGTCGTTCTTTTTTGACGCCGAGGAGAGAATGCCCGTTGGCTTGCCCGCCGATGAGCTGATCCACCGCAACTTGTACTATCTCTACGGAATTGAGCGCCGCGAGGTGCGCCGCGACAATTTTGCCGATTTGTGGCAGGCCATTGAGGAGTCGATTGCCGCAGACCGGGTGCTGCTCGCTTGGGTGGATGCCCGCGATGTGAGCGATGCGGCTTTTCGATACAATCACACACCCGGTGCCAGCGAGGCCATGCTCATCTATGGATACGAGCAGGCGACGGATATGTTGACGATTCTGGTTAATCCGCAGGGCTTTGTGGGGCAGGTACCGCTCTCTTGTCTGCCCGAGATGTTGCCCGAACTGGTGGTGTACGACTACGCAGTGCCCAAGGGTCTCGACCCTTATCCGGTTGAAAAAATGGAGCAGGTCCTCTTGGAAGATGTACGGGAGATGCTCGCGGGCAACAAGGTCGGCCGGGTAGAGACGGGCCTGCCGGCCGCGCAGCGTTTTGTCGAGGAGATGGGGCGTCAGATTGAGCGGGACAAAGAGAGTATGCGCGTTTGGATGCGGGAGGTATTCTGTCAGTTGGCCCTACTCGGCCCGCAGCGCCAGCGGCTGGACGACAATTTGCGGCGGCTGGCGGCGGCAACCGGCTTGGGTGCTCTGTCGGCTGCGGCCGATACTTTTGGGGACATAGGCCGGCGTTGGGAGACGACGCGCGACTTGTTCTTCAAGGGAGCGTGCAATGATCCGGCAGCTATGCTAAGGCGCATCCGCAAGTGCGTCCAGGGCCTGCTGAGCCTAGAGGAGGCGCAGGCTCGGTTCTTGTTGAAGTGGTTGTAGGGGCCCTCTGGGGCTTTGTTTGGAACTGTGATAGCCAATCGTTAGTTTGCTTCTGGGGCCGGAATAAAAACCTTTACCCCCACAAAGGAACCGCCATGGAAGCTCCCCAAGCAGAAATGAGCGTCGTCGGCCGCATGTTGCGCGTCTTCTACGCTCCATCCGAGACCTTTGAGGCCGTAGCCGAGCAGCGCAGTGCCGCCGACTGGCTGGTGCCGACCATTATAGTCGCGTTGGCGATTTTCTTCTCCACGTATTTAACCTCGCCGATCTACGTGGCTGAGGCGATGGAGCAGATGAAGCAGCAGATGCCCGCAGAACAGCGCGGTGAAATGGCGGGCGGAGACGCCATACGGATCAGCGGGCTAATTGCCGCGCCGGTTATGACGTTTGTCATGCTCTTTATTGGCGCTGCGATTTACCTCTTAGTAGGCAAATTACTCGGCGGCCTGCTCGGCTATGGCCACTGCTTGGCCCTCGTCGCGTACACATCGCTGATTTCCATTCTCCAGCACGTTGTCAAGACGCCGCTGGTCTTGGCCAATGAGACGATGAATGTGCAAATAGGGCTGGGGATGTTTCTCTCCGAGGAAGCCCAAAAAAGTTTCGGGGGCGCTTTATTGAGCCTCATTGATCCTTTTATCGTCTGGATGGTCGTCATCGCCAGCCTCGGGCTGTCCATCGTCGGGCAAATTGAGCGCAGCCGCGCCTATGCGGGCGTTGCGGCTATCACGCTGATTTTCCTCGCCATTGGTGCATTCTTCGGCACCCTCGGACCTGGAGGCTGAGGTGGCAGCCAAGAAGCGCCGCCTGCTGAAGGGCCTCGTCTTCTTGCTCTTGGCCGGCTCGGTCGGAGCTGCGGTCTATTTCAACTTGCGGCAGGAAAAGGCCGAAGAGACATATCCCACGGCGCTCGTCGAGCGGGGCGCGGTCGTTGATAAGCTAGCTGAAACGGGCCGCATTGAGCTGGTGCGGACTGTGGAGGTCAAATCCACGATTGCCGGCGAAATCCGCGATTTGCCCATCGAGGCTGGCGCGTGGGTGGAGACGGGTGAGCTGATGGCCGTCATCGAGCCAGATCCCAATCAGTCGCTGCAGTTGTACCAGAAGCGCTCGGGCGTGGAACAGGGCAAAATTGACCTAGCGGAGCAGGAGCGGAACTTCGAGCGTCAGAAGGCTCTCTTCGACAGCAAGATGATACCGGCCAAGCAGTTTGAGGAAGCCGAGGTGCGCCTGACGCGCGCGCGTACCAGTTTGCGCTTGGCCCAGCTTGAACTCGAAATGCTCGAAACCAAGGCCAACTTGCAGCGCACCCAGCTTGCAGAAGACCAAGTCGCGCTCGACGAGGTGCGCGTCCTCGCCCCAATCGACGGCATTGTCATTCGTCGCAACGTGGAAATCGGCGAGGTGGTGTCCTCTGGGCTGTCGTCGTATTCCGGCGGGACGATGCTTTTTGAGATCGGCGACCCCAGCCAGCTAATCGTGCGCGGCGACATCGCGGAAATCGACATTGGCCGGGTGGAGATCGACCAAGACGTGGACATTATCGTGGATGCGTATCCCGACACCACGTATCGCGGCCGGGTGCGCTGGATTGCGCCGGTGGGCCAGCAGAAGCAGGGTAGCACCATCGTCACCTTTGACACGGAGATCGAGATTACGGACAACGCGCCGCGCCTGCGCCAGGGCATGTCCTGCGACATTGACATTCTCTTTGCGCGGCGCGATAGCGCGTTATACCTGCCGGTCGAACGGGTGCTGGAGGTATTTGACGACGAGGACGAAGAAGACGAGCGCGGCGAGAGTACGCGTGGTCGCTTAGTCGCGTATATCGCCCAGTTGCCGGATTCGTTAGCTACCGCTCCGGACAGTACTCGCTCGGACAGCACGCGCCCAGACAGTGTGCTGCAACTGCCGCTCAGTGCCTTCGCCGAGGTGGAATTGGCCATCGGCATTGAGACCTCGACCCGCCTCGAAATTCTCTCTGGCCTCGCCAGCGGCGACCGCGTCGCTGAAGACCCAGCCCTTATTCGCAGCAAACTGGAGCAAAAGGACGAGGAGAAGGATGGGGATGAGGAGAAGGATGAGGAATGATGATGACCGCTCTATCGTATCCCCTCGTCGTCGAGTGGTCGGAAGAAGATCAAGTCTTTATTGGTTCGTGCCCTGGAATTACAGGGCCTTGTTGCCACGGATCAGCCCCCAGAGATGTACTCCGCCAGCTAGTTCGGATCGTGAGTGATTGGCTGGAAGATGAGGAAGAGACCGAGGTTGCGGTTGCTCGTTAAGTCCGCGTCTCTAGCTCTAGCCGCAACAGGGCTTGGGGTAGGAATTCGACGGGAATACCTCCTATGCTCTCCGGCGCACTCCGGCGAGCGAGGATGCGGCTGTTGGCGTACTTGCCGATCTGTTTGAGCGTCTTGGGCCGCAACTGGCTCGTCCACTTGATTTCCACGGGCCAAAAACGACCGTCTTTTACATAGGCGATATCCACTTCGCCCTCGCCTTTGATATAGTAGGTGGGATAGCGATGACTATAATGGGCAACGGCGCAGGCTTCTACTAGGAGGCCGGTGCGCTCGGGGTCGGCGAGGAGGGGGCGCACTTGTGCGGTGAAAGGGTCCTGCGCCTCGTGCAGCCAGCTTTGCACGGCGTGGAAAATGAAGGGATCGCAAAAGCTAATTTTGCGCGCCTTTTTCGGCGCACCGGTCAGCTTGTCCTCGCGCAAGGCCGGCTGGACGCGGAGGACATCCATAAAGGTGAGCAGGGCGATATAGTCGCTCACGGTAGCGGGATGGTCGATGCTGAGTGTGCGGGCCAAGGCGTTATAAGTGGTCTGGGTGCCGCAGCAGCGGACAATGGCGGCCAGCACTTCGCCCAAATAGTGCTCCTGCTTGCCGCGCTTGAGCATATCGCCGCGTATCCAGTCGCTGTACGTGGCGAATGTGGCCGGAAGGATGCAGTCGTGGCGAGCCATATCGTTAATGGCGGTGAGAAAGCCGCCGTGGACTAGGTAGGCGAGAAATTCCTCGAGTAGAATTTGCTCTGTTTCTGCGGGTAGCGGCGATCTAGGCTGTGCTAGTTGTAGCAACTCTTGGTTGCTCAGCGAGCGCTTTAGACCCAAAGCCGCGGCAAAGCTGAGGGGATGGAGGTGAAAGTCAACCACTGCGGCTTGTCCTCTGCGGCCGGGAAAACGCATGCGGGCTTCTTGGATGACCGCCATGTCCGAGCCGGTCGCAATGAGCACGACGCCTTCGAGCAAGCCGGCGTCAGCTAGGTACTTGATCCCCTTGTCCCAACCGGCGATATAGGTCACTTCGTCGAGTAGGATATAGCGTCGGCCCTCGGTGGGCATTTCTCGCTGTAGGGACGATACCAAGCGCACTAGGGCGTGGTGGTCGTCGATGAGTTCGCCGGTGAAGAAGCGCAGACGGGCTGGGTCAATGCCAGTTGCAAGCAGATCGGCCATCCACTGTTTGAGCAAGGTCGTCTTGCCAATCTGGCGGCCCCCGCCCACCGTGTAAATGCCCGGCTGGTCGCGCGGCAGGCGGTCGAGGAGGGGAAAGCGATAGATTAGGGGCTGATCGCGCAGGCGTCTGAGGTGCGGGTCGAGGTCGGAAAAGGTGCCGTCGAGATGGCTATTGTGAATCTGAAATTCTTCTAAGTTCATTGATATGTTATAGTTGCATTTATTATATAAATTTAGTCAATGGATAATGAATAAATTTAGTCAATGCACATCGGGGGTGCAAGATAGGGCTGATCGTCATTGGCCAAATTAACAGCAGAGGAACTTTCGGTGCCGTTTTGGGCTTGTAGTTACATGGCTTATCTTCCACGCTTTAATTGCCGCGTCTTCGACCCGAAGGACGAAAAACGCTGATGACTATTCTCGAACCCCTCTTCGCCGGATTGGTTCAGCTTCGGGCGCACAAGTTGCGCTCGCTGTTGACGCTGTTGGGCATTGTCATTGGCGTGGCGGCTATTATTGCCGTGGTGTCGCTTGGGGAGGGATTGCGCCGCGAGGTGATCTCGCAGTTCGTCTTCAGCGGTGGGGCGGGCATGATCGAGGTGGAGCCGCCGCGCCAGTGGGTGCGCAAGGATGGCCGCTGGGTGCGCCGCCCTTGGCAGGAGTACCTGACTGAGGCCGATATGGCGGCCATGCAGCGGGAAATCGACGGGCTGCACGCGCTCGTGCCTAGCGTCGAGGGCAATGCCTCCCTACAGCGCGGCAAGACCACTGTGGATGCGAGTTATACGGGCACATCCGCTGCATTCAACGAGGGCTTCAACTGGCCCGTGCTCGGCGGTCGGCCGCTGAACGCGGATGACTTGCGCCTCGCCCGCAAGGTCTGTTTGCTCGGCGACGATGTGTATGCAACCCTCTTTCAGGGAGCCAACCCGCTGGGCAAGGAGATACTGCTCAACGGCGACCGCTACGTGGTCATTGGCGTGCTCGACGAGCGCGTTCGCTTTGGTCGCAGTGAGGGCAACATCGTGTTGGTTCCGTACACCACGGCGCAAAAGCGGTTGCGCGGAGAGGATCACTTTTCGGAACTCACGCTCTTCGTCGAGGACTTGGATGCTGTCGATCTGGTTGTCGCTGCGGTGCGCCGCGTCCTCCGGCGGCACCACGAGCACGGCGACGACTTCAGGATCGAGACTAGCCAGGGAGAGATAGACGACGCCAATGAGTTCTTCCGCGTCTTGCAGCAAGTGGGCGGTGGGATTGCGGGGATTTCGCTGTTGGTGGGCGGGATTGGCATTATGAACATCTTGCTGGTGTCGGTGGCCGAGCGCACCCGCGAGATTGGCATTCGCAAGGCTCTCGGCGCCAAGCCACGCCACATCCTCGGCCAGTTCCTCGCCGAGTCCGTGGTCTTGAGCATGGTCGGCGGCTTGTTGGGCATCCTCACCGGCTTCGGATTTGGCTTGGGGGTGGCCTTCGTCATTCAGCAGCTCGCGCCCGGCGCGCCTTTTACCAGCATTGTCTCGGCTGAGTCCGTGCTCTGGGCCGTGGGCTTTTCATCGGCCGTTGGCATTTTCTTCGGCGTCTATCCCGCCTTTCGCGCTGCCCGGCTCGACCCGGTAGAAGCGCTGCGTCGCACGTGATTTTCCTCGAATCCATCCGCATTGCCCTCGGGCAAATATGGGTCAACAAGCTGCGCACGGCGCTGACCTTGCTGGGCATGATGATTGGGGTCGGCGCAGTCGTGGGCATCGTGTCCATTGGCGAGGGGATGCGGCAGTTTGTCATTGACGAGTTTGGCAAGTTAGGTGGGGCGCAGTTTGTGATGGTCTCGCCGCAATTCATGCAGCTCAAGGACGGTCGCTGGGTGCCCAATCCCCGCTCTAAACCCTTGACTATGGACGACCTGAGCGTGGTCGAGCAATCCTCTGACCGCTTAGCGGCAGTTTTGCCCTCTATGTCGCATGGGGCCAATATGCGCTATCGCAAGGCCAGCTACCAGAGCCGGGCGGCTGGGACCCTGCCCGAGTTCTCTGAGGTGTACAATTGGCAGGTCGCCGAGGGCCGCTTCCTGATCAACGCCGACTTGGACAAGCTGCGCCGGGTCTGCGTGATTGGGAAAAAGGTGCGCGAGGAGGTGTTTGGCTTGGCTCCCTTCTTGGGCCGCGAGCTCAAGCTCAACGGCCAGCGCTTTACGGTAGTGGGCCTCATGGAGGATCGCCAGACCTTTGGCGAGGACTGGGGCGATCAAGTGCTGGTGCCGGTGACGACGGCCCAGCGACGCCTCGCCGGCAACAAGTACATCCAAGCCATGGTAGCCCACGCCAAGGAGCAAGAAGACGTTCCCGACATTACCGTTGCCATTGAAAAGGCACTCAAAAAGCGCCACGGCCCGGAAGCGAGCTATCAGATCGTCAGCGGTCGCAGTATCCTAGAGCAGGTCGAGCAGACCATTTTGCTGTTGAAGTTGGTCGTGGGTGGGATTGCGGGGATTTCGCTGTTGGTCGGCGGCATTGGCATTATGAACATTTTGCTGGTGTCGGTGGCCGAGCGCACCCGCGAGATTGGCATCCGCAAGGCTCTTGGTGCCAAGCCAGTGACGCTGCTGTGGCAATTCGTGATCGAGGCGCTGGCCCTGAGCTTGACGGGGGGAGCGCTCGGAGTGGCCGCGGGCTATGGGTTGGGCGAGGGCATTGCGCGCGTCATTTCCCATTACAGCGAATTGGAGTTTCCCAGCATTGTCTCGCCGGAGGCGACGCTGTTCGTGTTGGCCTTGTCTATTGCGATTGGTCTTTTCTTTGGCATCTATCCGGCGGCCCGCGCTGCCCGGCTCGACCCGGTGGATGCTTTGCGCTCGGAGTGATCTCGTGCTGATCGAACTGAATGGCATTAGCAAGGTATATGTGCGCGGCACTGAGGAAGTACACGCCCTGCGCTCGGTGGATTTGGCGATTGAGGACAATGAATACGTCGCGCTGATGGGGCCTTCTGGCTCGGGCAAATCCACGCTGATGAACATCCTCGGTTGCTTGGACTCGCCCACGGAGGGGACGTATCGCTTGGACGGCACGGATGTGTCGGGCATGAATGCCAACGAGCTGGCCGAAGTGCGCAACAGCCGCGTTGGTTTCATCTTCCAGACTTTCAACTTGCTGCCGCGTGCGTCGGCCCTGCAAAACGTCGAGCTGCCGCTGATTTACAACGGCCAGCGCCGCAAGGTGCGCCGTGAACGGGCGATTCAGGCGCTAGAGCGGGTTGGCTTGGCCGACCGCATGACGCACCGCCCGACCGAGTTGTCCGGCGGCCAATGTCAGCGGGTGGCCATTGCCCGCGCCTTAGCTAACGGGCCTTCGCTGCTGCTGGCCGACGAGCCGACTGGCAACCTCGACTCTAGCACCGGCGAGGAGATCATGATTCTCTTCGATACCTTGCACGCGGAGGGCAACACCGTGCTGTTGGTGACCCACGATCCGGTTATTGCCCTACAGGCCGAGCGGATGATCCGCATCCACGACGGTCGGATTGCTTCTGACGAGCAGTTGGCGTAGTTGCGTTTTGTATCCGCAGATGGACGTAGAATAGTAGAAACAAGACGATCCGCTTCTCGAATCATTCAAGTCATTCAGGATTACTATGGCACGGGTCGATGTCCGCGAAATTGACACGATTTTCGTATTTCACTATTCTTGTGTTATGGAGACCGTCACGGACCGCCCCGGTCCTTTGACACCTATATTCTACAGATATTGGAGGCTTAGCATGAAGAACATTACCATCACCCTACCGGAGGATGTCGCTCGGTGGCTGCGGGTCAAGGCCGCCGAAAACGAGCGTAGCGTCTCCAAATGGCTGGCCGAACTGCTGGAAAGTATGCAGCGTCAGGAAGACGAGTACGAGGTCGCAATGGAACGATTTTTGACGCGGGCGCGGAAACCCCGAAAAATCGAGTGGATTGACGGACGCAAGCCGACGCGGGAGGAACTGTATGACCGTCCCGGTCTTCGTTGACACCAACGTATTCGTCTATCTGCACGACGATTCGGAACCCGAGAAGAAAACTCGCGCGGACGAGTGGGTCTCACTGCTCGTACGTGGCCGCTCTGGTCGCGTGAGTTTTCAGGTTCTACAGGAACTCTACGCCACCCTCACAAACAAGCGTCGGCTGAAGGTTGATGTGGCAGAGGCCCGATCAATTGTACGGGAACTGGCAGTATGGAAACCAATAGCCGTTGACCTAGCGATGCTGAACCGAGCTTGGGTCTTGCAGGATCGCTTTCCTCTGTCCTGGTGGGACGCGCTCATCATCGCCGCTGCACAGACCTGCGAGTGCAAGGTTCTGCTGACCGAGGATCTGCAAGACGGCCAAGAGTTCGGTGCTGTTCAGGTGGTCAATCCGTTTGCCTCGCTGGACCGGACGCCGGAAGAGGTACTGGCAGCCTTGGCGGCGTGATCCGCTTTCCACTATTCTTGTGCGCTAGAGACCATCGCAGACTATCTTCGGTCTTGGTTGTACGGCCCCAATAGCGCGGAGAAATCAATGAAAATCGTCGGGTACAGCGACCGTTTCAGCGTGCGGCCCGGGCAGACCATACGCTTTATGGTCAGTAGCGAAGCGCCCGCGTACCGCGCCGAACTCGTGCGCCTGCGGCATACGGATGCCAATCCCCAAGGCCCCGGCTGCAAAATTGAAGCGCTCACATCCTCGATTAGCGGAGAGTACCCGGGTCAGTACCAAGCCATCGACAGCGGCTCGTACGCGGTCGTGCCGCACCACCCTTTGTTGAATTGCCCCGATGGGTTTACCCTGCGGGCGTGGATTTATCCTACCACGCCGCAAAAGGGTCTGCAAGGGCTGTTGACCAAGTTGTCCGGCCAAGCGGGCTATGGCCTCTTTATCGCCGAGGATGGGTCGCTGGCTCTGTGGGTCGGCGATGGGACGCGGCTGGAAAAAGTGAGCACTGGCGTGGCTCTGCACACAGCGCAATGGCACTGTATCGCCGCCAGCTACGACGCGGCCACTGGAACTGTCCACCTCTACCAGGAACTACAGTCCAACTGGCCGGTGCCCCGCGCCCGAGCAGAGGTTTGCAAAACCATCGACCCTCTCGCTGTGGGAGAGAATGAGGAGGATTTGCTGATGGCCGCTCAGGCGGGGCCGGTGGCTACTCATCACTTCAATGGCAAGATCGACAATCCGCGGCTCTACGGCCGCGCGCTCTCCATGGCAGAGGCCGACGCCGACACCCCGATCGCCGACTGGGACTTTTCTCTGGATATCGGCGCGGAAATAGTGCGCGACACTGAGGCCAACCAACTCCACGGCCGCACGGTCAACCTGCCGACCCGGGCTGTGACTGGGCACAACTGGACCGGCGACGAGTCGGATTTCAAAGTCGCCCCCAGCCAGTACGGGGCCATTCACTTCCACGACGACGACCTCGAAGACGCCCAGTGGGATGTAGCCTTCGAGTGGACCGTGCCCTCAGACTGGCCAAGCGGCGTGTACGCGGCCCACTTGACGACTCGACTGAGCGGTTCGGCTGAGCTCACGACTCGACTGAGCTCGCCGAAGTCCGTCGAAGCCTCGCCGAAGTCCAGCGCCGACGCCGAGGATTATCTGCCCTTTATCGTCGTCCCTGAAAAGGCTCAAGCCCGCATCGCCTTTCTGGTGCCGACCCTTACGTACTTGGTCTATGCCAACCAGCGCTTTAACGATCCGATCCGCGCCATGCTGGACCTGCGCGAAAGTAGCGACGCCGCCCCGCAAGACCAGTACATGCAGGACCAGCGGCTCTTGAGTTGTTACGATCTGCACGGCGACGGCACGGGTGTTTGCTATTCGTCGCGCCGCCGGCCGATCGTCAATTTTCGTCCTCTGTACCGCATGCCCTCCCGCTCCTTGGCCGCGCATTGGCCCCGCCTGCTCAACGCCGATCTCCATTTGCTCGACTGGCTGGACACCAAGGGCTTTGCCTACGATGTGATCACCGACGACGAGTTGCACTGCGAAGGCAGCGAGTTGTTGGAGCCATATCAGGTGATCCTCACCGGCACGCATCCAGAGTACTGGACGGCGTCCATGCTCAAGGGGCTGGAATCGTACCAGGCGGGGGGCGGTCGTCTGATGTACCTAGGCGGCAACGGCTTCTACTGGATCGCCTCCTTCGACCCCCAGCGTCCGCACATCGTCGAAGTCAGGCGCTGGCGGGGCTCGCGCGCTTGGGAAGCCGCGCCCGGCGAGTGCTTTCACAGCACCACAGGCGAGATGGGTGGCCTTTGGCGCTTTCGCAACCGGGTGCCGCAAAAAATGGTCGGCGTTGGTTTTACCTCCCAGGGTGGAGGCCGCAACCGCCCCTATAGACGGCAGCCGGACAGTTTGGATCCGAGGGCGGCCTTTATCTTTAAGGGGGTGGCTCCCGAGGAATTGATTGGCGACTTTCCCGCCTTGGTTCTGGAACACGGTGCTGGCGGCTTTGAAATCGACCGGATGGACCGCGACTTGGGGACGCCCGACCACGCCCTCTTGCTCGCTTCGGCCGAAGGTTTCACCGATCTGTACCAGGTGGCCATTGAAGACCAGTTGGTCTCGGCCCCCAATACCGGCGGCAGCCAGAATCCCTTGGTGCGGTCCGACATGGTGTACTTTGAAGGCCCCAAGGGCGGCGCGGTATTCTCGGTGGGTTCTATCAGTTGGTGCAGTTGCCTTTCTTACCACCGAGGCGACAACAATGTCTCTCGCATCACCGAGAATGTGTTGCGCCGCTTTGCAGAAATGGATTGATGAGGTGATCCGCAGATGGACGCAGATAGACGCAGAATAGTAGAGCAAGACGATCCGTATCTCGAATCGTTTGAGTCATTCAGAATTGCTATATGACGGCAGAAAATCCCCTTATCCGCAACCCGGCCAAGGAAATTCTCCGCAGCGGTGGACCGCTCTTTGGCTTCAATGTCTTTGAGTCGCTGCGTCCTTCGGTGATCAAGATCGCGGCCCAGGCGGGGTACAATATGCTATTGGTCGAAAATGAGCACGTGATCCACAACGACGAAACCCTGACCAACTTCCTAGTCATGGCCCGGGACAACAGCCTTTCTCCGGTGGTGACGGTTCTGGTGCCCGAGCGTCCCTTTGTCTCGCGGCTGCTCGATGCGGGCGCGCTGGGGATTTGCCTCTCCCACGCCGAAGAGCCCGAGCAAGTCGCGGCGCTGGCGCGCTGGATGAAATACGCGCCGGACGGGGAGCGGGGACTGGCTATGGGTGCCAATGTGGAGTACGCTGCTGGCGAGGCGGCCCGCTATTGCCGCGAGGCCAACGAGGCCACGATGCTCATCCTCAAGATCGAGTCTTGGCGCGGCGTGGAGAACGCCGAGGCCATGCTCGCCAACGAATGGGTGGATGCGGTGGTCTTTGGCCCCGGTGACTTGGCGGCGACCATGGGCTTGCACGGAGATTGGGAACACCCGGAAGTGGTGCAGGCGATGGAGCGCGTCATTGAGATCGCCCTAGCTAAGGGGATCGCCACTGAGCCGGCGATTTACCCGCGCAACCGCGAGGAATACCTGCGCCAGCGTCAGGCCGGCATCCAACTGGTGGGTCGCTTCCGCCACAGCGAATACGACCTGCTCCGCGATGGCGCGGTGCGGGATTTTTCCATGTACCGAGAGGATGTAGATGACCACTAAAGTTACGGTTGGGATCGCCCAAGAGTTCTTCGACGCGGAGGGGAATTTTGACTTGCCCGGTCCTGGGCTGGAACTGTTCGATGAAATGCCCGAGATCCAGTACCGGATATTGGCCGAGCGGAGCGCGGAAATCGCCCCCGAGCAAGTGCGCGGCTGCGATGCGGTCATCTCGGGCGCGTCCCGTTGGAGCGAGCGTTCCTTGGTTGGCAACGACCAACTCGTGGCTGTGCTCTTCACCGGCGTTGGGTACGACCACATTGATGTCGAGGCTCTGACTCGGGCCGATGTAATGCTCTGCACGGCCCCCGACGCTGTGCGCCGACCCATGGCCTGCACCATCATCACCTTTATTTTGGCTCTGGCCACTCGCCTGATCAACAAGGATCGGATCACCCGCGAGGGACGCTGGGCCGACCAGCGCCTCTATCGCGGCGAAGGGCTGACCGGCAAGACGCTCGGTTCCATTGGCGTGGGCAATATCGGGCACGAGATGTTCCTGCTGGCCAAGCCCTTTGGCATGAGGCATTTGGGCTGCGATCCCAAGCTGAGCGAGGAGGATGTGGCCGATGTAGATGTGGAACTGGTCGCTATGGATACCCTGCTGGCCGAGTCCGACTTCGTCAGCATCAGCGTCCCGCTCAGCGAGCAGACGCGCCATCTGATCGGCGAGCGGGAATTGAACTTGATGAAGCCGACGGCGTACCTGATCAATACTTCGCGCGGCCCCGTCGTCGATGAGCAAGCTCTGATATGGGTCCTGCAGAGCGGGCGCATTCGCGGCGCTGGGCTGGATGTGTTTGAGCAGGAGCCCGTCGCTGCGGACAATCCCCTCCTCAAAATGGATAATGTCGTGGTCGCGCCGCACTCCCTGTGCCACACCGACGAGTACTACATGCAGACCTGGAGGGGCAGACTGCGGCAGGCGGCGCGAATTGGGCGCGGCGAGATTCCCGAGCACGTGGTCAATAGAGAGGTGCTGGAAAAGCCCGAGTTGCAGGCAAAACTCGAGCGGTTGCAAAGGCGGTGATTGTGATGGACAAAATTAAAATGGGCGTAATCGGCTGCCGAGTTGGCAGGACTTGGGTGGCAGGTGCCCGAGTTGGCGAAGATACCATCGCTTGGGCGGTCGCCGATCTGAATCGAGATTTGGCGCGACAGGTCGCCGAGGAGAACGATGTCCCCAGAGTCTACGGCGACTATCGAGAGTTGCTCGCCGATGACGAGGTTGAAGCCGTTGGAGTCGCCACTGCACCCGATGTGCGGAAGCCGATGGTCATTGAGGCGCTGGAGGCGGGAAAGCACGTGTTGGTGCAGAAGCCGCACGGTCGCAATGCCGCAGATGTCGAGGAGATCAACGCCGTTGCTGCGAGCACTGGAAAGACGCTCGTGTACTCCTACTTCATGCGGCATCAGGCGGAGAACAAAGAGAGTCGGCAAATGATCACCGCTGGAAGGATTGGGCGCGCGTACCACGTGCGCGTCCACTACTACTATCGCGAGCGCGGAGCCAATTACGAGCCGCCGCCGGGCAGGAGCTGGTTATATAGATGGGGTCTTAAGGGTGGTGCATTGGGCCAACACGGTTCGCACTACCTCGATCAGGCCTGGTTTTTACTGGGTTGTCCGCAACCCGAATGGGCCTTTGCCGTCAGCCATAGCGCGTTTCCAACAACCCTAGAGGTAGAGCGTCACTCCGAGGATTATATGAGTTTTCTAGTGGGCTGCGCTGGCGGTATGACAATTCAGATGGATACTTCCTCGGTCATTTCCACTTGGGTGGATCGGGCGTGGGATTTGCGCTTGCGCGTCTTGGGTACGAATGGCACGATTGAGGTGGAATCCACTTCTTTGCCCGAGGGCAAGAGACGTTCGGGGACGCGCCGATTGCTGGGTGCCATGTACGCTGACGGCGACGATTCCGCTGGTGGATTTGTGGAACATGGCGACGGTGATTTCAACGCGGAGATCCGCGATTTTGCTGGCGCGATTCGCGGTGCTCAGCCGCCCGATGTCTCTCCCGCCGAGGCGCTGACCTTCATGAAATTGCTGGACGCGATTTACGCAAGCGCGGAAACGGGCGCAAAGGTGCAAATCGACCATTGACGCAAGTTCATCACCGGCGGCAGCAGTGCCGCTGTGTAGAAGAGGTATAACCTCAACCGAGGAGAGTCTGCCATGCAAAAGACCACTATCGACGACCGCGACTGGTCCGCTCTCACGCTGGGCGAGCGCATCCGCCACGTTGAGCTCGAAGGGTATCTGGTCATTCCCGACCTGCTCAGCCCCGAGCACATCGCCCGTCTCAAGGCCCAGGCCGAAACTTGGGAGACCACGCCGCGCGACTACAGTCCGCACCAGCGCGGCAAGTCCCAGATCCAGTTTGAAGGGGGGGCTGTGACCGATCTCATCGCCCATGTGCCGACCGTTGATTTTTTGCGCCAGGTCTTCGGCGACGAGATCGTCTTTCTCAGCTACGGGTACGACCGCTCCGAGCCCGGCACGCCCGGTATCAGTCTGCACACGGACGGGCAGCCCTACGGCTCGCAGATTTTCGGGTACAACGGCAGTTGTCCCTTTACCATCCGCGTGCTCTACTATCTCGACGACCTGACGCTCGAGGTGTCGCCTTTCCGCGTGATTCCGCGCTCCCATTTGTGCATGCACGCCGACGCCAATCCGTACATGCGCTACGAGCGCCATCCCGAGGAAGTGGTGGTGCCGTGCAAGGCTGGCTCGGCGGTTTTTCTCAACCACCGCGCTTTCCACGGCACTTGGCCCAATAGGGGTGAGCACACGCGCTCGGTGCTGGCCATTGCGTACCGTCCGGCCTGGGCTGGCCCCATTGCCGAGGTCGAGAACTGGAACGAGGAGGACTTGGCCGGGCTGCCCGAGTCGGTGCGTCCTTTTTTCGCCAACCCCAATACGCGGCATTGGGACTTTGACGTGCCCAATAAGCCCGATAATATGTCGAGTGAGGCACCGGGAGTGAATCCCAGCCGCTGGCAGCGGGCCTGAGAAGCCGCAACTGAATAGAAATCTGACAGAAGTAGTCGAAATGCTTCTTGGTGAAAGTCAATAAGAAAGGATACCGCCATGTCCATCGTCCGTGCGTTAGCATCAATCGTCTTTGTCTTCCTCCCTTTCTCTGCTACAGCCCAGATTACTCTATCTCCCGACGATTTACGCCTATCCTTGGGCATGACTTGGGAGCAAGAAGTCGCCACAGTCCTTAGCAGCCTAGAGGACACTGGCTTCGACATCGGCTCTGCCGGTGCCGATCAGTCATCAGACCTCACCGGATCCATCTCCAACAGCATGCTTGCCTTTATCCGCAGTTCGGTCATCCCGCTGGAACAGGTTCCCGACGCCACTAGCTTTCCCGACGCCGATTACTCCGTCTATAACATTGCTACTGTGCCCAATGCCACAGGTGGAACGGACGAGATTGAGACGTACCACTATTTCCGGCGCAGTCCCGCAGGCGATGTCCTCATCGGTGCCAGAGGCCCGGCCGGCCAAGTCTCCTTTCCGCTTGTCGATATAGGAACACCTTGGCCGCTAGAATTTGGCAAAAGCTGGGCCGTTGAAAACTTCTCTTTGGATCAGACCATAGCTCCGGGGATCACAAGTTCCGGCCTGTACGATTATCAGTACGCGGTTGATGCGTGGGGTGAGATTCGGCTACCGGCGGGTACTTTCGATTGTCTGCGCATCCACCAGACCGGCACCGGCGTCGTTACTTTCGCGGGCAACGCTCAGCTCGCGTCTTTGGGTGAAGTGACCGCCGAGATAGACGCCTATGCTTGGTATGCTCGTGGGATTGGGGCCGTCGCTATGGTGGTAGAGACTAAGCAGACTTTCGCCAGCGGCAACATCCCGCCGAGTACGAACACCCAAATCGCCCGCCTCACCGAAATATCCAGCCCGGCCACCGCGGTAGAAGCCGAGAGTTGGGGGGCACTCAAGCAAAGGTTTGCCGAATAGACTGATTTACTATTGCCACTTTGTTTGCACGTGTGGATAGGTGCGCAGCCGTTGATCGGCGCTGAGCAGCACCAGACTGTGTAGCCGCGCGGTGGCGACGATCATTTGGTCGGCCGGGTCTTTGTGGAAGGGTGCAGGCAAATGCGCCGATTCGAGGGCTATATCCACTGACAGGGGCAGAAGCTCTATGAATGGGGCTTGGGTGGCGTGCGCGACCCACTGGCGCACAGGCATAGATAATTGCAGAAGTCCCTTGGACTCCTTTTTCGCCACTTCCCACGGACTGATCGCCGCTAGCCCAAAGGGCAGGTGATCTGGCTTCAGCAGCATCTTCCTTATAGGATCGGGCAGTTTTTCCGGTGCCTCCAAGGCCCAGATCCACGCATGGGTGTCGAGCAAGTACTTCACTGACAGGCTTCCCAATCATCCTCGCCGAGCGGCTCATCCCAACCAGGCTGGTACGCGACCGTACCGCGGAGCGAGCCGAAGAAGGATTGGGGGTCGGGTTTAGTCTCTGGCTCAGGGGGGACGACTTGCGCGACGACCTTGCCGCGGTTGGTCAACTCCACGGTTTGGTATTTGGTGCCGACTTCGCGCACGACTTGGGTGCATTTGGCTTTGAATTCGCTGATGGACATCTGCATGGTCTTAACTCCTGACTATATAGTCATTTTATATGACCATGTTAAGTTGTACGCCTTTTCTTGTCAATGGAGTCGTACTTAGTCCCTGATGTTACGCGTCTCGTGCGTGGGGTGGTTCGCGAACCGACCCTACTACCGATGGGCTTCGACAAGCTCAGCCCGCATTGTGCCGATCAAAGCAGGGCGCTGAGCTTGTCGAAGCGCCCCCCCAGAATCAACGTACTCGTGCGTAACATCAGTTAGTCAGAAGAATGGGTTCAGCCCCGCTACACATTCGCTGGCCGCGGTCCGCCCGTCGCCCAATCCAACAGTTCGACGGTGTGGACGACCGGGACCTCGGCGCGGGCGGCGATTTGTTCCATGCAGCCGATGTTGCCCGCCGCTACGATCTGCGGCGCAACGCTGGCGATGTGCTCGACTTTGCGCGTTTGTAGCTGTTGCGCCAAGTCGGGGCGCAGCATGTTATAAGTGCCTGCGCTGCCGCAGCAGATATGGCCCTCGGGCACTTCGACGACCTCAAAGCCCGCAGCCTTCAGCAGTTGCCTCGGCGGATCGGTGACGTGCTGGCCGTGTTGGAGCGAACAGGCGTCGTGATACGCCACCTTTAGGGCTGGTGCGCGGTTGGCCTCGCCCAATCCCAATTGCGCCACCACCTCGGAAATGTCCCGCACCCGTTCCACTACCGCCTTGGCCTTGTCGGCCCACTGCGGGTCGTGGCGGAAGATGTGATCGTATTCTTTGATGGCCGTGCCGCACCCCGACGTGTTGAGCACAATCGCGTCCAAGCCACCCGTTTCCAGCTCGCGATGCCAAACCTCAATAGCGCGCTGCATTAGCTTGAGGCTGCGCTTGCGCTCGCCCATGTGGAAAGTCAGGGCACCGCAACAGCCCATATCCGGCGGAATGACCACCTCAGCCCCCAACCGCGTCAGCAGCCGCACGGTCGCATCGTTGATCTGCGGTCCCAACACCTGTTGGACGCATCCGGTGAGCAGGGCTACGCGCAGGCGACGCGTGCCCTCGGCTGGCACGACGCCGGGCCGGGCTACAGCAGCCGGTCGCGGCAATCGCTTGGGTGCCATAGCCAACAGGGGCCGCATAACGCGGGGCATCAGAAAGGAAAACGCGCGGCCCACGCCAGACATTTTGAGCGCCAAGCGCGTGCGGCCGGGGTAGGGCAGCATCCGCGTCAGCAGGGCGCGCAGTAGGCGGTCCATCAATGGCCGCTTGACGAGCTGATCTAGCCGTGGTCGGGCCGTTTCCAAGAGGAGCGAATAATCCACGCCGCTCGGGCAGGTGGTCTCGCACGCAAGGCAGCCGAGGCAGTTGTCGATGTGCTCGACCGTCTGCCGGCTCGGGGGGACGTCCTCTTCGAGAACGCTTTTGATGAGGTAAATGCGGCCGCGCGGCCCTTCGAGTTCGTTGCCGGTGAGCAGGTAGGTGGGACAGGTGGCATTGCAAAAGCCGCAGTGGACGCAGGCGCGCAAGACCTTTTCGGACGCCTCGACTTCTGGGTCTTGGAGCAGATGGGGGGGAATGGTCGTGCGCATTATGTCAGCTCCGTTCGTCTCGCAGCCAGCCCGCTAGGGCCTTGTCGGGCGCGCTGATTTCTGCGAGCGATGTGTAGTAGTAGGCTTCCCAGCCGTCTTCTGGCAAGCCGGTGAACAGCATTAGGTTCAGGGGGTAGTTTTCTGAATCCGTGCAGCGGCGGAAATCGTCGCGGAAGAGAAAGGTCGGCTTGCCGAGGGCAATGGCCGCGCCCAACTCGACCATCACCCCCTCGTCCGGCGGCGTCCCGTTGACAATGGCGAAGATCGCGTCGGCCTCGACCACATCGCGCAAGTCAGCTTGGCCGACTTGGTAGGCCCAGCCCGGCGCGGAAAAATCGACTTGGTTGTTGCGGGCAAAAGGCTCCCAGACCTCAGCCCCCAATGCCTCTAAGGCAGAGACGAACTGGGGCAGGAGCCGCTCCTTCCATTGGGCTGAGAATCCATACGGGCTGGCGAGATAGAGGGTCTTTTTCATCAATGCGCTCCGGTTTGGCTATTTGGCTATATTGAATAACTGACGTTACGCATGGTAGGGGCAACCCTTGTGGTTGCCCTCGTAGGTCGGGCTGGCTGTTGCTTGGGCGCCCACAAGGGACGCCCCTACATCTATCGCTTCGGCGCAGATGCGTAACGTCAGGTAATAATAACCAACAACGCAAATGCTTAGAGGCGTCTCATGCAAATCCTCCGCGAGAATGTCCCCCTCGCCCCCCTCACCACCATGGGCCTCGGCGGCCCTGCGCGCTATTTGGCCGAGTGTACCTCCCTAGACGAGATGCGCGCCTGCTTGACGTGGGCGACTGATGAGGGCCTTTCTGTGCAAGTGCTCGGCGGCGGCAGCAACGTGCTGTTTGCCGACGCGGGGTACAGCGGCTTAGTGCTCAAAGTGGGACTCAGTGGCATGGTGTTCAATGGCGAGACCGTCGAGGTAGCGGCTGGGGAGGATTGGGATGGCTTTGTGCAGTGCTGTGTGGAGCGAGGCTTGGCTGGTGTGGAGTGTCTGTCGGGTATCCCTGGGTCGGTGGGTGCGACACCCATCCAAAACGTGGGCGCGTATGGCCAAGAAGTGAAAGACACCATTGTGGAAGTGCGGGCGCTTGACCGGCAGACCTTGGAGGAAATCGCGTTTGCCCCTGCTGAATGCGGCTTTGCCTACCGCCAGAGCCGCTTTAAGGGGGCCGACCGCGACCGCTTTATTGTGACCTCGGTGACGTATCGCTTGGATGTTAGCGGCCAGCCGCAAATCCGCTACCCGGAACTGCGCCGGCACGTAGATGACGATCGCCCGACTTTGGCTACTGTGCGCGACGCTGTGCTCGCGCTCCGCCGCGGCAAGTCCATGGTCATCGACCCGCAAGATCCCAACTCCCGCTCTGTCGGCTCCTTCTTCTTGAATCCAGTCATCGACGAGGAAGCCTTTGCTGCATTAAAGGATCGCTATCCCAATGTCCCGAGCTTTCCCGATGCGGCTGGCGTCAAGGTGCCGGCTGCTTGGCTCGTCGAGCAGGCGGGATTTCACAAGGGGCAGCAAAGGGGCGGCGCTGGCATTTCAGAGCGACACGCGCTGGCTTTGGTCAATCGCGGCGGGACGACCTGCGAAGTGCTCGCCTTGGCTGGTGAGATTCGGGACGCGGTGGAACAAGCCTTTGGGATTCGGCTGGAGCGGGAGCCGGTGTTGGTGGAGGGTGGGGAGTGATGAGCGAGGCTGCTGCTCGGCATAAAATCGATCAGTTGCTCGAAAACGCTGGTTGGCGATTCTTCGATGACGACAATGGACCGGCTAATATCCGCTTGGAGGCGCACGTCGCTCTCAAACGCGACGACCTCGACAGCTTAGGCGATGATTTTGAGCGTTCCGGTCGAGGTTTTGTCGATTTTCTGCTCATCGACGACCGGGGTTTTCCGTTGATCGTGTTGGAAGCCAAGTCCGAGGACAAAAACCCACTAGTCGGCAAGGAGCAGGCCCGCCGCTACGCCCGCTCGCTGAACTGCCGCTTCGTCATCCTCTCTAACGGCAATCTGCACTACTTCTGGGATCTAGAGCGCGGCAATCCGCATATCATCACGGCGTTCCCATCGCCGGATTCGGTGGAGGGGTACAAACAGGTTGCGCCCAATCCGCAGCGCCTGATTGATGAACGGGTTGGCGACGACTACATCGTCCTCACGCAGCGGCCCAACTATGCGGCCGAGGCCGGATGGCGCAACGAGGATGAGCGCCCCGGCTATATCCAGACGCACAGCCTGCGCTTTTTGCGCGATTACCAGCTACGAGCGATTCGCGGTTTGCAGCGGGCTGTCCGAGATGGACGCGACCGATTTCTGTTCGAGATGGCTACTGGTACCGGCAAGACGCTAGTGGCCGCCGCTGTTATCAAGCTGTTTCTCCGCACCGGCAACGCCCGCCGCGTCCTCTTCTTGGTAGATCGGCTGGAGTTGGAAGACCAAGCGGCGAACAAGTCGTTTGTCCCGTACTTGGCGAACGACTTTGACACGGTCATCTACAAGGAGAAACGCGACGACTGGCGGCGGGCGCATATTGTGGTCACGACCGTTCAGTCGCTGCTGTTCAACAACAAGTACCAGTCGCTGTTTTCGCCGACGGACTTCGACTTGGTGATTTCGGATGAGGCGCACCGGTCTATCAGCGGTAATGCCCGCGCTGTATTCGATTACTTCGTCGGCTACAAGCTGGGGCTGACCGCGACGCCCCGAGACTACCTCAGAGGCACTCATGCGACCGGTCCGCATGTGCGCGACCCGCGCGAGGTGGAGCGCCGATTGTTGCTCGACACCTACCGCACCTTCGGCTGCGAGAGTGGCGAGCCGACGTTTCGCTACTCGTTGCTTGATGGGGTGCGCGATGGGTATCTGGTCAATCCTCGGGTTGTTGATGCACGAACGGAGGTGACTACCCAACTTCTCGCTGACGAGGGTTTTGTGGTGTCTTTTACCGATGATGAAGGAGAGCAGCAGGAAGAGGCGTTCAAGAAGCGCGATTTCGAGCGGGAGTTTTTCTCGGAGGCTACCAACGCGGTCTTCTGCCGAACTTTCTTGGAGAATGCGCTCCGCGACCCGATCAGCGGGGAGATCGGGAAGTCCATCGTCTTCGCGGTGAGCCAGGAGCACGCGGCCAAGCTAACGCAGTTCTTCAATGAGATCGCCGACCGCATGTTTCCGGGCAAGTACCAGTCGGACTTTGCGGTTCAGGTTACGTCGCATGTGATGGATGCCCAGCAATTCACGGTCAACTTTGCCAACAATAACCTCCGGGGGTCCGGCAACTTCATGCGCGAGTACCGGACGAGTAAGGCGCGGGTATGCGTAACCGTCGGCATGATGACTACCGGCTACGACTGCACCGACATTCTCAACTTGGGCCTGTTCAGGCCGATATTCTCGCCGACGGATTTCGTCCAGATCAAGGGGCGCGGCACGAGGAAGCACAACTTCCTCGACCAGATGATAGGGCACCGCGCCGCAGACGTTGTCGCCGACCCGGAGAAGACGACCTTCAAGCTGTTCGACTTCTTCGGCAACTGCCAATACTTCGAGAATGAGTTCAACTACGATGAGGTATTGGAATTGCCTCGGCTGCGAGATAGAAGTGATAGGGACAGGGACGACCCAAGGCCGGTTGTATATGCCGACACGTACGAGCACTTGGGGGACGACTTTCTCTCGACTATAGAGCAAGAGCAGATCGGCTCCGAGGGGATGAGAATTGATCGGATGTTCTTCGACCGCTTTGCCGACGAGGTGCGCGAGAACGACGTCATTGCCCAAGCTATTGAGGCGGGCCAATGGGATCGCGCCATCGACTATGTGAATCAGGAGGTCTTCGACAAGCCCGAGGAGTACTACACCCTCGCCAAGTTGCGCCAAGCTGCTGCGGTGGATCGTCGCGTAACCTTGCGCGAGATACTGGAGAAGGTTTTTGATCTTATTCCGCGTTTTAAGTCTAGGGACGAGTTGCTCGAAGAGGAGTTTGCCAAATTTGTCGCCGATCACCAGCCCGACGAGGCCGAGTCCATCTCGGCGATTAGGGCGTACTTTAAGGCATACTTAACCAGTGGCCAGACGCGAGACATTATTGAGAATCGGCGCTTTGCTGCATTGGCGACCAATCCGGCTTTTTCCTCCCGCGACTTTCGCGCGGTGCCGGAGCCGTACCGCAGGCTCGTTCCCGAGTATGTCAAGGATTACGTCTCCTTGAATCAATTCACCGTCTAGAAAGGGTACACGACGTTCGAGCCGTGGAGCTTGACGAGGATCGGGGGATAGAATACGTTGGACCTCACAGGCTTCTTGGACGAGGAGGCATCGGTTTTTTCGGTGGAAATTTACTAAATGAGTAGGATTTTCTATCCGAGAATGCAGCTACCGAGTCTTTTGATATGGGAGTGAAGCTTTGAGCACGGAATCCCTACAGCCTCAGCCAGATGTTTTGCCGGAACAATTCCACCGTCTCGCAGAAATTGTACGTGAGGAATGCGCTCATCTTTCCTCAATACGAGAGGTCGTTCTACATCCTGCGTACCAGCAGATCATAGGCATGGGGCCGCAAGCGCTGCCGTTAATTCTTAGAGAACTCGAACACAAGCCGGAACACTGGTTTTGGGCACTTAGGTCAATTGCACGAGAAGATCCCGTGCTTCCCAAGCATCGGGGCGTTGTCGCAGAGATGACCCAAGATTGGCTGAAGTGGGGGCGGAGGAAAGGGTTGCGTTGGTGAATCTGGAACGCTTGTTCCCAAGGCTCCGTAGCGACACATACAAGATTACCAGCCCAGCCCAAGTCGATTATAACTGTATCGCTTGGGCTGCAGGGGATGATTCCCGTTGGTGGGAACCAGATTCTTTTGGTCAGTATTATTGGCCCGAAGGTGTACCCAGAGAGTATACAGTGGAAGTCTACGCCGAAGTCTTCAAAAAGCTCGGGTTTGAAGTGTGCCAAGATGCCACCTTTGAAGCGGGAGTGGAAAAAGTGGCTATTTTCGCTCTAGATGGCAGTCCTACACACGCTACGCGGCAGCTTGCGGATGGAACATGGACGAGTAAACTCGGACAACTGGAAGACATCGAACACCGAGATCTCGACCAAGTGGGTGAGGGAGACTATGGTGAGCCGGTTTTGTTCTTGAAGCGCCCTAGGCACTGAACCGAGTTTTTGTCAAAAGAGGCGGATTTTTGAGCTCTAGCTAAATACCGCCAAGTCCCACCATGACATAGAGGCTGGCAATCAATCCGGCCTTCTCCTCCGTGATTAACGTATTTATCCGAAAAAACCGTGAATGGCACCCATTTTTCCCGGTTCATTCACGGATATTTGACAATATATAGTGAATACGATACAATAGCGACATGGCGACCACACAACCGATAAAAAGCCGCATCCAAGATTTGAAACGAGCGTACGATACCTTGCGCCAAGGCAAGGAATCGCTGCTGTCGATGATCGACGAAGTGGAGGTCCCCGAGAGTGTGTACAACTCGAACGCGATTGAGAATTCAACGCTTACTCTTGAGGAGACAGAGCGGATTCTGTTGGAGCAGGTGTTGTCGCGAAATGTGTCTGTGCGGGAAGTTTTTGAGGCGAAAAATCTAGCCCGCGTCACGGAATACAAACGCACCAAAGCTAAAGACAGCGAGCTGAGCAAAGACCTAATACTACTCTTGCATCAGATGCTCATTGGCGGCATTAATGATGCCATCGCCGGACGCTTTCGCGAGCAGGGGGAATACGTGCGGGTGGGGACTCATATTGCGCCGGCACCCGAGCATGTGGAGCGCATGATAGATGACATCCTCGTCGAGTATTCCAGCGATCTCGGCTCCTACTTCCTCGATAAAATTGCCCGATTCCACTTAGATTTTGAGACCATCCATCCCTTTTGCGACGGCAATGGCCGCTTGGGGCGGGTTCTCATCAACTTTCAACTTATCCAGCTCGGACTGCCGCGTCTTATTATTCGCAACTCGGAGAAGGAGCGGTACTATCAGGCGTTCAGGGACTATGAGGGTCGCCAACTGACTAGGACGATGGAAGATATTCTGGCGTTGGGGCTCGTAGAGTCGCTGCACAAGAGGTTGAGCTATTTGCGGGGGGAGGCCATTATCCGGCTGTCGGATTATATCAAGCAGCATGGGCTCTCGGCACCTGCGGTTACTAACGCCGCTCGTCGTCAGACCATCCCCGCTTTTCGCGAGAAGGGGGTGTGGAAGATCGGGGAGGGGTTCGTTTACCGGAGCTAATATGCTTGACACCGCTACCAAACGCCGCATTGACACGGCCCGCGACATCCTCGTCGGCAAGGTGCCCGATCCGAAGAGCCAAGTAGAGCAGATTACTATCGCGCTCATCTACAAGTTTATGGACGACATTGACGCCGAGAGCGAGGAGTTGGGTGGGCAGCGCACGTTTTTTGCCGGTGACTTTGCCCGCTATGGCTGGCCTCAACTGGTGCGCTCTGGCTTGGGCGGCCACGAGACTTTGAATCTGTACGCCGAGGCGATCACCCGGATGCCGGAAAATCCGGGCATTCCGCCGCTGTTCCGCGACATCTTCAACAACGCCTATTTGCCCTACCGCGACCCGGAGACTTTGCGCGCCTTCCTGAAGGTTATCGACGAGTTTACGTACGATCACAGCGAGCGGCTCGGCGATGCCTTTGAATATCTGCTCTCGGTCCTTGGTTCGCAGGGGGACGCCGGGCAGTTCCGCACTCCGCGTCATATTATCGACTTCATTGTCTCTGTTATTGACCCGAAGAAAGACGAGACTGTGCTCGACCCGGCCTGCGGCACGGCTGGGTTTCTGATTTCGTCGTACAAGCACATTCTCAAGGCCAATACCGACGACGAGGGCAACAGTGCGCTGACGCCGGATGAGAAAGGAAAAATCGCGGCCAACTTCAGAGGCTATGACATTTCGCCCGATATGGTGCGGCTGTCGCTGGTGAATCTGTATCTGCATGGCTTTGTCGAGCCGCATATTGCCGAATACGATACTCTGACCAGCGAGGAGCGCTGGACCGAGTATGCCGACGTGATTTTGGCCAATCCGCCGTTTATGTCGCCCAAGGGCGGCATCCGTCCGCATCGCCGCTTTTCAGTGCAGGCCAAACGCAGCGAGGTGCTGTTTGTCGATTACATAGCTGAGCATCTGACGCCGACGGGGCGCGCCGGTATCATTGTGCCGGAGGGCATTATTTTTCAGAGCCAGAATGCTCATAAGCAGCTACGCAAGATGCTGGTGGAGAATTATCTGGTGGCTGTTATCTCGCTGCCGGCGGGCGTGTTTCAGCCTTATTCGGGGGTTAAGACGTCCATTCTGCTGCTGGACAAGGTGTTGGCGCAAAAGACGGATCGCGTTGCCTTTTTTAAGGTGGAGAATGATGGGTTTGATTTGGGGGCGCAGCGGCGGGAGATTGCGGAGAATGACTTGCCGAGGGTGAGGGAGGAGCTTGGGGAGTATTTGGGGCGGCTGCGGGAGGGGGAGTCGGTGTCAAGTGATGGTGTGGCGGAACCTGGGGTGGATTATACGGCTATGCTGGGGCTGATCGCCGAGAAGGAGAAGATTGCGGCGGGTGGGGAGTATAATCTGAGCGGGGAAAGGTATCGGGAGAATACAAGAATTAGTACTGCGTCCCCGTTTTTTCCAATAGGAGATATCTGCACTGTCAACCCTCGTAAATCCGAACTTTCCGAGTTCCTAGCGGATACCGAGGTCTCCTTCGTACCGATGGCTGATCTAAACGAGAACCAAATCTCGTTCGTTGCTAAAGAGCACAGAGTACTTGGTGAGGTGGGAGCGAGCTATACTTACTTTGCAGACGGCGACGTGTTGCTGGCCAAAGTGACACCGTGTTTTGAAAACGGTAAGGCCGGTATTGCGAAAAATCTGAAAAATGGTATTGGATTTGGTTCCAGCGAGTTTTATGTGCTTCGCAGTTCTGAAAGAGTGCTCCCGGAATGGATTTATTTTTGCGTTACCCATCCGCTATTTCGCCAATCTGGTATCAGTAACATGACAGGCACTGGTGGACTTCAGCGTGTGCCACGAAAGTTCATTGAAGAGTACGAAGTCCCTCTGCCGCCGATGGAAGTGCAGCGAGAGATTGTGGCGGAGATTGAGGGGTATCAGCGGGTGATAGACGGGGCGCGGGCGGTGATTGACAACTATCGGCCGCAGATTGTGGTTGATCCTGAGTGGCCGATGGTGAAAGTCGGTTCTCTTGCTGAGATAGTTAGAGGTAGTTCGCCTCGACCGAAAGGCGATCCTAACTATTATGGTGGTCCAATTCCAAGACTCATGGTTGCAGATATTACACGAGACGGTATGTATACTACGCCTCAGATTGATTCATTAACGCATGAAGGGTCAAAGAAAAGTCGTCCTATGAAAAAAGGTGACGTAATTATCACCGTGAGTGGCAATCCAGGTCTTCCGACTATACTCGCTAAGGACGCTTGCATCCATGACGGATTTGTTGGACTACGCGATCTAAAAAGCGACATAGTTCTACCAGAGTATTTGTATTTTGATCTTCTATCACGACATGAAATCCATGGTTCACAGTCGGTTGGCGCTGTATTCAAGAATCTCACGACGCATCAGATACGGGACTTCGAGATTCCGCTACCGCCTCTTGAAATCCAGCAAGCCCTCGTCGCCGAAACCGAAGCCGAACAGTCTCTTGTCGCCGCTAATCGGGAGTTGGTGGAGCGGATGGAGGGGAAGATTCGGGCGGCGATTGGGCGGGTGTGGGGCGAGAAATTGTAAGGAGTATAGATTAATGAACGAAAACGCAAAATATGAAGTAGCACTATCCTTCGCTGGCGAACAGCGTGGATACGTTGAAGAGGTTGCGCGATTACTCCAGACCTGGGGAGTCTCCGTATTCTACGACGAATTCGCTACCGTCCGGCTTTGGGGAAAGAATCTCGCGGAAGAATTTCAGGACGTATTCGAGCATAGGGCTGACTATGTAGTGATGTTCATTTCTAAGGCGTACGTAGAAAGGGCCTGGCCGATCTATGAAAGGCAGTCAATCCTGAGCCGTGCTGTGCAGAATAAAGGCGAGTATATTTTGCCGGTGCGCTTTGACGACACGCTTGTTCCCGGCTTGCCGACTGCCATCAAGTACGAACAAGCCTGTGATCATACGCCGGCCGAACTTGCGGTAATGATCGCCGAAAAACTTGGAATCAAGCGTTTTGAGGGCAAGGCTTCGGATGTGCCACCCCCGCAGATGACGTCACTGACCGGAGAAGCTGTGTTCGATTACAGTAGCCACAATGGGCGCTATGTTATCGGTCGTGGAAAGCTTGAATTTGAAACCAAATGGAGTAAAGCGAGCGACGTGAGCATCCATATTCTCAACGATCCTCCTTCAATTAACGGCGTCGCGCTGGCCCGACGATGCACATCCATCGCACAGGTACTGGACGCTGAGTCGTTGGACTATACTTCACGCGCCCGGACTCCCAAATGTGGAGAGATCGTCGTATTGCGGAACGTAAATGGCTTCTATGCCGCCGTTCATGTGCTGGAGATCAAGGACGATACACGAAGTGACGACAAGGATGAACTCCGATTCCGATATGCTATTCAGGCAGATGGCTCAGACGGTTTCATGGAATTCAGCGGCGTATAGAGGTCTGAGCTATGTCTCCAACTACTGCCGTTGATCCCGAACGCCGTTGAGTTATTCAATCGCCTAGAGAGATTGGTCAATCAGGAGAGAATGCTATGGTAACGGTCACTTTTGAACTGTCGGAAGATGTGCTTTCGTCGATACCCCCTTTGAGAAGCTAATCATGCGAGAACATTATTTGGAAATTACCTACCGTAAAGGGAAGCCCTTAGCTGCATACCTATACTTATCGAGTGATTCGGGTGTGAAAAGTGTGCGAACAGAGCCGAGAGATGCAGGTTTATTAGTGGATTTTGGCCCTGAAGGTCAACCCATTGGTTTAGAAATCACGGCACCAGAACAGATGACGGCGGCCCAGATCAACGAGGTTTTGCGCAGCCTTGATCTTTCTCCTATAAAAGAGGAGGACTTATCGCCGCTTGAGGCCGTGTGATAGAAGGAGAGACAAATGAATAACCGCAAGGAGATCATTATGAGGTACAAAATTGCCCTTCACCAATCTGACGAAGGCTATAGCGTGTCGATCCCTGGCTTTCCAGGTTGTTGGTCTGAGGGAAGAACAGAAGAAGAGGCCCTCGCTAATATCAAAGCCGCCATCCGAGAATATCTCAGCGTAGTAGAAGACCTTTTGGAGGATGCCGAAGTCCGGGAAATCGAGCTGGCCGTATAAACATGCCCAAGATTCCGGGTGTCAACCATCTTAATGCGGTGCGAGCCTTGGAAAAGGCGGGTTTTCACATTGCACGTCAGGGCAAGCATATCGTCATGACAGATGGAGTGCGTATTCTGACTATTCCAAGAAACAATCCTGTTAATGCCTTTACTATGGGGGGTATTGTAAGGGACGCAGGATTAACCGTTGAAGAATTTCGTAACCTTCTGTGATGGATAATCTGAAGAATCCGATATAAACGAGGAGCCAAAGCCATGTTGAAACGCTTGCAGATACGGAATTTCCGCGGCTTCAACGCGCTTGAAATCGACCAATTGAGCGGCATTAACCTCATTGCCGGCAAAAATAATTCCGGCAAGACCAGTTTACTTGAGGCAATTTCTCTACTAGTTGGAGCTGGAGACGCACGCCTAGCAAAAAATGTCAACATTATTCGCGGCTTGGAACTGGATAGTAGAGTATCACAGGCTATGATTGGGCCCTTGTGGAAACAACTCTTCTCTGATCTGGACATGGAACGGGCCATTGAGATTGAGGGAGAGGATACGTCGCATGGTCAATTGGCTTTGAAAATAACATCGGAGCGACAAGTCACTCCTGAGAGTGCTCTTGATCTTATGGAAGAAACTTCGGTGCCAGACTATTTCAGCGAACTTTCACTCGCATTTCAGTATAGCGATCCTTCGGGAAAACGCGTCGAAAGCCAGATACGTGTGAAGGGACAAGAGTTTGAAGTCAATCAGCCTACTACAATTGCCTCGCTTGGTGCGATAATTCTCTTGTCTCGAACTAGGAATATCCGCAGAGATGCCGTAAGGCTGGGACAATTGAGAAGGAAGAAACAGGGGTCTCTATTATTAAAAGCACTACAGATTGTCGAGCCGAGATTGCAAAGCATTGAGGAAAATTCCTCCAGCGGCACACCCATGATTTGGGGGGATATTGGGCTGTCAGAACTGGTACCACTGTCAGCAATGGGCGAAGGCATGACCCAAATTGCCCGGCTTGTTTTGGCCATAGCTTCCGTACCGGATGGTGTCGTTCTGGTGGATGAAGTTGAAAACGGCATTCACCACTCCGTGCTGCCCGATGTCTGGCGAGCCATTGATGAAGCGGCCAAGCAGTTCCGCACGCAGATATTTGCGACCACGCATAGTTTTGAATGCGTGATGGCAGCGCATGAATCTCTGAGTCAGGACAGGTTTCGCCTGCATAGGCTTGAAGCCAACGACGCGGAAAATCGCTGTGTTACCTACGAACCTGATGCAATCGATGCTGCAATCTGCCACAATCTTGAGGTTCGATAGGGACCACAGCGTCTTCAGCACGGTCCGCGATTTTCTCCAAACGATAGCTGCAATCGAGTCGCCGCCGACCGCGAACTGACGCTCCCCCAATCAGGCCGTCGGCCTCTGCGACAGGTCCAGTTCCGCGGAATCGCGTGCGGACGCAAGCTCCGCTCCCGGCCTAGACGGTTCCATGAACGTAATAGCCTCATAGAAGTCGTCTAACGCGACGAATACGCCGTTTTCTTGCGCCCATTTGCGCATCCGCTGGTTGCAAGAATGCGCCCATGACAGGATTTCCACTCGCCAACCGCGCTTGTGCATGCGCTCCAAAGTGCTGTGAAAACCCGCGCCTTCGAAATAGCCGGCACCGTCGCCCGTTAGCAATACTACGATACCGGGAGTGCCGTTGTAATCCAGCGCATCTTCCAACATGCGTAACTGCAACACCCGGTCGGGCGTTTCCTGTTCGCCACGCCCGGAGCTGCCTCGGTCAAACAGTTGGACTTCCACGCCCTTGCCTTCCATTCGATTCCACAACTGGCGCATTTCTGGCGGCACCGAGCCGGTGGCAAGTGCCTTTTTCAGCGGGCGATCGGCGTGCGCTAGGCGCAGTATATTGTCAAAGTTGACGCGCACGCGGTAACGGGCATTGGCACCTTCGCATCGCTCTTCCGCTAGCCGTTGTGCCTCGTGAAAAATGTTGGAGTTGTCCCAATAAATGAAAACACTGTTCATGCCGGATTGCCCCCTAGCCTTAAATCGGGACTTTTCACATAACTGACGTTACGCAGTGCCCTACTCGGCGGCTTCGTCTAACAGGTCCCTAAAGGCTTCGAGGCTGGGCACTTGTATGGCCGCTCGGTGCAACTGCTTGAGGCGCTGTGCATCGTCAATGGCACCAATGCGGGCGGCCAACGGATCCGACGAGGCCAACCCAAAGCGAATCTCCAGCACGTCGAGCAGATCTTCAATGGCGCGTTCTCGGCCTCCTCGCTCGATGCCTTGCTCAATGCCTTGCTTGATGCCCTTTTCCGTGAAATACCGCACTACCGACGATTCGTACATGGTCGCCTCCGAGATGATGGTCATTATCGTTTCTGATTTATACACTAATCCGCTCAAAATGGCAAGATCGGCCAAGTAATTGGCCTTGACGATCTCGTCTATCTGCACCTCTTGCGCCCGGTGGATACACTGACGCAACCACGCCTCGGCATCCACATCCGCCGGACGCTGCATCAACGGCGCAAATGGCAGCAAGCCCAGAAGGCCGCGGTCGAGGATGAGTTGACCTTCCAGTTCACTCAGCCTAATCACCTTGTATTGTACCAAAACGTGGTAGCCGTGCCGCTCTTGGAGATAGTACCCCGGATCGGTGCGGCCGGCGTCGGGACGCAGATAGATGGCATTGGAATAGATCGGCAGGCCGTACTGCTCAATGCCGCGGCCGATATAGCCGACCATGCGCTGCGGCATGGGTGGTTTGCTGTCGGTGGTTTGAAATTCGTGATGGACCAACGCCTCCTCGTCGCCGACGCGCACGCGGATGAGGCTGTCAGTGCGGTGGGCTTCGACGGTGGGTTGCTCGGTGTCGATCACGTCGAGTACCTCGACGTCGTCGTGCTGAAGGGCGAAGCGGGCGAAGTCGTGGGGGTAGGTGTGGATGAGATGTTTGGCGACGGTATCAAATTCGGCCATGAGCCATGCCTTGGGTTGCGGGTGGGGTGGTACCCGCAACGGGCAAGAATTGTGCCAAGGCGACGGCTCAGTGGGGAGGAAGGGGATACTAGGCGCTGGAGTGTAGCGGAAAGGATACAAGGATGGGAAAGTTGGGGACAAAAGCTGCGTAAGGTCAGGTCGTAAAATGATGGCTGCAACCGAACTATCGCCGCTTACCCAGCGGCTGAGCGATGATCTCACGGCTTCTTCCTTATTCAACAAAACCGTTGTCAACGAATTTGTTGAATAAATAGCAAGATTGCTTAAAAGCAGCTCCCTACCAATAACTCAGCGCGTCCGCAAAAATCCCCGCGAGTTCCTCAGCATCCGCCGCTCGCGGCGAGAGCTTAGTCACCCGGTGCTGCGGCAGCGTGCCCTCAACCAGCGCCGGGATGTGCTGGCTACCATAGCCGAGGGCGCTGAGGCCGTTGGGTGCGCCGAGTTGGCGCATTAGCGAGACGATGCGGTCGGCTAAGATCGTGCCCGCGTCCTCGTCTTTCGCTCCGGTGCAATCGGCTCCCAAAACCTCGGCAGCTCGTAGATGCCGCTGGGGGCAAGTCGGCGCGGTGAAGCGGAAGACCACCGGTGAGTTGACGATCACGGCAAACCCGTGCGGCACCAGCGGGTAATTGATGGCGTATCCCTCGGGCACATAGCTTTCCACCATGCCAGCCACCGGATAGGACATGCCGTGCGGCAAGTGGACACCGGCGTTGCCAAAGCCAATGCCGGCGAGGGCCGCGGCCAAGCACATGGCGCTGCGGGCCTCGTCGTCGCTGGGGTCGGCCACGGCGCGGGGCAAAAATTGCTCCACCAAGCGCAAAGCCTCCAATGCCCACAAGTCGCTGACGGGATTCGAGCCTTGGTAGGCCGGTCGCAGTTGGGGACGGTCGGGTCGGGGCCGCTGGTCAAATGGGAGGGCCGTGTAGGATTCCAAGGCGTGTGAGAGCACGTCGAGGCCGGTTGAAGCGGCTACCTGCGGCGGCATGGAGCGCGTGTTGTCTGGATCGACGATGCCCAAGGTCGGGCGCATGTAGCGGTGGGCCATGCCGGTCTTGGCTTTCATCTCGACGAAATCGAAAATCGCCACGCCCGTGGTCTCACTGCCGGTGCCAGCGGTGGTGGGAACGGCGATCAGCGGCTTGAGCGGGCCGGGGACTGGCTCACCTCGGCCAATGGGCGCGTTGACGTAGGTGAGGAAATCGGCTGGGTACGTGGTGTACACGTTGGCGGCTTTGGCCGTGTCCATCACCGATCCTCCGCCGATGGCGACGAACCCGTCAAACCCTTGTTGGGCGAACTCAATCGCCGCCTTGAACGAGGCGTCGGTTGGCTCGACGCGCACTTGGTCGAACAGCGCGTACTCGACGCTCGACTCGGCAATGGCCGCTAAGGCCGTCTGCACGGGTGCTTGCTCGCGCAAGTTTGGGTCGGTCAATACCATGACTCGCTTCAGGCCCCGGTCCTTGAGATCCATGCCGATCTCCTTGGTGGTGCCCGGACCGAAGCGGATGTTGGAGGTGGCGATTTCGTAAGCAGTGTCGAGAAGCATAATATTTATTCCGTCCTTGTAAGGGCGGGGAATATAGGCTTGACTTGGAGAGGGAGGCAAGGTCTAGTTAAAAGGAGTTTGACAATGGGAGATCGTCGTGGTTGAACGAGCGAATATGACGCCCGAGGAAGTGGAGGAAGGGCAGCAGTTGGCTTTGGATTTTGGCAAGTTGCAGAAGGCCGCGGCCTGTGGCGAGGGGTTGGTGCCAGTGGTGGCGCAGGACGTGGATAGCGGCGAAGTGCTGATCGTGGGGTACGCTAATGAAGAGGCGCTGAACTATACGCGGCGCGAGGGCGTGGCCGCATTTTGGAGCACGTCGCGCAACGAGTTGTGGGTGAAGGGCGCGACCTCGGGCAATGTACTCGAACTGGTCGAAATCCGCGTCAACTGCGAGCAAAATTCGCTGATGTACCGCGTCCGGCTCAAAGGAGAGGGGGCCTGCCACACCGTGGACGCAGATGGTCGGGCGCGGTTGGGGTGTTACTATCGGCGGCTGGTGGGGGATCGGCTTGAACCGGTTTGAATTCTAAGATGATCCGCAGATGGACGCAGATGGACGCAGAATAGGATGCACAGGACGATCCACCGCTTGAATCGTTCAGATCATTCTGGGTTGTTATATTTTTGCGGATAGGAGGATTAGGCGATGGCCAATGCCGTGATTGTCGTGGATATGCAGAACGGCTTTATGCGTCCAGACGGGACGCTCTACTGCGGGGATCACGCAAGGGAGATCATCCCGCGAATCGCCGCGCGAGTCGAGCGCGAAAAGGCCGCTGGGGCCTCGCTGTTTTTTACTCAGGACAGCCACACTGCAAACGACCGCGAGTTTGAGATGTTTCCTCCGCACTGCATTGAAGGGAGCGAGGAGGAGCACATCATTGACGAACTGTCGCCGTTGGCCCAAGACGCGCAGCTTGTCAAAAAGCGGCGCTACAGTGCCTTTTTCGAGACCGAGTTGGCCGCGATGTTGGATGAACTCGCGCCGGACAAGGTCGTGGTGATGGGCGATTGCACGGATATTTGCGTCCTGCACACTGTGGCCGGGCTGCGCAATCGCGACTATCCGGTCGAGGTACCAGCCGATTGCGTGGCCAGTTTTGATCCGCAACAACACGAATGGGCCTTGGGGCATATAGAGAAAATTCTCGGGGCACAGGTTACTAACCGCTGATGGTAGAGCGCGACCTATACGCGCCCTCGGCTGCGACGCTGGCGGGCGACAACGCGGATATTTACTTCCGCCGAGGTTGCGACATCCTCGCGGCCGAACAGCTCAATCCGGTCGTGGCGATGGAGGTGTTTACTCGGCGGCACGCTCTGATCTGCGGTATGCGCGAGGCGCAGGCCCTCTTGCGGCAGGTGCTTGGCGAGGAGGCCGAGGTGTGGAGCTTGGACGAAGGGGATTGGATCGAGCCGCGTGAAGTTGTACTGCGGATTCGTGCGCCCTACCGGCAGTTCGGTTTGTACGAGACGGCGCTGTTGGGGATGCTCAGCAGCGAGACAGGGTGGGCCACGGCTGCGGCCGAGTGCGTGGCTGCGGCCGACGGGGTGCCGATCATCAGCTTTGGTGCCCGGCACATCCACCCGGAGGTCAGCGCCCGGATGGAATACGCGGCCATCGTCGGGGGGTGCGTCGGATGCGCCACTCCGCAGGGGGCTGCTCTCGCTGGCATTGAGGCAACCGGGACCATGTCCCACGCCTTGATCTTGTGCTTCGGCGACACGCTCAAGGCAGCCGAGGTATTTGACCGCCACATCGACGCCGAGGTCGAGCGTATCGCGTTGGTTGACACCTTTAAGGACGAAGCCGAAGAGAGCCTGCGGTTGGCCGAGGCCCTAGGCGAGAAGCTGTGGGGCGTGCGGCTGGATACTCCCAGCGAACGTGGTGGCGTCACAGCTGAGCTAGTCGCGGAGGTGCGCGCGCGGCTCGACCAAGCCGGGCATAGCCATGTAAAGATCGCGGTCTCCGGCGGCTTGGACGCCGAGCGGATCGGCTATTTCCGGGAGGCAGGAGCGCCCGTGGACGCCTTTGGGGTCGGCAGCGCGATCAGCGGTGCCTCGGCGATTGATTTTACTGCGGATATCAAGGAAGTAGAAGGCCGGCCCGTGGCCAAGCGGGGACGGATACCGGGGCTTACTGAAAACCCTCGGCTCAAGCGGTTGGAACTCTAAAAGGAGCGTGTTATGAACAAATACGATTTTGGCAGTGGACGCACAGATCCCGGCTCGTTTCCCACGGAGGCGCTGGCCGAAGCCGCCAGTGAAGCCGTGCGCGAATTAGGTGCGACGCTGGTGAACTATCCCGGCGACATGGGCCACCAGGGCTTGCGCGAGGTCATGGCCATGCGCGAATCCAAGCGCGAGGGCATCGACGTGTCCGCCGACCACATCGCGTTGATGAACGGCTCCATGCAGGCGGTTACGCTGGTGGCCGAGGCGCTGATGGAAGGGCCGGGGGACGTGATCGTCACCGAGGAACTGACGTATTCCGGGACGATTGGTGCGTACAAGCGGTTGGGGGCCGAATTGGTCGGGGTGCCGCTCGACGAGCAGGGCATGCGCGTCGATGCGCTGGCCGACGTTTTGGCGGATTTGCGCCGCAAGGGCACTCCGCCGCGCTTTATTTATACCTTGGCGACCTACCAGAATCCCACCGGCTCGGTCATGCCGAGGCAGCGCCGCCTCGAACTGCTCGAAGTGGCGCGCTACTACGAGACTATCGTGGTGGAAGACAACTGCTACGGCGACGTGCATTTTGAGGGGCCGGAAGAGCCGGCGCTCTACGCGCTCGACGACAGCCCCAACGTCCTGTACATCGGCTCGCTGTCCAAAATTTTGGGCCCCGGCGTGCGGTTGGGTTATTTGCTGGCTCGGCCGCCCATGCTGGGGCGGATTCTCGACCGCCGCTACGACGGGGGCAATAGCTTGCTGGCGGCCGCTATCTGTGGGGCCCTGTTCCGCGACCGGCTGTGGCAGCACCTAGCAGAGACCAATGCCATCCTCAAGGAAAAGCGCGACGCCGTCTTCGCTGGTCTCGAAGAAAACGCGAGCGATTTATGCACGTGGTCGCGGCCCGTGGGCGGTATGTTTCTATGGATCGAGTTTCCCGAAGATGTGGATCGCGATCGCCTGATGGCCCTGTGTGCCGAGCGCGGCATAGTGGTGGCGCGGGGGCAGGGCTTCCACATCCGGCGCGAGGACGTGCCGGCCATACGCCTCGCCTTTGGCTTTGCCTCGCTGGAGGCGGTCCGCGAGGGTGTGCCGCTGTTGGCCGAGTGCATCCACCAGGCGCGGGTCCCCGTGATGGCCTGATGGGTCTGCCCGCAATCGCCTTGGTGCAGATGGAGGTCAAGCCCGGGCGACCCGACCTGAATGCGGAGCGGATGCTGGCCTTTATCGAGCAGGCGCGGGGGGCTGGCGCTGAGGTCGTGGTGTTTTCCGAGTTGTGCATTAGCGGCTATATCCTCGGCGACTTGTGGGAGATGGACGCTTACGTGGAGGATTTTGCCGCGTACAGCGACGAGATTTGCCGGGCTAGCACCGGGTTGACCGTGATCTTTGGCAATGTGGCGGTGGACCCCGTCCACAAGGGACAAGATGGACGGCGGCGCAAGTACAATGCCGTCTATGTGTGCGCCAACGGCGAATACGCGGTGCGCGAAGCCGTGCCCACCGGGCTGCCCTGCGGCGTCCACCCCAAGACCCTGCATCCCAACTACCGATTTTTTGACGATGATCGGCACTTTTTCTCGCTGCGTCACTTGGCCGAGGCCGAGGGTCGGCTGTTGGAGGACTGGCTGCATCCGTACAAGGTGAGGCTCAAGGACGGACGGTCCTTTAGCTTTGGCGTGCAACTGTGCGAGGACATGTGGTGCGAGGACTACTGCCACAGCGGCGAGCCCCTCGACACGCTGGCGCTGTATCGCCGCCGTGGGGCCGAGGCCGTATTCAACCTCTCGTCCTCGCCCTTTACTTGGCAAAAAAGCGACAAGCGCAACCGCGTGGTGCGCCAGATATTGGCGCGCTCGCCCCTGCCGTTTTTCTACGTCAACCAAGTTGGGGCGCAGAACAACGGCAAGAACATCATTGTGTTTGACGGGGACAGCACTGCGTACGCGTCCAGCGGAGATATTGCGTGCCGCGCGCGTCCGTGGCGGGAACAGCTCGTGCTCACGGGCCGCGGCGAGGTCGCGCCGCCCCAAAGCGAGATCGAAGCTCAGTACGCGGGCATCCTCACCGGGTTGCGACACTTGGACGATGTACGCGGTGCGGAGAGTAAGTTCCTCATTGCGACGAGTGGCGGCGTGGACTCCAGCGTGGTCTGCTGTCTGCTGGAGCGCGCCTTTGGCCCGGAGCGCGTGTTTGCGGTCAACATGCCGACGCGTTTTAATGCCGCTGTTACCCAAGACAATGCCCGCTCGCTGTGCGCGGCGCTAGGTGTCGATTATCTCTGCTGTCCGATAGAATCGCTGTACGAGGCCGTCGCCGCTCTCGTGCAGGGCGCGGAATTTTCCGTGGGTGAGGGCGAGTACACTCGGTTGGTGGATGAGAACGTGCAGGCGCGCATCCGCTTTGCCGATGTGCTCTCCGGCTTAGCGGCCAAATACGGACTCGTGTTCACGTCCAACGGCAACAAGACCGAGGTTGCTTTGGGCTACGCCACGCTCTACGGGGATGTCAGCGGTGCGGTAGCTCCGATTGCCGACCTGTACAAGGTGCAGGTCTTTGCGCTGGCGCGCTTTCTCAACGAGGATGTTTATGGCCGCGTCGTGGTACCGGAGAATTTGCTCGACGGCTCGGTGGTGCCCAGTGCCGAGCTGTCGGAAGCCCAAGACGTGACGCAGGGCTTGGGCGATCCGATCAAGTACGGATATCACGACGCCGTGCTGCGGCAATTCATCGAATACCGGCGGCACAGCAGCGATTTGTTGCAGTGGTTTATAGAGGGCGTGTTGCTAGAGAAGTTGGAGTGGGACGATGCGGCGCGTTTCCGCGCGTACTTCCTGGACGCGCGCAGTTGGATCGAAGACCTCGAATGGGTGGAGCGCCAGGTGCGGATCAATTACTTCAAGCGGATTCAAGCGCCGCCAGTCATCGTTTTGAGCAAGCGCGCCTTTGGCTTTGATTTGCGCGAGACCCAACAGCCCCCGTACGCGCCGCGTCGCTGCGAACAGCTAAAGGCCGAGGCCCTGAAGGTGCGGATTTGAATGACATTTCAATAGTGAAGGAGCTTGTCTTATGACCGACCCGATCCTGCTCACCGACGAGCAGATGCGCGAGTTTATCGTCAATGGCTATCTGGTCTTTGAGCCGACCGTGCCCGAGGGGACGCACGAGGCGTGCTATGAGCGGCTCAACCAAATCATCGACTCCGAGCTAAACCCGGGCAACAATATCCTGCCGCGCGTGCCCGCCATGCGCCACGTGCTCAACTCGCCCGAGGTACGCGGCGCGCTCATCAGTGTCTTAGGCCCGAATTACTTGGAGCATCCGCACCGCTACTGCCATCCGCTCAAGCCGGTGGAGGAAGCTGTGCCCGCGGTCGAAGCTGAGGAAAGGCTGCGCCGCAACTGCCATCAGGATGGGTACACGCCGATGGGACACCCGCGCCAGCACTATCTGCGCTATGCGCGGATCATGTACTACCCGCAGGATTCGCCGGTTGAATTGGGGCCGACGCACGTGATTCCGGGGACGCAGTTCAATCGGGGGCTGACCGACGAGGATCGGGCGCGCGCCTTGCCATTGGCCGGTCGGGCTGGCACGGTGTCGCTGACGCATTTCGACGTGGGCCACGCGGCCGGCGTCAGCCTGCTGCCGAGGCATCGGCACATGATCAAGTTCATCTACATGCGAGCCGCCGAGCCGACGGCACCGACTTGGGACTGCAAAAGTATGCACTGGCAAAAGCCCCAACGCATTGAGTCTCCCTACGATCTGGAACTGGCTTGGGCGCACACTTGGGACTGGCTGTGCGGCAAGCGGGATCGCTACGATAGCTGGCCACAGGCCACCGGAGACGTGGCGGCGCTCATCGCTCAACTCGATCCAGAAATGGATTTGGCCCAGCGGCTGGCGGCGGCACAGCAATTGGCTGGATTTGGCGTTGATGCGGCGGCAGCCGTGCCAGTGCTCGTCGAGTGCTTGGGCACTGATCACCAAGCCATGCGCACGGCCGCGACCTATGCGCTGGGCGCGATTGGCGAGCCGGCGGTCGCACCGCTGGCCAAAGCGTTGCGCGCCGTAGGTCGTGAGGCCGACCAACACGAAGCACCGCCCGCTTGGAACGAGGGGGCGACTAACATGGAAGATGCAGCGCAGGCTTTGGCGGCGGTTGGCGAACCTGCGGTCGAGGCGCTTTGTGGGCTGCTGGCGGACGAAAGCGAGTGGACTCAAGTCAACGCCGCCTTTGCCCTCGGCGAGATGGATTCGCACGCGGCGGCAGCGGTCCCAGCTTTGACGCGGAGTCTCGAAAATGGCTCGCATCGCTTGGTGCGCACGGCCCTCGTGGCGCTGGGCAATATCGCGCAAGGCGTACCAGTGGAAGCTTTGGGACAAATGCTCTCGGCTGATCATCCAAACTGGCAGGAGGAAGCCGGCCGCCGTTGGGTGCCGCGCGACCAAGTGCGGACCAATGCGGCGATAGCGTGCGCCCAGCTCGGCCAAGCGGCCGCTCCGTTAGAACCCCAGCTCTTTAGGGCGCTAGACGATTCCTGCGGTCACGTGGGCGCGTTCGCGCTCAGTGCCCTGCAACAGATTGGCTCGCCTACCGCTACGCAGGCCGCGATGGATTATTTGTACTCGCAGCGTTGGGATGCAGCTATTGATGGTGAGCGGCAGTTTTGAGGGGTCACGGAACGACGACAAGGTTAAAAACAAGAGGCTGCTTGGGGCTTCTACCTTGAATAATAGGCAACGCAATGGTCGTCGGCTACGGCGGCCGTTGCGCCGCTTATTTGGCGCACTTCAGGACAAATATTCTGATGATTAAGGCAAAAGATATAAAACTTACCAGCAGGCAAGCCATTGACGAAATCGTAGATGACGCTGAAGAAAGGATATTAGCTCTCGAAGAGGATTGGGATAGGCAGGGATCGCCGACCTTTGAAAAACAAACACTGGATGCTATTCGCGATTTTCTTTTTCAGCTAGTTGACGAGTCTGAATTGAGCGTAGTAAAGCAGGTATGGATAGTTCCATTTAGCGGAGGCAGCATAGATCTACAGTGGGAGACAGAACACTTCGACCTTTTAATCAACTTCTGTGCTAACGGTAATGTAGCTTACTACGGAAAGGACGCTTCCGGGCATTCCATCCGTGGAGATAGCCTTCCTAAACCGGGGTATGTCTCTTGTTGGATGAGCTATGCACAGTAACTACGGTATAGAAGAAATCCCCGATATAGCTCGATCTGGTGCTCTCGCCTAGAGTTCACTCCTTCGTCGTCTGCTTCGCGTTAGACGATACAACCATCTCCTCACGTTCGCAGTCCACTCACTGACAAAGCGCAACCGACTGGCGATTCTCGTCCGCCCTATGGCTTCGGCATCGAGACCGCGGTTGCAGCCCCAGCACCAAGCTAGGGCCGCGACCAAATACCAAAGCCGCACGGCCTGTTATCCAGCGGCCGCCGCCGAGACTTCGGCGACGTCAAATTCTACGCCGTTAATGGTTATCGTCCCAGTAGCAGAAAGCCGTCGGCATCAACCGAAAGTTCCATATTGAGTATCAACTCGGCCTCATGCGATCCAGAAAGGGTAACCTCCCCGGTCAGCGGAATGGGCGTCTGGTCTAGGCCGACATTTATGGCTCCGTTGACTATCAACTCGCCATCGGGCGAATAATCCTGCAACGTCCAATCGTTGCCTGAGATCTCTGCCGAGCCGCCGCCTTCCCCCGGCACCGACGTCGTACCGGGAACCAGCGCGGCGAAGAAGATATTCGTAAAAGTAGAGACCAGCGTGCTGTATAAGCCGACGATTTCAGGCGTTATCTCACCTGCAATCGGTTCCGGTTCGAGCTCTACCGGCGTAGATTTTTCGTCGTCTGCGCTACATACGGATAGATCCGTTTGGCCCAAGTCATGCCGTTCTAGATCAAACAAGGCTGACGGTATGCAGCCGCTCAACTGGTTCCCGCCGAGGCCGAGGTATTGTAGGCTGTCGAGTTGGGCCAACTCAGGGGGTATCGGCCCGCGCAAGTCGTTGTATCCGAAGTCGAGGCGTTGTAGGCTACTGAGGTTGCCTAGTTCGGTCGGAATTGACCCGCTTAAATCGTTTCTGTCGAGGTCTAGGTATTGCAGGCTACCGAGATTGCCCAATTCGGTCGGAATTGACTCACACAACCCGTTTTCGCGAAGGCCTAGGTATTGTAGGTTGCCGAGATTACCCAACTCGGACGGAATTGACCCACGCAGCCCGTTGAATCTGAGGTCGAGGTATTGCAGGTTATCGAGACTGCCCAATTCGGATGGTATCAGCCCGATCAACTCGTTGCCGCGGAGGTCTAGATATTGCAGGTTGCTGAGATTACCCAACTCGGACGGAATCGACCCGCGCAACTCATTGTCGCTGAGGTTCAGGTATTGCAAGCTGCTGAGGTTTCCCAATTCGGGTGGTATCGACCCGCGCAACTCGTAGTACATGAGGTCTAGACCCGTGACGCGGCCGTTTTCATCCGTAGTTACGCCGTCCCATTGGTCTAAGGGAGCCTCGCAAAGCCAATTGTCCCAGTCGTCGTATTCGGGGTCGGGTTTATTGCCGATGGCTTCATAGAGCGCCACCAGTACGGCCCGGTCCGTAGCCGCTGACCCTTCCTATAGAACCGCTTCGCCCGTCTTAGCCGCTTGCGGGTGCGACTGGACGGGTGCGGTGACGCTTTCTTGACTACCGCAAGCGGCCAACGCCAGCGCGAAAACAATGAAAAGTACGGTCATAAGAGATTCCTCATAGTGTAGGGTTAGAGATCAGGTCCCGCGTCGCACGGGACCGCGAAAGTTCTTGATTTCATCGTATTCCAAGCCTAGAATCTCCGCAATGGGCATATTCCGCTCCGTTCACACCCGCTTTCCGGTACTCCCAAGAAGCGCAATGGCCACCGAGGGTGACGACTATTGCGCGGTTGATGTTGGCACGGAGAATGCAGGGCCAACTGATCCCGTCAAATTTTGGCTACGGGTAAGTGGTCTGGATAGGTTGAAATGCGTCCCAGATGCCGGAACGCAGGCCGTCTAAGAGGTGATCCCCAAGATTATCGTGCCTTAGAACGTATTGGCTTTGGGCGTTAATGGAGATCGACCAGCATCGAGACATCGCCCCTTCTGGTCACCTTCGCAATGAACGGGGGTTGATTCTCTTTGAGGAAACGAGTTATCCGGGGAAGTGCCTTGACGAATATATCGGCCATTTCGCTGCCCTGACAATCTCGGGCAGTAAGTGTAAACATGGCTATGTTGGCCGCTTTGACGGCTAGGCGCTCAGACGTTCGGTATCTGATCCTGAGATCCTTGGTGAGAACGACCCATTTTCTATTGCCGACTTCGCGGAGCCAATGTTCGTCTTCGGTGTCAGCGGGGAATAGGTCGTCGTGGACATAAACCTCAGCGCCCTCTTGCTTGAGAGCTTCGGCAATCGTCTTCTTCCCTAGAGAACGGTCAATAAAGAAAACAAGTGGATCAGGCTGCTCGGGTGTATAACTCACAGCGGATTGCTTCTTCGATCTCAAGCGTCGGGCGGCCATAGTCGTCCGCTAATGCACCGATTGCCTCCCCAGCCTTATAGCGTTCGGCAATAATAGCTGTAGGAATTCCCGTGCCTGCAAGCACCGGGCGACCAAAAGATATGCGAGGATCAATGACGATTGCCTTGGGTTCTTCTATAAGTTGTTGGCCTAGACGCTTGCGAGTGAAAGGGTATAGCCTCCGAGCATAACCAGCCGAATCCCTGTCAATGCGCCGCAGATGCGCCTGCAATAGTTCCCGAAGTGCCAGTTGTCCAGTTTGAGAAACATTTATGAGTTGACCGTATTCCTCGACAAAGAGATCCAAGCCATCAGTTTCGAGCTTGTGGTATGCGAGAGGGTGATCAGACTTTAGTTCTTCTTTGATGAAGTCGATAGCGATCCTGACCTTGTGCAGTGATATGCGATGGTCGCGGCGGATGGCATCAAGCACGTGGATTTCGGTCAGATTGATAAAGGATAGAAGATTCTGGCTATCGTCTGGTAGCTCGATCACAGGCTGGAAGAACCGGTCTCCCTTGCTAGTAGGGTACTTGCGGCCTCGCACCCAAGAGCGAAGGGTAGTCTCGGGAATGCGCAGGTAGTGAGCAGCCTCGGGAATGCTGTAACAGGGCATTGCGCGTATATCATCTGTTGCGATAGATTCCATATCGGAAAGTCCTTTAGCCAAGAGACGTTTTAATATACATAGATAGCACGAGTGTCGCCTAGGGCTTCTTGCGTACGCCTTGGAGGAAGATGCGCATGATGGTATCGACCATTGCCTCGACGCTCAGGCCCCTCGCGTGGATCATCACTGAGCGCACCATGTCGCGGAGGATAGCGGTTTCGACCTGTGGGTGCTCGACGGAGAAGACGCCCTGTTCAGCGCCGTTTTGTAGGACCGTTTCGATTGCTGCGAGTTGGATGCGCCGTTCCTCACGCCAGCGCTTGCGGTTTTCGCCCCTGCCACCTTCGCCCCCACCGTCCTCGTGAGACATCAAGCGGAAGAAGAAGCGGTTCTGGCTGAAGAAGGAGACGATGGCGTGGACCATCCGGCGAAGTTCATCTTCGGGATTCGGCTGACGATTGGCCTTGCGCTGGAGTTGCTCGTTGAGCCGCCGGATGCCTTCAAAAACCACCGCAAAATACAGTTCTTCTTTGTCGGCAAAGTACGTGTAGATCGTCCCCTTGCCGACTCCAGCTTGGTGGGCAATATCGTCCATGAGCACTTCGTCGAAGCGCTTGGCCGAAAAGAGGCGGGCCGCTTCTTCAAGGATGAGCTTTTTACGGTCTATTTTGGCCATAGTATGAAATCTTACGCTGCATCCACGGCAGCGTACACCTTGCCTTTTTTGGTCAACCAAGCCACATCTTCCCGCTCGGCATGCTCCTTGATCTCCCGCAGGAGTTGAATCGTTTCAGATTCATAGCACGGCTCACTCGGGTCATCGGCAGGGACGACCATCTCGACTTCTACCGCAACCACAAACTTATCAGTCTGAATTAGTCGCGTTCGCTTGATTCGCTGTCCGGGAATGCGCATGACTTAATCTCCATTAAAAAAATGTACAGTTACCAATTTAGCGACACCTGTTTGACGCAGATAAGACCAAACGGCCTTGTACTCCGTACCATCGGGCAATGATTCGCGTACTTCGACAGCAGGGTTGGGCATAGCGTCTGGCCGCTCGGCGATCAGTTCGCCATCCTCCATTCCCGCGACCACTTGCCACTCCATGATATTGCGTTCTTCCAACCGCTCGGAGGCGTGCTGACCGACGATATAACGCTCCTCTGCGACTAATTGTTGAATCACGTCAAAGAGTTGTTCCATCGGCTCCTAGGTCTCCCGTCGTAAGCAACCTTAGGGCCTATTCTTCAAGAAATACATACCATTCTAGTCTGGCCAGTTCGTCGTCATCGACGTATTTCCCGATTTCTCGTCTCCATTGTGCCATGCTCTTGTAGGGCCGGTATTCTTCAAACTCGTGCGCCATGCGCTTGCCAACTCCGGGGATTGTGAGGAAATCCGCTTCGCTGGCAGTGTTGAGTTCGAGCGGTACGAAGACGTACTGCTCTAGTCTGGCCAGTTCGTCGTCATCGACGTATTTCCCGATTTCTCGCTGCCACTGGGCGATGCTTTTGTAGGGCCGGTATTCCTCAAACTCGTGCGCCATGCGCTTGCCAACTCCGGGCACTAGTTTCATTTCAGCGTCGCTGGCGGTATTGAGGTTGATCGGCAGGAAGAGATTGACATACAGTTCGGCTTGGACTGAATCCGCTAGGGTCGAATCCAAATAGGCATTGAACGCTTCCATGCCGATAAAAGGTCGCCGCTCCACAATCCCCTCGACTAACGCCGAGTCGAGTTGTGTTAGGGCCAATAGCTGTTCGACGCCTGCTCGGTTGGGATTGAGGACTGTTTCGTTTTTGCCGACCTGCCCTTGGGCATTGCTACCGTAGAGACAGACGGCTAATACCGCTACTGAAATGATGCGCTGCATTACTTAATTCTCCTCTGCTTGTTCCCGGCTCAGCGCTGAGTGGTGGTAAGTATAAAGAAACCCGATCAGGCCTAGCTGGACCAGCGCCCCAGGTGCCAATGCTGGCATGGCACCGCCCAATGCTTTAAAGAGAAGTTCCAACCCACTCAGCGTCGGGTGCATTTCCAATTCAAACTCCATATTGGAACTAAGGTGGAACCAGAGGCCGACTATGCCGCCTAAGACGAAAGCCAGCATGGTCCAACGAAATAGGCGCAGGATAATCGCGCCCCGGTAAAGTAGCCGCGCCGCCAACAAAATTAACCCGAGTGCCAACAAGACCAAGGGCACCTGTTGACGCCATTCTTCAAAATGATCGAGCAGCAGCAGTTCGGTGCCTAGTCCTATGGTTCCTAGGACGAAAATCAGCAGGACACCTCGCCGCAAAGAAACGACTCCACTGTCTCTTTTTCTATCGGACATCATGGTTGAAAATTCTCATGGATTTCAAGCACTGCTCGCGATTGATTACAATTTTTCAGCTTTCAATGTTTCGTTGAAGAAATCGATGGTGCGTTCCCAAGCCAGTTTGGCGGCTGCTTCGTCATAGCGGGGCGTGGTGTCGTTGTGGAAGCCGTGGTTGACGCCTAAGTACATGTGCATCGCATAGTCGATGTCGGCTTCTTTTAGCGCGGCCTCGTACGCTGGCCAACCGACGTTGATTCTCTCATCTAATTCGGCGTAGTGGATCAGCAGACGCGCCTTGATTTTGGGCACGCCTTCAGTCGCCGGTTGACGACCGTAAAAGGGCACGGCCGCGGAGATTACTTCTGGGATGCGCACGGCCAGTTCATTGGACATGCCACCGCCAAAGCAGAAGCCGACGACACCCACTTTGCCGTTGCAGGCGGGATGTGCTTTGAGATATTGGGCGGCCGCAATGAAGTCTTGCGTCACTTTCTCCGGGTCGAGTTGTCGTTGCAGTGCCCGCCCTTCGTCGTCCGTGCCTGGATAGCCGCCCAGCGGTGCCAGCGCATCCGGGGCCAAGGCGAGAAAACCGGCTGTGGCCACGCGGCGCGCGACGTCTTCGACATAGGGATTTAGCCCTCTGTTTTCGTGGATGACGAGGACGCCTGGTATTTTACTTTTTTCTTCAGTCGCGGGCTGTACGAGGGCGGCGCGCGTCTTTTCGTGTCCCTGCGGGGAAGGATACGACACGTACTCGGTGGCAATGCGTTCATCGTCTGCGGCCACTTGCTGAGCGAAGGCGTAGTTGGGAGTGAGGCTGTCCAACAGCGCGGTAGCCGTCAGGCCGCCGATGGCAAAGCGGGCCGCATCATCGAGGAACTGGCGGCGGTCAATGTCGCCGTGGACGTAGCGATCGTACAGCTTGAGCAGTTGTGGATCGTATTCAGCAGCGGTTTTCCGTTCCATGGTTATCTCCTGATGGATATGTGGTTCACTATGACAGTGGAAATGTTAGTCACGCCTCATGCCACTGTAAAAAGTGGCGGCGCACCTCGGCGAGACGGCGCTCGTTGCTATCGACCATTTCCGCTAAGAAAGCGCGACAGTTTTGCTCGCTTTCCTCGTCGCGCGGCGCGAGGTCTAACAGGCCCTTTTGTGGATTGTAAATGAGGCGGTGATCTTCGTTCCCGTTGCTATAATAGATCTTGTTGATGATGCGGCGCGTGGTGTTATCCTTGATGCGCCGCTGAGGGGGATTGCCGCCTTCGAGACAAATGAAAACGAGCAAGTTGATGGCGCGGAACTGCGCTTCGGGTACTTGGTTTGTTTCGACGATTTGGTGGTGGATTTCTTCGAGGTCGTCGGCGTGAACATTGCTGACCAGCGTGTGCTCGGCGTCGCCTAGAGCAAAGAAAGCGCGCAGGTCGTCTCCCCACAGATAGGTCGGGGGCGGATGGTCGCTCAATTCGTTGGAAATGACGCAGGACTTGGTCGCTCCAATGGAGGACACCTCTCCCGGCAGTGCAGTGACAAAGGGAAGGTCGGCTCCGACAAAACTGAGCAGGGCGTGCATGGTGGTGGTCTTGCCGATGCCACCGGGACCTGAACCGGTGATATAGGAAGCCCCGCGCCAGACGTGGGAGACTAAAAAAGCGGCCAATTCCAGATCGACGGTCTGCACGTCGATGAGGTCGATAAGCGAGCGAGTGCGATCCTCGGGATTGTCCAACTTTTGCAGATATTCTAAATCGGTTGCCATGATTATTATAGCCTTCAGCGGTGATGTTGGGCGAAGAAGTCGAATATGGACGGCAGCGAGACTTCGACGACGGTGGGGAATTCGAAATCGAGAAAACCGCCGTGGTCGTATCCTGCTAAAACCTGTGTTATGTGAGGAGCGCCCGTGCGCTTGACAAAGGCTTCAATGGCGGCAAACTGAGGTTTCATGCGTGGAAAAAGGAAGTCTTTGTCGCCAATAATCCAATAGGTCGGCAACTCGCGCAATGCTTCCAGTGCATCAGAACTCCAGGGGCTGGCGATTGGTGCTATAGCTGCGTAAAAATCGGGCTTGTCACTGGCCAAACGCAACGTTCCTGCGGCTCCCATAGAGTGGCCGACGCCGTAGATGCGCTTGGTGTCGATCGGCCACTGGTGTTGCACTTGTGCTACTACGTCGAGGATGTCCTGCTGGCCTGCGGCGCGATAGCCGACTTGTCCTCGACCATAGGGACAGACAGCGATCCAGCCCTTTTCCTCGGCGCGTTCCTCCAGTGTATAGCGTTCAAACAACACTGTTTCATCTTCACCGCCGCCGTGCAGGGCGACGACCAGTGGGACGGGGGACTTACCCTGCCAAGAGTTGGGTACGTACACTTCGTAGAATTGTTCAGACTGATCTACATCGCTCCAGTACGAGAGCTTGATACGGCCTCGCTGCGAATGCAGAGCAGAATATCCCTGCCGGACCGATTGCAACGCTGCGCCGATTCGCTCGACCAATGCCGCGCGCAGTTTTTGGGTGTCAGCACCATTGTCGATTTGTCGCGCTTGCCGGATAAGTGCAGCGATGACAAAGTGGTCGCGGGGGTCTATTTGTAGATTGTTTAGCTCGTTTTCCAATTTGCCGACGGAAGGAGGTGTGAGCAGTTCGGTGGGGAAGTGTATCTCTGGACGCACGGGATTGTCGGCGATTATTAGCTCATCAAAGCGCATATCGTTTTCCCAGACGCCGGTGCGCAGAGACGCTCGGTCGAGGCCGACTTTATCGGTAATGACGTCGTAATTGAGCGAGCCATTTACTTGTAGGGTGCCCTTTGTATGCACCTGGGTGGGCAGACCCTGTTCGCCGTAGTTGAGCGTGCCGAGGAATCCTCCGTTGCGGTATATCTCAACCTCCGATCCCGTTCCGACAAAGGCGACATGAGTCCACTGCCAAGGCTCGATTAAGACGGGTTGTTGGTCCGTAGTGAATTCTTCGCCTAGGCGCAGGATCAACGGCAAAGCGCCGCGTGGCAACTGGCGCTGGGTGACCTGTTGAAAGCCGACGCGCCAAATCCAGGGATGCTCTTCGCTTTGGGTTATAAAGTTGAGCACATCGCCGTGCCGGTAACGCTGAGAGGTCCATTCTAATTTGATCCAGAACTGGATGGAGAACGTGCCATCGCCGACCACATCGCGCGCATCTTCATAGCGCAAGGCGTCCAAGCGTGATAGGCGTACGGCTTTGCCCAATACTCCATCAACTTGCTCTGCTTGGCGCAGAAGGTTAAATGCCGCCGCGCCGGATTGACTGATAAATCCCTGCGAGTCTTGGCGGTCAAAAGACCAGTGCATAGGAGCCGCTTCCTCTCCCCATAGATGGTCTGTGCCAGTGAGGATCAGAAGGGCAAAAAATAGTGGGTACATGTGCTTTTCCTATTGATTGGAAGAGAATATCGTTATCTCAGTGGAACTAGCTTGCGCGTGAGAGTTTGGTCGCAAGCGAAGGCGATATAAATACACACCGCTATGGGAAAAATCCCAGTAGGCAAATTCGACCAGTGCTGCCGCTGCTGTTCGTTTTGGCTCTCCTCATTCGTAGGCCAGGTTTTGCGCCTGCATCATGCCGATCATGTAGCCGAAGGCGAAAATTTTCCCCAACATGCCGTAGCCACGGGTCGTCTCTGCATCCTCGGACCCCATCGTCGGCGCGTGATCGGGGCGGATGGGGCCTGCGAAGCCGGCGCGGGAGTAGATCTCCAGCATCCGCGCCATATCCGTGGGACCGTCGTCGTGAAAGGTTTCGGTAAACCGCGTTCCCGCGGTGCCCTCGACGTCGCGGTAGTGGATAAAGTGGACCTTGCCCTGCTCGGTGAACTCCCGCGCCACTGAGTAGATATCCTCGCCCATGGCCTTGAAGTTGCCTTGGCAGAACGTGACGCCGTTGCTGGGACTCGGCGCGATGTTGATCAGGCGGCGGTACGCGTCGGCGCTGACCATGATTTGGGCGGAACCCCGATAGGGAGAGATCGGCGGATCGTTGGGGTGATAGCCCATGCGGACATTGGCCTTTTCGGCGACGGGAATGATGCGTTCGAGCAGCCAAGTCAGGTTGTCCCAGAGTTCTTCCTCGGTTTGGGGCTCCGCCAAAGGGGGCTCCTGGTGCGACTCGGCGTAGTCGAATTGCGAGGAAATGGCACCGCCGCGCGTGGGCACCCAATCGGTGCGCGAGCCGCCCGCGCCGAGATTGTAGCACAGCACGGGAATGCCGACTTGGCCCATGGCCTCCACGGCGGCGATAAAGTCCAATAGTTCCCCATCGCGGCCTGGGGTTCCTCGGCGGATGTGTTCGGAACGGGTGGGGGTCATGGTCTCGTACACGGGGATCGAAAAACCCGCCTCGGCCCATTCCTCCTGCTGCTGGCGCATGGCCGCGGCGTATTGATCTCGGCTTATTCCTTCGAGGGGCGGCGACGTTACGCAGCCGGTGACGCCCATTTCCCGGCAGATCTTCACTCGCTCGGGTTGATCGCTCGGGCTCCGGCCTAGGGTCATTGACAACTTGAATATCCCTTGGCGCATGGGTGTTCCTTTCGCTTGGTGGCGATGCGGGTATTGTGCAGAGGCTTCTTAGGTTTGAGATGCTTCGCTGCGCTCAGCATGACAGGTGCTGGCTCTGACGATACAAATTAGCGAACCTATTTCGCTATCGTCTATAGCTCCTCACACCATTTCCTCGACCAAGGCTTGGCTGACCGGATCTAGATGCCGGTAGTCGGGAATCTCGTAGCGGTTGCCGTCGGCGTCTTGCACTATGACCCGCCCGCCGCCCAAAAGGCGCACATCGCTATTTCGGTGGCTGGAATAGATGTCAAAGGCGCGCGGTCCGCGGTCGGTCTCTACCTCCCAGCGCGGCACTCGGTTGGTCACTGAAACCTTGGCGATGCGCTGGATGCGCGGCGTGAAATAGGCCCGCTCCAATTCGTCTTCCACGGCTTGGCGGCTGTCCCGATCTAGCGCGTCGAGCCGGGCCAGCGAGCCAATCTCCTTGCCTTGGTGGTCTTGGACGACGATGAAGCAGTCGTCGCGGCTCAGGGGAAAAGCCCGTTTGACTCGGATCCTTGAATAAGTTTGATCCTCGGCCAACTCTAGGTTCAAGTCCTCGAAAGCATCGACAAAAAACCGCGCCTTGTCCGGGTCGAGATAAGTGATTTCAGCGGCTAATTTGTGGTGCTGCTGCATAATTTTACCAAGCTCTCAGTTTAGACATTTCGGTTTGCATGCGGCACAGGTTGGCGTAGATGCCGTCCTGCGCGATCAGTTCGTCGTGGGTGCCGATTTCGGCGAGTTTGCCTTTGTCGAGGATGAGCAGGCGGTGAGCGTTTTTGAGGGTCGATAAGCGATGGGCGATGGCAAAGGTGGTGCGCCCTTGGACCAGCCTCTCCAATGCCTCCTGAATCTGCGCTTCGGTCTGGGTATCGACGTTGGAGGTGGCTTCGTCGAGGATGAGGATGCGCGGGTTGCGCAAAATGGCCCGGGCAATGGACAGCCGCTGCCGCTCGCCCCCGGAGACGCGGGTGCCGCGCTCGCCGACCATGGTGTCGTACCCGTCGGGCATGTTCATGATGAAGTCGTGCGCATTGGCAGCTTTGGCCGCGGCTACGGTCTGTTCAAGGGAAGACTCGGGATGGCCGTAGGCGATGTTCTCGGCCACTGTGCCGTTGAAGAGGAACGGATCCTGCAAGACCACGCCGATCTGTTCGCGCAGCGATTTGAGGTTCACTTGGCGGGTGTCGTGGCCGTCGATGAGGATGGCTCCCTCCTGCGGCTCGTAGAAGCGGCAGATGAGGTTGATCAAGGTGCTCTTGCCAGCGCCGCTGTGGCCAGCTAGGCCGATCATCTCGCCCGGCTCGACGGTGAAATTCAAATCCTCAATGACTGGCTTGTCTTCCTCATAGCCGAAGTGGACGCCGCGAAATTCGACCCGGCCCTCGATGGGCGGCATGAGCATAGCTCCGGGCTGGTCGATTACCTCTGGGTGCGTGTCGAGTACATCAAAGACGCGCTCGGCCGAGGTGGCGGCGCGCTGGAAGCGGTGGTTGAGGCGGCACAAGCTCTCCACTGGCCCGTAGAAGCGATACATGTAACTGGTAAAGGCGACAAAGGCCCCCAGCGTCAGCTCCCCGGCCAAAATATCGCGGCCGCCGACCCACCAGATGATGATGGTGCCGACCGAGGTTATAAAGGCCATGACCGGGCCGAACAGGCTGCGCATCCACGCCACCCGCAGCTCGCCTTGCAGCAGATTTAAGCTGCGGCCCTCGAATTTGCCCACTTCCCGCTGTTCTTGGGCAAATGCCTTGACCACGCGCACCCCTGGGATGGTATCGGCCAGCAAGGCACTCAGGCTAGCCCAGCGCCGCCACAACGGCCGGTAGATGGCGTGCAGCTTGCGGCCAAAGCGCATCGTCGCCCACACCAGTAGAGGCGTTGGTAGCAGCACGAGGGCCGCTAGCCCGGGGTTGAGCGCAAAGAGGATGATGCAAATGATGACCAAGGTAAGCACATCGCGGATGGCTTCTTGTAGGCCGTCGCTGATAAAATCCTGCAAGCGGCCCACGTCTTGGGTGACGCTGGCCATGATGCGCCCGGTCTCGTTTTTGTTGTAATAACTAAGCGACAGCGCGTGGAGGTGGGTGTACACCTCGTTGCGCAGGCCGTAGGTGACGCGCTGGCCGATGCGGGCCATGATATAGCTGCGCAGTCCCGACAAGCCGCTGACGGTTATGTTCATCGCTATCAACAAGCCTACCAGCCAAGCCAGCGCCGCGACGGGATCGTCTGCGGCCACCGGCAAAAGAGCTAGCAGGTCAAAGCTCGTCCCAACGCTCATAGACGCAACGGCACCGACATTCAAGACATCGTCGATGAGAATGCCCAGCAGCAGCGGCTGGCCCAAGCCAATGGTCGTGGCCACCACCATGAGCAGCAGACTCAGAGTAATGAGCTTCCAATGCGGCTTGGCATAGCCCAACAGCCGGAACAGCAGCTTGCTCTTTTCTAGGCAGGCTGGGCATACGCCGTAGTAGCGCGGAATGACTTGGCCGCAGCGGTCGCAGCGCTTGCGCCCGGCTCGCGCTCCGGCCAACCGCCCGTGGAGCATTTGGCCATCGGGTTCGGTCGGTTGGGCTTGCTTGACTAGGCGCTCGACCTGATTGGGCAGTTCGGACAGCGCTGGCACCAAGCTCTTGGAGAATACGGCCATGGTCGCGCCCCGCTCCTCGGTGCGCACCTTGAGGGCCGCGGTGCCCCAATCCTCGCGCACTTCCACGCCCGTTATTTCGTTAAGGGGCAAGCAGACTACATCGGGCGGTCCGCCGCTGTCGGGGCTGAAGGCCACTAGATGGTCGTCGGTGGCCATGAGCCACGCCTCGCCGTACTGGCCGTCGAGCTTAATGTCCGTGGTTACCGCTAGGCGAAATTCTTCGTCGGGGCTTACTACCTCGGCCAGTTCGCGCCGCACTTGCGGTGGCACAGGGGCGCGAAAAGGCTGTGCTGCGTTTTCTGCTGTGCTGCGTTCAAGCTCTGTCATACATTTGCCCCTTACCTAGGCGATACATATGTTTACTGGCCCCTAAGGTGTCCACAAGGGCGGCAAGGCGGATAGGTCTCTCGTTCCTATTTTATCCAACCTTGCCAAAGAGGATGGTTCCGCGCTTGCCGCCCCAATATACAAGACCCGCATTTTACCGGACACGAAGGTCCCCCCGAAAGGATTTCATGCGTTGACCGTGCTCGTGCTGTGCGATGCGCGCATTACCCGCTTGCACCACAGCGCCAGATCGTCCAACAGCGAATAGAGCGTTGGGGCTAGCATCAGGGTCAGCACCGTCGAGGTGGCCAAGCCGCTGGCTACTACCAAGCCCACCGGCCCCCAACGGCGGGCAAAGCCTTCAGATGTGCCATAGACCATCGGCAGGACGATCGGCATCAGATTGAGGATGGTGGTGAAGGCGGTCATCAGGATGGGCCGGAGCCGGTGCTGGCCACCGAGGCAGATCGCCTCGCGCCGCGACAGCCCGCTCGCCCGCAGATGATTTATATGGGAGATCAGCACGATGCCGTTGTTGACGACGATGCCGAAGAGGATCAAAAGCCCCAAGGCACCGTTGTTGTCAAAGGGCACGTCGAGGACATACAGCCCCAAAGCCACGCCGATGAGGGAGAAGGGGATGGCGAAGATGATGGTGAAGGGATGGATCAAGGACTCGAAGAGCGAGGCCATGATGAGGTAGATCAGCAGGATGGCAAAAATCGCGGTGAAGTTGTTGTCGCTGGCTTCCTCCTGCTCCCAACGCGCCGCCCGGCCCAAATCCCAGGTGTAGCCGGCGGGTAGCTGCATCCCCTCCATCATCTGGGTGATCGGTCCCATCAGCGCGCGGGCCTCGTTGCGGTCTTCGGTGTTGGCGAAAACGGTGACGTTGAGCATCCGATTTTCGCGCCTGAGATCGCGGGGGCCGCGGCCAAGCTGGAAGTCGGCCAGCGACGCAAGCTGGACCGAATTGCCGTCGCGGGTTTCGTAGCGGCTGTTTTTGAGTTGGTCGAGGGTGGCGCGGTCGCCCTCGTTGAGCTGCATGACGATGTCGATTTCGCGGTCGTCGCTTTTGAAGCCGCTGGTGCGGCGGGTGCCCAGGGCTGAGGAGATGCCTTGGGCGACCTCGCGCGGCGACAGTCCATAGCCGAGCGCCTGAGCGCGGTTGATTTCGACCCGGACTTCGTCTTCGCCGTCTTCGAGGCTGCTATCGACGTCTTGGACTCCGGGTAGCTGTTCGAGACCGGCTTTGACGTCTTCCATTAGCACGGCTAGGACTTCTGGGTCGCGGCCGTGAAGCTGGACTTCGACGCCGAGTTGGTTGCCGGTCCAACTGCGCGAGCGACCCATTTTGTACGTGTACCCCACCTTCTCTGGTAGCAACTCCTTGATCGCGTTGCCCGCCTCCATGGATGAGAGCCGGCCCTCGTCGGCATCGACGAGATAGGCGCGAATGCTGCCTCGGCGCTGGCTGAACCTCGTCATGAGCGATTGAATGTCGAGCGAATCCTTTTTCGCTAGCAGGATCTTTTCTATTTCATAGAAGTGCTCGCGAACCTCTTCGAGGCTATAGCTGCGATCGATGACCACCGACATATCCACTCGGCGCTCCGGGGTCCAGGGGGTGCCGCGTTGTTCGATCTGATCGTAGAGGTAATAGCCGGTGCCGGTCAGCATGACCGTGGCGAGCAGGGCGACCCAGCGGTGGTCGAGCGTCCAGTTGAGCAAGCGGCCGTACGAGGAGCGCAGGCCGTGGCGTGAGCAGTACCAGCCGAGCGCGGCCCCGGCCAGCGCCATGAGCGCGCAGCCGAGAATGGTCTGCCATTGCATTCCACCGATTGAGGTGGCGATCAGCCCGGACCAGCGGCCCCACCAAGCCTGTAAGCCGCTCCAGCCAAGGTCGCTGATTTGCCAGTAGGCAATGCCTACCACGACTGCGATGACCAGCAGCTTGAGCCAGCGGTCGAAGCGCTCGACCCCAGCGCGCAGCAGTCGCGAGGACACTAGCGGGATCAGCGACAACGAGACGATCATCGACACCATCACGGCGAGGCATATCGCAATCCCGGCGTCTTTCATCCACGCGGCCGAGCGGCCATCGGAGAGGAAGAAGAAGGGCACGAAGACGCAGATCGTCGTCAGCGCCGAGGCTAAGACTGCCATGCCGACTTCGCGGCTGCCGGCGTGGGCGGCCTCGTCGGCGTCGAGACCGTCTTCTTGGCGGCGTCGGAAGATGCTTTCCAGCACCACCACCGCCGGATCGACCAACATCCCCACTGCCAGCATCAGCCCCATCATTGAGACCATGTTGAGGGTGATGGTCGATTCAAAGACCTCGCGGGCGACGTACATACCGATAAAGACGCACAGGGCCGAGGTGGGGATGGCGAGGGCGATGACGATGGTCGAGCGGATGTTGCGCAGGAAGAGGAAGATGATAGTCATCGCCAAAAACGCGCCGAGCAGTGCTGAGTTGAAGAGCGTATCGGCTTCTTTGAGCACGGACTCGGCGCGATTGCGGTCGATGAAGACTCCGAGTTCTCCGTCGTATTCGTCTTCAATCGCCTGCAACTCAGCGACGACGGCCTCGCCGACATCGACTACATTGGCGGTGGAGGCTTTGAAAATTTCTAGCTCCAGCGCATCGGTGCCGTTGAGCCGCTCGTAGCGGCGCTTTTCAGGGTAGCCGTAGTTGATCTCGCCGATGTCGCTGAGGCGGAACTGACCGCCCATAAGCGGCATGGAGGCAATGTCCTCGGCGCGGGAGAACTCGCCAATGGCGCGGGCCATGTAGCGCTGGTCGCCGTCCATGACCCGACCCAGCGAGATGTTGGTGTTGTTCTGGTTGAGCTGCCAGCCGAGCGAGCCCAGCGATATGTTGTGGGTCTGCAAGCGCTCCTGGTCCAGCTCGACGATGAGTTGTTTCTCCTCGAAGTCGTCGATGACCACGTTGACGACGCCATTGATCCGCAACAGCCGTGGCTCAATGACTTTCTGGATTAGGTCGAGTAGGCGGTCGCCGTCGCCGCGCCACGCTAGGTTGGCGTCTATAATGGCGCGTTGGTCGGACTGCCAGCGGCGCAGGCTGACGCGATCGACATCCGAGGGCAGGAGGGCGCGGGCTTGGTCGAGTTTTTCGCGCATCTCCATGTTGGCCAAGTCCATGTCGGTGCCGGCCTTAAAGTCCACCCGCACCTCGCCCCCATTGCGCCCCGAACTCGAACTAATGCGGTCAATGTTGTTGAGCGTACCCAGCGTCTGCTCCAGCGGCAAGACCACCAAGCGCTCGATCTCTTCGGGGGAGGAGCTGTTGTATTCGACTCTAGCCGTGATCCCAGAAGAGGAAATGCTCGGCAACTGCTCTATGGGCAAGCGGTCTAAGGCGACGACACCCACTACCAAGGCGCAGATGGTAAGCATCAGGGTGGTCACGGGCCGTTTAAGCGAAAATTCAGATAGGTTCATAACCAATCTCCTAGGCGCTGCGATCCATCAGGGTATAGACCACGGGAATGAGCACCAGAGTCAGCAGGGTGGATACCAAAAGCCCACCGATGACGGTGATGGCCATGGGCGCGCGGATCTCGGCTCCTTCGCCCAGCCCCAAGGCCATGGGCAATAGTCCGAGGGCGGTGGTCGAGGTAGTCATCAGAATGGGCCGGAAGCGCACCTCACCAGCGCGCAACACCGCGGCGAATTTTTCCATGCCCTCGTCGCGGCGCAGACGGTTGATGTAATCGACGAGCACGATGGCGTTGTTGACGACGATGCCGGCGAGCATGATTAGGCCAATGAGCACGACCACGCTGATGGTGGTGCCCGTCGCGAGCAGGCCGAGGGCGCTGCCGATCAGCCCGAGGGGAATGGTGAACATGATGACCAGCGGGTGCAACAGCGATTCAAATTGCGAGGCCATCACCAAATAGACCAAGAACACGGCCAACAGCAGGGCGAATTTCATGCTGTCGAAGGAGCGGACCATTTCCTCGTTCTGGCCGCCGATCGACACGGTGAAGCCCTCGGGCAGGGGCAAGTCGGCGAGGGTTGTTTCGATCTCCTCTGCTACGCCGCCCAGATCGCGTCCGTCGAGGTTGGCCGAGATGACGGCGACGCGCTCTTGGTCGAGGCGGCGGATCTCGGCAGGGCCATCAACAGCCTGCACGTCGGCGACCGATTCGAGCGCGACCGGCACGGGGTAGGAGGCCGGGCTGATGACCATCTGCTTGAGGTCGGCGACGGTCTGGCGTTCTTCGTCGAGCGCGCGGACCCGGATATCGACCTTGCGGTCGCGGCGCGCCAGTTCGGTGGCGACATCGCCTTGTAGCTTGTTGCGCAACAACTCGCCGATATTCTGCACGGTGGTGCCCAGCTCGGCGACGCGCCGGCGGTCGAAGAAGATCTGGACTTCGGGTTGGCCGCCGGCCGTGCTCGAGCGGATGTCGGTCAGCCCGGGAATAGTGTGCATGCGCTCGACCGCTTCATCGGCCAACAGGTCGAGCGTGCTTAGACTGTAGCCGCGGATTTCCACTTCTACCGGGGTGCGGAAGGAAAAGTAAGTGGGCCGCGAAAATTTGTACTTTAGTTCGGGGATGTCCCCAAGGAGATCGCGCACCGCTTCGATAGCTGCCTCTTCGCCGACCTCTGGCGCGAGCCGCACGAGGAGGTGGGCGGTGTGCTCCTTTTTGTCCGCGGCCGTGCCGCCAGCTTGGGCGCTGCTGCCGACGAGGGCAAAGACCGAAGCGATGCCATCGAGACCGCGCACCTGCCGGTCAATGGCGGCCACTTGGATGGCAGTCTGCTCCAGCGGCGTGCCCGCGCGCCATTCGAGATCGACGAGGAATTCGCCTTGGCTCATCTCTGGGATCAGCTCTACCCCCAAGATACGCGCCCGTTCGAGGACTAAGGCCCCTATCGCGATAAAGATGGCGATGACGATCAAGCGGCGACGCAACGCCCAGTTCAAAAGGAGTGGATACGCTTTGTTGAGCGCGTTGAAGACGAGGTCGAAGAGCCAGTACAGTGGGAAGAGCAGGGTGGAGAAGACGCGGCCAGCACCGCGAGCTATGGCGCGGATTAGGCGGATGAGCAGTGCGGGGCCTTGGAGGCCGCGTTTGGGGCCGATCTCTTCCCGCTCGGCAATCATGCTTTCGAGGTTTAGCGACGAGAGCATGGGGATCAGCATCAAGGCGACCACCAGCGAGGCGACCAGCGAATAGGTGACAGTCAGGGCCTGATCGCGGAAGAGCTGGCCGGCGACACCCTCGACAAATACGATGGGCAAAAACACGCAGATGGTGGTGGTGGTGGCGGCGATGACGGCGCGGCCGACCTCGCTGGCACCGCGCACGGCCGCGGCCAAGACGTTGAGCCCTTGGTCGCGGTAGCGCTGCACGCTTTCCAAAACCACAATAGAGTTGTCAACCAGCATCCCGACCCCCAAAGCTAGCCCGCCCAGCGACATGATGTTGAGGCTTACGTCCGTGCCGAACATCAGGAAAAAGGTCGCCACCACCGAGAGGGGAATCGAGAGGCTGATGATGGCGGTGCTTTTGAGGTCGCGGAGGAAGAGGAAGAGCACGATGACGGCGAGGATGCCGCCGATGATGGCGGTGTTGAGCACCTCGTCAACGGCCTGCTGGATGAAGGTCGCTTGGTTGAAGACCACTTCCATGCCGCTGTCTTGGAGCAGGGTGGCATTCTCGGCGAGGAATTCGTCCAAGCGCTCCTGGACCGCGGCGCTGACTTGGACGGTGTTGGCGTCGCCTTCCTTGAAGACCGAGACTTCGACACCTTCGCGGCCGTTGATGCGGGTTACGAGGTCGCGCTCGCGGTGGCCGCGGAAGACGCGACCCACGTCCTTGAGCTTGATCGGCGCGCGGTCGATTTGACCGACGACGATTTCGCCGATCTCGTCGATACCTTGGAACTCGTTGAGGGTGCGAACGAGGAACTCGGCCTCGCCGTCCTTGAGCATCCCGCCGGTCAGGTTGACGTTTTCTGCGGCGAGGCGGCTGGTGACTTGGTTAATGGAGATGCCGAGATAAGCTAGGCGCTGGGCTTCGACCTCGACTTGAATTTCTTCTTCGAGGCCGCCGTTGATGCGGACGGCCGCTACGCCTTCGAGGCTTTCGAGGTCCGGGCGCAGCCGCTCTTCGGCGATGCGCCGCATCTCCATCAGGCTCAAATTGCCGTAAAAAGCCAAGCGCATTATGGGGTCGAGCGAGGGGTCGAAGCGCAAGAGGATGGGCTTGTCGGCGTCGCGCGGTAGGTTGGACAAATCGAGCTTTTCGCGGATGTCGAGCGAGGCAAAGTCCATGTTGGTGCCCCAGCCGAACTCGACGACCACATCGGAGATGCCCGGCCGCGAAATAGACGAGACGCGGACCACGTTGCTGACCACGCCGACCAAGCCTTCGACCGGCTCGGAAATGAGACGCTCGATTTCGAGGGGGGCCACGCCCTCGTATTCGGTGCGGACGGTGATGGTGGGATAGGTGATGTCGGGGAGGAGGTTGACGGCTAGGCGCGAAAAACCCACGCCGCCGAAGGCGATGATCGCCACCATCAGCATCGCCACCGTGACGCGGCGGCGAGTGGAAAATTCGACTAGTTTCACTGGCCTCTACCTCTACCTTCGCCCCGACCCCTACCTTCGCCTCTACCTTGCCAGCCGCCCTGCTCGCGCATTGCGCGCAGAACTTGGCGCAAGCTGTCGGGCAGAGGCTTGCCTTGGCGGCGGTACTCGGCGATGACTTGGCGCAAGCTGTCGGGCAGACCGCCGCCCTGCCAGCCTCCTCCCCTAGCCCCGGGCGGCCCGAAGCCTCCGCCCCGGGGGTCAGCGGACTCTGCGGCGGCCAATTCTTCTGGAGTCGGTAGGCCCTCGCCGGCTAGCCGCACGGCCGCACCGTCCTTGAGGCCCTCGTGGCCAATGGTCACTACTTGGTCTCCTTCTTTGAGGCCGGAGACGATCTCAACTTGATCGTCCTCGACAAAGCCCAACTCGACGGCGACTCGGCGCACCGTGCTGTTCTCAATGAGGAAGACGTCGTCCTCGTCGGTTTCGAGGATTAGGGCCTTTTTGGGGACGATCAAGGTCTGGGGCCGCCGCTCGGTAATAATGCGCACTGTGGCGAACATCCCCGGTTTGAGTAAGCCGTCGCTGGCGACTTCGAGGGTGACCTTGACGGTGCCGCTGGTGGGATCGACCTCTGGACTAATCATGCGGATGCGGCCGCGGAAGCTCGTGTCGGGCAGGGCTTCGACCGCGATAGTGGCCTCTTGGCCGGGGTGCAACTGGTACATGCGCTGCTCGGGCGCGAAGATGCGCACCAACAGCGGGTCGCGGTCGGCGATGACAAAGACTTCTTGATTGCCGCGCACTAGGTCGCCCACTTCGACCAACCGCTGGGTGACGACGCCGGCAATCGGCGCAGTAACGTCTGCGTACGCGAGATTGAGCTGGGCTTCTTCGAGGGCGATCTTGGCGTTGTCCAAGCGGAGGTGGGCCGCGTCGTATTCGGATTGGCTGACCATGCTGCGCTCGTACAGCGTCTTGATGCGGTCGTAGTTGGTGCTGGCGTCGGCAAAAGCCTCTTCGGCTTGGCGCAAATTCAGGCTCAGTTCATCCTTGTTGAGGCGGACCATCACTTGGCCTTGGCGGACTAGGTCGCCCTCTTCGGCCGCGAGCTCTTCGAGTAAGCCGGTCGTGCGTGCCAAGACGCTGACGCGGCGCTCGGCTTCGAGGCGGGAGTACGTCTCAATGTAGGCGCTCATGTCGCCGCGCGTGACCTTTTCGCCTTTGACGGGAATGGCTGCTGCTTCGCGTCCGCCCCAACCGCCGCGCATGCCGCCGGGTTGCTGTGCGTCTTCCTCGTCGCCGCAGCCTAGCGCGAGTAGGAAGACGCTGCCGATGGACAGCGTATATTGGCGAGCTAACATCTGGAGCAACCCCTAGTTGTATGTGTTTTGTCCACGGGATTCCTTTCTTTGGCGTGTGTCGTCCAAACAAGTATAGACGAGGCTTTGACCCTTGTCAACAGAACTGACTGGTCAGTTCTGTTTAGCTATATCATCATATTAGACCATCGATAGATTCTATTCATTCCCGTTCGTTTTCATTTTTTTTATTGCTGCCGTTCATGCCAATCAGTAAACGCTCGTACGAGCATCTCTGCTGCCGACTGCTGTAAAGTGTCTCATTCACCTTTGCAGGCCGTGGCCACAGCCCCTATAATTGGGCCGTGTGCAAAAGACTCAAACCGAAAAGGAGCAATATAATGAAATGGCTCCTCGTGGTCTTGGCGGCCCTTGCGCTGGCAGCCTGTGGCCGAGAACCCCCTGCTGACCTCATTCCCGCCCAAATTGTCAATGTGCGCGACTTCGGTGCCGATGGGGTAGCTGTCGTGCTCAAAGGAGACGATGTGCCGCCGTTGCCCATCATCATCGGCCACTGCGAGGCGCGGGCGTTAGTCAGAGCCATGCGGGACGAGGACTTCCCGCGCCCGCTGGCGTACGATCTGTTGGAAGAGATGCTGGAGAAGCTGCAGGGCGAAGTGCGGCACCTCGTCGTCCACAGCATCAAGGACGACACCTTTCACGCCAACTTGTACATTGAAACCGAGGCTGGCGAGTGGGTGCTCGATTGTCGGCCCAGCGATGGCATGGTGCTGGTGACGCGCCTCGGCGCGCCGATCTACTTGCGGCCGCAGCTTTTTGAACCCAAAGATCTAAGCCCACAAATATAACCATCGCAAGGAGGATGCCGTGGCCTATCGCGTTGGCCTCGTGGGGACGGGTGGTATCGCCCGCGCCCACGGCACGGCCTGCCAACAGATTGCCGAAGCCGACCTCGTCGCCATTTGCGACGTGTCCGCGGAGCAGCTAGCGCGCTACGGCGAGGAGTTTGGCGTTGCAGCGCGTTATACCGACCTCGTCGCCATGCTCCACGAAGCCGAGCTGGACATTGCCATCATCTGCACTTGGGGTGCTTTTCACGCGGAGACTGGGATTCAGATCTGCGATTCGGGGCGGGTAAAAGCCGTGCTCTGCGAAAAGCCCTTCACCCAAAACGCGGCCGAGGCAGCGGCCTTTGTCGCAGCCGGCAGGAAAAACCGCGTCCTCGTAGCTGAGGCGTTTAAGTTTCGCCATCACCCCATGCACTTGAAGGCCAAGGCCATGCTCGACGCCGGCGCGATCGGCGACTTGACCGGCGTGCGGAGCACGTTTTGCACTAGTTCGGGGGCCTCGCTCCAAGAGCGCACGCCCGAATCGAATTGGCGTTTCAACAAGGCCAAAGGCGGCGGCAGTATCTACGATTTGGCTTGTTACAACGTTCACCACGCGCGGTTCATATTTGGCGAGGAGCCGGAGCGGGTGTTTGCCGCGCAGCAGTTGGGCTTGGAAACCGATGATGCCGCGTCGATTGTGCTGGTTTTTTCCGGGGGCCGTACCGCGCAGATTTCCGTGGGTTTTAATACGTTCAGTTCTCAGTACGCGGAAATTTCCGGGCATCGCGGGATGCTGCGGCTAGATCAGGTGTGGAATAACGAGAATCGGGCCGTGACCATAGAACATCGCACGCCGAGCGGGGTGGAGGTCGTCGAATTCCCGCCGTGCTTTCAGTTTGCATTGCAGTTGCAGCATCTGTGCGAGTGCTTGGCCGAGGGACGGGAGCATCGGATCATGTCGGAGCACAGCGTCGCGCAGATGCGGGTGTTAGACGCGGTGAAGGAGTCTATGGAGACGGGGCGGACGGTGGAGTTGTCCAATAAATTAAGGGAATTATATACCTGAGTGCCCAAAAGTAGTAATTATTGGGGTGAGTGAATAATCGCCACCTTGGGCCATCCCTTCTTTTTAGCTCCTTCATTTCACACGCACTCTAGCGAAAGGAGCTAGAACATGACTACCGTAGTTAAGCAAGACGAAGGACTCCAGCCGGAGTTTGCAAGCGTAGAAGAAAGGAACCATGAATTTTTCCTGACAATGCAAAAGAGACGTAAAGCTCTAGAGGCGGTGGAGAATGCCCAGGCCGAGGTTGGTAAGCTAAACGACGAAATACTAGAGCGATTTGGCCTTGATCTCCATGACTGTGACGACTTCAAGGGTTGATGTTGAGGAGGCTCCGCACTTCCTCTAGCCGCCTAGATGCTTCTTTGTATCTGACAATATCTTCTTTCATTTGATAGTCTGGTATGAGGTGCATAAGATGGTTGTCAATATCAGCGATCTCCTTGACTGTTTCCTTTTCTTCAAGGAGGCGTCCGATTCGCTTTATCTCTTCTGCTGCTTGTTTTATGGATTGGGTTAGGGTTTTAATCTCTTCGCTCAATTCAACGTATTCAGTTTCCAGTTGGTTTCTTCTATTGGCCATTCGTCTTGTTCTCCTTGGTCTGGTGTATGGGGTGGCCCAAGAACGGGCAACCAAGGGGGGAAGTCAACGCATAAAGAACTTGTATCGTCTTGTTCGCTGTTCTATTTTGGGGCTGTCATACTCCCGCAAGTCTCCCGTTGTCGGGTGGCCTGCTGAATACAACAGCCTCTTGTATGTGGCGGGGTCGCTCCCGGCTACTAGGTGAATAGGTAGGGACTTCCCGCATCTACTTGCGTGAGTATGACACTGCCCGGCCCCCTCTCTCAAGGGGGCCGCAATGTCCACCTCATACAGGGAGATGCAAGAATGAAATCCCTAAGTTTTGTCCTACTGACGGGAGTCTTCGTAGTCGTCGTATTGCTTTGGACTGATGGAGTTGAGGGGAGGGGGCATACACGCAAAGAGCAAGAGCGGCAAATTCTGATAGCAGGCGCAAAGAAGATGATGCTCTTTGTTGCGAAACTGGAAAAGAATAAACGGACTTTATTGGCATCGGCACGAAGCTCAGCCGAGCGCGAGGTCTTTGAGTCGAATATAAGGGTGCTGGAGGCGCGTATGCCAAAGAAATTTCGTCAGTGCTATAAGATGCTGCGAAAGGAATTTCTCGAACAAAAAGCGTGTGAATATGCGTTCTTCGGTACGTCGAAACAGCGGAGCGACACCTTGTATACCTACATCTGCGAATTGGCTATGCTTGGGGTGACTTCCACGTGCTATACTAAGGGACTATTCGTCGATCTTGACAAAAAACCTAAATAATCATTGAAGGCCGACGCTCCTACGATGGGCGTCGGCCTTCTTTCTACGGGTCGGCGATTAGCTCTTGGTATGGTAGGGTTTTGCCCATCATGCCTTGCGCCATCATCGCCATCTGCTGAATGGTATCGACGGCGCGGGCGTTGTGTCTGCCTGCGAACTCGCCGATATATCGGGTTAGGTGCTTCTCGCTCATCTTGTGATACGTGCCGTAATAGCCACGCTTGAGCAGCGCCCAAAAGGATTCGATGCCGTTGGTGTGGGCCTGCTCCTGCACGTATTCGCCGACGCTGTGCCGGACGGTTTCGTGATTGGGCAGGCCGTCATACACCATGCTTTCGTCGGTGTAGAGCATCGCGTCTGGGTCTCTGTGCTCTTCCACAAACTCTTGTATATTGGCCCGGTTGGCTGGCTGGGTTATTTGCGCCCTCACCTCCTTAGTAGAGCGGTCTTTGATGCCAGCAACAGGCGTCTTGCCGACGGTGCCGCGTCCTGCGTGCAGCTTCTTACTTTCGTGCTTGTTGGTCTCCTTGCCGCCGATATAGGTTTCGTCGGCTTCCACGGGGCCAGCCAAGCGGAAGTCGCCCGCTTGCCACATAGCGCGGATGCGGTGTGCCAAGTGCCATGCGGTCTTTTGGGTGACGCCTAAGTCGCGGTGCAGCTTCATAGATGACGTGCCCTTGATGCCGGTGGTCAGCAGATAAATGGCCAATATCCAGACCTGAAAGCCTAGCTTGGATTCGGCCATCACCGTCTTGGTGCGGACACTAAACCGCTTGCGGCACTCGCGGCAGCGGTACGGCATGGTCTTATGAGCCGCGCCGGTCTGGATGCGCCAAGACCCACAGTTAGGACACTGCGGGCCATTAGGCCAGCGCGTATCCGCAAACCATGCCTCGGCTGTGGCGTCGTCGGGGAACATGCGTACTAATTCGGGGAGAGACAAACCCTTGCGGAAGGATTGACCCGGCCCCCTCTTCTTGGCTATAAGCACCTCCTTGATAAGGGATCAAAAAAAGAACAGGTCTCTTGCCAAACATCCGCAAGGGACCTGTTCTTACGTTATTGAGGCTGAGCAGCACGGCGTCTGCCAAGTGGGGGTGTCCCTGAGCTAATTACTCCGTGTAAAAATGGAGTGTCCCCCAGGCATTCCCCGGCTGCTCAGCCAATAAAAATGCGCCGCTGTTATCAGCGACGCAAGGCGAGTGTAAGATCAACATTTACACTATGATATAACGCAAAATAGGCCGTTTTGGGCACTCAAGTATATAATTCCCTAAATTAAAGAGGAGCTAGCGCGTGAAAATTGGAATAATTGGTCACACGGGCCGCGGCAACTACGGCCACTATCTCGACATGGCTTTTGTCGAGGTAGAAGGCGCGGAGATTGTGGCGCTGGCCGATCCCGATGAGGCGGGACGCCAAGCCGCTGTCGCCAAGACTGGAGCACCCAAGGGGTACGCCGATTACGTGCAGATGTTAGAGGAGGAGCAGCCGGATATTGCGGTGGTGGCGTCGCGGGAAATCGGCGATCACTTGGCGTTGGTGCTCAATTGCGTGGAGCGCGGGGCGCATGTGTACCTCGAAAAGCCAGCGGCTGCTTCGGTTGCCGAAGTGGACCAGATGATTGCAGCGCGCGATAAGGCTGGAGTGACGGTGGTGGTGGCGCATCCGTGGCGGGGGCATCCGCCGGTCCAGAGGGTGGCGATTCCGGCGATTAAGGCGGGGAAGATCGGTCAGCCGCGGCTGTGCCGGATTTATGGGATGGGCGGCGCGCACGGCGGAGATCAACTGTTTTTGGACTTGTATCCGCATTTCTTTGACTTTCTCTGGCAAGCGTTTGGTGCGCCGCTGTGGTGTCACGCGCATCTGACGCAAGATGGACGGAGCGCGACGCCGGCGGATGTAAAGGAAGGCGTTGAAGGGATGGGCTTGGTGGCTGGGGACGGGATCAAGGCGTACTACGAGTTTCCGGGCGGTGTGGCTGCCGATTTTGAGTCGTACCGGGGCGATGGGAAGGAGAATCCCTATCGGATCGACATTCACGGGACCGAAGGGACTTTGTCTCTGCCTGGGCCGATGGTCAACCTGCCGGACATTTACTATCACCCGCTGGTCAACCCCGGACTGATCGACGACCCTCGCTGGGAGGTCGTGCCTTCGTTGCCGCCGCCGGACGAGCACAAGTGGCTCAACGCGCATCGCCGCATGGCCCGGTCTATGATCGACATGATCGGAGGCAAGGAGCCAGAGTGGGAGTTGGTAGAGCTGGAGAATGCGCGGCTTTACCTAGAAATGGCGATGATGGCCCACGCCTCGCATATGGCTGGCGCGCGGGTTGGGCTGCCGCTGGCGGGCACGGCGAATCCGTTCGACGAGTGGGAGTGATGAAAACCCTGCTGCTGGCTCGCTCCTTTCGCTACTAGTGGTGAGGCGTCGAACGATGCTAACAAGGTGATATAGGCGACGCAGCATAGTGGCACTACAGGTGAGAAAAGTGAAGGACCGCCCGGTGGACAAGGAAATACTATTTGAGTTCGATGAAGACGCCCTCCTCATTGCAAACGGCGGACGCCCCTTCTCTCGCACAGGCGTAATCAGCGTCTGCGCCTCCCATCTCAGCAACAAGCATTTGGGCGGAGTAACGGATCACTTCGATGATGCAGATGACAAACAGCTTGTTCGGGCTATTCGTTGCAACGAATTAGATCACTACAAGGATCCGAATCGGATAACTTCCGACTTCAACAATGAGCGTGAAACTATTCATGACTATGGAGGCCGGTTCGTCTGGGAACTTTTGCAAAACGCAGATGACGCGATGGGAGAAGGAAGGTCGAGTGACGTTCTCATTGGATCTAAAGGACTGGGCTTCAAGGCAGTGCTTGAGGTCACTGCTGAACCGGAGGTTCATTCAGGCCCTTTTCACTTTTTGTTCTCGGCAACGAGAACCCAAGAGCTCCTCAAAGATCAAAAATTGTGCGCCGATCCACCTCACTTGACGTTCCGCATCCCACACGAATGCAAACCAAACAGCAGAGTCCGGGAACTTCTGGCTGAGGGCTACGCAACAGTCGTTCGTCTTCCGTTTCGCGCCGAAGAAACGGGAAGGGCGGCTATGGACCGGCTGCGCGATCTCGACGCCTTGTTCCTGCTTCTCGCTCAGGAATTGTCTTGCGTTCGCATCCGCGTCCCAGAAGGCGAGACGGTAAATGACGTAACGAGATCAGAACAGGGATTGTCGAACGGCAATGTAAAGCTCTCCACCCGCGGTCCGAACGGCTCTTCGTCAATCTTGTGGCGGAGATGGGTCCAATGTCGTCCCGCTCCGACTGACACTAGCAAGCAACTGACGGTTGCGATCTGTCTTCCGCTGACGAAACAAGGCGACGGTCGTAGCTTGCGATTATCTCAGTCCAACTGGACAAAGCCGCATGAGTTCCAGCGAGGAATAGAGATGATCGGCGATACCGGTGGCCATCGCCGGACTCCTGTGTTGCCATCGGCCTTCTTGCGTCCGCTGTCGCAAAGACCGATGCGGATGATGAAAATTGTAGCGCACAGCACCAATCCAACTGAGGGCATCATGCCGATCCGTCCGACGCGAAAAGCGCAGGGTTTTGCGCCCCTTTCGTGCGTTGCGCATCCGATCGGTCAGGTTGAACCGCTCGATGGCGCTGGTGTTGGCTTTCGTCCAGCCCAAGTCAGCCACCACCTGAGCCAATTTGCCCTTGCCAAAAATCGGTCGGATTTCCACCTGTTGGACCCGCCTCCCTTGCCGATGTTTGACCACCTGGGCATATACCAAGCCTTGGGGGATCCGCACCACCGGGGCCGGGGGTCGGCCGCGGGGGCTTCGACGCGGCACCGGATAGGCTCGACCAAAGGTCGTTACAATCGCTTCGCGATAGGTCGGTTCGCCATCGGTAAACAGCGCCGGCAGCCCCGCATCGGAGGCCAGCCGCTGTGCCGCGTCGGCCACTACTTGGTGAATCGTGTGGGTCGTACGACGCCCTGGCACCAGCGATACCAGCAGTTTGCTCTGCGGATCCAAGCTGTTGGCATCCCAGTAATCTCCGGTTTGACTCGGGTCGTCTTGGGCGGTCATGTGCCGTTGTTTTTTCGCTACATACGACCATTTCTCATCAAACTGGAGGGCCGCTGGCTGCACATCGCGAACCAGCCGATCATGCAATTGATAGCTGATCTGGCCCCCCACCCGGAGCAGCCGACCAACCGCATCCTTGGACACCCCTACCAACCGCGCCGTGGCATTCAAACCACAGCCACTATCCAGATGCTCCATCACCGAGACGGCTTGCGCTTCGCTGATTTTGCAGTTAAACAACGCCGTGCCTTTGCGCTCACTGAATTCCTCGCCGCAGCACCCACAGCGCAGATAACGAATCTGGTCCACGCCATAGATCTTACGCACCTTCAAATTGGCTTGGCCGCGTTGGCCATAGGCATTGCATTGGACATTGAGACAGCACAAATTCTCTAACGCTGGTCTTGGCTCTTTCATCATTATCCCTCCTTGCTTGGCGGTTTGGAGAGATAAATAAAGGGCACAAGGCCAGCGCTTGCTTTAACCGGTATGAGATAATCTCACCTTACGACCAGACGAGGAGTGGTTTCGGCGCATTCGGCCCGAGTTGCGTAGTCTAGGTGTTCGGAACCAGCTACCCGAAGATCCGACGGAATGGCACGAATGGATGCGGGAACTCCCTAAACTGGCCGAGCAGTTGGAAGAGAGTGAACGAAAGGTTCCCGAGCGTGGAGAAGAAGCCGGTGGATTATATAGAGCCGCCGATGCTCTCTATCGCAGATACCTGAAACTTGAATGGGAGAGCGAGGATGCTCTCTATCGCAGATACCTGAAACCTGAATGGGAGAACGAGTTCCCGGAAGGTACCGACATTCCGTGTCTGGCTTGGGAAGATGATCGCGAGACATTGATGTTTTCTTCGCCAAGCGAGGTCTATTATGTCGACGAGCCGCATTTCGATGAGGTTAGGCAGGATATTCTTCGCAAGGGATACAAGCTGTTCATCGTTCGTCTTGACGCGGGCAGCAATGCACCGGAACGGCTAGGGGTGCGTCGCCTCTCCGATATGCTGTCGGCCGATCCGCAATATGATGAGCTGGTCGAACTGGAGAGTCAAAAGATTCTTCAAAGCTATAGCGAACGGCACCACGGCTTGAGTGTCGCCGCAAGTCTGACGAAACCGCTACCCGAGAAGTTGAACATCATTGCTGTGCGCGGACTGCGGCTTAAATTGACGGCCAACGGTAAGTCTGTGACTGATGTCCAAGTGCTTTCTTGGCGAAGCAAAGACGGTGAGCTACTGATCAATCTCAACAAAGACAGATGGAGAGCTCTTGGACATGGATTGGCCGCGAGAGTCGCAGACGCAGAAAACAAAGCCTCTCTATTCGAAAACCTATTGCGCGAGTCAGATAAGGAGGGGTATATGGATCGACTGCGGCAAGAGGGCGTGACTGAAGACGATATCAGAGAGGCAGAAAATGCTTGGTCTCCCAGCATTCCCCCCGAACAAGATACAGACAGTGACGTGTCACTGCCGCAAGGCCCTAAGCTAGGTTCAGGACCGTCGCAGGGCGTCGCCCCGGATTCTCAAAATCCGCAACGAGAGACTCAGCAGCCACCGCAGCCAGAGACTGGGGATGGGGGCGGAATGCGACCAACAAGAACTTCCATACCCAGCAACGGAGCATCAAGACCGCGCCCCGAAACGGGTCTGGCTGCGGAAGATTGGCTCTATGAGAAACTCAAAAGAGTATTCACCCAAGTGAAACGGCACGTTCGGGACGACGAAAATAGAGAGAGCGACTTCGTTATATCATCCGGTAGGCGTAAGTTCCATATCGAGGTCAAGCACACCGCAAGCCGTCCCGGCACGTTCCACTGGTCCGGTCTCCAATGTAAAAAAGCCCTCGACTTTGAAGGGAAAAGCGATGAGTACGTCATGGCCATCCTCTTTCCCAATGGAGAACAAGACTATGAGATTCGCTGGATCTGGCGTCCTTTGGATGAGTTAAGGAAAGCATCCCGCGAGGTTCAATGGGCGGGTGATAGCGGTTATGATCCGGTGAACATCGATTCTTGGGATGTTGCGGAGGGACAGCCTCCCAATGTTCCTACGAAGCGGTATGAGTTCCGCATCAAGCTGAACAAAGAGACACTCGAAGCATTTCAGAAAGATACGGAGACGCTCGAGGTATTACGTAACAAAATCAATGGATAAGAATAAGTTGCGCGGCTCTATCTAGAAATGGCGATGATGGCCTACGCCTCGCATATGGCCGGAGCGCGAGTTAGGCTGCCGCTGGCGCGCACGGCGAACCCGTTCGAAGCCTGGAAGTGATGGAGGTCACCATGTCAATCAACAGATGGTTGCTATGCCAATATCACGCCTGAGTGTAATGGTTTTATGAGATGTTGGATATAGTCTGGATACAGAGCAGGATCAGAGAGGGTCAGTACTACTTTTCGAGACATGGAGACCAAGAAAGACAAAATGACAACCTGACCTTGGCCGAAATAGAAGAAGCCTTACTGTCGGGCTTACTCCTTGAGCAGTATGAAGACACGGGTCGGGGAGAAAGTTGCTTGGTGGTGGGATTCACGGCTCAGGGCAAACCTCTGCATATTGTGTGCGGCGAAATTGACAATCGCGTGGTCATTATTACCGTTTATATTCCAATACCACCGAAATTCAAAAACCCATATCAAAGAGGTGCCTGATGAAAACAGGCTGTTCTTTTTGTGGTCACAAGGAACTTCAGTCTCGTCAAGTCCAGTACATTTATCGGCACAATGGCCAATTTCTCATTGTGGATGACGTGCCCTGTCTCCAATGTGCGTACTGTGGCGAACAGTACTTTGAAGGTCTCGTATTGAGAGATATAGAAAAGAGATTCAACGAACTCCATGTACATGGGCAGAAAGCGAGCAAAGAGGTTCAAATTCCCGTTGAACACTTCTCGAACCTGCATCAAGTCTAACTCGCTAGACAACAGGGCGAGTGAAGAGATGACCACGCGCCGAGATAAAATTAGCTAGGTAAAATTATGAGCAATCCGGGTCCGAACACATCGGCTGAGCGCACAGATAGACGCAAGCTGCCCATTGGCATTCAGACCTTTCGTGAGATTCGCGCGGAGAATTACTACTACGTAGATAAGACTGCTTACATTCGTCGGATGATGGACGAGGGCAAGCACTACTTTCTGTCGCGTCCGCGGCGCTTTGGCAAAAGTCTGTTTCTGGACACGTTGAAAGAACTGTTTGAGGGCAACGAACCGCTGTTCGAGGGACTTAACATCCACGACCGCTGGGACTGGTCGGTTCGCCATCCGGTGGTGCGCTTGAGCTTTGGCAGCGGCAATTTCAAAGAGCCGGGCTACCTGCAAGCGAACCTTCCAGAGCAATTGGCCGCCATTGAACGCCGCGCTGGGGTGGTCGTCGAGTCCGCGACCGCGTCGGGGCGTTTCGCCCATCTGCTGGAGGCACTGTACGACCAAGCCGGGCAGCCGGTAGCAGTGCTGATTGACGAGTACGACAAGCCGATTCTGGACGCGCTCGAGGTGCCAGAGGTCGCACGCGCCAACCGCGACTTTCTGCGCGGCCTATACGCGACAATCAAGGATAGCGACGCGCACATCAAGTTCACGTTTCTCACCGGGGTGAGCAAATTCTCCAAGGTCAGCCTGTTTTCCGGCCTCAACAATCTCAAGGACATCACACTAGATCCTCGCTACTCAGCCATCTGCGGCTACACCGATGCGGATTTGGACGCGGTGTTCGCGCCGGAACTTCCCGGCTTGGACCGGGCCGAGATCCGCCGCTGGTACAACGGCTATAGCTGGCTGGGAGAGGAGAAGGTTTACAACCCGTTCGACATTCTCTTGCTCTTCGACAGGCGTCGTTTCGGCGCGTGGTGGTTCGAGACGGGTACGCCGACGTTCTTGGTTGAGACGCTGATCTCGCGCGGAGTCGGTGCGTTGAGCTTGGACAATATGCTGGGCAGCGACGACTTGCTGTCAGCCTTCGACGTTGACCACATCGCCACCGAGGCCCTGCTGTTCCAGACCGGCTACCTGACCATTCGCCAACCCGAGCCACGCGGCGGGGAACTGTACTATCGGCTGTCCTACCCCAACCAAGAGGTGCGCCAGAGCCTGAACCGGAGCCTACTAAACCACCTGACCGACAACCCATCCCAGCACACAGCGCACCGTGCCCGATTGTACGACCTGTTGCTGGTCAACGACTTCGCCAGTATGGAGAGCCTGTTCAAGGCGTTCTTCGCCAGCATTCCCTATCAGTGGCACTCTAACAATGACATAGCCAACTACGAAGGCTATTACGCCAGCGTGTTCTACTCCTACTTCGAGTCGGTGGGATTGAACATCGTCGTGGAGGACAGTAGCAGCCACGGTCGTCTGGACATGGCAATGTTATTCAATAGCAACGTGTACCTATTTGAATTCAAAGTGGTGGAGTTGGTGCCCGAGGGCGCGGCGATGGAGCAATTGAAAGAGCGGCGTTATGCCGACAAATACCGCGCTCGGGGCGAGCCGATTCACTTGATCGCAGTGGAGTTTAGCCGGGAGAGCCGCAACGTTGTGGCGTTTGAGGTGGAGAGTGTGCCTGTGCATTAGTAGGATCGAAACAGGTAGTATGGTTGTCATCGCAACTAGGGTTTGTCCTCTGGCCTAGAGACCAACCACTCGACAGCAGCGATCTGGCCTTGGCGGGCGTAATCGGCTGCTTCGCCGAGAATGCGGGCGGCCTCCTGCGGGGCGTGAAAGCCCATGGAATTTTCCGCGGCCACGAAATCGAGCCGCCATTGCGCCTTGCGCTGTAAGGCTAGGGCCGCTGCTAGGTCGTCGTCTGCGGCACCGGCCGCGCGGGCCGCGGCCATGGCGTCGAGTTGGTCCATGAGGGCGGTACCGGCTCGTTGCAGGAGGTCGAAGTTGCGCTGCTGGATCGCGTCGGCTCGGGCGGCGAGTTCGGCCTCGGAGAAAGAGTGGCAAACCTGACAGGCGCGGTTGATGTTCAGCAGCGGGCTGCGCACCCAGTGATCGGAGATTTTGGCGGCTCCGTCGCGCATATAGGGCATGTGGCAGTCGGCGCAGGAGACGCCGCTGCGCGCGTGGATGCCCTGGCTCCAGAGTTCAAATTCCGGGTGTTGTGCCTTGAGGACTTTCGCGCCGGTCTCTTTGTGGACGTAGTCGTAAAACTCGCTGCCATCGTCTAAGGTCATGGCGTCCCAAAACGCTTCCATTTCCTCTACCTTAAGCCCGTTGCCCCAGGGAAAAGTCAGTTTCGCCCCGCTGCCACAGTAGTATTCGACGTGGCACTGGCCGCAGGTGAACGAGCGCATCTCATTGCGGCTCGCGCTGGCGTTGGGGTCGTAGGGGCGGTCGCGGTTTCCACGCCGCCAGCGTTCCAGCGATGGTAGGTGCGGGACCGGGGCGTCGGACTCGGCTAGCATTTGGATGCCTTGGATAAACCCGGGCCGGGTGATGCGCAACTGCATGGTCGCTGGGTCGTGGCAATCGACGCACGATACGGGATGGGCGTGTCCGGCGTCGTGCAGCATCTGGTTTAGCTCGCCATAGGAATAGGCGTAGGAGCGCTCAAAGCCCGTGGTGGCGTCGCCGTCGCCAAGCTGTCGGTAGAGGGGCATGATGGAGGCGTGGCAGTGCAGGCAGGAGCCGGACTGGGGCTTGGATTGCCGCTCGGTTTGCTCTTGGTCGTAGAGCATGTAGGCGTGGCCGCGCCGGTCGCGGTAGTCGAGCGAGAAAGCGTAGCCGAGGAACATCCGCCGCAGCCAGGGGGCGCGTTCGATCTTCTGTGCGGGCAGGGCCTCGCTGCCGCCGTGTCCGCCAAAGCGCGTGCGAGTCGCCTCGGCCGTGCGCTTATAGCTGTCGTATTGCCGTGGCCAGTTGATGCCCCAATGGGCTGGGTCGGTGTCGTCTTCCCCGACTTCGACGAGGCGCACTGGACTGCGCCGCGCTTCAGCCTTGCGTTCGTATATGTTGACCAACAGCCCGGCGACGAGTGCGCTGGCCAAGGCCACTAAGGCCAAAAGGACGATGGCTCTATAAGGTATTTTGCGAGACATAAGCTACTCGTCGTTATGTGTGGTTTCTGGTCCGCCCAAGCCCACCCACTCTCCGTGACCAACTGTGCGATGGCAATGGACGCAGCGCACGGCTTCGGTAGCGACGATTTGGTGGACGAAGGCGCTGTGACACGCGAGGCAGTTTTGCTGTAAGATGCGGCTGTTTTTTTCGTTAATAAGGATCGGCTCAGGGAAGTTTTGCAATGTAAATGCCGTGGAGTGATTCCAGCCGTTTTCGGCCTTGGCCAGATACTTGCTCAAGAAACTGCGCGGCAGATGGCAATCGACGCAAGTGGCCACGGCGTGGTGGCTGGATTTGCGATAGGAATCTAGCTGGGGCCGCATGATGTGGCAGTTGGCACACGCGTCCGGATTCGTGCTGAAATAGGACAGCCCCTCTCCGTAGTGGAAGGTAAAGGCCCCCACCCCGATTAGGGCGGCCAGCCACAGCAGGCCGAGCCACAGATAGGAGCTTGTTAGACGCATGGATGATTTTTCTGCCGCCTTGTAGGTCGCTTGTCGAGCCGGTATCTTGGAAGAAAAATAATACATGGACGGACATGATGGACAGATGCGCTGGGTTTTTGCGCTGCTGATTGGCCTGTGGACGGGGGCCGCGGCCGCTCAACCTCGGTACGTAGATGTGGCAGCGGCGGCTGGTATTGAATTCGAGCACCGCAATGGAGCTGAGGGACAGAAGCAATTGCCCGAGACGATGGGGTCGGGCGTGGCCTTTTTTGATTATGACGACGACGGCTGGCTCGACCTGTATTGGGTCAATGTCGCGGGTCCGGCCGCGCTCTACCACAATGAGGGGAATGGCCGTTTTGCCGAGCGGACGCAAGCGGCTGGAGTGGGGAATTCTGGATGCGGCATGGGCGTGGTGGCCGCTGACTACGACAATGATGGCGATGCAGACCTGTACATCACCTGTTACGGCGCGAACATTCTCTACCGCAATCGCGGTGACGGTCGCTTTGCCGACGTCACGGCCACCGCTGGTGTGGGCGACGAGGGCTTTGGCACGGGTGCGGCTTTCGGCGACTGGGATTTGGACGGCGATTTAGACCTGTACGTGGCCAATTATCTAGACTTCCGCGCCGACCCGGACCGCGCCTGTTTTCGTCAGGATAGCATCCGGGTCTATTGCGCGCCGTGGACCTATGCGCCCGAAGGGGATGCTTTCTACCGCAACGATGGCGACCGCTTCGCCGAGGTCGGTGCGGAAATGGGCTTTGCTGTGGGTCGGGCGCGGGAGTTGGGCGCGGTTTTTTCCGATTGGGATCTCGACGGCGATTTAGACCTGTTCACTGCGGGCGATGGCACACCCAATTTGCTCTACCAAAACGAGGGCGGTCACTTCGCGGAAATGGGTTTGATCGCCGGGGTTTCCTACAATAGCCAGGGACAATCCGAAGCCGGCATGGGTGTGGCTGCGGGTGATTATGACAACGATGGGGCCTTTGATTTTTTTGTGACGAATTTCTACTTGGAGACCAATACTTTGTACCACAATGAGGGCGAGGGGTTTTTCCGCGACCGGACGACGGACGCCAAATTGGGCAAGCCTTCGCTGGCATACTTGGCATGGGGCACAGCTTTCTTCGACTGGGATCTGGACGGCGATGAGGATCTCTTTGTGGCCAATGGTCACATTGACGACAACGTAGAACTTTTTGCCGAGACCACGTACGCGCAGCCCAATCAATTGTTCAGAAACGACGGCGCGGCTGGATTTGCCGAGGTCAGCGCCGCGGTCGGGCTTGGTGCTGTGCAGTCGAGCCGAGGGATGGCCTTGGGCGATTGCGACAACGACGGCGACCTCGATATTGCGGTGTCCCACATCAATGCGCGTCCCTCACTTTTGCGCAATGACATGAGCGGCGAGCGCAACTACTTGGCCGTCCGCACGGTAGGTGTGGAGAGCAACCGCGACGGCGTCGGCGCTCGCATCCGCGTGCGCACCGGGCCTCGGGTGCAAATGCGAGAGGTGCGTCGCGGCGGCAGCTATCTGTCGAGTCACGACCCGCGCGTCTTTTTTGGTCTCGGTACTAGCGCGCAGGCCGACGAAGTGGAGATTCGCTGGCCCAGTGGCAAGGTGCAGCGGTTTGAGGGAGTGTTGGCTGGACAGGTGTTGATCGCGGAGGAGCCGCGATGATTAGGGTTTCGTGCCTAGCGCTGTTGCTCATCGGCTGCCAAGAGCCGGAGCCGCCTTCGGCTACAGGGCGCGCGTATTTCCAGCAGGGGCTTGAACACGCCCAAGGTGGGCGTTTCCACGCAGCTATTGCCGCGTACAAGCAAGCGGCCGCGCAAATGCCCGACGCGCCCCAAGTCCACTACAATCTGGCCAATGCCTATTTTTTGACCGATGCCCTCGACCAAGCCGAGGTTGCGTACCAAAAAGCCATAGCACTCAAGCCTGATTACGCGGACGCGTACTACCAGCTCGGCGCTGTGTACATTCGGCAAAAGAAATACGAGGCGGCCTATGCGCCGCTCCACAAAGCATTGGAAAGCGATCCCAGGTTTATTTCCGCGTACAATGCCTTGGGCCTGCTGCACATCCGGCAGGGTGCGTATCAAGAGGCCGCTGACCTGTACGAGCGCGCCTTGCAGGTAGATTCGACGCACTATGAACTCTGGTATCATCTCGGCCGAGTTCACGTCAAGCGCGGTGAGCGCGAAGCGGCGAAAACGGCGTTTGCCGAGGCGATTCGCGCGGACACGACCCAAGCGGGCGCGTACGCGGGCTTGGGTGCCTTGTATGTGGAGGAGCGGCGCTACGAGGAGGCCGAGGATCTTTTGCTGCGGGCCGTTGCGCTGAGCCCGTTTTGGGCGCGTCCGCACTACGACTTGGGGCAGGTTTATATGCGCTTGGGCGAGCGGGAAAGGGGCCGCGAGGTGTTGGAGCGATTTGCGCGCCTCGAAGAAGAGGAAAAGATGATCAAGAGTTTGGAGTTTACGCTCTTGAGCGAGGCCGAGGATGCGCGCCGACACTACGACTTGGGAGTGCTCTACGGCCAGCGTCGCCAATTCGCCAAGGCCGCGGCGCGCTATCGCCGCGCTCTTGAACTCGACTCGACCTTTGCCGCGGCCTATGTAAACTTAGGCAACATCTATTTGCGCGGGGAGCAATTCGCCGCGGCCCAGCAGCTTTTTGCCCAAGCGCTCGCCGCGGATTCGACCCACGCTAACGCGTACAATAGCCTCGGCAACCTGCACCTGATGCGCCGGGACTTTGCGGCCGCAGCAGCGGCGTTTGCCAGTGCGGTGCGCTTGGCTCCGGATGATCAGGGATTTAGGGAGAATTTGGACATCGCTCGGGGGTTGGAGGCGGGGAAATGAGGGGCTTCTTACTATAAATTATTTACTGATGTTACGCAGTTTCTCATTTAGTGGTATTTTCAAGGTATGGACAAACACCTGTTAGAATTATATAGCGATTACCTGCTCAGTTCGTTTGGCGCGACCACCGCGACGGGCTTGTCGGCGTTGGTGGACGGGGCCGT
>JAJEGS010000042.1 GCA_022819745.1 Candidatus Latescibacterota bacterium | reverse complement strand
TGGCGGGTTGTTGCACCACGCGCCGGCGCTGTTGGCGTTCACCAATCCGACGACCAACTCCTACAAGCGGCTGGTGCCCGGCTACGAAGCGCCGGTGAACTTGGCTTATTCGCAACGCAACCGCAGTGCGTCGGTGCGGATACCGATGTATTCGCCTTCGCCCAAGAGCAAGCGGGTGGAGTTCCGTTGTCCGGATCCGTCGTGCAACATCTACTTGGCGTTGTCGGCGATGCTGATGGCGGGGTTGGACGGCATTGAGCGTCAGTTGGATCCGGGGGAGCCGTTGGACAAGAATCTGTATGATCTGTCGGCGGAGGAGCGGGCGGGAGTTCCGCAGACGGCGGGATCGTTGGAGGCGTCGTTGGATCACTTGGAGCAGGATCGGGACTTTCTGTTGCAGGGGGATGTATTCTCTGACGACCTGATCGACGCGTGGCTTGACTACAAGCGCACTGAGGAGGTCGATGCCCTCCGCTTGCGGCCTCATCCCTATGAGTTCGCGCTCTACTACGACGTGTAAATAACAACTACCTACAAACTACACAAAGGGGCGGTGCCAGCTTGGCATCGCCCCTTTACTCTTTTGGTAAGACCGCGCGATTTTCGTATATTCAGCCTCCCCAAATACAAGGAGAATGTATGCACTTCTCGACGATTCTCATGCTCGCCATCCTCCCTCTCGCCGCGCACGCCGAAGCAGGCCTGCAGGCGCACTATACAGTCCAACGCGCGCTCGAACCGGTCGTCGTCGATGGCAAATTGGACGAATTCTCGTGGGAGAGGGCGCATCAAATCAACCGCTTTGAGCGCATCCTCAACGATTACGACGAAGTGCTCTTTCCCACGCGGGCGAAGATGCTGTGGGATGGCGATTACTTTTACTTTGCCTTCGTCTGTCAAGATGCAGATATGTGGGCTATCTACGACCAAGAAGACGATCCGATGTGGAGCGAGGAAGTCGTGGAGGTCTTTATCGACCCCGATGGCGATGGCAAGCGCTACCTAGAGTTGGAGGTCAACCCGCTCAATGCGGTCGTCGATTTGCTAATCTACTCGGTGTCGCCCGAGTGGCACTCGTCCAAAGACTGGGATATCGCCGGGCTTAAAACAGCGGTCCGAGCTCACGGCACAGTGAACGACTCGCTCGCGCTCGACTGGGGCTGGACTGCGGAAATCGCCATTCCTTGGGCCGCTATGGCAGATAGCGTCACAGGCGGTGCGCGCCCGACGGCAGGCGATGTCTGGCGGCTCAACCTCTACCGCATCGAACGCAAGGGCGGGCGCAATCTAAAAAGCCGCCTAAACGACCCCGCAGTTCCAGACTCGCTCCAGCAGCACTACCACGAGCAAACCGAGTACACGGCCTGGAGCGAAACCTACCAGCGCGGCTTTCACCACCCCGCTCGCTTTGGCGCGGTGCAATTTGCGGAATAAGCGACTATGAATAAGCTCTTAGCTCTCTGTCTTTTACTCGCCCTGCCGGCGCTGGCCGCAGCCGACGTAGAAGGCATGGTATTGATCGACGACGCTTTCTACATCGACATCTACGAGTACCCCAACCAGCACGGTACTCTCCCTAAAGTCGAAGTCACGTGGGTCGAAGCAGAATCGCTCTGTGCGGCGCAGGGCAAGCGGCTGTGTACCGAACAGGAATGGCAGAAAGCCTGCACCGGGCCGCAGAACTTCGCGTACTCTTATGGCGAGAATTTCGAGTCGGGACGCTGCAATACGCGCTTTGCCGTTGATGGGGTCTGGCAGCGCGGGCCGGGTCTAGCGCCCAGCGGCGCGTATGCAGGCTGCACCAACGCCTACGGAGTCTATGACATGATCGGCAATGCTTGGGAGTGGACCGCGTCTTGGTATTCGCGCTCCGATCGCTGGCGGATCGTGCGCGGCGGCTCCTTCTTCCACAACGTCAATCTAGCCCGGGCCGACGCCCGCTACGGGCGATTCCTCGACTCCGACTATCGCCTCGACTTAGTGGGTTTCCGCTGCTGTCTCTCGGCAGATCCCCCCCAAACGCCGTAACGCCATGGCCATTCGCAAAGTATCGCAGATGGGGCATCCGGTGCTGCGCCAACGCGCCGCAGAGATCCCTCCCGCCCAGATGCAAAGCTCTCAGATGCAGCGCTTAATCGACGACATGATCGAAACTATGATCGACTACGAGGGCATTGGTTTAGCCGCGCCGCAAGTCTTTGAACCCCTGCGGTTAATCGTCCTCGGCAATCCTGACCCCGACCCCCAAGACGAAGCCGCCATCCCGCTGACCGTGCTCTTCAATCCACAGTTTACCAGCCTGTCGCCGGAGCGCCTAGACGCCTGGGAAGGTTGCTTGAGCATCCCCCAATTGCGCGGCGTGGTCCCGCGCTCGGCAGCCGTCGAGGTCCGGGGCTACGGCCGCGATGGTCAAGCGGTGGAACTGGAAGCAGAAGGGCTTTTCGCCCGCGTCCTCCAGCACGAAATCGACCATCTCGACGGCGTGCTCTTCCCAGACCGCATGGCCGATCTACAGACCCTTACATTCTTAGAGGAATACCAGCGCTATTGGCTCGATGCCGAAGCGTGAGGTCGCCGGCTCAGAGGGAGCGCTGACTTGACAATCGCCCTAGACCTCGTACTATGTTTGGGTTCATTTTCTAACCCACCTAGATAGACTCATGGATCCCCGCTTCTCACTCGAACAAGGCACGGGCATTTACACTGGCAACGAGCTAATCGTCAAGGGTGCCTTAGAAAGCCAAGTCGGCGTCATTACCGGGTACCCCGGCTCGCCCTTGGCCGAGCTTTTCGAAACGCTCGAAAACAACAAGGACCTCTTTAACGAACACGGCATCGTCGCGCAGATCGCCAACAACGAGGCCCTCGCTGCCGCCCGCCTCAACGGCTCGCAGATGGAGGGCATTCGAGCCTTGGGAGTGATGAAGAGCGTCGGCCTGCACGTGGCGGCCGACGGGCTGGCCCTCGGCAACATGGTCGGAGCCTCGCCCAGCGGAGGAGTCCTAATCGCCGTGGGTGACGACACCTGGTCCGAGGGAACCCAAGTACCGGCTGACTCGCGCTTTCTGTCCCAGCATCTCTACATCCCGGTCCTCGAACCCGCGACCTTTCAGGAGATAAAAGACTGGATTGGGCACGGCTTTGAACTGTCGCGCCGCTCGGGTCTCTATCTGACCTATCTAGTCACCTCCAATCAAGCCGACGGCGGCGGCAGCGTCACCGTCTATCCCAACCGCTTTGCCCCCCTCAACCGCAAGCAGCGCATCGCGCTAGACACCAGTACCATTTGCTCTGACGAGCGCGTCATCATCCCGCCGGCCACTGCGCACAAAGAGCGCGAAGTAGTACACCAGCGCTATCCCCGCCTGTGGCAGTTGGCGCGGGAGGCGGGCATCAACCAAATCCTCTATCCTCCGAGCGACGGCCCCAAGCCGCTGGGCTTTATCACCTCTGGCTTGGCTTATAGCTATCTCGAACACGCCCTGCACATCCTCGGGCTAACCGGGCACTTTCCCATCCTCAAGCTGGGTATTACTTATCCGGTCGATCCCCACATGATCGCGCGCTTTGCCGATTGCGCGCAGACTTTCTGCGTGGTCGAGGAAAAGCGGCCCTTTATCGAGCCGCAGGTCGCCGCCGAGTTGACGCGGCAAAAAGACCTCGGCTCCGCGCTGTGGGGCAAGCGCTTCCCGGGCAACACCCCGGGCTTTCCCGATATCCAGGGCCTACACCCCTCGCTCATCGTCCAGACCCTAGCGCGCCTCTTCGTTGCGCTAGACGCCGAGCTACCCATCGACCGCGAGAAACTACAGGCCGAACTCAACTCCTTGGCCCCTGTCAACTCCACCGCGACCGTGCCACCGCGCTCGCCTTCCTTCTGCCCAGGGTGCCCACACCGCGACTCGGCCAGCGTGCTCAAGAAAGCCGCGGCCGACTTGGCTACACCCCCCGACGGGCAAGCTCCAGTAGATTTGGTCTTCCACGGCGACATCGGCTGCTATTCCATGCTCAAATACGCGCCGTTTTCCGAGCTGATGCACAATCTTTCCGGCATGGGCCTAGGCGGCGGCACCGGCGCGGGCATCGATCCCTTTATCGACAACAAACAACTCGTCTTCATGGGGGATTCGACCTTCTTCCACACCGGCATGATTGCCATCTCCGACTCCATCAAAAACGGCCAAGACATCACTTACATCATCCTCGACAACAAGACCACGGCCATGACCGGGCACCAGCCTACGCCAGGCGTGGACGTCGATGTGTTAGGTAAACCAACCTTCGCCCAAGACATCGAAAAAGCCGTCGCCGGTCTAGCGGGAGACTCGCCGACCTTTATCGCCCGCATGGATCCATCCCAGCGCCAGAACTACGACGCCCTCGTCCGCAAAACCCTGCTCCGCGACGGCGTCAAAATCATCATCGCCGACAAGGAATGCGGCATCACTTACCACCGCCGCGAGCGGGTGCGTCAAAGCGCGATCGCCAAAGAACAGGGCTTCCTGCCAGTCGAAAAGCACATCAACATCAGCGAAGACGTCTGCGAGTACTGCCTCGAATGCACCCAAGCGACCGGCTGTAGCGGCTTGACGGTCGCATCCGCCACTGAGTACGGCCCCAAGATCGCCATCGACCCTTCCTCCTGCGTTGCCGACGGTGCCTGCACCCGAGTCGAAGTCGGCGATGGCGACAAAACCTGTCCCTCTTTTGAGGAAATCACCGTCCAGCGCAAAGCTCCACCCACCGTCTCGATCCCGCCCATTGACGCCAGCCAGTTGCCCGCGCCCGTACAACGCCCGCTAACCGACATCTGGTACACCTACATAGCCGGGGTCGGCGGCATGGGCGTCAACGTGGTGGCCTCGGTGCTGGCGCAAGCCGGGGTGCGACAGGGCTACGAGGTGCGGCTGACCAACAAGAAGGGGCTGGCCATCCGCAACGGCTCGGTTTATTCGCATTTGAGCTACTCACCCAAGGGCACCCCGGTCTCCCCGTTGATTCCCTGCGGCAAGGCCGACTTGCTCCTCGGGCTCGACGTACTCGAAGCGGCGCGGGGCCTCGAACCCCAAGGCCGCTACCGCATCGCCCATCCAGAGCGCACCGCCGCCATCGTCAACACCGCCAAAACCCCCACGATCGACACTCTCATCGGCCAAGAGGACTTCTTGGCGGAAGACCAAGCCGACCTGATTCACCAACACACCCGGCCAGACGCGTACTTTGGCGCGAATCTCTTCCGCATCTGCGAGCACTACTTGGGCAACAAACTCTACGCCAACATCATGATGCTTGGCGTGGCCTTCCAGCGCGGGCTGCTCTCCCTAGACCTAGACACCTTGCTCTGGGCTATTGGACAGGCCGTGCGCCGCGACCTAGAGACCAACCTAAAAGCCTTTAACATGGGCCGATACCTAGCGCTCAATCCGAATCATTTTCCGCTCGAAGAACAACCACTTAGCTACGCCGAGCTGGTCGCCGACAAAACTGCACTGTTGGCCAAGAAGAAGGGCAAGCGCGTCGCCGCAGCCTACCGCGACCGCATCCGCGACACACCCGTCGCTACGGCGCGGCGGCACTTTGCGCTGCGGGTGTACGACCTAATCCAGTACGAAAACCTCGCGTACGCCGACCGCTACATCCAGCAAGTGCTCGCCGTGCAGGCCAAGGACGGACCCGAGTTCGATTTCGCAGCCACTCGCGCGGTCATCTATCAACTCGCCAAGGTCCTCGCCATCAAGGACGAAATCTACGTGGCCTATCTGCTCACCTGCGAGGAAAAATACCGCCGCGACCGCCGCCGCTACAACATCGACCCGAGCCGCGGCGACCGCATCCGCTACCGCCACCTGAACCGACCACATCTGCGCCTTTTTGGCCGCGACTTCCGCCCGGACCTCAAGTTGGGCGACAGGTCGCTGAAGTGGGTCGCTCGCATGAAGTTCCTCCGCCGGCTTTTCTCTTCGTGGTGGCACCGCGAAGAGCGCGACTTCGCCGCTTGGTACGAAAACCTGATCGCCGACTTTTCTCCGCGCTCCGCAGACGAGTACCACACCTGGGTGCAAGTTCTGTCGCTGCCCGAGGAGGTGCGCGGCTATCGCGGCGTCCGGCAGCCCAAAATGGAAGCGGCCAAAAAGCGGGCCGACGAGTTGCTTTCTGGACGCGAGACCGCTCCAGACCCGGCACTGGTACAGATTTCCGTATCCACTGGAAGCTAACCGCTGTGATTCGCCCCTATCGCCCAGCGGACTTGCCCGCGCTCAAGCACATCACGGCCGTTTGCTTCCCCGGCGTATCCATCGATCACAACATCGAGCAGCGCTTCGGGCTAATCGGCGGACGCGACTGGCAATTCCGCAAGCTGCGCCACATTGACGACGACGTGGCCGGCGAGCGGGCAAGCGGCGTCTTTGTGTGGGAAGAAAACGGCGAGGTAGTAGGCTACATCACCACCCGCATCGACCGCGAGAGCAAAATCGGCGGGATTCCCAACCTCGCCGTCCTGCCGCATTGCCAAGGCAAGGGTGTGGGTCGCCAACTCCTGGAGCACGGCTTAGCGCATCTGCGCGCCGCTGGTATGGAGTGCGCCAAAATCGAGACGCTGGCGCAAAATCCCATCGGCGCGCACTTGTATCCCAGCCTCGGCTTTGAGGAAGTCGCCCGCCAGATCCACTATTGCACGCGCCTCTAAATTGGTAACGACATGACGCCGAAAGAAGCCGCCGGCCGTCGCGCCGCCGAGTACATTGAATCCGGGATGATCGTGGGCTTGGGCACTGGCTCGACCACTGAGTGGGCCATCCGCGCCCTCGGGGAGCGCGTCGCGGGCGGACTGTCCGTTAAGGCCATCCCGACCTCAGAAGCCTCGGCCACCTTGGCCCGCTCCCTCGACATTGAACTGACGACGCTTGCCGAGGTGTCCAGCGTCGATTTGACCATTGACGGGGCTGACGAGGTCGATCCCAACCTCGACTTAATCAAGGGCCTAGGCGGCGCGCTCTTGCGCGAGAAAATCGTCGCCTCCATCACCGCGCACCAAATCATTGTCGCCGATCCATCCAAGCTAGTCGATCAGCTCGGCACCAAATCCCCGCTGCCGGTCGAGGTCGTCCCTTGGTCTCATGCTCTCATCGCACGGCATCTCAAAGAGCGCGGGCTCGCCCCAGCCTTGCGCTTGCAGGCACCGGACACCCCGTTTGTCACCGACAACGGCAACTACGTCATCGACGCTCGCTTTCCCGAGGGAATCGACGACGCCCGCGCCACCGAGCGCTGGCTCAACAGCCTGCCCGGAGTCGTGGAAAACGGCCTTTTCCTCGCAATGACTCATCTCGTGATCGTCGGTCAAGACGACGGCTCCTGTCATCTGATCAACAAAAGCTGAGGTTCCATGCAACATTCTACACAACGCTCGCGCCGCTCCTTTCTGCAAAGCGCCCCGCTCGTTGCGGCCGGCGGCTTGGCCGCCTGTGGCCAAGCCGAACAGCAAGCGGCTCCTGCGGTCCAATCCCAACAGCGCTTCAAATGGAAGATGGTCACCACCTGGCCCAAGGACTTTCCAGCGCTGGGCACCGGTGCCAACAACCTCGCCCACAGCATTGAGGCTCTGTCCGATGGACGCCTGCACGTCAAGGTGTATGGCGCGGGCGAGTTGGTACCAGCCTCAGGCGTATTCGACGCGGTCTCCGGCGGCACCGCCGAGATGGGCCACGGAGCCGCTTACTACTGGAAGGGCAAGCACGAGGCAACCCAGTTTTTCTCGGCTGTCCCCTTTGGGCTAAACGCGACCGAGATCAACGGCTGGCTGCGCTATGGCGGCGGCCAGAGCCTGTGGGACGAACTCTACGCCGACTTCAACCTCCGAGCCTTTCCCGTCGGCAACACGGGCGTGCAGATGGGCGGTTGGTTCAACCGAGAAATCAACACCCTCGCCGATTTTTCCGGTTTGGTCATGCGGATGCCGGGCTTGGGCGGCGAGGTCCTGCGCCGCCTCGAAGTCACGGTCAAAGCCCTGCCCGGCGGCGAGATTTTCCAAGCTCTCAAGACCGGTGCCATCGACGCCACTGAATGGGTCGGCCCGTACAACGATCTCGCCTTTGGGCTACACCAAGCCGCCCAATACTACTACTGGCCGGGCTGGCACGAGCCGGGGACTGCGCTAGAGTGCATGGTCAACAAGCAAGCCTTGGAAGCCCTTCCTTCAGACCTTCAAGCCGTCGTCGAGTACGCCTGCCAAGCAGCCAACGACGACATGCTCAGCGAGTTCACCGCGCGCAACAGCCAAGCCCTCAAGACCTTGGTTGACGAACACGGCGTCCAGCTCCGGCGCTTTTCCGACGAGCTGTTGGCGCAAATCGGCAAAGTGTCCGCCGAAGTAGTAGCCGAGGTCGCCGGCCAAGACCCCTTCTCCAGCCGGGTCTATGACTCATTTGACGCCTTCCGCAAAAACTCCATCGCGTACACGCATGTCTCCGAAGAAGCCTATACCCAGGCCCGCGCCCTGACGTTTGGCTGACGCTCGCATGGAACGCCTCAATCGCTTCATCGTCCACACCGTGCCTTGGCTGACGCTGGGCATGGTCTTGGTGACTTTTGTCGTCGTGATCTTGCGCTACCTCTTTGGGCGCGGCTGGGTCTGGATGCAGGAAATAGCCCTGTACATGCACGCCTTTACCTTCCTCCTCGCAGCCAGCTACACCCTCTCGCGCGACGAGCACGTCCGCGTCGATATCCTCTACCGGCCCTTGGACGAACGACGCAAGGCCCTAGTCAATCTCTTGGGCAGCGCGCTGCTGCTAATTCCCTGCTGCGCGGTGCTGTTCTACCAATCGCTGCCCTTTGTCGCCAACTCTTGGGCCGTGCTCGAAGGCTCCCAAGACGGCGGCGGCTTGGAAGCGGTCTATCTGCTCAAAACCGCCATTCCCCTGTGCTTTGTGCTGCTGTTTTTGCAGGCCCTGGCCATCATTCATCACAGTTTACAAACCCTCCGCACCCAATGAGCGAATTCGCGCCGCTGGCCATGTTCCTCTGCACCTTCGCGGTGCTGCTATCTGGCTTCCCAGTGGCCTTTTGCCTCGCGGGTACGGCTCTCGGCTTTGCCGGCCTCGGCGTCCTCACCGGCGACTTTGACGCGGCCTTTCTCTCGGCTTTGCCGGCCCGCATCTACGGCATCATGTCCAACGAGACCCTGATGGCCGTGCCGCTGTTCGTCTTTATGGGGGTCGTGCTAGAGCGCTCGAAAATCGCCGAGGACCTGCTCGAAACCATGGCTCAGCTCTGCGGCAGCTTGTGCGGCGGACTGGGGATTTCGGTCTGCCTCGTCGGAGGCCTGTTGGCGGCTTCCACTGGCATCGTCGGCGCAACGGTCGTCACCATGGGACTCATTTCGCTGCCGGCCATGCTCAAACGCGCGTACTCCCCAGCGGTTTCCACCGGCATCATCTGCGCTTCGGGGACGCTGGGCCAGATCATCCCGCCCAGCATTGTGCTAGTCATCCTCGGCGACGTGGTCTCCTCGGCGTACCAGCAGGCCCAGCTCAAAATGGGCAATTTCGCCCCGGTCTCGGTGTCGGTCGGCGACCTCTTTATGGGCGCGCTCGTGCCCGGCGTCGTGCTGATGGGCCTCTATATCCTCTATATAATCGCCCTCGGCCTCCTCAAACCTTCTACCGTGCCAGCCGTGCCAGCCGAGGAGCGCGCGCAAATCCTCAGCGCGGCCTTCTTCCGCCGCCTCGGCGCAGCCCTCGTGCCGCCCCTAGTCCTCATCTGCGGGGTGCTCGGCTCCATTCTCTTCGGAGTAGCCACGCCGACCGAGGCAGCTTCGGTCGGCGCGGTCGGGGCCATACTCTTGTCGCTGGCCAAAGGTCATTTCAACCGCACCGCGCTCAAAGAAGTCATGCGCACCACCACCGAGATCAACGCCATGGTCTTCATCATCCTCATCGGCGCGAGCGTGTTCTCGCTGGTCTTTCGCGGCTACGGGGGCGACGAAGCAGTCGAGAGTTTTCTAACCCATGAGGCGACCGGCGGCGTGCTCGGCTCTTTTGCGCTGGTGATGGCCGTGATGTTTTTGCTCGGCTTTTTTCTCGACTTCTTCGAGATCATCTTCGTCGTCGTCCCCATCGTCGGCCCGATCCTCTTGACGATGGGCCTAGATCCGGTGTGGTTGGGCGTGATGATCGCCCTGAATTTGCAGACCTCTTTTCTCACGCCCCCGTTTGGCTTCTCGCTCTTTTACTTGCGCGGCGTCGCTCCCCCTGAGATCAGCACGCCGCAAATCTATCGGGGAGTCGTGCCCTTTATCGCCATTCAGGTGCTGCTGTTAGCAGGGCTGTGGTTCGTGCCGGAACTGGCTACGTATCTACCGGCGAAGGTGTTCGGACGCGGGTAAGGTTTGGGAGCGCTTTAAGGAAGGAATTTGATCGCCGCAACGACGGCGCTGACGATAAAAGCGGCGACAATCCACAACTGCTTGTAGATGTCGCTTTTGAATTCGGCGAGGTCGCTTTTGAATTCGGCGCGTAGCTCGGCGAGGTCTGCCTTGGAAGCAACGCCGCCGGTAATGGCATCGTTGACGGTGGCGACCACTGCCTCGGCTTGGGCGTCTTCAAAGCCGGACTCGCGGAGGCGTTTAGCAGCGTGGAGCGTGTCGAAAGTAGGTGCGTTCATAGCGGATAATATGCCCGTCGGCCGTGCATCCTGTCAAGAAACCTCCGCGTCCCAGCCTACTAGCTCAGAGACGCTCTGGGTTCGATGCCCTCGCCATCGTCAGCATCCCGACATAGGCGTCGTACATATTCTGAATGTTGCCCACGTAGTGCACGGGCTGGCCGCAGCGACAGAAGCCGTAGCGCGACCGTTTGTGATAGGCCGGCTTGGCGAGCAGCCGCATCGCCTGTTCCACGTGGCCAAACCACTTGTCGGGATTCCACCCTTTCTCACGAGCCAAGCGGCGCGCATCGAGTACGTGCCCATAGCCAACATTGTAGGCAGCCAGCGCAAGGCGCGTCCGTTCCTCAATGGGAATTTGCGGATCGAAGCGGTTGACCAGTTGGGACAGGTACTTTACCCCCGCGTGGATATTCTCTTCAGGATCGTGCAGATCGGTAAATCCCAGTTCGAGTCCAGTGACCGGCATGATCTGCATCAGCCCGCGCGCGCCGACCCAGCTCGTGGCCTCGGGATCAAATTTGGATTCCTGGTACATCTGCGCGGTAATCAACCGCCAGTCTTGGCCGTACTGGCGAGCGTATTTTTTTATCAACTTATCATAGGGCGACAGGCGGCCACTCAAATCGACCCGCAGCGAGTCCTTTGCCTTGGCGATGGTGCGCCTGTTTTTGATCTGGTGGGCTTTGTCTAGCTAGCGACCATTTGGTCGAATTTCTGACTTTGGTCGAATGAATTATAGATCAAATAAAAACAAAAAGTTATGGCATATTAACAACTTCCTGCTTCGACCAAATGGTCGAATTCGTCGTACCGAGTCTTTGCAACGATGCGACGTTTTGCCACTGTAAAACGGCATTTTTGCAAAAAGATTCTAACGTGGCACACATGTTGCTCTAATACAGTGCGACTCAACAATGCACGTTGAGCATCACACGCATCCCATAGGAGGAGCATCATGAAGACAACATGGGTCATCGCAGCCGCGCTGCTATTGGTAGCTGCAGCGGCTATGGACACCTCGGCACGAGGCCGGGGCGGCAAGGGTGGGCACGCCAAGGACGGCTGGTACACCAAGCGCGGGGACACCAAGGACAGCGGATACACCAAGCGCGGCGGATACACCTCCCTGAGCGTCCAACTCGGCTTGACCTTAGACCAGTTGGCCCAAATCGAAGCCCTTCAAGAAACCCTCAACGAGCAGCGGCAGGCCCTTAGCGACCAATACCGCACCGACTTTGAGGCCCTCCTAACCGAAGAGCAACGCGCCATCTTCGAAGGCATCGTGAACCCACTCGGCTTGACCGAAGACCAACAGGCCCAAATCGAAGCCCTCCAAGAGCAAGGGCTGACCAGATACCAGTTCCTCATCAACTTGGCGACCATCCTAACCGAAGACCAAATTGCCGGGCTTGCCGCCCTTGATGAGTACGGATTCGGCAAGCACGGGCTCGGATGGCGAGGGCTCAACGGATACACCAAGCGCGGCGGATACACCTCCCTGAGCACACTACTCCAACTCGGCTTGACCTTAGACCAGTTGGCCCAAATCGAAGCCCTTCAAGAAACCCTCAACGAGCAGCGGCAAGCCCTTAGCGACCAATACCGCACCGACTTTGAGGCCCTCTTAACCGCAGAGCAACGCGCCATCTTCGAAGGCATCGTGAACCCACTCGGCTTGACCGAAGATCAGCAAGCCCAAATCGAAGCCCTTCAAGAGCAAGGGCTGACCAGATACCAGTTCCTCGTCAGCTTGGCGACCATCCTAACCGAAGACCAAATTGCCGCCTTCGAAGAGAACGGGTTCGGCAAGCACGGGCTCGGATGGCGCGGGCTCGGATGGTACGAGTTCGGCAAGCACGGACGCGGATGGTACGGGTGTGGGCTAAGCACGGACGCGGAGGAGAGCACGGACGCGGCCGCCGGCAAAGCCACTACCTCGGCTGAGGAGACGAGCTGGGGCCGTGTCAAGGACTCTTTCGATCGGTAATCCTAGTGTAGGGGTAGAGGCGACTGGCCGGTCGCCTCTACTGAATCTCTTGAGAAAAACATGGTCGTCATCGCTATCGCGGTCAGCGCCCTGCTGGCCTGTTCTGTCCACGCCCAATCCGGTCCGTCAGAGGAGGACGCGGCCCCTGCGCCCATTGTCGGCTATGTCGATGCCGACCGCGACGGCGTAAACGACCGCTTCCGCGACCAAGACGGCGACGGCGTGAACGACCTCAACGGCCAGCCTTATCCCCACCACTTCCCTTTTTTAGACGAAGACGAAGACGGCGTAAACGACCGCTTCCGCGACCAAGACGGCGACGGCGTAAACGACCTCGACGGCCGCTTCCGCGACGCGGACGACGACGGCTTCATCGACAATGTCGTCGATTTCAATGGCGACCACGTAAACGACATCACCGGTGCAAAGTACGGCCCGCACGGGCTGCTCGGCTATCGCTTTGGCCGCGTCTTTGAAGAGCGCCGGCACCAAGTCAAGCAATTCCGCGACGCCGATGGCGACGGCATGCACGACCCGCTCAAGCGGCTGCACCAGCGGCTGCACGCTCAAAAACGGCGGATGGACTTCTTCTTGGACGAGGACGGCGACGGCATCGACGACGCCCGCCTGTTGCGCCGCCTCCTAAGACACCCGGACGAACGCGTACGAGACCTCGCCCCAAAACGTCTAAAACGCCGCGTACCCCCGCACCTCAAAAAAGACGATCCCAAACAGCCCAAGAAGAAGGAACGCAAATGAAGTACCTACCCGCCTGCCTAGTCGCACTGATTTCCGCAGCCGAAGCCCAAGTCACGCTTAACGCCGATCTGTACACCACTTATACAGACAATGTCTTTCTCACGGCCAGCCAGCGCAGCGATCTAATGCAGTCGGCCTATATCGACTTCGACTACCAGTTCGACACCGACTTGAGCTTGTACTATTCGGGCAACGCCAACGTATTCAGCGAAAACGCCGACCTGTTCAACCATTTGCACAGCTTGGGTGCGAGCTATGCGTGCCCCGTGGGTGCGGCGGGTCTATTCTTCGCCGGTGCCAACCTGAGCCTGCGCTTGGATCGCCCGCTTTACTCCTACCGCGACTTTGCCGCTGGCCGAGCCTTCGCCAGCTTCGAGCCGTATCTGCACCCAGAGTTGATCTCCCGCCTCGACTATACCTTCAGCTACCAAAACTTTCTCAACGCCGCGGACTACAGCTACCGCGAACAGCACCTCGACGCTCAGCTAACCCACTACCTGCCCACCCGCACCACCTTGCAGCTAAACGGCGAGTTGGGCCTTAAATCCTACCTGCAAGAAACCACCCAACCCAGCCGCAACCCACTTCTGTGGGGCACCCGCCTCAAGGCCGCCCAATCCCTCGGTCCCAACCTCGGCTTACAGCTAGCGTGGCATCACCAAGACATCCTCACCGGCCAGAGCCGCGATGCCGATTGGTTCTGGCACGATCCAAACAAAATTTTCGACGAGTTCGACAAGACTAAGACCAAATCCAAGGCGCACTGGTACAATCCAGACGAATTCTACAAAGCGCCGCCGACGTCGCAGGCATACTGGTACGATCCAGACGAACTCTTTGAAGACCGCTACAGCTATGGCGGGGATCAATGGAGTGCTGCCCTGAAGTACTTGGCTCCGTTAAACTGCGAGCTAGCGGCCTCTTTCCAGCGCGAAAGCCGCCTCTACAGCCAGAGGCCATCCTACGATCTCGCCGGAGTTCTCACCGGGGAATCCACTGCGGAAACGCGCCATACTGCGCGCCTAGGGCTAGCGCGCGCATTCTACCTAGACAACACCCCGTTCCGAGAAATGGCCCTCGAATTGGAGTGGCTCTACCGCTCGGTCGCGTCCAACGACGCTTTCTACGACGCAGACGCCCACGCCTATTCCGCAGGCATCCAATTCGGTTTCTGAAGCTACTTTACTGATCTCACCCAACTGTCCCTACCCGTCATTCCCGCGCAAGCGGGAATCCAAGGGTGGGGGTCGCCCGTGTATACGTCAGCTATTTCAGCCCGTACTTCTTCAGCTTGTAGCGCAGGTTGCGCTCGGTCAGACCCAGCAATTCGGCGGCTCGGCTCTGGACGCCGCCGGCCCGCTCTAAGGCTTGGGCAATGGCCGTCTTTTCCAATTCCTCCACTTGCGCGGACAACGTATCCGCAACCGGCGCAGGTGCTGCTTGTTGCACTTCGACCGGCAAGTCCGCCCGCGTCACCACCTCACCGCGAGACATGACCACCGCGCGCTCGACGATGTTTTGCAACTCGCGCACATTGCCGGGATATGCGTAGCGCGTCAGCAGTTCCAACGCCTCTTTGGAAACCTCGCCAATAGCCTTGCCGTTTTCCTCGGCGTAGCGGGCGAGAAAGTGGTCCACCAGCAGCGGAATATCGCTCTTGCGCTGTCGCAATGGCGGCAACTCCACCGCGACGACATTGAGCCGGTAAAACAGATCCTCGCGGAACGCTCCTTGCGCGACCAGCGCCTCCAAATCGCGATTCGTCGCCCCGATCAGCCGCACATCAACCTCGATCTCAATGCCGCTACCAACGCGCTCGATCTTGCGCTCCTGCAAGACGCGCAAAAGTTTGACCTGCACATCGAGGGGAATTTCGGCCAATTCGTCGAGAAACAGAGTGCCGCCGTCGGCCTGCTCAAAGCGGCCAGCGCGCCGGGCGTCCGCCCCGGTAAAGGCACCTTTTTCGTGCCCGAACAACTCGCTCTCGATCAAGCCTTTGTTGAGGGCGGCGCAGTTGACGGCTACAAAGGGATGATCCGCGCGAGGACTTGCTTCGTGTACTGCACGCGCCATCAGCTCCTTGCCAGTGCCCGACTCGCCGCGCAGCAGCACAGTCGCTCGGCTCGGTGCGGCCCGCGCCACCACGTTGAGGGCCTCTTCTATCGCTGGCGAGCAGCCCATAATGCCGCCAAACGACACCCGCTCCCCGATTTGCTCGCGGAGCAGTTCGTTTTCCGAGATGCGATGCCGCTGCTCCAAGGCGCGATCGACGATCCGGTCGAGCACATCGAGATCAATCGGCTTTTGCAGGTAGTAGAAGGCCCCTTCCTGCATGGCGTCAACGGCTCCATCGACCGTTCCGAAAGCCGTCGCCATCACTACCCCGATAGCAGGATTGATCTCACGGGCGGCAGCGAGCACGCCCATCCCGTCCAACTCCGGCATCCGCAAATCCGTGATGATCAGATCCACCACTTGGCCCTGCAATAAGGCCAAACCCTCTCGTCCGTTAGCGGCCTGCAAGACCACAAAACCCCGCTTGCGCAAATAGCCGCCCACGGCCTCGCGCTGTGCGGCTTCGTCGTCGATTATCAGAATGGTCTCTCCAGCCATTTCAAAATCCCCTCGGCAGTAGAATGACAAATCGCGCGCCCGCGCCGCGATCACTCTGCACTTCAACGCGCCCCCCGTGCTCTGCGACGATGCGGTGCACCAAGCTCAAACCCAGCCCCGCCCCTGCGGCCTTGGTTGTAAAATACAGGTCGAATATCCGCTCGACATTTTCAGCCGGAATGCCCGGGCCGGTATCGGCCACGCCGATCTCCACCCAGCCCTCGGGCAGCGACCGGGTCGCTAGCCGGATGTGCCCCTCGTCTGTAGCTTCCACTGCATTGACCAGCAAGTTGAGCAGCGCCTGATGTAGCTGGTCCGCATCGACTTGAGCTTCGCCTACACCGGCAAAATCTCGCTCCAGCCGCAGCCCAGCGGCGAGCATTTGCGGCTCGACCGTCTCAGCCGCCCGCTCCAAGATCGACGCCAGCGCCACACGAGTCTTGGCAAGCGCGCGCGGGCGGGCCAATTCTAGAAACTGCTGAATGATGCGATTGACCCGCTCGACCTCGCCACCGACGATTTGGGTTAACTGGCGGTATTCGCCCTCGTCTGCGCGCGGAGTAAACTCGCGCCGCAGCCGCTGCACGATCACACTGATGGCGTTGAGTGGATTGCGCACTTCGTGGGCCACGCCCGAGGCCAGTGCCCCCATGGAGGCCAAGCGGTCTCGTCGCCGGAGATCGGCCTCCAGCGCCACCTTCTCGCTCAGATCCTGAATCACCAAGACTATGGTCTCCACCTCGTCGCTGGCATTGTACACCTGTGCGCTCGACAGCGACAGAGTTCGCTCGCGGCCCCGAGCATCCGTAAAACGACAGGCTAAGCCCACCAGTTCCTCGCCGGCCAAGGCCCTACCCACGGCCTCGTGCGGCCATACATCGCGCAGGCGCTGCCCCCGCACCTGCTCACCTTCGACTCCGAATAATGCCTCGGCCGCTTGGTTGAAGACTTCAATGGTCCCAGCCGGATCCGTGGCCACCACCGCGTCCGTCATCTGCGCCAAGATGCGGCTGCTATAGGTCTGTATGTTCGCGTACGCATCGCTGAGCAGGGCCAAGTTTTGCCGCACAATTACCGCCCCAGTACCCACGGCACCCAATATCAGGAGCAGGAGCACCAGCAACGCCACTTGCAGCCGCCCGCGCTGCTCCTGTGCCCGCAGTTCATCGAGCGAGAGGCCAATGCGCAAAAGCCCCAGCGTCATCCCTTGGGGCGCGAAGGGGATGACGACCTCAAATATCTCCTCGCCCTCAAACTCGACGAGGCGCGAAGCGGTCGCATTGCGCGTCAGGGCCATCTCGAGAAATGCGTCGCCAACAATGCTTTCGAGTAAGACCAGATCGTGCGAAGCGGCCAACAGGCCCAGCGTATCCTGCAAGGCCATGTACACAATGTCTTGGTTGGTGCCGATCTCTTGGATAAGCCGACCAGCGCCAGAGCGAATCCGCAGGTGTAACAGCCGCTCGGCCGCAACTCGCACGATCACCGCGCCTCCACCCCGTATGGCCACGGCCACGGCAAAGAGCTGGTCGTCTAACTCGAACAGCAGCGCCTCCTCCACGCCTACCAGCAGCGGCTCCAACTCCCGCTGCCACTCCACCAACTCTTCCGTATCGACGACGCCACTCGACGCCACCAGCCTGCCGGCCGTGTCGAGTACATCGACTTGGTCGAGGGCGTTGTCCGCTGCAATCCGCGCCAAGAGCGTGTCGGAAAACGACTGTGTCAGCCCCAACTCGGCCAGCAGCCGGGCATTGTCTAACAGCCGTTCCTCGACCAGTTCTTCCATGTCGCCTTCGGCGCGGAGCACGTTCTCCTCAGCGCGCGAAACCGCTTCGGCCAGCGATCGCGCCCCGCGTTCGAGTGTCTCCAAGGTCGATTGCTGCGCCTGCCGCAGGCCGTAGAGCGCAAAGGCCCCCAACACCAAGGCCAGCACGACAAACAGCAACGCCAGATAACCCGGCCTGAGCGCCGCTAACTTCCGCACCGGGAATCGCAGCTTAGGCTCGGCCATCCCGCCTTCTATGCTCCTCTGCTATGTAAAATGGAAGTCAGATTCACCTAAGCTGGTGAAAGAGAGGAAATACAACAAGGGTGGGATCTAATAGTAAACCACCTGACGGCTAGTGCTATCAGCGTCAAGATACCGACTGTACGAGGATCAGCTTGCTACTGCTACTATCTCCATCTGCGAAACCAAGCAGCAGACCACCAGCTCATAGACGCTCTGGGTCCGGGTCCCTCGCCATAGTCAGCATCCCGACATAGGCGTCGTACATATTCTGAATGTTGCCCACGTAATGCACGGGCTGGCCGCAGCGACAGAAGCCGTAGCGCGCCCGTTTGTGATACACCGGCTTGGCAAGCAGCCGCATCGCCTGTTCCACGTGGCCAAACCACCGGTCGGGATTCCACCCCTTTTCGCGCGCCAAGCGACGCGCGTCGAGGACATGCCCATAGCCGACATTGTAGGCGGCTAGCGCAAAACGCGTCCGTTCCTCGATGGGTATGTTCGAGTCAAAGCGGTTGACCAGTTGGGACAGGTACTTTACTCCCGCGTGGATATTCTCTTCGGGGTCGTGCAGATCGGTAAATCCCAACTCGCGCCCGGTGACCGGCATGATCTGCATAAGCCCGCGCGCACCGACCCAGCTAGTGGCCTGGGGATCGAACTTGGATTCCTGGTACATCTGCGCGGTAATCAACCGCCAGTCCTGGCCGTACTGCTGGGCGTATTTTTTTACCAGCTCATCGTAGGGCGACAGGCGACCGCTCAAATCGACCCGCAGCGAATCCTTAGCCCTAGTGATGGTGCGCTTGTTTTTGAAGTACCGCTTCTTCATCATATTAAAAAACAAGCCGCCTTTTTCCTCTTGTACATACTGATTGAGCGCCGCTAGCAAAGCCGGATTGTCCCGGCGCACTGCCCATCCCAAGACCGTTGGCTTGATGCTGAAGGCCGCCTTGAGCGCACGCCCGTAGGCGAGTTCCACGTCGAGCAGATTGGAGTCGCATAAGGTAATGTCGTAGCGACCCGCCTCGACGCCTGCTAGGATGTCTTCGGTTTCGAGGTCGTCGGGCAGCGGCACGACCTGCAAACCCGCTATGGAATCCTCAAGGGCCACCAGAGTGGTGTAAAAAGAAGAGCTAGCGCGCACGTGAACCGTGCGACCGGCCAAGTCCTCAAGGCTGGCAATCGAATCCTCATCGGCGCGCACGACCACCAGCTCATCTACTTCGTTATAGGGCAAGGTAAACGCCGCCTGCGCTCGTCGCTCCTCGGTAATAGTCATCGCCGCAGCCACCACATCGCCTTTGCCCTCGTTCAAATACGACAGCAGGTCGGCGTGGCTGTCCGGGATAACGATATCGAGCCGCAGATCGTGCCGGTCGGCAAATTCCTTGATAAGCTCGTATTCAAAGCCCACCTGCCGGCCGCGGTGGATAAAATAGGTCAGCGCATTATTGCGGGTGATCATGCGCAACCGCCGACGCTCTTTTAAGCCGGGCAAATCGTCGGTGAAAGCCTGCTGGGACTGGCGCGTAAACTGCTGGGCGAGCAGGTATTCATCGACCCTGGTCTTGAGCTGTACATCGTCGGGCCGCATCATCAGGGCGATCGGGCGGTTTTCGGCCACTATTAGCGGCGTAACCATGTTGTCGTAGTAGCTTTCCACCCCCCTCCACAAGTGCTCGTCGGCTACGGTCGCTTGGTATTCGCTGCGGACGATGCCGTCGATGAGGTACTCGAGGCCGAGCTTCTCCGACGCGGTGTGAATCTGCAACGACGGCACCTGTTGCTGAATATCCAATAGAGTCTCGTAGTGCGAGCTAGAGCGCCGGACGCCGATTGTCATTCCGGCCAAGTCCTCAATCGTCGTCGGCAGGCCGTCGCTGGCTGAAGTGATCAGATATTCATCCACGTAGAGATACGGCACAGAAAACGCCACTTGCTCCTGCCGCGCTGCTGTAATCGTCAGGCTCGCAGCGACGATATCGCCTTCGCCTTCCAGCAACTTCTGGACCATCTGGGCATAATTTTCGGCCTTTACCAGCATCAGTTCCAACTTGAATTCCTCGGCCAAGTCGCGGGCGAGGTCGTAGTCAATCGTCACCGGCTCCGCCTGCTTGGGTATATGGGCAATCGGCTCTGAGGGGACGATGACGCGCAACTTGCCGTGGGATTGCAATACCGGCAGATCGCCGATGTACTTGGGCTGTGGCGGTGCCGTCGGTTGGCTGCATTGGACAAATGTAGAAATGGCAATAAGTCCTATAGGAAGAAGCGTTCGAGTGCGAAATAACACGACGCGCCTCCTTTCCAAATCGGCCCGCTCAACGGGCCTCAGTAGTGTTTTAGCCTGGAATAAAAAACGGCGCTGATAGGTTAAATATTGCGCCGTAGAGGTTTTTAGTAGATTGTCAGCTCACTGGGCAATATCATAAAAGGGTAGCTACTCCTTCACATCTTCCGCTTGTGTCTAGCAACTGAACATAAGTTCCTAAACTCGCTAGCTCTATAGATGTAACTTTGTTACTTTTAATACAACTCATAAATGTATCTTTTCAGTTGACAATTTGATCCACTATATCTTGTGGAACAAATTTGCTTATATGCCAAAGTGTAGTATCATTCAATTATGAACGATTAATCGTTAGAAGCGACATAACAGAGAGCAGCAGTACAAACGTTACAACAAATTTACAATTTTTATACTCTAAGTCTTCTCGCTTATCTTAACTCTGCAATGCCATAATATCTGCTCCAGCAGGCACATCCATCTCAACCTACAGCTACCAAATCCCCATTGACCTCCACTTACTTCTTGGGCGCAATAAACTCCTTGTACCCCGCGAGCAGGTTCGCCAATAATAGAGAGGTCGGCTTTTTTCGTCAAGCAGTTTTATTCCTTTTGTGTGGCTTGACGCCACTCCCCTAAACGTCCTTTATATTTTCTCTGCTTGCTGCCATATGGCCCATTTAAGGAGGACTACTCGCCGTGCTAACTCATGAACTCACCGTCGTCGAGCCGGGGCGCATCGAGGTCACCCAGACCGATCTCGATGACCACTTGCACCCCCATGAAGTATTAATAGAGACCGAATACTCCATCGTCAGCGCCGGCACCGAAGGCGCGGGCTTTACCGGCCTCGTCAAGCAGATGCCCTTCGGCGACGCCGGCCAGTATCCCCGAGGCACTGGCTACGGCAACCTCGGCCAAGTACTGCAAATCGGCGACGCGGTTTCTGGCGTACAACCGGGCGACCGCGTGCTGTCCTTTGCCCGCCACGCTTCCATCGTCAAGACAGATGCGCAGCGCATGGCGCTGCCCGTCTCGCACGAGGCCCCTGGCCAGCACCTAGTGTTCACGCGCATGGCCGGTGTCAGCATCTCCGCTTTGCGCTCTTCTAGCGTCCAGCCCGGAGACACCGTGCTCGTGGTCGGCGGCGGCCTCGTGGGCAACTTCGCCGCTCAGCTCTTCCGCTTGGCCGGTGCCGACGTCATGCTCGCGGACTTGTCCGAGTTGCGCCTACAGCAGGCGCGCGCCTGTGGCATTGAGCACACCGTCAATCCCGGCCGCGACGATCTGGAAGCAGTGGTGCGCGACTGGACCGGCGGCGCAGGTGCTCGCATCGGCGTCGAAGCCATTGGCATCAGCGAAGTCATTGCCCAGACCGCGATGTGCGTTGCCCGCCACGGCGAACTCATCCTCCTCGGCAGTCCGCGCGCCCCGGCCCACTTCGATGTGACGCCCATGCTGCTGCGCATCCACCTAGAGGCGATCCGCATGATCGGCGCGCTCGAGTGGCGCTGGCCGCAGCACGCCACCGAGCGCTGCCGCGATCTCGACGCTAATTACCGCCAACTCGCCGCGTGGATCGCCGGCGGCCAACTCGTCGTCGAGCCCCTGATCTCTCATCTAGCGTCCCCCGCAGACTGTCAACAGATGTACGAGGGACTTACCGCCAATAAAGAGGAATACCTCGGCGTAGTCTTCGACTGGTCGCACCTGAGTTAGTTCCATGTCAACGCACTACCTCGCGCTAGACATCGGCTCTACTACCGTTGTCACCATCGTCATTGACCTCGACACCAACGCCGTCGTCGGCGCAGCCAGCGCGGCCAATTCGTCCGAAGTAACCGCTGCAACAGATAAGCGAATCGGCCGCTCGGAGTGGGACCTCGACGCGATGACCGAACTAGCCATCGACAACGCGGCCGCGCTTGTAGCCCGCACCAGTGCTCGGCCAACGGCCATCGGCGTCACCGGGCAGCAACAGGGTCTTCAACTCCTCGACGCCGCGCTCGATACCGTTGGCCCTTATTTCTCCTGGCAGGACCAGCGTGCTCAAGACCTCCTACCGGGTCAGCAGCACACCTACTTAGAGGCCATGGCCCAGCGCGGGGGTTCCGTCGCCACTGAAGGAGAAATGCCCGCCTTTGCCAATACTGGCTGCCCTCTCGTGGCTGGCCACGCTGCGCCGCACCTGTTTTGGCTGCAAGCCAACAATCAGCTTCCCAGCGGCGTCAGCGGCACCGCGGCCCCTGAGTTTGTGGTGTCGCGGCTGGTAGGCAAACGGCCGGTGGTCGATCCCACGGACGCGCTCGGCTGGGGCGTCTATGACGTGCCCAAGCGCGCTTGGGCAAATGATCTTATCGCCGATCTCGGCCTAGACCAGTCGCTATTTCCCGATCTCGTTGAATCCTGTACCATGGCCGGTCCCCTGACCCCAGCAATGGCCCAAAAGCTCGGCGTACCAGCGGGCCTGCCCGTGGCCGTGGCGTCTGGCGATCACCAGTGTAGCTTTGCCGGCACGGTCGCCGATTACGCCAACACCGTGGCCGTCAACGTCGGCACCGGCGGACAAGCGGCCCTGCATATCGAAGCCCCACTGCCGCGCGGCTCGCTCGAACTGCGTCCCTATATCCAGCGCGGCTATCTGCTGGCCGGCGTGGGGGCCGTCGGCGGGCGTACGTTCAGGACGCTGCGCGACTTCTTCGCCGATGCCATCTATGCCCTCGCCGATGTCCAACCCGACAGCGAGGCCCTCTACGAGCGGCTCGTAGCATTAGCAGCCGACGTACCGGCCGGTGCCGAGGGCGTGCGCGCCGACCCGCTGTTTTCCGGGTCGCGCAGCAGGCCACGCGCCAAGGCCGCCTTCCGCGATCTGACCGCTACGACGCTGACTGCCGGGCATCTAACGCGCGCGCTGTTGGAGGGCATGGCCGTCGAGTTGGCCGATTCGTATCGCGAGGCCATCCGCCTAGGCAGCGGCACGCGCTCCAAGCTGGTTGGCGCGGGCAACGGCATCAAGCTGAATCCCGTGTTGCGAGCGGCGTTGGAAACGGAGTTCGCCATGCCGCTGCACGTGGGGTCGCACGGCGAAGAGGCCGCTGTCGGTGTCGCACTGTGTGCCGCCGTAGCCGACGGCGCGTTTAGCTCCATTGCCGAAGCGAGTGCGGCGTTTGCTAGTGCGCCAGCAGTGTCAAGCGTCAAATGAAATGTTTCTGGTAGTCTGGCACTATCCTTGTACAAGAGCGAAATTATATTGATGTATGCCTCGCCTAAGAAAACCGTACCGTCCTTTGCGGGTTGAAGACCTGCCCGAGCGTTTTCGTCCTCTCAAGAACTGGCATGGAGAAATGGTCGTGGTGGAGTACGGACCTTACAAAGGCCGGAGGGGCTATCCCGATGAACAGGGCAATATATGGGTCCCCACACGACCGGGTGAGTCGCACGGAGGTCCTCACTTCGACGTCCAGTTGGACGGAGGGCGTACCGGCCACATCAATGTCTATCCAAACGAATAAAAAAACGAGGACAACATGAAACATATCGAGATTGTCGATGGGGCACTGAACAGCCGCTTTGAACTATACGCTGTGACCGATCAGGTCTTTGATTTGCTATTTCCGGCAGAGAAAGACGAAATATACCTCGAAGATCTGAGCGAAGATCTGCAAGAAAATGTAGCGTTCTGGGACCAAGTTTACGCCCGAGAGGTAGATCGACGCACCGTTAAGGGTATCCACGGCATCCTCCATACGCATCCCAAAGCGAAAATTTCCATCATAGAACAAACAGCCGGTTGAAATGGATCAACCGGCTATTGACCAATCAAAACAGGAGTCATCAATGAGACGAGTTTTGCTGCTGTTCACTGTGCTGCCAGTGCTACTGTACGCCTGTGTCAGCACGTCGCCGACGACCGTGCAACAGGCGGCAATGGAGGAGACGACCGAGAAGCTAGAGGATCCGAAGCTGCCCATTGATTCGCTGGTGACCGTCGGCCAGTTAGACAACGGCCTGCGCTATGTCATCCGCAAAAACCAAAAGCCCGAAAACCGAGTCGAGCTGCGGCTGGTGGTCGATGCCGGCTCGGTGCTGGAGGACGAAAATCAACAGGGGCTGGCGCACTTTGCCGAGCACATGGCCTTCAATGGCACCAAAAACTTCGCCAAGCAGGAGTTGGTGGATTATCTGGAGCTAATCGGCATGCGCTTCGGGCCGGATCTCAATGCCTACACCAGCTTCGACGAGACCGTGTACATGCTGACCGTGCCCACCGACAGCGCCGAAGTGGTACACACAGCCTTCCAAATTTTAGAGGACTGGGCGCACCAGATCAGCTTTGATTCCGAGGAAATCGACAAGGAACGCGGCGTCGTAATCGAAGAATGGCGACTGCGGCGCGGCGCTCAGCAGCGCATGTTCGACGAGCAAATACCCATTCTCCTGAAGGATTCGCGCTACGCCGTGCGCCTGCCCATCGGCCAGAAGGCCGTGCTCGACACCTTTCATCACGAGGATCTGCGCCGCTTTTACCGCACTTGGTACCGGCCCGATCTGATGGGTTTTGTGGCCGTCGGCGACATTGAGCCAGCGGAGGTAGAGGCGCTGGTGCAGGAGTACTTTGCCCGCATCCCCTCGGCAGAAAGCCCCCCCAAGCGCACAGTGTTCCCCGTGCCCGACCACGAGGAGACGCTCTTCGCCATCACCACCGACCCAGAAGCCACTTACAACAGCGTCAGTATCTACTACAAGATGGACGTGCGGCCCCAAGGGACGGTGAGCACCTACCGCCGCTCACTGATTGAGGCTCTATATCACCGGATGCTCAACCAACGCCTGCACGAACTGACCAAGCTCCCCGAGCCGCCCTTTTTAGGTGCCTATTCGGGCCAAGGGCGCTGGCTGCGCTCCAAGGAGTTTTTCATCCTCGGCGCTGCGGTACAAAACAACGGTTTCGACGCCGGGCTTGAGGCCCTGCTGGTTGAAGCGGCGCGAGTGCGGGAACACGGCTTTACCGCCTCCGAGCTCGCGCGCGAGAAAAAGGAAATGCTGCGCAGCATGGAGCAGTCCTACCGCGAGCGAGACAAACAACAGTCGAGCGGTTTTGCCTCCGAATACGTGCGCCACTTGCTGACCGACGAAGCCATCCCCGGCATTGCCAAAGAATACGAACTCTACCAAGAACTGGTACCCGGCATTGCATTAGAGGAGATCAATGCGCTGGCCAGCGAGTGGACGAGCGAAAAAAACCGGGTAATCACCGTAGAAGCCCCTGAGCAAGAGGGTATTGCCGTGCCCAACGAGCAGGATCTGCTGGCGATCTTCGCCAAGGCAGCGCAGCAGGAGATCGCGCCGTACGCCGACGAGGTATCCGACGAGCCGCTCGTGGCACAAGTGCCCGCTCCCGCTGAAATCGTCGAACGCAGCGAAATCCCCGAGATCGGCGCGACTTGGTGGACCCTCGCCAACGGCATCCGGGTCTGCCTGAAGCCGACGGACTTCAAAAACGATGAGATCCTCTTTAGGGCCTATAGTCCCGGCGGTCATTCCCTAGTCCCCGACACCGACTACGTGGCGGCCTCGACTGCGACCTCGGTGGTGAGCGAAGGCGGCGTGGGGCCGTTTAACAAGATTGAACTGGAGAAGAAACTGGCCGGCAAAGTGGTGCGGGTATCGCCGTGGATCAGTAGCTTGCGGGAGGGCGTTTCTGGCTCGGCTTCGCCCGAAGATATCCAGACCATGTTCGAGCTGATCTACGCCTTCTTCACTGCGCCGCGCCAAGACAGCACGGCCTTCCAAGCCTATCAGACACTCATGAGAGGCTCCATCCAAAATCGCAGCGCGCGTCCAGAAACGGCGTTCAGCGACACCATTACAGTCACCATGGCGCAGTATCACCACCGGGCGCGGCCTTGGTCGCTGGAGTTGCTCGACGAGATGGACTTGGCCACGTCTATGGCTGTGTACCAAGAGCGCTTTGCCGATGCCAGCGACTTCTCGTTTTTCTTCGTCGGCAACTTCACCCTCGAAGGCATAGAGCCGCTGGTGCGCACTTATTTGGGCGGCTTGCCGACCACCGGACGGGAGGAGACTTGGCGCGATGTCGGCATTGAGGCCCCGGAGGGCGTGATCGACAAAGCAGTCTATCGCGGCATTGAGCCCAAGAGCCAATCGCAGATGATTTTCACCGGCCCCTTTGAATACGATGGCTGGAAAAACAACCTCGAACTCAGGGCCATGACCTCCGTGCTGCAGATCAAGCTGCGCGAGGTGTTGCGCGAGGACTTGGGCGGCACCTATGGGGTCTGGGTCAGCAGCAGCGGCTCGCACTATCCGGACGAGAAGTACCGCATCTCCATCTCCTTCGGCAGCGATCCCGACCGCGTCGAGGAACTGACGCAGGTGATCTTTGAGCAAATCGACAGCCTAAAAACCGTCGGCACCACCGACCTCTACGTCGATAAGGTCAAGGAAATGCGCAAACGCCAACGCGAGACAGACCTCAAGGAGAACAGCTTCTGGGTCGGGTCGCTGGCGTCGCTCGACTTCAACGGGGTTGATCCGCGGCTGCTGGTTCAGTATCCAGCGTTGGTCGATTTGCTGACGGTAGATGTGGTGCAGCAATCGGCGCAGAAGTATTTCAACATGGATCGCTATGTGCGGGTGGTGCTTTATCCTGAGGAGGGGGACGAACCAGCGGAAGAGTAGCGCTAGCGGTACCGTATATTTCTCTTGCTACTACGTCGCCGTCGGCCCAAGCTGTTTTGGCTGGGTCGGCGGCGACTTTAGCACTCTTCTTCAAATTCATCAAGCTATCTAAATAAGTCAGCGTGAGTACCAGTGCGCTCAAAAATGATGTCGTCTCCGTCCAGTTTGTAAATGAGCAACCAGTCCGGTTCAATATGGCATTCACGACGACCGACGTAATTCCCTACGAGCGGATGATCGAAATAGCGGTCATCAAGCCGCTTGCCCTCAATCAGGTGCCGCAGTACTGCCTTAATCTTCTCAAGATCCTTCCCTCTCCGTTGAGATCGTTTCAGATCCCTTTCAAAGCGATTAGAATAAAAAGGACGCCGCATCAAATGTTGAGCTTCCGAAACATGTCATCAGCATCTTCACACTCGACCAATTCTTCTCCTCGATCCGTCTTTTCAAAAACGTCGCGGGTTTCCTTATTGGGTAGCTCTACGGAAAACGGCAGTCCGTTGCGCAGTTCCATTTGCTGAAAGAAAAGGGTAATTGCCTGAGTCGTAGTCAGACCGAGCTTGCTCAATAGCACCTCGACATTGCGCTTTAGCTCTGGATTGATACGCGCCCGGACAACTTCAGTCTTTGCCATAATAGTCTCCTTCTTCATCTGACTGTAGCACGTTTGGGCTACAATGTCAAGAGAGTGCTCTACGGCAAGGGGCGGTTGGTGGCTCTGAGGTCTAAGGGGATGTTTTACATTCGCTGCAGGCGAAAATAGGTGCCCATCCTACATTAACCGATCGGCCAACGCCTGTAATTGCCCCTCGTCAGGATTCGGCCCGGCCAACTCGATCTCCGCATTCCCCTCGCCTTTTATTACAACCACAACCTGCTTCGACCGCACGCCCTCAACCACGATCTCCCGCACCGCCGCTCGCGCCTTCTCCCCGACACCGCTACCGAGAAAAACCTTCGCCGAGACCTCCCCCATCGAATCCTTGCGCGCCCCCTTTTCAAAATACTTTCGCTTCTTGCGCTCGTCGCTCCGTTTGAACACCACGCCCGCCACCCCTTCCAACACCATCAGCAAATCATCCGTATCCCGACCCGACAAATAGAGTATCATCAGTCCACCACCGATCCGTCGGCGTGAAAACTCCCCTTGTTTTCCCACACCTCAACATCCACCCAACCCGTTTGCGCCCGATCCGCAGCAACCCGCTGGTTTAAGGTGGCACTGCAACGGAAGCCCACCGCAGTCAGAGCAGCAGCTTTGAGCTGCAAACCAGCGTCGCAATAGGCCAAGCACGTGTGGCTCTCCGGTATCTCTAGCGCCTGAAGCAAGGCGGCCCCCTTCTCCCAAAAAGCCGGGTGGCAATACAAGTCAACCAAACAGGCGTCCGGCCACAGCGGATGATCGGACCACATCGCCCAACCCACTACAGCGCGGGTTTCCCGTTGCACCAAAGCCAGCGCGCGAGGCGGCAGGCCACTTGCGTCGCGCTCTAAGCAGTCCTGCAGCAAGGGCAACAAAGGCCCTTCGGTGGAGCGGCGACCCCACACACCCAAACCAGCGCCACGCACGACACCGGGGGAAGCACCCAAAAACAGAGGGATAGAAACAGGCCAGTGGAGCCAGCCGACCGATTCTATAGCCGTGGAACCCGGCGCGAAATAATCCCTATCGAATTCGTCCTGTGAGGTGCTGTAATAATCCATATAACCGCTTTCCGGCTCGACCCCAGCAAAGCCATTGGCCCGATAAATGTGATAGGGCGGCGTATCATAGCCCGTGCCCAAGAACAGAGCTTGACCGCCGCGCTGCCTAAAATGTTCCATGAGACAGGCCATCAGTTGCATGGCAGCTCCTTGGCGGCGGTCTTCGGGGCAGGTGTACACGTGGCCGAGCAGCCCCACGCCTCGGTATTCAATGGTCATTATATTGGCAAAGGGATCGCCGTCGCGGTGCAACAGATAAAAGAAGACATCGAGCCCGGTCTCAGTACGCAGCACCTGTTCGTTGCCCCAGTGCCAAGACGGACCTTTGTGACTCAATAGGGTCTCAACGCGCTCGGCCCAATCGAGATCAGGTCCTTGCACGACGCCAGCTTGTACAACTTCACCGGATTTGAGCGTGATGCGGTCTAATTGTTGGTACATGTCAGGTCTTTGCCTCGTTCTTAGCTCTTGTCAACCGCTTACGTACTAACTTCCACTCCGCCCCCCATACAGATCCCGCACCCGGCTCACCACCACGGCCAACAGAATAATCGACCCCAAAAACGCCTGCTCGTAATAGACGTTGGCCTCCAGCATCACCAAGCCGTTCTTGATGAGGACGATGATGACCGCCCCTAACAGCAGGCCCAACGCCGAGATGCGCCCTCCTGCCAGCCCAGTCCCACCGACAATGGCCACCGCAAAGCTGGTAATCAGCCAGTCCTTACCCGTCGCCGGTTGCGCCGAACCCATCCGCGAGACCCACAACACCGCAGCCAGCGCCCCCACGCCGCCCGACAGCACGTGCGACAGCAAAATCATCCGATCGGTATTGATCCCCGCCAGCCGAGCCGCCTCCTGATTCCCCCCGGTCGCCAACAGCCGCCGCCCGAAAACCGTGTGCCGGAATGCGTAGTGCGTCGCCAGCAGCACCAGCCCCATCGTCCAGAACAAATTCGACAGCCCCAAAAATTTCTGCCGTCCCAAAAACGTGAACTCCCGAGGAATGTCCGTGTAGGCGTAGCCTTCGGAAAACCCATGCACTAGCCCTGTAAAGACAAAAAGCGTGGCCAGCGTAGCGATAAAGGAATTAATCTGCAACCGCGTGATGATGACGCCGTTGACCCACCCAGCCGCGCCGCCAATCCCCAGCGCCACCAGCGCCGCTAACCACCCCGGCAAACCCAACACCTGAATGCAGTACCCAGTGGTAATGGTAGCTAAACCACCAATGGCCCCCACGGACAGATTCATCCCCCCAGCGACCAGCACCAGCGCCTGAGCCAACGCCACCAACACGGAGAACGCAACGATCCGGGAGATGTTGAAAAGGTTGTACGCCGACAGGAAGCTCTCCGAGCTAAGCGCACATCCCACAAACAACAACCCCGCCGACAAGGCGATCCCCGCGTCGTTGTGCCGCATAAGTCTGCGCAGAAAATCCATAGTCAATTCAGATGCAGACCGATGCGGCGGCTTACCTCATCGTAGCTCAAGCCCTGCTCGTGGATCTCGGCGATCTCGTGGACGATCTGCTTATCCTTAAAGACGAGAATCCGCCCCGCTAAGCCGATGATCTCCGGCATGTCCGACGAGATCAAAATGATGGCCTTGCCTTCTTTGGCCGCCAAGTCCCACAGCAAGCGATGGATCTGGGCCTTGGCTTGGATATCCACCCCGACGGTCGGCTCATCGACGATCAGGATGTCGCAGCCGGCCGCCAGCCACTTGCCCAAGCTGACTTTCTGCTGATTGCCGCCGCTGAGGTGATTTACCTCCTGCTCCAAGCCCGTCGTGCGAATATCCAGCGCCGCGACCAGCGCCTGCGCGGCTTGGGTCTCTGCCCGGTCGTCAATCCGGCGGGTGAACTTGCCGGCGATCCGCTCCCATATGGTAATGCCGAGGTTGGTCCGCACGGCTGATTCCAGCAGCAGGCCCTCTTCTTTGCGGTTTTCGGTTACGTAGCCCATGCTGTATTTGTACAGGCTATCGGCCACCGAGCCGATCCTCGCTTTGGCCCCGTGGATATAGACGGCCCCCCGCTCGGCCTGCTCGGCTCCGACTAGCAACCGCGCCAACTCGGTGCGCCCGGCTCCCACCAAGCCGTACAAACCCAAAATCTCGCCAGCGTAGAGCGAAAAGCTCACCTCGTGCGCCCGGTCAGGTGCATACAACTCCTCAACCCTGAGCACCTCCCGCGCCCGGTCCACCGCTGGCATGCCAAACGAAGCCGTCTCCGCTCGCCGACCGATCATCATCTCGATTAGCTCGGCGCGCGGCAACCCGGCCAGCTCTCTCGTACCCACGTGTCGCCCGTCCCGCAACACGCTGACTTGGTCGCCAATTTGATAGACCTCGTCGAACTTGTGCGAGACAAAGACAATGGCCACGCCCGCCTCTTGCAACTGGCGTAAAATGCCAAACAGGCGAGCTGCTTCGTGCTCGGTAAGCGACGACGTCGGCTCGTCCAATAGGAGAACCCGCGCCTCGGCCGACAACACCCGGGCGATCTGCACGAGCTGCTTGTGCGCCGCGCTTAAATCGCCAATGGGCATCTGCGGATCAATGTCCAGCCCAACCCGCGCCATCGCGGCCCGCGCCTGATCGTCGAGCCGCGGCCAGTCGAGACGGCCCCACCGGCTGAAGGCGTCTAACTTATCGAGCATGATGTTCTCGGCGACGCTGGCCTCGGCTACCACCTGAATCTCCTGATGGACCAAGCCAATACCGCGGTCGAGGCAGTCGCGGCAGTTGCGCACGCGCAGCGGCGCGCCGTCGAAGAGCATCCGCCCAGCGTCGGGCTGATATATCCCAGTGACAATTTTGAGCAGGGTGCTCTTACCCGCGCCGTTTTCGCCGACTAGGGCGTGGATCTGGCCCGGTTGGAATGAGAGCGACACATCGTCCAGTGCCCGGACGCCGGGAAAGCGCTTGCTGATGGATTGCAGTTCGAGCACAGATCAGCGGGGTGGGCTGAGATATTTGGTCTCTAACTCGCCCATAATCTGCGCGGTGATGGCCCTGACCTCGTCCTCAAAAGTATCGACGTTATCCTTGGTCACCAGCACCGTGCCCGAGTTTATGAAGTAGCGGTCGGGATTGGCCTGCCAACCGTCGAGCAGATAATTCAGAAGAGCGCACGTAATGTAGCCGTGGCCATAGGGATTTTGCGAAATGGTCGCGTCAATGGCCCCTTGGCGGATCGCGTCGAGTACCACCGAGTCCGTGTCGATGCCGACGAAGTGGATGCGCTTGTTGTCCGGGGTTTGGTTCCACTCCGACAGAATGGTCGCCGCGGCCACGGTCGGCGTGTATCCCGTGCAAATCACACCGTCGATCTCCTCAATCCGCGCCGAGAGCGCGTCTTGGATTTTAGCCGTGCTGGTCTCAATCGACTCCATACCGGCGATTTCTTGGACGATCTGGACCTCTGGGTATTTGGCCACCGCCGCTTCGACGCCTTCTTTGCGCAGAATGGTGTTGGGGTCTTCGACCAGTTCGAGCACGTTGAGGATGTTGCCCTTGCCGCCCATAAAGCCGATCAGCGCCTCGGTCGCCTCCATCGCCGCTTGCTTGACATCGGTCGCCACGCAAAACGACGCGGGCGTCGGCAGCGTCGTCGGCGCTCCATAGCTGACGACGTATGCTCCGTTTTGTACCAATTCTTCGTAAAGTCCGTTGGCGGCGCTGGCGTCGGCTGGGTAGAGCGAGAAGCCCTTGTAGCCCTGGGCCGCCAGCGGCTCGACATTGGCGTTTTCGTTGTCCTGGGTCCAGTTTTGGCCGATCTGGCGCTTGATTTTGATCCCAGTATCGCGCTCATAGCCGATCACCCCTTTTTGCACCTCTTCGACATAGGGGTGGACCATCAGGGCGTACCAGACGATTTTCTTCTCCGTGGGCTTGTCACCCGATTCGCCGGACCCACTACACCCGACGACAACGAGCGCGGCGGCCCAAATTAGCAGCAGACGCATGCAGGCTCTCCTTACCCGAAAATGTACTGTAGCGGGGAATTTATCGACGACTTTGAGCTGAAGACAATCGAAGAGGGGTTATTTGGAAAAGGCGAATAAAGCCGTCAGCGCCGCCCGTACTCAGTACGCCACAGAAACCGTCCTGAGTACATGCGCGTCTTTGACCTGCGCTCCCTCGATATCAGTATCCACGCTCAACTGTACCAAATACAGACCCGGCGGCACCATGCGCCCACCATCATCCCGACCATCCCACTCGATCTCATAGGTACCGGTGCTAAATGGGCGCTCTTGCGCCAGACGCCGTATTTGGCGGCCTCCCAAATCGTAGATCTCAGCGGCCACAGGACTATCATCGCCGACCCGCACGACGTTGAAAGCAAAGACTGTGCGGTCGTTGATCCCATCGCCGTTGGGCGAAAAGGCTTCCGGCAGCACCGCCACATCCGTAAGCAGCGCGTTGTGCTCCACAGCAGCGACAATCGTCGTGGTGTTGCCGACGACCTGCGTTAGAGCCTCCCCCGGGTCGATTCGCTGCCAAGCGCCACCGCCATCTGTGCTGCTATTGCGCAGGGCCGCCTGTAACACCGCGCCAGTGACGAAAAGCGCCGTCTCAAAATCCAGCCTCAGCACTTCCGTAGATCCATTGGGCTGGATCGCATCAAAGCGCACGTGCAGCGAGTCCCGACCCGTAGGGATGACCTCGACCCCAGTCAGCGCGCTTGGGCTCGCCTCGCCGTCGAAATCGGCCACCTGACCGCCGTAAAGACCCACCATATCCAACTCCATGTTCGACGGAGCCAACAACAACAGCTCGTCAAAGCCTGGATCGCGGCGGTCAAACTCCGGCCGCACGTAAAGCGAAAACGGTCGTTGCACCCCGAGTTCGTCCACTGCGAACGGGCCGATCTCTCCCAACAGACGCTGCGCCACGGGGTTGGCGAAGTTGAGACGGATCGAGCGCAGCGTTGGGCTTATCTCCGGGTCTTCCGACAGCAAGGTCGCCTGCACCGTCAGGAACTCCCTCGGTGACGGAGAGACAATCGGACTGCCCGTCGGATCCTCGTAGGGTTCGCTCCAGTTGCTCCAATCGCTGCCGGGTACCTGCTCGGCAACAGTGTCGCCCCTGAACAACGACAGCAGCTTGTTGTACTCGCTTTCGGTTACTTCTGTGCCATCTTTTTTGAAATAGTGCAGGATCTCGCCCAATTCATTGCCCGTGCGAGTCTGAATCAGCACTTGGGTGCCGGGGGGAGTGTCGGCGTCCCACTCAATTGACAGCAAGTTGCGGCTGCCACCCAAGCGAATAAGATCCGACCGCAGCGAGACCTCCGGCTGAAAACCTTCGCCGTAGAACTGCAACTCGGATATGTCCGCCGTGCGGGCCCCAATGGCATTCAAGGTCCACTGAAAGCGGCCATACCGCGCCTTGATCGGCTCGAAGTCAGTACCTTCAACGCGGACGATGGGGCGCGGGTTTAGCTCGGCCCTAGTCGTCCACTGGATGCTCCCGTCTGGGGCCAAGGAACCGTCCGAAAAGTCCATCCGATAGTTCGGGAACAAGCTGTTGTTGTAAATCATGCGGAAGGCGTCGATCCAATAGAAGGAACCCAAGTCAAAAACCAACTCTAACTCGGGATCAGCCACCGCCGAGGAAACTCCGTAAAAGATGCGATTGAAGGTCGCCAAGTCGCCATCGACGAACTTGGTCAGGGCCAGCGGCTGCTTCGCATTGGTAGAGATGACGCCGCCGCGGGCGAGAATGCCAGCAGTTAGCTCGTCCCCTTCGTTCCAGACTTCCAGCTCGGCCAAGCGGGGCAATTCCCGGCGAAAGTAGCGGACACTGCCCCGGCGTTCTTCGTCCAATATGTCGTACAGGTCTTGATCAACGGGCACCTCGCGGCCATCGGGCTGGCGCTTGAAGTGCTGGATCGCGCCACGCGTCTCTTCACTGAGCGCTTCGTATTCATCGGCAGAGACTTCCGTGCCGAGTAGCCCGTCGGTATCCGTGACCAAAATTTGCACAAAGCGCACGGCCGCGGCCTGAACGGTAGGCTCTTGATCTGTCAGATCAACCGTAAAGACCCGCTGGCTCTTGTTTTTGCTCAAAGTCCGCAACACGGTCTTAAAAGCTGGATTTTCGCTGTTTTGCAAGCGAGCCGGCTTCAAACCGTCGGAGATGAGCACCTCAAAGAGGAGAAAGGGATCGCCCATGCCCTCCTCGACAAAGCGCATTACGAGTTCTTTGGCAAAAACTACGCGACCTAGGTCGATCACAAACCACCACTGCGAGGCTAAGTCCCTGTCGGCTGAAGGTGGATCGGGCTGCCAATAGGTGGTGATGTCGCCGTCGAGCAGATTGACCACATCGGCGATATTGGAACCGCCCTTGACGGCATCGGCGAGGACGATCTCGGCGGGTTCTTTGCCACCGAGGGATGCCGGCGGATTAAAGCTCAAGTAATCGACAATGTCGAACACTGCATTGGTATTTTTTTCAATGCGCCGAGTGCGCACTTCCCCGTCCGGAGAAATCGTCAAGGTCCCTGGGGCAGATTCCCAATTTTGCCAATGGTTGCGGCCATTGATCACGACCTGATTGCTGCGGACTTGGTGGCCGGCCTGCTGGGCGCACACGGCGGTTCCGGCCAGTGCGAGAGCTAGCCCCATGAAAAGGACGCGTCCGAAGATAATCATAGCGGTCTCCGTTGTGTTCTAAGGTGTTTTAACTCGTTTAGGGTAAGGAAATTACACATCGTCCGCCATACTCGTCTCCTTAGTATACTAGGGAGACGATCGCCTGCCGCTGCGTCGTCCCCTGATCCGTCTCCACACTCAAACCCACTACATACAACCCCGGCGGCAACAAAGATCCATCCTCATCCCTACCATCCCATACCCC
>JAJEGS010000053.1 GCA_022819745.1 Candidatus Latescibacterota bacterium | reverse complement strand
ACTGCGCGTGCTCAACGCCAGCGTAGCTCCTTCATCCTGTTGGCCAGACCACGTCAGGCTGCCGAGGCTGGCGGGGGCACCCAAGTCAATCACGTTGGACACATAGCTGGCAAACGGCGCAAAACCATTGCCGTAGATCTCCAACTCGGCGATCTCCCAAATGCCAGTCGTATTCTCCTTAGAGTAAAATAAGACATAGCGGATAGGCTGATCCGGGAACTTCAGGTCAATGACGGACTGAGTATTTTCCACCGCGTCATATACAATATCAAAATCAAAATAAAAACCGGCCGCCCCTAAATTTACTTCTCGCGTCCCATCCTTGAGCGGGTCGCCGTCGTTGACTCCGATTCTAAACTGTTGCACGAAGCGATCAGTCAAGTATTTGTCGCGGGGGAAAAAGCGAATGCGGTCGAGGAAGATGGGAGCACCCAAGTCAAACGTCATGGCCTTGACATACGGCCAATGCACAGCAAAGCGACCATCGCCCAAAAAGGCAGTCGCCAAGTCGCCATCAAACATCAACTCATCGCTCTCCGTATGCGACCGCCAGCCATTCCAGACAAAAGTAAGCACTTCTCCCCCGCGTTCTTGGATCAATGGGGTCAAGTTGAGGTCTGGATTGAGAAATTGCGGACGAATCGAATCCGGATCGAACTGGATTAGGTTTTCGCTACCGTGTTGGGCTGCACCAATCTCGCTCCAGCCGATTTGCACGAATTCATAGGGGGCGTCCAAGTCTGGAGGCGGAAGATTCTCCCCTCCGATCCGATAGATCGTCAATCCGCTCGCAGCCGGTGCGTGTAGTAGGAGAACGGCGAAGAAGATCGAGCCAAGCCAATATTCCTTCGGACAAAACAACATGGATGGCTCCTAGTATCGCGCTTAGTACGCGAGCGAAACAACAGCTTGCCGGAAGGCTGGCCCCTTGTCGGTCTCGACGCTCACGCGCAGAATGTACAACCCCGGTGGCACCTGCTCACCGCGCTCATCCCGTCCGTCCCACGCCCCCACGTACCGGCCGCTGGACGTCCAATCCGAACCCACCACGCCCAACAGGCGACCCGACAAATCGTACACCGAGGACTCCACCTGCACCGGCCCCACCAAATTCAGCACATTGCACTCGATGCGCACCGAGTCGTTGATGCCGTCGCCATTGGGGCTAAACACCGACGGCATCAGCGCCAAGTCGCCGATGGTCTGCACTCCCAAGTGAGTCAGCCCCACGCTCAACACGTTGCTCTCGGACAGCGCGTCCGCGTCCCCAGACTCTAGGCTCTGCGGCACCTCTTGAGGCTGCTCGCTGTTGGAGATCCGCCCGGAAAACACTGTGCCGAACTTAAAAATCGCGGTCTGGAAATCTACCTCGACTAGCTCCTCGGTGCGCTGCGCGTCAATCTTCGGTAGCTGCACCGCAAAACCAGCCTCATCCAGCCGCACCACCTCAAAGGCCACCGGCTCGCCCGAAATCCGCACCGCATCTACGCTCTGTGCCTGAACCGGCGTGTCAATGTCCAGCCGATCAAAGCCCAAATCGTCGCTGGCCAAGACCGTCCGCAACTTGTAGGTGAAGGCCGTAACCTCACCCGGAGGCGCGGTCGCAGGCGTGATCTCGGCAACGGCCTGCTGTGCTACCGGCGGGACCGACACGGCAAACTGTACCCAATCCAACTGCCCAGTGGTTTCTTGGCTCGACGAGAAGTCCGCGCGCAACTGCACGTAGCGTTGGGGACCATCGCCGACCATCGCCCCCTGGCCGACGGTGAAGTTGTACGATCCCCAGAACGCCCAATTCTCCGTGTCGTGGGTGATACCAGCCTTCTCGCCGAGCGCCAGCTTATTATACGATGCCAGCGTCAGAGGGCGGCCCTTGGCGTCGAAGCGGGTGCGCTCGCCGCCGCGAAAGGTGGTCCGCCAATAGATATTCGGATCCGCGTCCAGCCCGCTGCGCATACTCAGGGTTACACCGGCTCCCTCATCCTCGCGCCCGGCCCATGTCAGTTCTCCCAAGCTCGCCAAGGTCCCTAAGTCGATCACATTGGACACGTAGCCCGCAAAGGGCGCAAAGCCATTGCCGTAGATTTCCAACTCCGCGATCTCCCAGATGCCGCGCGTATTTTCTGCCGCCGCAAACAGCACCCGCCGCACGGGCTGCGTCGGCAAGGGCAAGTCGATGATGGCTTCGGTGTTTTCGGTTATATCGTATATGATGTCGAAATCCAGTTCGCTCCCTCTGCGCCCAATGTTGAACTCGCGTGAACCATCCTTGAGGGGATCGCCGTCGTTGATGCCGATCCTGAAGGTCTCTACAAAGCGGTCCGTCAGGTGCTTGGTGCGCGGGAAAAAGCGAATCCTCTCTAGCAGCAGGGGAGCGCCAAAATCAAAGGTCAGGTATTTTTCTGGTGGCCCGTGCGAGGCAAAGTGACCATCTCCAAGGTAAATGGTGTTCGGGTCTTGGTCGAACATGAAGAGATCGTCCGCCTGAGGCGGCCCCCAGCCAATCCACACCAAGTTCAGAATCTCGCCGCCTTGCTCTTCGATGATCGGCACGAGATTGACCGACGAATCGAACCGTTGGGGATGCACGAAATCTGGGTCGAACACCAGCAACTCCTCGCTGCCGTGCTGCGCTGCGTCAATATCGCTCCAACTGATTTGCACGAATTCATACGGGGGATCCAACTCCGGGGGCGGCAGGCTCTCGCCGCCTATCCGATAGATCGTCAACCCACTCGCCGGACCGACCGCGCTGATCCACAGGACCGCCCATACACACGCTGTTAAACGCCCAGCCATACTCGTCTCCTTAGTATACTAGGGAGACGATCGCCTGCCGCTGCGTCGTCCCCTGATCCGTCTCCACACTCAAACCCACTACATACAACCCCGGCGGCAACAAAGATCCATCCTCATCCCTACCATCCCATACCCC
>JAJEGS010000025.1 GCA_022819745.1 Candidatus Latescibacterota bacterium | reverse complement strand
GAGTGCTTGCAACCTACCCAGCAATCGGTTATATACCTGTTCGCTGCTGCTCATAAGGCCCTCCTTTGATCTTAGGCGGTTAAAAGAGAGCCATAAACTATGGGCAGCAGCCCTATTTTCAAAAGTGTAAGGGAATCAGGCTTCGCGCAACAAGTCCTTTTTGCCCAACCGAGATAGCTGATCCACGTACCCTAACACGAGAGTATTGGCTCCTTCTAGAGCGTCTCCTAATTTGGGGACAATGCGCACGCCTAACGGTTCGACGCCAATGGCCTCGCCGGCGTCCTTGCCGACCAAGCCTTTGCCGACCGGGTCGGCGATACCAGCAATAGTGAAATGCAAATGTTTCGCGTGGCGCACCAGTGCGTGCATTTCCTTGTTGTACGGATATAGGGCGGCCCGACCAATCCACTTGTAGCTGGGAAAACCCGGCCGCTCGACAGTGGTACCCGACTTGCCGGTGGGCACCCCGTGCCCCTCCAGCTCTAAGGCGTTTGTCGCCAAGATCTCCCGCACCTCAGGCAACCCCGCTCCGGGAAAGCGCTGGCGGATCAAGGCGACAATCGCCGATATGTGGGGCGCGGCAAAACTGGTTCCTCCGGTGATCGTCTCCCCTCCGTCTAGCCAGCACAGACGCTGCTGATCGCCCCGAGCCACGCACTCAATGGCCTGCCCGCGCCGATGGTAGTACCCGTAGCGATCGTAGATTTTTCCCCAAGTGACGCCGATTACGTCGGATAACTCGGCCGGATAGCTCTCCATGCCCTCGTTGTGCTCAGAACTAACCAAGATCAGATTGGCTTCAACGGCCTTGCTGCATATCTCCGCCAAGGGCCTCTTATATGCGGGATCAATCGTCCCTAGACTGAGATTGACCACATCCATGCCTTCTTCTATGGCCCAAGCGATGGCTTCGACCAGAGACTGTCCATCTGTGGTCAGCGACTCGTCGAAAACGCGTATCCCGTAGAGTTCGGCTTCCGGGGCCAATTTGCGAATAATGCCTGCGCAGGCCGTACCGTGACCGGCCCGGTCGGAGAAATCGTCCTCGCGTTGGATACCGCCACCGGCAACCGCGCACAACCCGACTCCGCCGGCAATAGGGCCGATCTTGGGATGATTGGGTTCAATACCGCTATCGACTACCGCGACTTTGACTCCGCGCCCGGTCAAACGGGTAAAATCGAGTGTCTGCGATTTCTCATTGGTATTCATCTTGGTCTCCCTTTCTTCAATTGTTCGCAAGCTGAGTTTTGAACAGTTCCCAATAGTGGCCTTTTTTCTGCATCAGTTCGGCATGGGTGCCTTTCTCGACAATTTTTCCCTCGTCCATGCAGACAATCTCATCGACCTCCCGGACGGCACTAAGCCGGTGACTGACGATGATGAGCGTCTTGTCGTCGGCATGGCTCTTGAGCCGGCGCAACAGCTTCTCCTCGCTCTCCGAGTCCAAGGCTGAAGTCGCCTCATCCAGCACTATGATCTCGGGGTTTTTCAGCACGGCTCTCGCTAGGGCGATCCGCTGTTTCTGCCCACCCGACAGGTTGGCTTTAGAGTCACATACCGTCGCCAAGGAGTCTTCGGGCTCGTGGATGTCCGCGCCGTCAATTTCGAGTTCCTCGGCAGCGCGTTCGATTTCTTCTTTGGAACTGTCCAATCGGCCATAGCGTATGTTTTCGAGCACTGAGTCACGGAAGAGCTGTGCTTCCTGTGACACCAAGCCTATGCGGTCTCGGTACTTGCCCAGACCAAAGGCCCGGCAAGGTGTGTCGTCTATGGCTATTTCGCCTTTTTGCGGCTGATAAAAACGGCACAACAGATCGACAACCGTGCTCTTGCCACAACCGCTCGCCCCGACGAGCGCGTACGTCTTGCCCTTTTCAATCTCTAAATCAAAATGGCTGAGTACGGTGTGCCCGTTGTAGGCAAACTCCACATCTTTGAACGCTATTTTCTTTTTGAACGAGAAGGGTTCGGCCTGCTCTGGCTCAATCTCCGCCGGCACGTCCATGAATTCCACAATCCGCCGCAGGGAAACCGACGCCCGGACGCAATCTAGGTACAGTTGGTTCAGGTTTTCCAAAGGGCCGAAAATGCGCATGAAGTACTGGAAAAAGGCGATTAGTGCCCCCAAACCTATTGTTCCCTGCATGACTTGATGCCCTCCCCAACCGAGGATGACGACCGGGGCCAAGGACATGATAAAGGACGAGATGGAGCCAGCGGAAAGATTCAACGCGGTACTGTGCATCTCTAGATCGAACAACTCTCCCTGTCGTCTGCCCAACTTGTCGCTTTCGTGCCGGTATGTGTTGTACGACTGCACGAGTTTGATGTTGTCGAAGCGCTCAATAAAAAAGCCCAGTATATCCGAAGTCTTGTGTTGGGTCGCCTCGGCCACTTTGCCTATTTTCGGCTGGAAGTACTTGAGATTCACTAGGAAGCAGGGCACGAGCAGGCTTAGGCCGAGGAAGAGGGGAGCGTCCAGCCATATTAGCACCGCCCCCAAGCTGACCAACGTCAGCACACTATTGACCAGCTTCAGTACGCCGGAGGTAAGCGTTTTCTGTACGATCTGCACATCGTTGTTAAGCCGATGGGCAATATCCCCGGTCTTGTTGCGCTTGAAGAAACTTAGCGGCAGGCGCAATAAGTGGCTGAACAACTCGCTCCGCATCTCGAACACAACGCGGTTGCCGACCCATCGGTACAGATACTCGGCAATAAAGACGCTGATTATGTTCAAGGCTATGATGCCGAACAGGGTGGCCAGCAGGATGCCCAGCAGATAGTAGTCCTCGTCGGGCAGGGCCTCGTCGATGAGGATCATCAAGATATAGGGAAAGGCGAGCGAACTGACCGTCGCCAAGACCATGAAGGCGAATACGATTGAGCTTTGCCACCAGTACGGTTTGATGTAGCGGGCGAAGCGCATTACAAATTCCTTGAATATCATCTCGTTGTCCTCCCTTGCGCTAGGTGGCTGGTCAATAGAGTAGGTGCTTGACCGAACTCAAATCGGCCTTGTTGGTGATAACATCGTAGTACTTCACGCCTTTGAACTTGAAAGCGAGCGGCTCGGCCAAATCGAACCAAGGCTTCAACTCATTGTAGAAAATGACCGAAAGGTGCGGCTTCTCCTGCACGGGGATATGGACGTTGACGACCGTGTTGTTCTCATCAACTACAAATACCGCCGGGGTCGGTTCGCCAAAGGGCGTCTCGCTGAAATACCCGGTCGTGTCCGACACAACTGGAAACGTGATCTGGAAAGTCCGCACATAGTCCGAAAATTTCTGCTCGCTCATCCTAGCGATGCAGTAGATGGGCATTTCCTCCGGCTCGGCGAGACGCTCGTAGATGTGCTGTAGGATTTGCATCTGCGGCTTTAGGCAGGGCTGACACGCCAGTTCGCTAAGTACGACGACGATGCCTCCCTTTTTGGTCTTGGAGAAATCCGTGCTCAAAGGCCGGCCTTTGATATCCCTCGTCTCGATGACCGGGAATTTCAGACCCAGCTTGGTCGAGGCTTGGACGCTGCTGTTGAGGTAGTCCTTGAAGTAAGTCTTCTCCTTCACCAGCCGCTCAGCCTCGGTCGGGTCTTGCCGGTGTAGCTCTTTCAATGCCCACAGAGCACCGGTCGCAATGAGTATCAACAGGAACGCATTGACCAGCAGGGATATGTTACGCGCCATGTTTTTCATCGTTCACCTCGCTTGGGTTTTGTGCCGGGGCACGGCTAGGTCTGTTCTCGGCGGTGAGAGAGGCTACGCCTGTGGGAGTCGGAGCTATTCTTCGGGCCGAAGATGTACCTGATCTGGACTAAAGGATGCAGGGTCATGATTGACCTCCCATTGTGAGTGGTGAGTGATTAGTCCCCTACGGGGCTTGGTCATTAAACAGCAACTTCCGTGCCAAAATGATCCAAAAAATCTTAATTGATTGTTATACAAAGAGTTACAGAAAATCGGGACATTTCAAATCAAACGCCGAATCGCTCTTTAATTGCACCCTTTCGACGCACTTAACGATCTATCTCACTTCTATCCCAATTTTTTACAATAGCTTAGATCAAGTGCGTCAGAAGGGGCGCAGTGCGTTAAGAACGCGCTCGCCGATGTGGCCAACCGTGCGTACGTTGCGCTTGTTTTGCTCAATCGTTACGCTCAGTGGTGTTCCTTCCTCTTAGGAGCCGCCATGTCCGCATCCTATCCCCTCATTCCCTACGGTTGGGCCGATTTCCGGGCCATTCGCTTGGAAAACCGCCTCTACGTCGATAAGACCCGCTTTGTCCACGCCTTAGAAGACGAACGCTACGTCTTTCTGATTCGCCCTCGTCGCTTTGGTAAGTCCTGCTGGGTGTCCCTGCTGGAAAACTACTACGACCGCAACCGCGCCGACGAATTCGAGGCCGTCTTCGGCGGCACACACTTGGGGCGGCAGCCGACCGAAAACCGCCATTGCTACGTCGTCTTACGCTTTGACTTTTCGGCGTTCGATGACACCTTAGAAACCCTGCGGGAACGTTTTGAGATGTACTGTCACTTGGAACTCGATCACGCATTAAAACAAAATCAGGACCTGTTTCCCCAAGAGGCGAGACAGCACATCCTCTCGCCGCCCTCCATCGACGCCAAACTCGCCGCGCTGTTTCTGTACGCTGGCGACCACGGCATTCCGCTATATGTGCTCATTGATGAATACGACAATTTTGCTAACACCGTGCTGGCGCATCGCGGGGCCGAAGCCTACCAGTCCTTCACCCACGGCGGCGGCTTCTATCGCAATTTCTTTGCCGCGCTCAAGGCCGGAGCCGGGCGAAGCGGCGGGCTGGAGCGGCTCTTCATCACCGGCGTATCGCCGATCACCATGGACGACGTCACCAGCGGCTTCAACATCGGCAAGAACATCAGCTTGCGCCCGGAGTTCAACGACCTGCTCGGCTTCACCGAGGAGGAGGTGCGGGGCCTGCTGGAGCTATACCACGACTACGGCGTGTTCAATCAGGAAGTAGAAGCCGCGCTGGAGGTAATGCAGGAGTGGTACAATGGCTATCGGTTCGCCAAGCGTGCCCAAGGCGACCTCTACAACACCGACATGGTGCTCTATTTCCTCGATGAGTCCATATCCAATAAATCCATGCCGGACGAGTTGATTGACACCAACGTGCGCATCGACTACGGCAAGCTGCGCCACCTGCTGACAATCAACCGGCAATTCAACGGCAACTTCGACTTGCTCCGCCACATCATCGGCGAGCAGACCGCCAAAAGTACCATTCAAATCAGTTTTCCCTTAGAGCAGTTGGACCAGCGCGAGAATTTTCTGTCGCTGCTGCATTACTTCGGCCTGCTCAGCATTCAGGATGTGGAGCGGGGGGTGCCTCGGTTGGGCATTCCTAATCAAACGGTCAAGCGGCTGATGTACGGCTACCTGCGCGATGCCTACAAGGATGTGGGGGTGTTCTCCGTCGATGTGTACACCTTCTCCAACTTGATGTGGCAGATGGCCTACGACGGCACGTGGCAGCCGGCTCTCGACTTTTTGCATACCGCTCTCGCCGAGCAAACCGGCATCCGCGACTACATGGACGGCGAGAAGGTCATCCACGGCTTTATCGCCGCCTATTTGGGCATGATCGATCAGTTTTTGCTGCACTCGGAGTACGAACTGAACAAGGGATATGCGGATCTGTACTTGGAGCCGTTTGTCGCCCAGTATCCCGACGTGCAGTTCGGCTACGTGCTCGAACTCAAGTATCTGAAACGGAGCGAAACCCTCGACGAATCCGTCTTGGCGAACAAGGTGGCTGAAGCCGTGCTTCAGTTGCACGGCTACTTAGCGGACCCGTCCTTACTGCGCCGCCACCCGTCGGTGCGGCACATCGGCTTGGCGGTGGTGTTTCACGGCTGGGAGTTAGTTGCTTACAAGGCGGCGGACGACGACGCGGCGGGCAACTAATCTGCAGCTCGCAGAATCGCCGTTTACGAGGTGAAGTACCGATCCAGCCAGTCTTGGATACACTGCGCCGTCGCCTCTTCGTCCCCTTTGTCGCTGTAGTGCCAATTGAGCACATGGAAGGCGTCGTTCACGACAAATGAGACCGGCACTGACGACCGAGCGTCGGATTGGAAGAACAACCCTTCTAGTTCCTGCTCGGCCACGAAGGTGAAGGCAAACGGCAAGATGCCGACCTTGTTCTTGATGGCGATCTGTTGCTTGATGTGCTTATTGGCGTCGCCTACGACCAGCAGCAGCTTGCCGTGGGAGACGCCCTTTTGAGTCATGGCCTGTTTCCATTGGTCGAGTTGGGTGAACAGGCACGCCCCACACGTCCGGCTCGTCGATACGACGACGACAAACGGCGCACCGTCTCCGGCCGCCGACTCATCGAACTTGGCGAATTGGCTCAAGTCCACCGATTCGAGCAGTTTGCGATGTAGCTTCTCCTTGAGAGCGGCGTTGACCTCGTAGTTCCACTGGACCGTCTCCAAGTGTTCCAGCCGCTCGTTGAGGATCTCCAACTCGTCGCGTCTGTCGGCGTTGTCTTGATGCAGGGCCAAGGCAACCGAGCCGAGGCCCGACAGCACCAGAAGTGCTTTGGCTAGCTTAGTGCCATTCATGGCAATGGTCTCCTTCCCTACTGGATGCCTCGGCTGAATGCTACCTTGCCGGCCCCTTCGCGGTCGTTGAGCCGATAGACGGCCACATACGGATCGCCCGCCTCACCGGTCTCCTCGTCGAACGCCCCTTCGACCATAAAATATAATTCATGGCCGTTGACCGTCAGCAACTTATGATTGGTGGGCACTCTAATGCCATCGGCGACCGAATAGCCGTCCTTGTATAGGAGGTTCAGATAGTATTTTAACTCACCTCCGATCTCCCGCCGACATTGCACAAGCACCAGTAAGTTGGGATCACATTCGTAAAGCTGAAAACGGATAATGTGCTCGGCGACCCACTCCGCGTGCTTGGGGGTCCAACGATTTACATCCAAGCTAGCGGGAAAGGGCTTAATCCAGTCCCGGTGCCTAGATCGGTAGGCGCTAAACAAGGTCTGTTCCAACTCGCCCTGATCGTTGTACCGGTGAATCTCGTAAATGGTAGGGTACATGAAGTAGAAGCCACCTCCCGTCCTAGGGGTGAGGATGGTGTTGTGGAACCGATTTAGAGCCGCCGCTGTCCGTGTGTCTTCGACTGGATACATGGTACCGATCTTATTGAGGTTTTCATTAAGACGGAATAGGGCATGTTTACCATCCTCTCGTATCTCAGAGGTGCCTCCATCAGTGACATCCACTTGCGAGGCATATATGTTGCCCCCTTCAGTGAACGCGATACGGTCAATAAATCCGGCGGTAGGGAATATAGGGTCCGGAAACGCCTTCTTGAACTTATATGAGTCCCTATCAAAGACTAGGTACTTAATGCTTTCTCCTACAGATTGGATATAGAGATCGCGGTTTAGGCCCAGCAGCATCTTGACAACATAAAAGTACTCGCTCTCGGCTCCGCCTCGTGCCCCGATCTGCATCTGGTAACGACCTTCCGCATTAGTCTGGAAAACTCTCCACTGGACAGAGTCCAAGACGATGAGATTGCCCTTGGCATCCACCACGATGGAACCGATTTCGCCCAAAACGATGTCTTCAGGCATTTGTAAGTGTATATCTCGGTCCTTTACGAACGCCTCATCGAAAGCTAAATCAGCCGCCGGAGCGGGGATCTCCACCCGACCTTCGGACTGAGTATCGTCGCCACCACACCCTGCCAAAATCACCATAGTACCGACGGCCGCGATCCAATGTTTCAGATTGTTCATAAGATACTCCTGTGGATAGTCGATGTTGAACCCATACCAATGAACGGACTCATGAGACGATAATCATTCAGTGCTTGAAGGCCGGCCGAGTGGATCGTGGTCAATGGAACCCACGATCCACTCGCTAGGCAAGGGCTACTTAACGAAGGATTGTCCTCCTAGCAGCAGTCTTTGCTACCGTCGAATACGCAGAGAGCAGCGTTGTTGAGGCATACTTGCAATACGTATTCGCCTTGGGCCTCAACGGCTTGGCCGTAGGTGGCGCGTTCGGACTTGTGCAGAGCGGTCATGGCTATACTCCTTGAGTAGTAAGTGCTTGGTTCTATTGAACCAGATGGTGACGCCAAGGGCGTCGCGAAAGGGCCTCCTTATGAGACCCCTTGATAGTGCCGGTAAAAGCGATCATGGTACGAGGCGGAACGGAAGATGCCTGCGTGGCTTCAAGGGCCGAACCGTAGCTTGTATGTACGGATGGATGCAGGCTCATGGCTTCAGACCTCCTCGGCATTGAACGCTAGCTTTACCAGCGCGGCCCGAAGAAGGGCCATGCCGCAGACCGGCGAGAGCGGCGGCGAGAGCGGCGAGAGCGGCGGTTGATAACGCGGTTCATGATTGCCTCCTCAGGTATGGGGTGATGGAAAGCTTGCCTGTTGGCTTTTGCTTCTTAGAGGCCAACAGCGGCTTCCTTTCGTGCTCACCTATGTAAAAGCAAATACCGTGCCAAATTGATCTTAAAATACATAACTAACTGATAGATAAAGAGTTACGATAATTTGTACCAATTCATGGCCGCCGCCCAATCCCCGTTTCACTGCACCCTTTCGACGCATATAAGTCGCTTTTTTATTGTATCTCACGTCTTTACAATAAGTTACGTTAGATGTGTCAGAAGGGCACAGTGCGTTAAAAGGGTTCCTCGTTGCTGAGGAAAGACCGCGCCAAAGAAGATGGACTAGAACTGCTATCAGACGATGGGTCAGAGACTTGCGCCTCTAAATGAAGGTAGGAACTGAAACCGGGCAGCTTTCACTGGCGGATGGCTCGAACCGTCGGCTTGCGCTTGAAACGCTGCCTCAGAGATGCGCAAGTACCTCACCCAAGAGAGCGAATTCATCCTCTCTCAGGCGGGCCAGTTCGTCTTGGACGAACGTCTGACCATTCTTGGTCTTTGTACGCCTCATGCGGTTTCTCAACACAACCAGACGGATCTGGTTTGCACGGCTGGCGACATCCGAGTATCTCCGGGCAAAACCAACGTCTTTGGGCAAGAAACCCTGTCCCTCCATGTACTCCAGCCGAGCGGCCATGCACTTTTTGTGCTCCCAGAAAATCCGCAAGGAGATCAGGAGATCATTCTCGACCGCCTCCGGCTCATCAAGCAGCCCTGCGAGGAACTGGTACGTATCTATCCCCCAGCGGTCGCCGCTGTTTCTCGGTTCGGCGAGTATCCGCAACCGCGTCGAGGTGTTGCGGGACTGGTAGAGGTCAATCAATTCCTCCCGTGCCTGCACTAGGTCAAAAGTACACTCCGCAGATGGCCGATACTGGTAGAGCACAACTTGAGGATTCTCAACCTTATCCTGGAGCCAATCGGGGCTACCCTCCGGCCTGAACGCCGTGGACAACGCCCACTCAAATTCGGCGAACCCCACGGCGAAGCTAACGGGATTCCCATCGCGGCCGTAGCCCGACGCAGTAAATGTGCTCTGGGATCTATCAAAGCCGCTCAAAAGCAATTCGTGGAGGAAGTGAGCCTGTTGGTAATACGCGCCTTGCGGAATGTAAAAGTAGTCCACGTCCAATTGCACGTAGTAGTCCTGTTTGAGGCACTCCAAGACGAATCCTGTGACTTCATCCGGCTTACCTCCAGCCAGCCGCCGATCAACCCGATTGGATTCGAGTAACGGGCAGGTAGAAAACTCCCGATAAAACGGATGGAGGTAGAAATTCAGCCCTCGCCCCTCAAACTGTCGCAACTGGATATAGTGGCAATAGAACCACGGCAGATACGCCGTGTCGCGAGCAAGGATCGAAAGCGGATACAGATGGTGCATATACCCGGTGACGGGCGGTTCGCCGATAGGCAAACACTTTTTCATCACGACGCGATCCTCGCTTTCGCGTCCGCGGTTCCTCGGAGGAGACGCATTAGCCGCCGTGCGGAAGCAGTCCAGCTAAACCGAGGTTGGGTCGGCGTCGCTTGGGGCGGGAAACCAACCGTATAGGCTTCGGCCAATCGCCTCACCAGCGAATCGGCATCGTCGAGTCCGTAGTACCGACCCTGCTCCCCTACAACCTCGTTCATTATCGGAATGTTGGGGACAATGACTTCCGTTCCGCAGGCCAATGCCTCCACCGCTGGCAGGCAAAAGCCTTCATCTACCGACGATATCACCAGTGCTGTGGCACCATGGTATAGATTGACCAACTCGGCGTCTTCAACCCGACCAAGGAACCGGATCTGCGATCCCAAGTCATTAGCTACGACGAGCCATTCCAATTCGCCTTGGTACGCCCCGTAATCCCCCACCATCACCAACGGAGGACATAGCCCCCGCTCGGCTTTGAGTCGAGCGAACACCGAGAAGAGCCAGTCCAGCCTCTTGCGCTTGTGTGCCAAGCCTACAAATAGAAAGAACGGGGCCTTTAGACCGTGCTGGACCATTACCCGTGCGGTAGCTTCGTTATCCCGCTGGCGGCTGAAAATGCGCCCGTCGGCAGCCCCCGACACTACATCAATCTTCTCGTTGGGAATGCCGAGTATCTGTACAATGTCTTGCTTGACCGTATTGGAAACAGTGATTACCCCAGCACATTGGTTCGCCAAACGTCTGTTTATAGCCCCAAAATAGCGGTGAAACACTTCTTTGCCTTTGGGCACATCTCCAAATCCGACCGCGTTGTGCCCAAGATGCTCACATGTCGCCCTCATTTGCTCAAACTCTGCCCGGCCGAATTTGGCTTGGAATGCCGCGTCCGTATAGGTCGATAGGTCGGGATGCTTGAGCCGGATCAGGTCGTGGATGGTGAATATGTAAGGCACGGGCAGCAACGGATCGACGATATAGTGGATGGAGTAATACAAATCGACCCCTTCCAAGATGAGCCAATTCCTCAGCCAAGGCGAGTCGCGCATAAACCCACCGTCGTCTGGCACCTCCACGAAGCGGAGCCGACGAGTCAAACGCGGATTTTCCAGAGCGTCCGCTATTTCGCCACTGCAACCCGGCCAAGCGATCACAGTCAGACGGCAATTTCTGTCGATTTCGTCGGCATCCAGCGCGTGCAATAGGGAAGTACCGTAGCGGTAGATACCGCTATAATGGGTCGTCCGTAGGTCAAAGGCTAAATGGGTCATGGTATCTCACTCCTTAGCAAAAATAATAGGGAAGCCTAGCAAATTCTCACGCTGTCAGCGGCTGGCTGGATATGGCCTAACTACGCCTTTGCTGGAGACCGAGCCGACCTGCTCCTTCCGCACCAGCAGCACGGCCGCGCCCCCAGCCAACAACAAATCGCGCAACAGAGTCCAAGCCAGCGAGGAACCCCCGTCCCCACCAAAACAACCGCAAGTCACATCGTTGCCGCGATACATATTGATACCGAGCACCGCGCTGAACATCACTAACAGCACCAACACGACCAAGGCATTGCTGCGCGGCCAAATGTCGAGAAGCAGAAGGCCACCAGCGATCAGTTCAATCCAGATAACCGACAGCGCAAACAGCGCGACCCAATCCACCGGGAGCATATCAAAGGCCGCGACCGTCTCGACGAAAGACGGTATCTGCGCGAGCTTTGCAGTCCCCGCCCAAACGAAAACACCGCCTAGCACCAAGCGGATCACGAGGGCCTGATAGGGCCTAAGTGCGAGTTTGTCCATTAGAAGGGTCCCTCCGATTCCACCGGATAACCCGCTTCTTCCCACTGAGGAAATCCTCCCTCAAAGACGTAGATCCGGGTGAAATCCATTTCCTCGGCGAGCTTCTGAGCCAGTTTATTGCCCAAGTTACACGTCGTACCCGAACAGTAAACGACCAGCGCGGTATCCCTAGACAGGTCGGCCAATGCCGCGTCTAAAGCAGCGAGAATCTCCGACGGCGGGACATTAAGGGCACCGGGCACATGCCCTAACTGGTAGGGCCAAGAAGACCGAGCGTCCACGAAAACAGCCGCCTTTTTATCAAAGAGCCGTTTGGCCATCGCTAGATCAATCACATGTACGCCCTCTTCTAGCCTTTGGACATCATCCACGGCCAAGCTATGCAACGCGCCGCTGGAAATACCGATGGCCGTTACCAGCAATGCCTTGCCGATAATTCGCTTCATCAGAGCTAATCCCCCTTTCTCCGGCAAAATATCGGCCCTTTGTTAAACCACTGCTGCCGGTATTTTGCCGCGCACGAATTCGGTGATAGATCGCGCCGACGTGAACCGTTCTGCCCGCAGTTCTTCGTCTTCCACATCAATGGCAAAGTGCGTTTCCAAGGCCATGACGAGCTGCAGCATGACTATCGAGTCAGCACCCATACCAGCACCTAACAGCAACTCATCGTCTGGGATCTCTTCCGGCTCGATCTCCAGTTCAAGAGCTTGGGCGATAACTTGCTTAACTTGGGTTTTGAGCTTCATCTCGGTGTCCATATCAGCCTCTTCTCTTGTGCTCCTTAACAGATGGGCCAACAACGGCCTACTTTTTGGTAAGCAGATTTCGTGCCAATCCGATCTACAAAATTATAACTGACTGTCATACAGAGAGTTACAAGAAACTGGCGCACTGCATACCAACCACCGAATCACCTCTCTATTGCACCCTCTTTGACGCACCTAAGCTACTTATTTGGTTCTATCTCACGTCTTTACAATGGGTTAGATCAAGTGCGTCAGGAGAGTCGCAGTGCGTTAAGACCGACCCCCGATTGCCCGTCCCCGCATTCCCTACGGCTGGGCCGATTTCCGGGCCAGCCGCTTGGAAAACCGCCTCTACGTCAATGTTCACGGTTGGGAACTGGTGGCCTATCAAGCGGTGGACGACGACACAGGGGACTAACGGCGGTTCACTCGGCGGCGACATCCCTACATGTGCTAGTGAATCCATCTCACTTGGGTTTTACCGTCGCCCGGTGCAGGCTCAGATATAGCATGGGTAAGTAGATCGGCAACAAAATCGACGAAGCCACCAAGCCGCCGGTCACTCCCACGGCCAGCGGATACCAGATACTCTCAGTATCCTCAAACAATACAATGGGCAGGAGCCCGGCCAACGTGGTCAGGGTAGTAATGGCAATCGGCTTGAGGCGGTGGGCCGCGGCGACGAATACCTCGGCTGCAAGATCGCCGCCCCCCGCTTTGGCCTTCTCGTCCATCTGGTACAGCATGAGGAAGGCGTTGTTGACTGCTATGCCAGCCAAAAAGAGCACTGCGATATAGCCGCCGGTGTCAAAGCTGGACCCTAAAAAGTAGAACGCATCAAACAGGCCAATCAGCGCCATTGGAACCGCCAGCAGTACCAAGAAAGGCTTGGTCCAAGACTCAAAGAGGCAGGCGGCAATCATCCACACGACCAGCACGGCCACCCCTAGAATGGCCATGAGCTCCCTGCGGTTGTCCTCTTCCAAGTACCAATAGGACTCTTGGCGGGTGATGCTAAAACCATAGGGGAATTCGGTCCGATCAATAATTAGGTCGATGAGTTTTTCCCCGTGCTCGCGCGACCCCAAGTAGTTGAGGTTGATCCGGCGCACATACGTCTGATCTTCGCGTGCTATTTTGGGTTGTATCCTGCTTTTTTCAAGCCGGATCAGATCGCCGAGCCGCACGTGGTCGCCGAGACCCGCCCCCCTCACCTCGTCGCTAGAGACGACATCGGCCCCACGCAACTTGATCGCTACGTCCTGCAACTCGCCGGCCACCCACAGACTTCGCCGCGACACCGCGGTCGTCTGCTGCCGCAACGCTTCGGCGACGTGGCTGTTATCCAGCCCGTACGCACTGATCGCCTCGGTATCCAAGCGCCCAATCATCTCGTACGGCTCATCAGCGCTGGAGCGGGCCACCGCGTCTATATCCACATCGCGGATGCGCTTGTTTTGGGAGAGTTTGTCGGAGAACTGTTCGGATATCTCCCGCAATTTGAGATAGTCGCTACCCTTGGCCTTGAGCGAAAACTGGGCAAAGTCGCTCAAGAGAGATTGGTGATGCTGAAGGCCAAACCCGCTCACCGAAATCCCCACCCCGCCGACATTGGCCGCGTGTCTGGCTAGGGCCGCGTAAACCTCTTTGGGGAAAGTGAGCCGGTCGGCCTCCTCCGCTAGGACGATCTCCATCAGCGCCGACTTCGACGAGTAGTTGACCGCCACTTTCTCTATTTGCTCCATGTACGGGGCTAGCGCCGCTTCAAACCCGAAACATATTTCTTCCATCTTTTGGATCGGCACGTTGCTCGGCATAGTAAAAACGATTTGCAGACTCTGCTCCTCACTCCGGCCAAAGACCTCCCCCTTGTGGACCTTTTGAAAAAACAGATACGAGGCCCCGCCCAACACCTTGAACAGCAGCGGTTTGGTTTCCTCGTCGAACTGTGGATCCATCCACCAGTCCTCGTACGCGCGAGCCACTGAGCCATCCTCGCCAATGGAGTCGGGCAGCAACCAGACCGGCAAGCCCCATAGCAACACCAGTAACGCCAGCATGATCCGGCGGTGCTTGCAGCAGAAGCCGAGCAGGGCAATATATGTTCGGGACAGCCAACTCATGATCTAAGCCGCGCTTTCTCTCCGCCTATCCAGCACCAGCATGAGAGGCGGCAGCAGCAGACAGGAGACGAGGAAGGAAAAGAGCACAGTGGCACCGAGTGCCAAGGCCACGGGTTTGAAATAGAGTTGCAGAGTTTGCGACAGGAAAAAGACCGGGAGCAAGGCTCCGACGGTCGTCAGGTTGGAGGCCAAAAGCGGTCTCAGCACTCCGGCGACTCCAGCGAGGATGCGCTGCTGGGCCGAGCCGCCACCCGTTGTTAGGTGGCGCTGGACGCTGTCGTACACCACGACCGAGTTATCGACGCTCAAGCCATAGCCGACAGTCAAACCGGCCAAGGTCAACACGTTCAGAGTCATACCCGCCAGATGGAGCAGACCCACAGTATAGGCCAGCACCAGCAGGATGGTTCCCCAAATGAGCAGGGTCGCCGACACTCTCTTGTAAGTGAAGATGACGATGGCGGCAATGAACAGCACCGCCAAAAAGGAGCGGTTGCCGATCTTGGCTAATTCCTTTTTCAAATCCTCACCTTTGTCCAGCTCCTTGACCAAACCAATACCCGGCGGCGCGTCCTGCATGGCACTCGCCATTACAGCCTTGACCGCAGTGGACGTTTCGAGCAGATCCACTCCTGGATACTTCTCTATGGTGACCAATACGGAGTTTTTCCCGTTGATGCGGATGCGGCTAAAATCGTCGGGCGCGTCCCAATAGACCCGCGCAATATGTCCCAAGTGGACCGCGACCGCGCCAACGGGCATTCGCTTGAGCGTTTCCAGATTATCATAGCCCCCGTCAAAGCGCACCTTTTTCGCCGCGCCGGCGTCCCACAGCGTCCCCAAGCTCGATTTGCTGCCGCTTAGCTGCTGCTGAAACGCCGCTATATCCTCGCTGTAAAGACCTGCGCTGGCCGCGGCATTCCCGTCTATCTCGATCACGAGTTCAAGCGACTCGCCTCCTTCTAGTTGCACGTCTTTAATCCCAGAAACTGCGAGTAGAGCCTTTTGGATGCGGGTTTTCGCGTACTCCCGCAACTCGCCTGGCCTCCGGTCGCCATACAAGCGGTAACTGAGGAAACCGGCCAAGTCCGCCAATTCCTCGGGTACCGAACGCTGGATCACAGGCCATGAGACGCCTTCGGACATGGTCTCGTAGAGTGGGTGGATTCGTTCGTTCAATTCTACTTCCAGCAAGCCGATATTCGCCTTGGTGTCGAATTGCACCACGAGTTCGGTGGAGCCTTCCCGAGTCTGCGAGCGAATGCTGGTGACGTGGTCCAACTGCTGCACCAACGACTCCAGCGGCCGCGTTACCTCCGACTCTACGGTGAACGCCGAGGCCCCGGGCCATTGCACGCCAAGGCGTAACTCGGGCAGTTCACTCGGCGGCGACAGCTCGACCGAAATGACCGCGAAACTCGCCACCGCCAGTATGCCGAGGGTAGCTACTGTGGTGAACACCGCGACGGGATGGTTAAGAGTCCAGCGTAACGCACGCATATCAGGCTTTGTCCTGAGAATTGAATCAACTTTTTGGAGTCTGCGCCCGCACCCGGCTACACACCAATGAGTAAACCACCGGGACCACGATCAGCGTCAGCCCGGTCGATAGCGTCAGCCCGCCAATGATGACCCAAGCCATCGGCTGGTGTAATTCCGCGCCCTGACCCGTAGAAAGTGCCATTGGCAGCAACCCCAACACCGTCGTCACCGTGGTCATGGCTATGGGCCGCAGCCGCTTGCGGCCCGCTTCGACTATGGCGGTACTCAGATCGGCCCCGGCGAGGTGGCGGTTGCGGATAAAATCCACCTTGACGATAGAGTCGTTGACCACAATGCCGACGAGCACCACAGCACCCATCGCCGACATAAAATTGAGCGTCTGACCCGTCGCATAGAGCGTCGCAACCACGCAGACAAGCGCCAACGGCACGACTGAAATGACCACGAACGGAATCTTGAGCGATTCAAACTTTGCGGCGAGTATGGCAAATACCAAGCAAAAGGAAACTATCAGCGTCAGCACCAAGTCGTCTAACATTTCCTTCATTTCGTCGTCAACTGCCCCAATCTCCAGCCAAATGTCTTGGGGCTTTTCTACCCTGTTCGCTGCGGCCTCCAATTGCCGCTTGGCCTCGGCTGCATCCCCTTTCACAAGTTCGGCACTAACTTCCACGGTCCGGCTCTGGTTTTTTCGGTGCAGCGCGGCATAGCCCGTATAAGGAGCGATGGCAACCAACTGATCAACCGGTACGTACACGGTCTGCTCCTCTCGGCGAATGGGATAGCTCAACCGCTTTAGCGTTTCTATTCCAAGCAGCCCTTCCCGGCCCACAACCAACCTGACATCTACTTCGCGGGAATAGTCGGCCAACTGGGTCGGCTTGCTGCCCTGTACCTCGCGGCGGAGAAAATCGGCGAGTTTTGCCGCGTCAATGTCGTACAGCGCGGCCTGGCTGTGGTCAATAGCCACTTCGTACCCACCGGCCCCCTCAGTGAGGCTCGAACGGACGTGGGCAAAACGCGGGATGTCCTCCATCAGCGCCACAATGGCCTTGCTCACCGCGGCCAGTTCCCCCCAGTCCTCGCCGTTTAGGCGCACGTCGAAATCGCTGGTCTTTTGCGGGAAGAAATGCTCGAGAAAGGACGGCGGCTGCCGCACACTCAGTTCGTATCCAGTAGCCGTGCGGCCCGAGGCTTCCAGCCTCGCCGCGACGGCATCGGTATCGGCCTCTGGGGCAATTTTCACTTCTATCACGGCCTTGTTGGCCCCTGGGCGGTACGACTGATCAAAATCGATATCCGTTATTCCCACGGACGAATAGACCGTTTGGATCTCTGGGTCCGCCCCCAAGACCTGTTCAATCTCGGCGACCTCGGCCAAGGTTCGCCGCAGCATGGACGACTCTGGGAATTCCACTTCGAGCACCAACCGCTTCCGGTCAACCGTGGGCATTAACTCCCGGTCAACAGCCGACAGCAGTGCCAAACCCAACCCAGCCGCGACCGCAATCGCAACTAGCGTCACCGCCTTGTTTTGCAGGCAGACCGCCAGCAGCCTTTCGTAGTGCCGAATCGCGCCCTCGCCCAGCCTATCGGCGCGGTCGCCGAGTTTGGCAAGCACTCGCAGGCGCGACAGCCAGCCCCTTGTATCGCCGCGCGACAGCAGCACGGAGACTAAGGTAATCGACACGAATAGGGATAGGGTCAGCGACGCTACGACCGTGATGGCTTGGTCGAAATACAAGGCCCCGGCTAGCCCCTCGATGTACACCAGCGGCAAGAAGACGGACACCGTAGTGAACGTCGAGGCGGCAATCGGCAGACTGACTTCCCTAGTGCCCTCAATGGCCGCTTCTACCAGCGAGCAACCCTGTCTCCTAAACCGCTGCACATTGTCGAGGACGATTATGGAATTATCGACCAAAATGCCAATTCCCAAGGCCAGCCCGCCGAGGGAAACCACGTTGAAATGGATGCCAATGCTGTACATCACTGCAAAGGTGATGACAATGGATACGGGCACCGCCAGCCCCACTATTAGTGGACTCTTCCAGTCGCGGATGAACAGAAATAGGACGAGCACCGCGAAAAAACCTCCCCAGTACAATGAGGAGAGGACATTGTCCACGGCCTCTTGGATGAATTCCGCTTGGTCAAAAACCGGAATCACCCTGAAATCGGGGGATTCAAGGGCCAGTGCCGCTAGCGCCGCTTCTACTTTCCGCGCAGTCTTTACCGTATTATCCCCAGACTTCTTGTACAGATACAGCGTGACTGTATCCTTGCCGTTGAGCCGGTTGTAGCCGGTCGGCTCTTTAAACCCGTACTTTGCAGTGGCAATGTCCTCAAGGAAAACCGTCGTGTTATCGACGCGTTTGACCGGCACTTTTCTTATGTCCTCAATGTCCCGGTAGCGGCCTTCTATCCTCAGCGGGTAAACCAAGTTACCTTCGCGGATGGTCCCTCCCGCAGAATTGGCATTAAACCGCGTCAAGGCCGCCTCGACATCGGCGAACTCCACACCATAGGCGAGACATTTGCGGCGGTCTATCTCGACTTGGACTTCCTTTTCTAGTCCACCGGCGACGAGGGCTTGCGCCACGCCTTGGATCTGTTCTAGTCGGGGTTTTACTATCGCTTTAGCGACGTCCTTGAGTTCGACTAAGGCCGCCCGATAGTCCTCATCCGAAACTGGGTGCTCTATGCGATCCCCGGTGACCGCGAGCATCATAAACGGCGACGACGACGGATCGAAGCGCAGGACCGTCGGCCTTGCGGCGAAATCAGGCAGCAGTTTTTGGATTCTATCGAGCTTGTTGCGGACCTTGATGAAGGTCAGGTCCATGTCGGCGTCCCAACTAAACTCCAAGTACACCAGCGACAGATCGTCCCGCGATACAGAGCGCATATTCCTAATGTTGTATAGGCCGCTCAGCGCGGCCTCTATCGTTTGCGTGACCTCCTCCTCAATGTCGATGGCAGCCACGCCTAGACATTCAGTCTTCACCGCCAGTTTCTGAACTTCGACGTCCGGCAGGAAGTCCACCCCCATTTGATAAAAGGAATAGAGTCCCAACAGGACGGCGGCGGCATAGACGACAACCGTTGTTACCGGCCGCCGCACGGACGAGGCGGTGAGATTGGCAGGCATTAGAGTTCCTCATTGACGACAATGACTTGAGCGTTGTGGGTCAAGTTGAAGTGACCGGCCGTAATCAGGGTATCCCTAGCGGCCAAGCCTTCCCGCACTTCCACCATATCGTCAGTTTCCTCGCCGGTTTCGACGTAGCGCCATTTAGCCCGCCCGCCCTCGTACACGAACACCACTTTCCTGTCGTTGCGAGTGAGTAGGGATTCCCTCGGCACCAACAGCCTATCTTTGTAGCGGGCGGCCTCGACGCGTACATCGGCGAACATGCCGGGCCGCACGGCCATATCCGGGTTCTCTATCTCTACTAGGACTCTGCACGTTCTACGTTCCGCATCTATAGTTGGGTTCACCGACACGACGCGCCCGCTCACCGTTTTTCCAGGCAGCGCAGCTAACTCTATCTCAGCCCTCGCGCCTAGCCGTATATGCCTGATCTCGGTCTCCAACACATCCATTTCGAGGCGGAGCCGATCCAGCGCCACGACCCGCGCCACAACATCGCCCTTGTTGACGAAGTCGCTTCGGTCCGCCACTACTTCCGACACATATCCAGCGAACGGTGCCCCTATAATCGCGTGCTCAAGTTCGATCTTCGCCCTTTTGAGTTTCAGCCTAGCTTCGTCGAGCCCGACTTGGTCCGCGGCCAGTTCCTTTCTCGACTTGCTAAAAATGAGTCTGGATGCTTCGACATCGTTGACATTGGTCGAATCGACACCCAGCCGGTTGAACATTTGTTCCCTGTTATCGCGATCGCTGGTGAAGAAGGCGATGTTGGCGTATTTGGTGAGGGCCTTATCCAGTTCCTCCCGCGCCTGTTGCTGGGCTATCCTGAGCAAGTCGTCCTCTAACTCTACTACTGTATCGCCTTGTTCTACCCAGTCGCCTTCCTGTATGAGCAACCGATTGATCCTAGCAGAGACTTGGGCCGTAATTTCAGCCGTCCTCGTGGGGCTGACGTACCCGTACGAGACGACTTGGCGAACCAGTGCCCCCTCATTCACCTGCATTATGGCTACGGGCTTGCGGGTATCGGCGGGGACGGATTTTACTGCTTCGGTCTGGGAGCGGTCCTTAGCCTCTACGTGGTCGGCCTGAAAAAAGCCGGTCACGGTCTCGCTCTGACTGGCCAGCATAATCGTCAGCAGAGCTATGATTGAATAGAGTACTTTGTTTTTCATGGCAGCACCTCCTTGATGGGCCAACAGCGGCCTATCTTACTAATAGCACATTCCGTGCCAAAGCGGAGCTGTCAAACCGTAACTGATTGTAAAACAAAGCGTTAAAAAGGTTTGGGGCGGTTCGCGCAAAACGCCAAATCGCTCTTTGATTGCTCCCTTTCGACGCACTTGCCCTTCTATTAAACTTCTATCTCAATTTTTTACAATAGGTTAGAGAAAGTGCGTCGGAACTGTCGCAGTGCGGCAGAATCGGTTAGAGCGGGGAGACCGGCCGGTCGTCGAGGATGGCGCCGGTAGCAACAGCAGTGGCCAGCATCGCCTCGATGTAGATCTAGATCTGGCCTTTGGATGAGATCGTATTAATTCTGATCGGGTCCATAAGTAGGGGCGGTTCGCGAACCGCCCCTACCCAATCCCCACTATCCCTGTTTCACAAAGGTAATCCACAGTGGGCTAGCACCCACTTCGTGTTGCTCCAAAGGCGTCAGCTCACCCGTAGCCGCGTCAATGCTATACGAACGGAGCCGTCCCGATCCCTGCCCAACCGAATAGACGAAGCGGCCGCTCGGATCCAACTCGAAAAAGCGAGGCGTGGCCTCAGTGGGATAGCGTCCTTTGGCCGTCAGCCGCCCATCGTCGCCAATGGCGAAAAGGGCCAAGGAATCGTGGCCGCGATTGGATCCGTAGAGAAACTGGCCGTCCGGCGTGATCTTTATTTCGGCTGTGGTGTTGTCCTCGTTGTTAAATCCCTCTGGCAAGGTCGAGATAACCTGAAACGACGAAAGCGTCCCGGCCTCCGGGTCGAAGTGATGAGCCGACACCGTGCTACCGTCTTCGTTGACCGAATAGAGGAGGTCGCGGGTCGGGTGGAAAGCAAAGTGGCGCGGCCCTTCGGGCGTAGCCGGTTCTATCTTGGGTGGATCGTTGGGCGTCAGCCGCCCGGTTTGCTCATCAAAGCGAAACTGAAATATCGCGTTGGACGGGTTGGTGTGTGGCACAAAGGCAAAGCGGTTCGAGCGGTCGGTCTGGATGCTGTGGGCGCGTATTGCGGTGGCAAGCATTTGCAGCGGCTCGGCCGAGATCGCACCGTCCGCAGCCACGCCGTGAACGGCGACCTGACCCGATCCATAGTAAGACGACAGCAAAAAAGCACCGGTGTCGTCCAAATACAGATAGGGCGGCCCTTCCTCTAAGCTCGTCTCCGCGAGCTTGACCAGCGTCCCCTTTTCTCGATCTATCTCATAGCTAGCCAGTTTTTGGGCCGAGCGCAGTGCCACGAACATCTGAGTCCCATCCGGGCGCACAGTCACCGCCCCGGGGGAATCTCCCAACTCGATATTGGGCTGCGGCTCTAATGCGCCGGTGTCTTCGTCCATCAGGAAATGCGAGAAAAAGTTGCTGCCCGAGTTTGAAATATACACGTGATACGCCATGAAAATCTCCTCCAAAAGGGTTAGTGTGTCACTTCTCGCAGTGCGTGCAAAAAAACGGCTGGATCGGCCGGGCCGAGCAAGAGGGCATGGGAACCGTGCGTTGGAATATACACAGCGCGCGGTGTACCCGTGTAGAAAACGTGCGCCTTTTCCCCACTGCGGAGATAAAACGCCCCTCCGCGAAAAAAGAACGCGCTAATGGCGAAAATTTTGCCCTTGGTCCGGTATTGGGGCTCGGCTGGCAAATCGACGACGCGGGCCTCTTCCACCTTCAGCTCGTCATAGGTGAAGTGCTTGCCGTGGGCGCTGTTGCGGATGAGCAGGTGGCCCTCTAGCAAGACAAAATCCGTGCGGCGAGCACTCAAATAAAACCAAGTAAATACCGAAAAAAATATGATCAGCATCAGCACGTAAGACGAGCCCAAGGCCACAGGCGCGGCGACGCGGGCGACCGGGCCGTCTGGGTCAATGGCCGCATAGAGCGCGAGGGTCAGCACGCCGAAAAAGGCGGTAGTCAAACCAAAAGATGCGGCCAGCACTTTGCCGAACAGAGCGGCAGACGGCGGGTGGATGGGAAAAATGCGCGGTTCCATGTCAACTCGCTCTGAGCAGCATCAAACCCCCGGCAATGGCGAGGATGCCAATGGTCTTAACGGGCGTGAGCCGTTCTTTGAGGAAAATCCAGCCCAGCAGCGCGCCGATTACTACCGACGACTCGCGCGCGGCAATAATATAGCTGACCGGCCCTTGAGTATAGGCGTACAGTATCAGCAGATAGGTCGCCAGCGAGCCTGCACCAATCAAGATAATATACCCGTAGAAGTCGCGAACCGTCGTCAGCAGTTCCATACCGTATTGGCGCACCACAAAGGGCATGCGCATGAGGGTGGCAATGATCCACATGCCGCAGATGTAGTAAATCGGTTGCACGTATCCTACGCCTATTTTGTCGATCAGCGAATAACAGACAATCGTCAGCCCCACGCTCAGGGCCAGTTGCAAGCCCCGCGCTTGGAGCTTGAGAGCCGGGGCACCAACGCAAAAAATCCCCACGAAAACTAGGGCAATCCCGCCTGCTCCCAGCAGCGAAATGTCCTCGCCCAAGCTGAGATACGCTACAAAGGCCGTCAGCCCCACGCCCGAGCCGCGCGCAATCGGGTACACCGTCGAGATTTCGCCGTGCTCGTACGCCCGCGCCAGCAAGGCAAAGTACAGCCCGTGAAAAACACCCGTAGCCAGCAAGCAGAGGCCGGCCGGCCACGACAGAGTCAGCGGCGTGCCCTGCCACCAGAGATAAGCGCACAGCGGCATTACGAACAGGATGCCAGAGGCAAAGGAGAGCCAGAGCACGGCCACATTGCCAGCGACCTTGTAAGCAGCGAAATTCCACAGGGCGTGGCCAATGGCCGCCGCCAACACAAGCCCCCAGACATCGGCGTTCATTTTTTGTAAAGTCAATTCGGGTGAATTGGGCCGGTTGACCATAGCGAGATTGAACCCTCGCGTCAAATGACGAATATTCTAAGGATGCGATTAATGACAGACACACCCACTTTCGCGGCCGTGGAAGAGGCCGCGGCGTTTATCGGCGCACATCTCGCACCGACGCCGCTCGTCCACTGCTATAAGCTCTCGCAAATGCTGGGCTGCTCCTACCACGCCAAGTGCGAGAATTTGCAGCCCGTGGGGGCCTTTAAGGTGCGTGGCGGCGTCAACCTCATCGGGCGTTTGTCTCCTGCCGAGCGGCAGCGAGGTGTCATCAGCGCGAGCACCGGCAACCACGGCCAGTCGCTGGCGTACGCCGGCCAGCTCTTTGACACGCCAGTGACCATCTACGGCCCAGAGCGCGCCAGCAACCCGGCCAAAGTCGCGGCCATGCGCGCCCTCGGTGCCGAAGTCCGCCTCGTTGGCCGCGATTTCGACGAGGCGCGCGAAGAAGTCGAGCGCGAAGCGCGCCGCACGGGCTGCCGCTATGTACACTCGGCCAACGAGCCGTTGCTAGTCGCTGGCGTGGGCACCATGGGCTTGGAGATTTTTGCCGCCCTGCCCGATGCGGAAGCACTGATCGTGCCCGTCGGCGGCGGCAGCGGCATCTGCGGCATCTCGCTCGTCGCGCGCCACCTAAACCCATCGGTCGAGATCATCGGCGTGCAAAGCGAGAGTGCTCCCGTGTGCCACCGGGCTTGGCAACAGCGGCGGCTCGACGTGGAGGCCCCCATGGCCACGCGGCACGAGGGGCTAGCCACGCGCGTGCCCTTTGCCATGACCTCGCACATGATGTGGGAACTCGTCGATCGCTTCGAGCTCGTCAGTGACGAAGAGATCGACGCGGCCATCGGCCTGTTGGCGCGAGAGGCCAAGCTAGTCGCCGAAGGAGCTGGAGCTGCATCATTAGCCGCGGCCCTGAAAATTCGCGACTCTTTGGCCGGCAAAAAGGTCGTCGGCATCCTCAGCGGCGGGAACGCACCCGCCGATCACTTAGCACGGATTTTGCAAAATGTCTAAACAACCCAAGCGCAAAAAGAGCCGTCGCCGGGGTGCCACCGCACGCGCCAATGCCGAGTTGGGCGCGCACATGGCATCGCTGGGCCTAGAGGCCATTGAAGCCTATAAGGTCTGGTGTCGTCAGCACGGATTTAGCGCGGCCCTGAGCAAGACTTGGCAGGAGCGACGGCAAGAGCGCTCCGCACACCAGCGCGACCAACAGGCCGCCCGAGCCGAAGACGCCCTGCGGCAACACGTCGAGCGGTTGGGGCTGGACGGGGTGGCTGCCTACCAGACGTGGTGTCGGCAACAAGGACTCGGCGACGCCGTCCACAAAAGCGACGCCCAGCGCAGTAAAGAACTCAAGCTCCACCAGCAGATCCAGAGCACCCAAGCCCTGCACAAGGGACGCAAGCATAGCCGGCGTACCAAAGACATCATTTACCAACTCTGGGCCGGAGCCATCGCCGAGGAAGAGCTGCGCACCGAGGTCTTGCGCCTGATCTATCGGGCCTTTGTCGGCTTGGTCGGCGACCAGCGGGCGCAGCTACGGGATTTGCTTTTGCACGTAGAGAAGCGAGCGCCCAATCTGCTCGACGCGCGGCCAGCTCTCCACCGCTTGGGACGAGTGGACGGCAATACCTTCGTCGAGGCCCTCGGCGCATTGGCGCGGCACAGCGACGCTTGGCAGCAGTCGCCATCCGAGTGGAAGCCAGACAGCCGCAATCCCCGGCGGCAATTCGCCGCGCTGGTCCGCTTCCTCTTGGCCCGCTACGATGTGCCGTCCTGCTTGGATTCAGTGTGGTTTGGCGGCTGGGACCCAGAAGCCCAACGCCAGCAAGGGTGGTTCGTCCACGTGGGCAGCGGGCAGAACATCCGCACGGCCGACCTGCCGTTGGTACTCTCCAAGCGCATGGCACACGTCTTTGCCGAAGCACCGAGCGACCTGACAGCGACCGAATCCCTACGCTGGGCGCAAGTGGTGGGTCAAGGAGGCAGCGAGATGTTGGCGCAGGCAGTAATAGCCACGGAATTAGGTCGCAGTTTCGCCGACGAATCCTTCTGGAGCACCGTAGTCCTCTTCCTCGTCGAAAACCCCATGCTCGACCCAGACATGGTGGGGCCTATCGTCGATTACATCAATCACCAGAAGTACGTCCCCACAGAGGAGGGCGATCCACCGCAACCCAACTACACCATGAAGGGACGCAGCGCAGTCAAGCTCCTGCGCCAAGTCGAGGAATGGCACGAGCGCTTAGCCCGCGATAACCGCCAGCCCGGCGGGAGTTGGGAATCGTCGGGCATCTCGGAATTTGAGTGGGAAGACGACAAAGAGGACGGGCTGCGTTGGACCATCCGCGAGTTGACTTCCAAGAAGGAGCTCACGCTCGAAGGACGGGCGATGAACCACTGCGTCGCCTCCTATGTGTCCAACTGCCGGCGGGGCAGCAAGTCGGTGTGGTCCATGCAGGTCGATGCGGAGGGCCACAGTGCCCGCGTGGTAACGATCGCCGTACACAATCCGAGCCGCAACATCGTCGAGGTGCGTGGGCGCTTCAACGCCGTGCCACGGCAGTCGGGAAAAAATCCAAAAAACAAGACGTTGGAACGGCCTTATCGAGAGCTGCTGGCGCGCTCTGGTGCCGTGTTGCGGAAGTGGATTGAGGCCGAGGAGTTGGGGCGGACGACGCGGGCGTATTAGGGAGGGGCAAGTTGCATCTGGAGTGAAATTGACTCGCAAATGGCTCTTTTGCGCTAGGGATGGCGCGGGATACGCCTTAGTTCCGATTATTCCAAGGGTGCTTCATTTAATTCAGGATTGAGCACGGAAAGCCCCGCCAATGCGGCGGTTTGACAGAAGGGGCTATCAGCGCAAACAAAATAATCAAGAGGTGTATGGCTATTGACGTGAAGAGCAACGGCAAGCTGAAGAGCGTCTAAGGTCCGCAAACTTTCGGTGGAAGCATAACGGGCGAGAAGGCGGATAGCTTGGTTCTGGTGGGTGCGTTCAAAAGGTTGAATAAGAAATTTTCGCTGCCGAATATCTGAAAGGAATCGAGTCCGTATTGTTTGGAACTCGTCTTGGGTAAACGCATTCATGCGCATGAGACGAAAAAAAGCCGAATGCCATTCTATTAGACCAAGCCGTGAAATGAAAATGCGATTGTTTGGATTATCAACGAGGTCAACGACTTTCTGCCTTCCCAACTCGTCGTGGTAGTATTTGATCAGAGCACTCGTATCAAAAAAACAGAAAGCCATTATCGTTCATCTCGTTCTTCGCTCACGATCTTTGCCATGGACCCTTTGAACTTAGATGTGATTCTGAGCACTTCCTCCATCGAGGCCGGAGCCTCCACGCCATCGGCGCGTTCTCGACTCCCTTCCAATCCCCACAAGTCGTCCTCGTGGAGGTCATCCAACGACTGTTGAGACCGATCAGGGTCTTGGAGTTGCTTTTCAATCCTTTGTTTGACTTCCCTCAGAGTGTCAGGGGGCAAGTTGCAGAGGGTGTCGATGAGATTTTCAAGGGGCAAGTTAATTTCGACGTTTTTGTCAACATCAGTCATCTTATACCTCCGGCGTTCATAGTCCAAATTTTGGGTCGTGTATAGAATTTGGTGGGATTTACTCGTGGAGTGCAAGGGCTTTCAACCGCCGCCATCGACTATCTTGGCGAAGGCTTGGCTTGGCTTCTGCAATCATCTCAATCAACGAATCCAAGTCGTATGGCACTTGGTCAGGATCGTCTGGAATTATCTTGTCGATGAGTATCAGCGTAGCATCTGGAAACCGCGTTGGCAATCCACCCATCTCGTCATCGTTCTGCCGCACTAGGAAAGACACGAATCCGACGTTCTGGAAGCTTGGAACCAGATAGGGAAGAATAGTTCGGACCACTTCGGGGAAGAAGTCGCTGGCTCTTTTTGCGAATTCTACAAGATGCTGCGATGTCTGCTCCGTCTGGAAACGAGCCTCCTTCGGCCAAGCCTTTTCCAAGAAGGGCTTACCAAAGCGTCGCCAAGCATGGTTTTCATCAACGATTCGGGTGAAGAACCAGAGGCTGTGAGCTCGGCCATTAGCGTTAGTTTTCTGTAGGACCCGGCGGGTTTCTTCAAAGGTGATATAGGAGTCGTTGTCTTGGTGCCAAAAGCATCCGAGAACTAGAAATCTATGCAGCCGTTTCCGCCCTGTGGCATGAACAACCGCGGCCAAGAAGTTGGATTTGATCAGCGAGAATAGTTCCGGTTTTGGTAGCCGATTATCGTACAGAAAGCCGTTCCATGCGGATTCTGACGCCGGATGCTTCAAGTCAAACCAAGGGGCAATCGTGGTACGAACCCATTCCGGATCAATATAATCGAGCCATCTGAGCCGATTGGCGGCGATACAAACCGCATGGTCAGCGCCTTCGCTGGGAGCGTCGAATAGGCGTTCGAGCCTCGATTTGATTTCTGGTGGTACACTTGCCTCCTCTCTGGGGCCTTGCGAATTCAAAAGGTCGAGAAGCAATTCGGTCGCGTTGCCGATGGGTGTATTTATTGCACAATTGAGTGTCCTACGTGACCGATCTCGGTGCTCTCCGCTCTGCTCCACCTCTTCCTCACCTGTGAATAGCTTTTCGAGTAGCAGATCGAATATGCTCAGGGCGCGAGATTGATCCTGTGCGGCCAGTTCCGGTAAATGCTTCCGTAACCATTGAAACACGTCGTATCCCAGTTCGACTACAGTTTCCGAGGGGAGTCGTGCCAGCCTCGCACCGAACAGCCAGCTAAGGCGATGTCGCGCTTCATCCGGCCACGTCTGAAGTGCGGAGCGCCAAAATTCCGCTGGATAGTCGCCTCGTCGCGCTGCGTGCGTCAGGGCGGCAACGGCTCTGACAGGATGTTGTTCGACTAACCCATCAAAGGGGCTATAAACAGTAGGTTCAGGGAACGCACGTCCTGTATACTGTCTAGCTAATGGGATAATCTGACTAATCGGAACGTCAATGATATAAGATGGATCGGAGTCTGTTTCAATAGATACTACTCTACCCTCACGACTTTCATCAGCAGTTTCGTCCCATTCTGGACACCAACGCGGATCAGCCCTACGAAGATCGGGGAGAACATCAAGTGTCTCCCTGCTAAGCTCACAGCCTTGATTTATAAGCCAACCCAAGACCATAGCAGACTCGATTGAACGCCTTTGCTCAAAGTCCTCTTCTGACTCACCGTCGTATCTTGCTCGGCCATTGACCAAGCGTCGTTCCACCAGTTCGCGCTTACCCAAAGGTAGTTCATACCAGCGACGCTTTAAGAGATGAAGCAACTCGCGGCGGTAATTTTCTTTCCAGAACGCCTTATTGGAAAGCGATAGAAGTCCGTCCCCAACTTCATTTCCAGAGAACAGTACATCGAAGGTCCAAGCGTATAAGTGGAGCTTATTAAAGAAAAAGGGCTCTTCCTTTGGCCAAAGAGCCGTGTCGGCCCTGACCAATTCTGGATGTGTTTTAACCATCCGGTCGAACAAGCCGCGGAACCAAGAAAGATAAGCGCAAGGGCTCTCGCCGCTGATATAGTTCCTTCCAGACCTGTCTTCCGGGTAGAAAGTCGAGGTTTTCCAGTAGCTGGTTCCGATATCCGCCAGCAGTCCCGCTGCCAATTCTAAGTGCCGGCGGACAATCTGATAAATCTTCGGTAGAACATCGTCGGGGATTTCGGGCCGTTCTCCTACGGGGGTAGGGAACGCGACCTTAAATTTCGCGATGTAGTTCAGGCGAAGCTGCGACCAATCGTTATCCGGGGGGCGAGCGGCATCAAGACGTGATGGTGCCTCAGTCTCGATATAGGGCGTCACGTTTCGCTCGAATTCTCGGAGGAAACTGTTGGTCCAGCCCTCGATCTCAATCCGTCGGCGCATTTCGTCCCAAGACACTCTAAGTCCATAGGGATCATCGGGGGCCATGTGGAATTTTTCGATCAACAATCTCCAAGTCAATCGAGTCAAGCATGGTAGATCGTCAACATTCCGTTCGATACGCCATTCGATCTCATCAAGCAACTTGGGATGAAGGCTCGAGTACCTTGCTGCCCACCACGGCACGACCGGTTCATGCACTATTTTTGCGATCCATTGAATAAGATCAAATAATCTGAACGATAGAGACTCGGTCCACTGGCGGCTGTTTTTTGCCAGTCTTGTATCATCATTGATGCGGCGACCCGTAGGTTGCAGTGATAGAAGATCGTCCCCCGGCGGATCAGTCCGACGCCCATTCTCTGGTGGACGAGGAGGATCATCGTCCAAGCTGTATTCAGTAAACGGATCAAAGGCGGGCTGTGAATCATCTGATTGAATACCAACCTCCCCATACCGAAAATTATGGTCGAACACGCACAGCCACTCTCCCGGCGGCGGTGGATCGGCATCCGCAAACAGCTTTGCACCTACGTCGGTTCTGACGAGTGACGCGACCTGACCGCGCTCGTATGGCTCAAGATTTCTCGGTCCTTTTCTAGCGAGATCAACGATTTGTTGCCTCCACGCCAAAGGATCGTCAGCGCGGTCTGCCCACGCTGAGAGGGTATCCCACAGAGCGGAGTGATCGTTACCGGGATAAGCAAGTGCTTGATGAACTCCGATATCTCGCCAACGTAGCTGGACTTCTTCCTTGGTACCGCGGTCAAACGCGAAAAGCTTCACTCGACTCCCGCGTCGCTGGGTGTCAAGGCCCTGAAGCAAGTATCTGACCGGTGGATCATTTGCGGAGTATCCAAGCAAAATAACGGTGTACTGGTTGAGGAGGTCGCGAATGAAGCGCGTCGCCCAGCCCTCTGCTAGGTAGGCCCGCCCGAAATCCGAACTGCTTACGACGAATCCTTGCCGACCTTCACCTCGTTTGATTCTGGAGTTAATTCGGCCATGGAGATAGACAAGTCCATTTAACGGCTGTCTGGCTAAATCGGGCAGAGTTGGCGGGACATACGTTTTTAATTTTCGGTCGGCGGCTCTCTCAAAGAGCAAATCAAAGTTCGTCGTGACAATCTGAGGCTTGCCGTCAGCACCTTTAGACAGTCGTAAGATCGTCTCGTGCGTCGAGACACAAGTCCTAGGTTTGGTCTTCAGCCGCTTTGTTATCAGGTAGTCAATATCACCCGCTGGGTATTCTTGGTGAAGCAGGTTGAATATCTGATCGAGCGGAGGACGTGCGTCTTCTGGTATATCCTCGTTGTCCCACATCGACAGCATCTTACGCGATTGCGCGTCTTGTGGTGCCCCCTGTTCTTCGATCACATACTTTGCCAATTCCAAGAAATCTGGCATTCCGGAGGGATAGGAAACGCCTGCCCCACATAGAAACACGACGTTCCCTTGGTCACGTGCTTCAAGCAACTCGTCTGGAATGTTCAGTCCGTTTGGAAGGAAGCGCATTTCAGTCTGCAAATTTCTGTTGGATTAAAGATGAAGAGAGAGGAATTCCGGGGGTCGAAGCGCTACTACTGCTAAATGCTTGGGCTACGTCTCCAAGCCGAACACGACGCCATTCCATCACACCCCCTCTACCTCTGCCAACCGCCGCTGTACCTGCTCCTGCAATGCCTCAACGATCGCGAGTGCACCCTCGCGATCGATTGCTTCGGTACTTGAGTCCACGCCTGTATAACGAAACTCAAGGACGTACGGGGTGTAATCGATCAGCTTGCGGAAGGGTTCCACATTGACGCCTTGGTCGGCGAGGAGATTGAACAATCTTTCGATATTGTGGGTCAGCGGATACACTTCGCCCAGCACTGCGATCCAAGATTTGAACAGCTTTTCGGCAGCCTGCTGCACGTGAAAGCCGAAAATCTCGTCGGAAATTTCGTCTGAATGGCACATGGCCCGAAGAGCCGCGACATCGCGCTCAGCCGCATCCAGCAGCATCCTCGCGCATTTAACGTCGCTCATAGAGCACCTTTCCCTCTCGTAGCGCCCGCGCCAGAACGTGGTTGAGGGAGTCGCGCCAGTAGTCGACGTCGTCATGGGAATAGACGAGGATGTCGGCGGAAACGGGAAATTCGACCAGCGCGTGGTAGAGCCTGACCAGTTCCTGACGGCGACTTCGCTTCGGGCCAAACGGCTCGGCCTCCACCACCACCAGATCGACATCCGAATCTTCCCGTGCGTCGCCGCGGGCACGAGAGCCGAAGAGGATCACCTGTTCGGGATCAACCTCGGCAACGATGGCCTGGACCATCTGGTCGAGGAGTTTGTCGGTGACGGGTACCATTCTTCTGAGTTTTTGTTCATCGAGCGTCAAGCGAGTGGATCCTGTACATCGAGGAAATCGAACCTCCGATAGTCGCGATCGTGCGTGTACAGCCGACGCACTCCGTGGAAGCGAAGCAGCGCGGCGAGGTGTGCATCTGGCACCAAGTTGCCGCGCACAGATGTCTCACTGGTCACGGATCGCCACGTCTCCCAGAATCCGTCTTCCTCGGCCAGACAGCGGGAATTGGGCAGATTGAGCAGCGTCTCCACGTTGGCCATGGCCTCTTCGGGCGTCAGCGGCTCATCGAATATGGATGGATGTGTAGCAATGCGCAGGTAACTCATTATCGTCGGCCAACTCAGATAGAGCACATCGCTCCGACTCATGCAGGATTCTAGAAAGCTCTTGGCCTTCGCGTGGAACGGACTGGAGGCGTCCGACGAATAGAGAAGGATGTTGACGTCCAAAGAGTAGCTCATGGGCGATCATCGGTCTAAGGCGCGATGCACGGCTTCCTTGTCGGAGAGATTGACGCGTGCGCCCATCGGCTTTGCGATCCAGACTGGAGGCGCAGTAGGGGTGGGAGCAGCGTCCTCCTTCAGCGCACGCGCCAGCAGGTCGGATACGAGCCGGCCCAAGGACTTGCCTTCCTTGGTTTGGAGCCGCTTCAACTCCCGGAGGACTGGGTCGTCGATATCGAGTGTCGTTCTCATGGGATGCTCCTGTTATATACATCAAATGATAATATACTTGATGCGGTGATGCAAAAAATAGCACGACTGCATCACTCTACCTCTTCGCGCAGGGGGGGCGTCCGAGCGATTACAACAGTGCAGGTTTCCGTCTCGCTGGGATTGTAGGGAAGGTGAGGGACGCCAGCGGGGATATCCGCTTTCTCGGAATGGCTTTGACGAGTTGACCTTCTTTGAGCATGGCGAAGTAGGGGAAGAGATTGAGTTCGCTGTTTACCGCTCACTTCCCTTGTGATGGGTGCATCAGCGCCTTTGTCTAGCTGTGTATCTCGTCCAGTTCCGGTAAGAGTTTAACGCTCTCTTGTTCGTTGGGGTCCGTCCGGGCGATCACAGCAGTACAGGTTTCCGTCTCGCTGGGATTGTAGGGAAGGTGCGGGACGCCAGCAGGGATGTAAACAAAGTCACCGCTGTTGACGGATTCATGCTCCTCCAGCCGCTCGCCATACCACATTCCAGTTTGGCCGCTGATGACATAAATAGCTGTCTCGTGGTTTTCGTGCAGGTGTGCTTTGGCCCGTTCTTTAGGAGGCAAGTTCAGCAGGTGCATGCAAATCCCCTGCGAGCCGGTGGTCTCAGCGGCGATCCCTGAGACATAGGTGAGTGCCTGTTTCCCTTCGTAGGTTCCTCGGCTGCGAATCACTTTGCAGGTTGGCTTGGGATGCTCTGACATTATTTTCCTTTATGAGTTTACAGGTCTAAGACGCCAGCCCGTCGAGCAGGTACTGCTGTATCCGGTCGAGTTCCTCGGGGCTAGCGATCTTCTGCCCCTCGGCATCGATGATGTAGAAGGAATCTTGCGCCCGCGCCGCCACCGTGTTGATAATGGCGCGGTGAATGTCGAGATCCAGCTCGTCCAGCAGGTACGCGATTCTGTACAGCAGTCCCACCTTGTCTTGGGCTTCGATATCGACGACCGTGTAGCGGGCCGAAATGTGATTGTCAAACGCAATGCGCGGCGGCTGGTCGTACTGCCGCTGCCGGCGGCGGCGATCCCAACTGCTGCTGTACCTCGCTATCAAGTCGCGGGCCTTCAGTCGCAGCGAAATAACCTCAGCCACCCGCTCGCGCATGCGTTCCTTCTTCCAGTCGGGCAGCACCGGACTGCCGTCGATGTTGGTCACTTGGAAAATGTCGAGCACCACATCGTCGGCGCGGGTGTTGACATCCGCACGGAGGATATTGATGTCGTTGACGGCCAAGGCACCGCAGATCTTGGCCATGAGTTGGCGCTGGTCGCGGGTGCAGACGACGACCTCCGTGTGCCCTTCGTGCTCGATAAATTCCAAGACAAAAGGCTGTTCCCGGCTCAGGCGGGCGATCATCTCCAGATGTACCCTGATCTGCGCGCGGTTGTAAGCCACCAAATAGCTGGGGGGTAGCTGATCGATGTGCTCTTGGAACTGGACGACGCGTTGGGCCGGCCAGTGGCCCTCGATGTGATCGAGGTGCTCGTCGAGTTTCTGGCGCGCGCGCTGTTTGGCCTCTAGGGCCTCCCGGTCCGAGTGCAGTTGCTCGGCCGTCTTGTAGTACAATTCCCACAGCAAGGCCCCTTGCCAGTCGGTCCACGCGTCGGGCGCAACCGCCGACAGGTCGGCGTATGAGACCAAGTAGAGCGCGCGCAGCCATTCCGCATTGGCGAACAGCCCGGCAAACTCGGCGATCATCTCGTAGTCGTCGAGATTGCGCCGCCTAGAAATTAGCACCATGTCTTGGTGGTGCTCCACGAGGAAGCACAGCATGGACCGCTCCTCTGGAGACAGCCCCATCCGCTCGCTCAACTCCTCAGTCATCTCAATGCCGCGCGCGATGTGGTCGTCGCGCTTCCACTTGCCCACGTCGTGCAAGAGCACGGCGAAGAACAGCAAATCGCGGCGCGTGCATTGGGCGAGGATCGCCGACATGGCTCCCTCCTGTTGCCCAAGAGCTTCCAAATTTTCCAGCGCGACCAGCGTGTGCTCATCGACCGTGTAGATGTGGTAAATGTCGTATTGGACCAAGCAGGTCAGCCGCTCAAACTCGGGCAAGTACGCGCCTAAGACGCCCAAGTCGTGCATGCGCCGGAGCGTGCGCGCCGTGTGGTATTTGCGCTTGAGTATCCTGAGGAATAAGTCGCGGGCTTCAGGCTGGCGTCTGAAGCCGTCGTTGATCAGCGGCAGACTGGCGCGCACTGCGCTCTGCGCTTGATCGCTCAGTTTCAAGTTCTTGGTCTGAGCCGTGAGGAAAATTTTTAACAGGCGCAGAGGATCGGCGGCAAAGTACGCCTCGCCATCGGCGAGGACGATCTCTCCTTCTATCGCGGCCACCCCGCGCTCTAGATACATACTGCGGCTGCTGTTGCGCGGCTTGCGCGTCAATTGCTGGAAGGCGCGTTCTACTAGCTGGTGCACAGTGCGCGCATGTAGGTAGTACTCGCGCATAAAACATTCGACCGCCAGCTCTTGGTCTTGGTCTTCATAGCCCAAGGCGGCCGCGATCTGCGGCTTGAGATCGTGCTCTAGCACATCGCGCTTGCGGCCCACGGCAAAGTGGAGCGCGTGCCGCACCCGCCAGAGAAAGGCTCGGCTGTGGGCGAGGCTCTTGCTGCCGCCATCGAGATACTGCGCGTACAAATCGCCGTACTCGGGCGCTTTGACCTTGGCCTTGAGCGCCCACTCGAACATCTGTATCTCGCGCAAGCCCCCAGGGCTCTCCTTGACATTCGGCTCTAAAAGCTGAACGGATTGCCGCGCTTCGCGCTGCTGCTGACGCAGCCGATTCAGCTCGACGACCGTGCGCTTGGGCACGCGCTTGTAGAGCCGCTTTTGGAACTGGGCGAAAAGCGCGGCGTCGCCGGCCAGCAGGCGACCGTCCATCATCGCGGTGCGCGATTCCAGATCTTCGCGCACCGCCCTGACCACATCGTCCAACGTGCGACTGCTGTGCCCCACCTCAAACCCCAAGTCCCACAGCGGATTGAACACACCAGCGACCACTTCGGGCACTTTGTCTTGGCTTTTGGCGAACAGGAAGAGTAAGTCAACGTCCGAGTGCGGTGCCATTTCGCAGCGGCCGTACCCGCCCAGCGCCACCAGTGCGTGGGGGCCAACCGTCTGGGGCATGGCGCTGTGGTAGATGGACAGCACTACGGCGTCCATAGCCTCGGCGATCCGCCGGGCCACGGTCTGCCCGCCAGCCCCGGCTTGGTGCTCGGCCTCGATCTGCGCGAGGGCCTCTTGCCACAGCGGCCGTAGGGACTCTCCCATCGGCGCGGGGGGCATCTCTTTTAGCGAGTCGGCGAATGTTTCTGCAAATCCCATAGATTCTCCAAATTCATTAAATATACGGCGCAGTAGGGGGCGGTTTCAAACCGCCCCCTACCACGTAACATCATCAAATAATGTCCTTGACAGATAAAAATACTATCTATACTTTTGTTTGGCATATAAAACAAAAGATTATCAAAGAAAACTTTGGTTTTATTAACAGAAAATTTGTAATAGCGATATTACGATTCTTTATTCAATCCATGCGACGCGCACCTAACAGACCTTATCTCCCTATTTTTCAGCTACTTATCCTTCTCGCTTTCCTATCCGTGCAGGACGCAAACGCTTCCGCAAAGCCATCCTTTCATCTAGAAGGCTACGGCGAGATGCTCTATTCCCACTTCGATTTCGGCCCTGACCAGAAAAGCGGGCCCCACGGTTCTCCGCCGGACAGCCGCGCCATCATCGACATCACCCGCCTCGCGCTCGAACTGGAAGTCGAGTTGCTCAAAAATACCGAGTTGGAAGCCGAGGTAGAATTTGAGCACGGCGGGGCTGGTGCTGCGCTGGAATTGGAGTTTGAGGAATTCGGCGAGTTTGAGCAGGAAATCGAAAAAGGCGGCGAAGTCATCGTCGAGGAGCTGGCCGTCGAGCGGAAATTCAGCGATGCCTTCCGCGTCCGCTTGGGGCATTTCTACGTCGCTGTGGGCCACTTGAGCCATCGCTTCCATCCCGCCGATTTCTTTGGCTCCCGACGCTCGGAAGCCGAGACTTCCATCATCCCGGCCCTCTGGCACGAGACCGGCGTGGAGGTCTCCGGGGCCTACCGGAACTTTCTCTACCAGCTCCAGCTAATCAACGGCCTAGACGCGACCGGTTTCAGCTCGCAAAACTGGATCGTCGGCGGCCATCAAAAGCGCTTTGAGACGATTCAGGCGACTAATATGGCTTGGGTCGCCCGCCTCGATTATCAGTTCGCGCCGCACTGTGTGCTGGGTATTTCCGGCTATCGCGGCGACAGCGCCGACAACCGCCCCAAGCCCGATATGGAAGGAATTGACGCGCACGTTTCCATTGTCGATGTGCACGGCAGCTTCGACTGGGGGCGGGTCCGCGCGCGCGGGCTATACCTCTATGGGCATCTGCAAAATGCCGCCCTCGTCAGCGCCCGCAACCGCACCCTATCGAACAATCTCGACGTCTTGCGCTCGCCAGTGGCCCGAGAGGCGTATGCGGCCTTCGCCGAGGTCGGCTACGACGTCCTGCCTTGGTTGGCCGTTTCTTCACCCAACCGCTTGGACCTGTTCATCCGCTTGGACGCGTACGACAGCATGGCCGCGGTCCCAGACGAGACCTTTGACAATCCACGCTTTGCGCGCCGGGTCTATACCCTAGGTGCGAACTACAACATGGAAGAAACCGTGGTACTCAAAGCCGATTACGCCATGCGGCGGCTGGGTGCCGCCCACTTTAACCCTGAAAACACCCTGAGCTTGGGACTGGGATTTCAATTTTAAAAAAACATTCATTGTGAAACCGGGCACGGGTAGAAGTCGCCTGTGCGCTAAGTTTCAATCCTGACGAAAGGGAGCTACCCTTATGAAAGCCATATTCTTGCGATTGGGGGTCGGACTAGCCGCTTGCAGCCTGTTGCTCATTGCTGGCTGCGGCGACGACAGCGACGCACCCACCGGGCCAGCCGAGGCCGACTTCGACTTTGGTCCCATCTTGGGCAACTTCACCGACAACGTCGTCATTGCCACGTACGCGGACTTGGACGAGCGGGCCGGCGAACTGCTCGCCGCAGTCGAGGCGCTGCGCGACGATTCCACGGCTGAAAATCTCAGTACTGCCCGGGACGCTTGGGTGGCCACGCGCATCCCTTGGGAAGCCAGCGAGGGATTTCTCTTTGGGCCAGTAGATTTCAACGGCTACGATCCAGCGCTCGACAGTTGGCCGGTCAACCGCACGGATTTGGACGGAGTATTGGCCAGCGACAACGACTTGACGACCGCGTACGTGAACAGTCTGGACGGAACCCTCAAGGGCTTCCACACCATCGAGTACCTGCTCTTTGACGAAGGAGGCAGCAAGACCGCGGCCGATTTCACCGAGCGCGAGTTCGCCTATCTGATCGCCACGACCCAAGATCTAAAGGCCACTACCGAGGCCCTGCACACGAGTTGGATCTCCTCCGGCGGCAACTTTGGCCAAAAGGTCCGCAATGCCGGCAATGGCAGCGACGCGTATCCGTCCTCCCAGTCGGCAGTCCAAGAAATGGTCGGCGGCATGATCGGCATCTGCGACGAGGTGGCCAATGGCAAAATCGCCGACCCCTTCGTCGAGCGAGATACCCGCCTCGTCGAATCCCAGTTTAGTTTCAACTCTATTGCCGACTTCCAGAACAACCTCCGCAGCGTCGAGCACGTCTATACCGGCGACTACGCGGGCACCGGCCCGGGCTTGGACGAGTTCATCCGCCAAGCCGACGCCGACCTCGATCAACGGCTCAAAGAGGAAATCCAAACGGCCATCAACGAGATCGGCCGCATCCAGTACCCCTTCCGCGACGCCATTGCCTCGGATCGGGACCAAATCGAGAAGGCGCAGGCCGCAGTGGCCAAAGTCCAGCAAACCCTAGAGGAAAATATTCTACCGTTGGTGTTAGGGAATTAACCAATTTTCGTACAGAAGGCATTGGGGGTAGGAGATGCTTCGCTGCGCTCAGCATGACAAGACGGGAAAGCACCAGCCGCTGCCATGCTGAGCGGAGTGCAACGGAGTCGAAGCATCTCATCCCCGGATCTGTGCATCGCTAATTAAACGCGTTTCTCGCAATGATCATTATCCGTACTTCCATACTCTGTATGGGTCTTCTAACTATGCTTACCCACTGCGGCGACGACCGGGGGTTAGACCCGACTCCCGTAGAAGACGACCGCGCCCTGTCCGGCGGGGCGGCGACGGTTTTTGACGCCAGTAGTTTGGCGTTTGAAAACCCCATTCCCTCTTTGGATGGGATGGACTTGGATCGCTTTTTGGCTGGGGACGCGGCCTTTGAACAGGTCTTTGTCACCTCGCCGGCCGAAGTGGGGCACGGCCTAGGGCCGGTTTTCAATCAGACCTCGTGCGTGGGCTGTCACGCCCGCGATGGCCGAGGGCGCGAGGGGTTCGGCGAGGTCTCCCCTTTTATCGGCTCCATGCTCATGCGAGTCAGCCTGCCCGGCACCAACCCCGAAGTACCCGGTGGCCCACAGCCCGTGCCGGGCTTTGGCGAACAGATTGGCGATCGCGCCGTATTCGGAGTCACACCCGAAGCGCGGATCGACGTCACCTACTTTGAAGAGACCCGCCATTTTGCCGACGGCACCGCGTACTCCCTGCGCTTTCCGGTTTACGACGTAGTAGAGACCTATCAGCCGCTGCCGGCGGACGTCCTGTTCTCGCCGCGCATGGCCCCGCCGGTTTTTGGCCGCGGCCTGCTCGAAGCCATCCCCGAAGAGACTATTTTGGCGCTGGCCGACCCCGGCGACAGCGACGGCGATGGCATATCCGGCCGCCCCAATCGGGTGTACAACTTCCGCACGCAACAGACCGAATTGGGCCGCTTTGGCCTCAAGGCGAACAATCCCGACCTGTTGCAGCAGATCGCTGGAGCCTACCAACAGGACATGGGGATTACCAACCCCTATTTCCCCGAGGAGTCCACCGTCGGCCAGCCGCAAATGGACGACCACCAAGACGACCCTGAAATCGGCCAAAAGACGCTAGATATCAACACCTTTTACGTGCAAACCCTAGCGGTGCCCGCCCGCCGCAACATCGACGATCCGCAGGCTTTGCGCGGCGAAGAACTCTTTGCTGCGGCTCAGTGCTCGGGGTGCCACATCCCCACTCTGCAGACGGGCCACCACGAGATTGCGGCCTTGGCCAACCAAACCATTCATCCCTACACGGATCTGCTGTTGCACGATATGGGAGAAGAATTGGCCGACGACCGTCCCGACTTTGAGGCCGATGGCCGCGAGTGGCGCACGCCGCCGCTGTGGGGCATTGGCCTGACGGCAACGGTCAACGGCATTCCAGCGTACCTGCACGATGGACGGGCGCGCACGCTGATGGAAGCCATCATGTTCCACGGCGGCGAGGCCGAAACAGCGCGGGAGTTTGTGCGCCAACTAGACCAGAGCGACCGGGACGCGCTCGTGGCCTTTTTGCAGTCGCTGTGATTCCGACACTTCGCCAATAGCCCGTCGGGAACTTAGCGCCGATATGCTCCGAGTTTCTAATCAAGCAAAGTAATCCAGTCGTTATGCGCGAAGCGGCGATATTGTACAGCCGCAAGATTGACGCGCTCGTCGATGAGCGGTTTCGGCTCGCGGCTATTGAGTGACACCGACGTCCGCACGTACACGGCTGGGTTCTCGACGCCCTCTTGCCGCAGATTCTCAGCGAGGTGCTTGGCGTATTGCAGAATCATATGGGGCCGCGCCGACATTTTTCTTTTTTGTCTGCTAGTCAACTCTTCCATTGACAGATCGAGTGTGTGTCCCGTAAGCGGATCTCTAGTATAAAAGGCAATTTCACTTGCTTTCTTGTCCCGTAGTTTCATCCGCCACGAAAAATTATGCCCTTCGTCCGTCCAGCCTACATGGCCTCGAATCGCGAAATGGCGCAACGGCGCAACGAGCTGTATGAGAACGAATACCGCCATCAGGAACGCTGTGGCGTGGCTTCTGACGCGGACCAGTCGCCTGTCTTCATATGCGGTCGTTTCGTTCCTAGCCTCCGCGCGCGACCCCAGCAGATCGAGCATCAGAGCGCGACCGACGGCACGCGTTCGAGGCCATCGATCTAACCACCTTCGAATGGTGGAAGCATTCATAAAGATGACGAAGGTCGCCATCGTCAGGTACGGAAAAATGCCGATGTCGTAAAACCACTTGTTCAGAACATTGAACCCGATGAGCAGTACGAAGCCGATGCCGCGCGTCGGAGCCCACAACAGCGCAAATCCTATGAACAGATCGAATAACAATCCCCCGTAGGCGTACGCATACACAAACCACTCCTGCAGCAGAAGCGGTCCGATCAAGAAGTAATCTGATCTAGCTGCCAACCATGCTCTCACCGGCTCTCCGGCCAGCCAGTCCGAGTTGATCTTAGCCACGCCAGCGAAGAAAAAGACAATGCAGATTTGCAGGCGGAATATGTAAATCTGCCACGCAGGAACGCGGGACGGCAGCCTCCGCCGCACCGCGTCGATTGAAAACGCGCGATTGGCGTCCGTCATCACAAACAGAAAAGCTAGCAGGCAAATGAGATAGTAGTGATTATTGTACTGCGCCTTGTCGAGCAGGAACGTATAGGTGTAGAGGACGAAGAACAGGGCAGACGCGGCCCGATAGTAAAATCCGATAGCCAGCAAGAGCGCTGCGGCACCCATGAGCACAAAAACCAGATACATCGCGCCGTCAACTGGCCTAATCCCTTCGACAAAGGAAAATAAGAAGGTCGGCTCGATGTAGTAGCGTGCTATGCGGCCGTACCCCCAGTATCGCAGGACCTCGACGACCATGAGCAGGCCAAAGAGGATCCTGAAGAGTCCAAGCGGAGCGGCGTCAATTGGTTTGGTCAATACCTCTTTGCGGATCACTGTACAGCTTCTTTGCGTCGAAGCCTTTGAGGCGTTTGTCTGCTCAACGCAGCAGGACGAGCTTGCGCGTTAAAACGCCGTCGGTCGTCACGAGTCTGTACAGATAGACGCCGGAGGCCAAGGGACGGCCCGCGTCATCCAGACCATCCCAAGTGAGCCGGTGATAGCCTGCCTTCTGCTGCCCTCGACTCAAGACCGCTACCCGCTGCCCTGTCAACGTGAGAATCTCCATGCGTACTGGACCCGGTTCCGGCAGGAAGTAGGAAAGAACCGTCTGACTGTTGAACGGATTAGGCGCATTTTGCTGCAACTCGGGGCTATCGGGCAGCCCGGCCACCGCCAGCTTGCCCTGTGCCGACGGCTCCTCAACCGTGATGATAAAGCTCAGGGTCACCGAATCATTGTCAGCATCCTGCGCCGTGTAGGTCACGTCATAGGCCTTAGCAGTGGTCGGCGTACCCGTCAGCGTACGGGTAGCACCGTCGAAGCTCAACCCATCCGGCACCGGATACAGACCATACAGCACCGTCCCGTTACCACCC
>JAJEGS010000037.1 GCA_022819745.1 Candidatus Latescibacterota bacterium | reverse complement strand
TCCCGATAAAAAAACATGGACGAAAAGCCATAAGCCTCTTTCGAAAAGGATTAGACCAACTCACACAAATCATACACCAAACACGAGACCAACCTAAACAAGCCCGACAATATCAACCCATGTTACTGTCGTGTACTTAGGATTTCCCATATGATAACATCCGTCCAAAGTAATAGGCCCTCGACCCTTTAATTCTCCTAGAATCCGACAGGAACTATCTTCAGGAAAATCCAAATAACGAGGGCGATGAAGAGCCGTCCAATAAACTAATTCGACCTTATCCTCCTCAATTACTAACCATCCCGAAACCTTGTGATCGGGGGAGCTACAAATCCAGAAATGACCCTCTAATTTTAATTCGTCTTTTAAAAATTTCATTAAATCCTCCTCGGGATGCAGCAGAACTTGAATCTGTACCTTTCCGGTTGTCGTCGGAGGAAAGGTTAGGAGCTTTTGGAGGGAGACGATAGAGGGTATGCGAGGCGAGGCGCTGTCTTCGTCTCTCGTTAGAAGCTCTCTCATAAATCCCAGCCCGTAGAGCGGACAACCACGGGGGGCATCTCCACACACCGATTCCCAATCACTCCCCCTTGGGGAAGTCATCACACCAAAGACAAAAGTCTAGCGGTGAGCCGATGGGAGTCGATGCAGGCGCTATGAAGATAGCTTCTATACAGAAACGTCGGCGTCCGGTTGACCCGCAGCAAGGGCGTTCACATAAGCGAGGCAGAGATCACAGGAGCGGTACTTGCCGTAGGCGGCGGTTTCTTGGCGTTTGACGATGGGGAAGGTCGAGTAGATGTAGCGGATGTCGTCGCGGTCGGTAACGCCGTAGAGGTGGAAGAATACGGCGTCGAGTTTGGCGCGGAGTTGCAAGCGGCGGTCGTCGTTCCAGACGAAGGGATCGCCAGCGTAGCCTAAGTCGCGGGCGAAAGGGGCCATGTCGTGGGCGGTGTACGTGAGTTCTAAGACGGCTTCGCGGATGATTTGGGCGGCAGTTTTGGGGCCGAAGTGGGTGGATTCGTAGCGGGTGAGAGGGACGACGGGGAGTTGTTCGACTATGTACCAGTTGACATGCTGCCCTTGAATCTTCTGACGAACGATATAGTCAAGTGGAATGGCGTTGAGATTCGCCAACAACATTGCGGCCTCGTTGGCAGGCAGCCCGTGCTCCTCATCCGTCCCTATAACGACCGGCAGCGTGTTCCCGACGCCGACATTTGGGAGCAAAGCCGCAATCATTGATCGCACGTTAGTCGGTGCCGTCACGTCCTTAAAGCCGAGTAGAAATGATGCGTGAGGAACCGAAATTGCGTCTCTCGCTACCCAGAACTGTGGATTAGGCAGCCAGTCGGGATCCCGTTGCTGCTCTGGGGTTGCGGGCACGGGCTGCGCCGGTCGGTGCGGATTTTCGGGGTTGACGACGACGCTCGCCGCCCGGTGGTCATACGCCTGCACCATTTTGCCTTCGTACAGCGGCACCCACTCGCCGCTCGGGCTGCCGAAGCGATTGTCGCCGATGGGGAACGCGCCTTCCTGCTCCTCTAGTTCTGTGCGTGTGCGGAACAGATGTGAGTCGTTGGTCATGTCGAACATGCGGACATATTTCACCGGCCACGTCTTGACCTCCACGTCCTCCGAGCGATCCACCAGCACCGGCACCCTCTCGTAAATCGCCGTCGTCAATTCCGCATCCCGCCGCGAGCGGAAGATGGGAGCCGTGCCGGTGTTCGGATTGACGCGGGCGAAGTCCTGCGCCGCTAGGGGAAAGCAACGCTTGGGGTCGTCGAGTTCGGCAACGTTGTGCAGATAAAACGCACACTTGGCCGGTTTTTCGCTTGGCGCGGAACTAGCGACGAAAACACAGAATTTGAAAGACGCATGAACGTCGGGGAAGAAGACCTTTTTGTTCTCAAAATCGTAGAGCGCCCGCAGCCGTCCCTCGGTCGCCACTCCCTTGAAAAATCTCGCCGCCGTCTTGTCAGATGCAATACCCGACGGCGTGAGTAGCCCAACCATGCCTTGAGCATTCACCAACGTCATCGCCCGTTCCACGAACAGGGAATAGAGATTCACATCGCCTCTGGACAGTAGCGGATAGTCGCCGGACGCCTTCGCCATCTGAGCCGTAAAGGCAGCGCGTTCGCTCGCTTGGTCGAATTCTTCGGCCAGCGGCTCGGCGGCCTCCTCCAAAGCAGCGATCATCTTCTTGCGGTCAGCGGCTCGTTGCGCCTTGGCAATCTCTGGCCGTCGCGCCGCGAACCACTCTATCTGTTGCAGCTTGATCCGATCCCAAGGCGGATTGCCAATCACCGCGTCAAAGCCGCCGCGCAACCTCGGCCCCTCCCAATCCTGCCATATACCGGGAAAGGCAACCTGCCAGTTCAGAAACCGCTCTTCGTCCATCAGTGTCCGCGCCTGTGCGAACAGCCGCGCAAATCGCTCGGGATCGGGCACATCCGTCTTGGGGGCGAGTGCGCCAGTCGCAATGGCGACGGGGTCTCCCAACCGGCTCGACAAAAAGTTTTGCAAGGCGATTTTGTCTTCTTGGTCCCGCACATTCAGCCATGCAAACGCATGGACCAACGAAAGGAAGTCCGCCAACGGCTGCGTCCCGGCCTGCATGTCGGCAAAGAGCGCGGCTGAGCGGTCCGTCTCCTCAATCTCGGCGTCGGTCAACTCCTCAATCGACTGCATGGCTTCAGCCATGTGGGTCGCCTCGCTGATCGGTCCTTGGAGGAAGAGCGCGTTTTCATCGTCCATCGCCTTGTTGACCCAGCCCCCGAACAAGCTGTCGCCGCAGCGCAAGTGATGGTCGAGAAAGCTCAGCGGCGCACCCGCCGTAAAGGTATGCAGCCACAGCGACACCTTGGCTAATTCCACGGCCATGGGGTTCTTATCGACCCCGTACACGCATCGCTTGAGCACCATGCGCCGCACAATGTGGCGGTCGTCGAGCCGCTCGGCATCAATGCGCCAGCCGCCCTTTGCGGCATTCGCCATGATCGTCTCGCGCATAGCCTCAATGCGGGCCGCAAGCGGTGAAGCATCGACTGCGGCCATAGCCTCGATGACGCGGTCGCTCAGATAATCGACGAGGCTCGTCAGAAAATGCCCAGACCCCATGGCCGGGTCGCAGATCTTCAAGTCCAATATCTGCTCGGCACTGCGCCCTTCGACGAGCGGGCCGACGGTCTCCTTGATAATCAGGCTCACGAGCGCGTCCGGCGTGTAGTAACTGCCCGACCCCTTGCGGGCAAAGACGTTGAGCCGCACGTCGATGCCGCCCTCCTCCTGCACCAACTCGCGTTCGAGTAGCCGCTCGTAAATCGACCCAAGCTGTTCCACGCTCAAGTTGCGATAATTGATGTAGCGTTGGCTCTCCAAGGAGGTGTCAAAGGACAGAGCATAAATCACATCGGCCACGACCTGATCACTTAATTGGATATTGGACAAAAGCGGTGTGCGCTCTTGGTCGAACAGGCCGCCGTTGTAAGGCGGCAGGCCAATAGAGGCGTCGCCCTCGTCGATAATACGGCACAGGTCGCGGATGGCCGACCAGTAGCGAGCGGCCGTATTGGAGAATACATCGCCCTGTTCCTTGCGCTTGCCTACGTCGTCGCGCACCTGACGCAGGCTGTAGTCGTCATATGCGGCGTCTCGCACGGGCAGCAAGTCGCGGTCTTCGGCGTAGAGGATGAACAACAGGCGGTAGAACAGAGTTAGGGCGGCGTTGCGCACTTCGGACAATGACGCGGCGGGCGCGGCCTTGAAAATAGCATCCGCGAGTTGAGGGAAAACTTGGTCGAAGACGACCGCAGAAAGGCTGGTGGCTACGCGCTCTTCGTAGAACCGCCCCTCGTCGAGTATGCACTGGTGCAAGGTGCGCCCATCCTCGCTCGGCTGGAACGCCGCACGGCCAAAAACCAGCGCGAACACCTTCAGATAATGGCCGCGCTCACTCGAAGGCAGATCGAGAGTCAGCATGAGATCAATCTCGCAGAACTGCTCGGCGACGGAACGCGCCCCTGCGTAATAGAGACGCCAACGCGCCCCATTAGTGAGTATGCCCCAGCGCAGCTTGCCCTTGGCCAAGTCGTCTGCCCGGCGCAGGTAGCGGAGCATTTGGGTAGAAGGTGCGGCCTTGTTCCCATCGCCGCGGTCGAGTGGCAAGTTCCATCGCTTGGATTCGACGATGGCGCGGCCATGTTCGTACCGCTTCCATTCTTGGGTGAGTCCGTTAGCCCGATCCTTGACCGCAGCATCCTCAAATAGCAGCCCGTCCGGCACATCTTCGCGCCCTTTGGCACTCAAGTTTTGCTGCCGCAAGCTCTCAGTCCAGCCGAGCAGGCGCAGAACCGGCCAGATTAGGTCATCCTCAGTTTGGGTTTCGTTGGGGCTACCGTCTGTGGGGAAGCGGTCGAAGAGCGACTGCACCTCGCTCTCGAATGTGGCGAGGTCTTGATCGTCGTAAGCCTCCCACTCGGGAAATTCTGCAATGGAGCTGTCGAGGAGGTCTTGGGCGAATAGACTGCCTTGGAAGTAATTTTTGAACATAAATAATAGGCGAAGATGGATAAGTTACTGGAAGCTATCTTACAAAGAATCGTCCCCGCCACATTCTCTTCGCGTCGTCTCCTTGTCCGTCTTCAATCCAGCATTGGCTTATGGATATTCATTTCGGTTTGGAGGAGATGCTTCAGACGCAGCCGGCGTGTTCCTGCCCTCGCAGCAGAGGGTATTCGGGCTTTTCTTCCGGGCGGCCTGTCCAACGCGAGCGTGCGCTCATGTAGTGGGTGGCCATGCCGCGGCGGCGCGTCGTCGTCTGGTTGGGGCCAGAGCGGTGCAGGAGCAGGCTGTGGTGGAAGGAGCAGTCGCCCGCTTGCAGCAGGATGGGCTGTTCGCGCTGGTGGTCGATGGCTGCGTCGGGGACTTTCTTGTCTTGCCGCTCGCCGACCATCCATACCTCGCTGTGGTCAACCAGCCCCTCGCGGTGGCTGCCCGGTACGACCCACAGGCAGCCGTTTTCAAGGGTTACATCGTCTAGGGCGACCCAAGCGGTGGCGAGGTCCATCGGCTTGATGTGGAAGTATGCGGAGTCTTGGTGATAGGTTTTTTCTATGCCGCCTGGCCCTTTGATGAAAACTTGGTCGCCGAAGAGTTTGATGTCTGGGCCGAGCAGGTCGGCGGCCGCGGTGAGGAGAGGCTCCCGCATTGCGTGATCGCGGAAGAATGGATCGCATTCGGACGGGCCGTTGATTTTGCGCAAGTGATCGATGTGGCGTTGCTGGGGCGCGTTGGGGTCGAATTCGATGTTCGCCTCTGGGAAGGGCCGTGTACCCGAGGCGATCCCTTCGAGGTGAGTGCGGAGCGCGCCCACCTCTTCTGCGGAGAGGGCGTTGCGCAAGATGGTGTACCCGTCTTGCTGGTACTGGGCGATTTGTTCGGGGCTGAGTACGGACATGGTTTGCTCCAAATTTAGACTATCTCCACCAGCGCATTCCCCACCGCGGCGACTAGGCCGTCGATGTGCCCAGCGTCCATGGGCGCGGAAAGCGCGCACATGCCCAGCCCTGGGCCGAGGAAATACCCCTGTTCGATGAGCGAGAGAAAGAGCGGTTGAATGAGGGTTTTGTCGGTAGCGGCGAGGTCGCGGTAGTTGGCGATGGGGCCGCGGGCGAAGTAGATGCTGAAGACCGATCCCGTGCAGACTGCTTGAGCGGCGATGGCGTGGTCGGCAAAGAGCGCGTTGAGTTGGTCCTTTAGACGCGCTCCGAGTGCGTTCAAATGGTCGATGGTTTGCGGCGTCAACTCGCTCAGGGTCGCCAAGCCTGCGGCCATGGCCACGGGATGCGCGCTAAAGGTGCCGCTCTGGAAAAAGCCGGTGGATTGCTGCGAGTTGTCGAACAAGTCCATCAGGTCGGCCCGGCCGCCAAAGGCTCCCACTGGAAAGCCGCCGCCGACGATCTTGCCAAAGCAACTCAGGTCCGGGTCGATGCCGTACAGGCCCTGCAAGCCGCCCGTGGCTGTGCGGAATCCAACGATCTCGTCGAAGATGAGCAAGACCCCGTGGCGGCGGGTGATGTCGCGCACGGCGCGGGCAAAATCCGGCTGTACGTCTAGGATGCCGGCTTTGGGGTCGAAGAGGACGCAGGCGAGTTCGCTGGCGTGCGCAGCGACGAGCCGTTCGACGGCCTCTGGATCGCTGTAGGGGAGGATGACGGCTTCGGACGCGGCCGACGGGGACATGCCGCCGGCTGTTGGCACTGCGATGGGCGCGTGTGCGGGACCTGCTTGGTCTAAGGACGGGGCCACGCTGACTTCCACGGCGTCGTGGCTGCCGTGGTAGCCGCCTTCGAACTTGGCGATTTTGCCGCGCTGCGTGTAGCCCCGCGCCAAGCGAATCGCGTGCAGCGTGGCCTCGGTGCCGGAGTTGACAAAGCGAATCCGCTCCAGTGCATCCACCCGGTCGCACATTGCGCGGGCGATCTCGCTTTCAATGCCAATGGGCGCGCCCAAGGCAATGCCCTTTTGCATTTGCTCGCGCACGGCCGCTTCCACGCGCTCGTGCCCGTGCCCGAGGACTTGGGCCGTGTGGTGGTTGGCGCAATCGACGTAGCGCCGTCCATCGACATCCCATAGATGACAGCCCTGGCCGCGGGCCATGGTGAGGGGATAAGGTGGGTAGTAATACGCGCCTTTGGCCGCACCGGCCGTGTAGGAACGGCCCTGTTCAAAAAGGGCGCGGGAGCGCGGGCTGGCGTGGCGATAGCGCGCTTCGAGGTCGGCAAGTGATGTAGGCATAATGGGATATTATAACTAAACGAGGTTGGCGAACAAATTGGCTCCGCTCGCGCACGAGGAGTTGACGCAGCCCGTGTTCGCACCCTAGAGTATAGGGCGTCCACAAGGGACGCCCCTACAACCCTTTACCATCAATTACTATCATGTCCCAAACTGAATACGCCGTCCAAGTCGCGACCTCGGCTGACGTTTCGCTGATCGACTGCGATGTCCACAACTACCCAAACTCCATCGACGACCTCATGCCCTATTTGTCGGCGCGCTGGCAGGCGTACGTGCGGCAATCCGGGTTTAGCGGCCCGCCCGGGCCGACCTATCCCAAGGGTTTTGCGCAAGCTGCGCGGCGCGATGCTTGGCCGCCGTCGGGCTTAAGGCCGGGCGGCGATCCCGATTTTGCGCGCACCCAGTTGCTCGATGCTTGGGACATTGACATAGCCGTGCTCAATCCGCTCTACGGTATGACGGCCCTGCACAACCTCGACTTTGCCAACGCGCTGATGCGCGCGGTCAACGAGTGGACCGCGCACGCTTGGCTCGATCACGATCCGCGCTGGCGCGGTTCGATTGTGGTCAATGCTAACGACCCGGTCGAGGCAGCCGCGGAAATCAAACGGGCTGCGGCGGATCCGCGCTTTGTGCAGGCGCTGCTCTTGGTGCGGTCGAGCGCGCCGTATGGCAAGCGGCAGTTCCGGCCGATTTTTGCTGCGGCCTGTGAGGTCGGCCTGCCGGTGGGAATCCACTTTGGCGGCAGCGGCCAGCCGATCACGGCCTGCGGCTGGCCTTCCTATTACATCGAAGATCACACGGCCATGTCACAAGCCTTTGAGGCGCAGGTCATCAGCCTTGTTTGCGAGGGGGTGTTCTGCGAGTTCCCGGAGCTGCGCGTCGCACTTGTCGAAGGGGGATTCGCGTGGTTGCCCGGGCTGATGTGGCGGCTGGACAAAAACTACCGAGGCTTGCGCAGCGAGGTGCCGTGGCTGAAGAAGCGGCCCAGCGAATACATCCGCGAGCACTGCCGCGCCACGACCCAACCCATGGAAGAGCCAGACGACCCCCAGCACTTGCTGCAGATCATCGACATGATCGGCGGCGAGGATTTCTTGATGTTCGCCACGGATTATCCGCATTGGGACTTTGACTCGCCAACCCGCGCCCTGCCGCCAGCGATTGACGATTCGATGCGCCGGGGGATCATGGTTGATAATGCCGAGGCATTTTATGGCTTTGCGGCGCGTTGACGTAGGGCCGGTCGATGCCTTTGCCGACGGCGAGATCCGCCGGGTCGAGGTCGAGGGGCGGGGCTTGGCTATCGTGCGGCAGGGGAGTGCTTGGTACGCGCTCCGCGATGTTTGTCCACATCAAGGGGCGCGTCTGTCGGACGGTCGGGTTGGGGGCACGGCGTTGGCGCGGCATCCGGGGGACGAGATTGTCTTGGGACGCGCGGGCGAGATCCTGAGCTGCCCGTGGCACGGCTGGGAATACGACTTGCGCACGGGCCGCTCGCTCTGCGAGCCCGAGAAGGTGCGGGTGCGGACTTATTCGGTGCTCGTGGAGGATAGTCGGGTGCTCGTGGAGATGGATTAGAAAAATAAAAAGGGCGTCCACGAGGGACGCCCCTACGGCGTTGGTGATTATCTCGGCACCGGAATGGGCACCGGCACGTTGCCCTGTTTTTGCGATTCTAAAAATCCGATAATCAGCTCTACTACGGTGTGCCCCGCTCGCCCCGGCGAAACCGATTCGACGCCTTGGTCCATAGCTGCGATTAGTTCGTGGATGCCGGCGGGAATGCCTTCGACCGGCCAAGTTGGTGGCGCGAGGGGTTCTGGTTCTTCGCCGCGATACAGGGTGCCGCCGTCGCTGACCATAATTAGGCGTCCGGTCGTGCCAACTACTTCGAGTTGCTGCTTGGGCGCTGGCGTGGTCTTAGAGCCGCCGATGTAGAAGCCCCGCACTCCCCCAGAAAAGTGGATGTACCCGTTGGCCCCTGGCTCGGTGGCTGGCACGTGACCGCCGTCGCCGCGGTACTCGGAGTAGTCCTCGTACCCTTCCTCCAGTTCGGCCACCACCCACTGGGGCTGCTCACCTGCGTAGTAGCAGATAGCGTCGAGCGTGTGGGTGCCGTTGCGGAAGAGCATGGCGCGCGGGCCGGAGAGCGTGCCGATGACGTACTGCACCGGGCCGATGACGCCTTGATCGACGATCTCTTCTTTGGCGTAGCGCCACAGGGGTATGAAGCGCCGGGTGTGATCGACCGACAGGGTGGTGTTGTTGGCGTCGCAAGCGGCGATCATGCGGTCGGCGTCGGCGAGGTTGGTGGCCAGAGGCTTTTCGCAGAAGATGCCTTTGGCTCCGGCGTTGGCTGCATCGACGACTAAGTCGGCGTGGCGGTGATCCGAGGTGGCGACGGTGACGATGTCCAGCGATTCGCGGTCGAGCATCTCACGGTGATCGCGGTACAGGGTGAGGTTGGCGTCTGGCCAGCGTTGCTCAAACTCGCGGAGAGTTTCTTCGTCGAGATCGCAAGCCGCCACGAGGTTGGCGCGGTCCGACCCGACAATCCCGGTGGCGTGGGCCACGCCAATGCCGCGGCAGCCAATGACTCCAGCTTTATACATGTCGTGCTCCTTTGGTTAGGGTTTCACTCATCATTTAGTTCGTGTAGGGAACGGTACCTCGCGCATCTACTTGGTACCCCCAGCGTTTGAGATAGGCTGGGCCGGGGAGGAAGGGGTCGTCGGCTGCGGCGAGGCGGCGCGTGAGGGCCTCGTCTAATTCGTCGAGCAAGTCCTGCTGGCCGGGCTGTCCGACGAGGTTGTCTTGTTGGAAGGGATCGGCCTCGTTGTCGTAGAGCAGCCACGGCCCCTCTAGGGCGCGGACGTACGTGTGGCGGCGGGTGCGCAGGCCCCGGTAGGATCGGCCGCCAACGCCGGTCCACCACTGCCCAAAGGGATGGGGACACTGCAAGAGTGCGGCACCGTCCGAGGGGTCTGGGCCGCCTTGTAGGTACGCGGAAAAGTCGATGCCCTCCACGGGGGTAGGAATCGGTAGGTCGCACAGGCCTAGCAGGGTCGGCATGATGTCGGGCAGGTCGATCAGCGCGTCGAGTTCAGCGACACCCATCCCAGGATAGCGTAGCAGAAACGGCACGCGGATGGATTCTTCGTAGGGCTTTTGCTTTTTGTCCATGCCCTGCGAGCCGAGCATGTCGCCGTGATCCGAGAAGAACAGAAAGATCGTCTCTTGCTCCAGCCCCTCCTCCTGCAAGGTCTGGAGCAACATGCCGACGCAGTCGTCCAAGGCCGTGCAATGGGCGTAGTACCCGGCGAGCCACTGCCGCGCGCTCTCGGCCCAATCGGCGGGTACGTTGGGTCGCAGGGCGATTGCTGCTGGATCGTACAGGGTTTGGTACGCTTCCGGGGCCGTGTGATAGGGGGCGTGCGGCGGCCCCCACGACAGGACTAGTAAGAAGGGTTTGTCTTCGCGACTGTGCAGGTACGCTTGAGCGTCGCGGGTCTGGGCCAAGGCGTCGTAGCCCTCCCACACGAGTTGCTCGTCCGAGTCGCCGGCATAGTACGCGGAATGGTTGTAGTTGTGGGTGCATTCGAGCACCTTCCAGTACTCGAAGCCCTGTCGCCGCTCGGGCGGGATATAGCTGGAGCGGCCGCGGCCATTGACGTGCCACTTGCCGATGTAAGCCGTGTCGTAGCCGCCCGCGCTGAAAGCCTGCGCGATGCTCGTGGCGTCTTGGCCTAGCTCTACGTCGTTGACGAAGACGCCGTGTGTGAGGGGGTATTGACCGGTTAGGAGTGAGGCTCGCGCTGGTGAGCACACCGAGCAGCCAGATACTGCATGGGTGCAGTTGATGCTGCGGCGCGCTAGGGCGTCCAAATTGGGGGTTTGCACGTTGGGGTCGCCAGCGTATCCAAAGGCTTGGGCGCGCCATTGGTCGGCGAAGACGAGGACGACATTGGGCGGTTTGTTGGGCACTGGGCGTCTCCTGAGTTGGGATGAGCAGCTTCCAATATCTTCGCGCCGGGGGGCGGCTGTCAACATTGACCGGGTTCGGCGTGCGCGGTACAATCGAATTCTGCCGAATTGAACTTACCCACGGGAGGAAAATCATGAGAGGTCGCAGAATTGTCGCAGCAGTAGTAGTTGCAGGAATCGCCGTCGGCGTTAGCTCGATCGCCGGTGCTCACGAGGAACACGACAATGATTCCGGGCCCACGGCGTTCACCTCGATGACGCCGATCCTGAACGTCGCAAGCGTCGAGGCGAGCATTGAGCACTACACCTCGGTGCTCGGTTTCAACAAGGACTGGGACTGGCCCGCCGAGGAGGACAACAAGACCTTTGCCTCCATATCCAATGGCGAGGTACACGTCTTTCTCGCCGAGAATTCGCAGGGTGCCCGGCCTGTGTGGATTTACTACAACGTCGGCGATGTTGACAAGCTGCACGAGGAGTACGCGGCAGCGGGAGCGACCATAAAGAAGGAGCCTGTTGACGAGCCTTGGGGAGCGCGGGAGATGCTGGTTGAGGACTTGGATGGGCATGTTCTGCGGATTGGTGGGCCGCCTAGTGAGGGAGAACATAGTGAGAGTGAGGAAGAGGGACACTAAAGTGAGAAATAGGCGTACGCTGTCCTGAAAATTTCCGAGGAGTCTCGGTCCGGCTCATTGAAGCGTGCGACAGGTCTGGCTATATTGGAGGCCGTTGATACAATTTTCGGGATTTCACCGTCTCCGCCTCATTAGCCATGAACGACCTCGAAACGCTGCAATATCTATTCGACGTGCAGGGCTATTTGGTGCTCGAAAACGTCCTCGACGCCGAGGAAGTGGCCGCCCTCAACCACTTGCTCGACGCGCACCTGCCGCCGGCGAAGGGCAGCCGCTTTGGTTCCGCTCCTGCTGGCTCGGGCTTTTTGGACTGGGGCCAGCCCTTTATCGACCTGCTCGACCATCCCCAGATCATGCCCGTGCTGCGCTTCCGCTTGGGCGATTGCTTCCGCCTCGACCGGATCTACGGCTTGTGTTTGCGCCACGGCATGGCCAGAGGAGCCTTGCACAGCGACTACGGTGCTACGTCGCCGACCTCTGGGGCGCAGCCGGGCCAGTACCATCCTCTGCGCGACAACCAAATCCTCAACGGCTTTGTCGTGGCGACTTGGAACTTGACCGACGCTGGGCCGGACTACGGCGGCTTTTGCTGCATTCCCGGCAGCCACAAGAGCAATTTCATCCTGCCGCAACCGATTGCCGACGCGCCCGAACAGGCCCCCTGTGTGATCATTCCCTCGGCCCCGGCTGGCTCTGTCACTTTGTTCACCGAGGCCCTGACTCACGGGACGGCCGCTTGGCACGGGCATCACCAGCGGCGCGCCTTGCTCTACAAGTACTGCGTCTCGCAAATGGCCTGGACCAACAGGCGCGTGCAACCGCCGGCCGACCTGACCCAGCGGCAGCAAATTCTCTTTGGCGAGCCAGCCGATCCGCATCGCTTTTTCCCTTCGCTTTTTGAAAACGTTGACGAGGGGGCGAGTTCGTGATGTCAATGCCTCCCAATCCTTTGCTCGAAGACCAATTGGACGATCCGTTGTGGGAGCGCTTCTTGTACAGTTCTATCGACGATTTGGCGCGGGCGAGTCGGCCGGACTTCCTCGGCGATGAGCCGACGCCTCTACAATGGACGGTAGAAGACTGGGACCGCTTGGAGGCCGAGCGCCGCGATATTTTTGACTTGGATAAGCTAGAGGCCCAATTCGACCGCGACACCTATCTGCGCGATGGATACGCCGTGCTGCGGGGTATCGTGCCCCCGTCCGTGATTGAGATTTGGACTGAGGCGCTGCAGTACGGCCAACAGCGCAATGACGCCCTTTTGCAGGCGGACTGGAGCCAAATAGACTGGCGCACCTTGGGCCGCCGTCCACCCGAGTGCCAACTGAGCGTCGAGGCTATTGCCGGTGCCTTGGGCGGCAGTCAGAAAGCGCCGCAAAGAACCGATGAGGCTGGCGTGCTGACCCTGCGGCGGCACAGCGTTTTCACCGAGTACTTCCCGGCTGGCCACGTCCCGTTCCTCATGGATGTGCTAACCCATCCGCAGATGCTGCACCTACAGAAGCTGTGCTTGGGCACGGAAGCCGTGTATTTCGATCACAACCAGCTCCTCACGCGGCCGCCGGGTTACGCTGGCGGCGGTTGGCACAGTCACAAGATCGGTGCTGGTCGCGACTGTGGCCCCATCCGCGATGTGGCCAAATACCAGGCCCAGCCCAATACTAACCTCACCCTGTGCTATCCCGAGGGTTTTAGCGCCGCTGACGATGGCGGCCTCAAGCTCATTCGCGGCAGTCATTTGTTCCGCGACCCGGACAACTGCCGAGCGGCCACCGACGAGGAGATCGAAGCTGGTTGGCTCAAGGGACGCGTCCACCCCATCACGGGGAAGCCACTGGCCATCGAACATCTCGAACTGCCTCCCGGCTCGGTCGTCTGCTGCCTGTCGCACGGAGCACACGGCGTGGCTCCGAAGGGAGCGGACAAAGAGACCCGCTGGTGTACTCTGTATGCGTACAAAAAAGCCGACGATCGGACTGGCTTGGTGCAACCGCCCCACGCCGTGCCGCCGCTATGGGCACTCAAAGCGCAGCGTGGCGAGCTACCGCCCGTTTTAATCGAATTGATGCGTCCCAGCTTTGATCGCACCTTGACCGGAGGCCGCACCGAGCCTTATCAAAATTGAAGTACTGATCACACATTTTTCGACGAGGTTTTCGATGACTCCTGAAGAAGCTGTAGAAAAACGCCAACAGTTGTTGCGTGATGGATTCTGCGTGGTTGATAACATTCTCAGCGACGAATTCTTACGGGAATTGCGCGATGAGACCGAGCGCATGATGGAGGACTGGGTGCCGCCGCCCGACTTCAAATACCAGGGTCAGCACGTTACCGCGCGCGGAGAGGACAATCCGACCATCCAGAAATTGCTCGACTGGCCTCCTACGCGCCGCGCTCTCGAACAGATGGGCCTGGGAGACTTTGCCAGCACGGGTGGTATCATCCTCTTGACCAAAGACCCCGACGAGCCGGCCCTGTACTGGCACCAGGACTGGATGCAGTGGAACGACCCTTTGAGCTGTTCGCCGTGGCCGCAGATCATTTTTGTGTCCTATTACTTGAGCGATACCTCGCGGGAAAACGGCTGTCTCAAAGTTATCCCCGGCACCCATCACAAGCGCATCCCCCTGCACGACGATATGGTGCCAGCCCACGAGCAAGGGGCGCGTTTTATAGAAGAAGACCACCCGACCATGTTCAGCGACCACCCCGACCAAGTCGATGTCTGCGTCAAGGCCGGCGATTTAGTGCTGGCCGACGCTCGCGTGCTGCACTCGGCGTATCGCAACCAGACCGACGAACGCCGCACGTTGGTGTTGGCTTGGCACCGGCGTCCGGATACCGTTCCCGCCTATTGGACTGACGAAGTGCCGGCCATCATTGCCGAGCGCGACCCAGAAAAAGAATATCCCGGCTCGCGCATCCCCGGCGAGTTGCTGCAATAGGAATTTAGCCTTGCCGTTTTGACGATCTGAGCGTCCAATGATCCCGTAGATACAAAACCTTTTACGCAGACGGATGTAGGTTATGACCAGCTTTCAATACATTGGGAGTTTGAGGATCGCAACCGTCCTCTGTTTTTCGTTACTACCGGATCAATTGGTAGGTGTAGAAGGAGACTATAATGTGTTGGATCGGTCGGAGGTGTTGGCGGCGATGCGGGAGCATTATGGTAATTATGAAGAACTAACATCGACGACCAATGGCGCGTGGTTGGCGGATGTGGTGCTTTCTCTTGCGCGGCAAGCTAGGGAGCGCGATCCGGACGGCCCGCCCCTGTTTATCGGGCACGAGGAGTGGTTCCGGTCGTTTTTGGCGGTGACCGGGCAGACAGAGCATACGGCACCGCGGTACGCCCTGCTAAACTATCGCTACGAACAGAATATGGAAGTGGACTATCGGCTGGATCGGGTCATCCGCGAGGTGGTGGAAGGGCCGATGCCGGAACTGGCCTTGAATGTGCGGATTAGCTGGGAGGACGGGCCGGGTAGGCCAGACCGGTATTCGTACATAGATACGCTTTCGACGCCGACTGTTAGGGTGACTAATCGGCAGATGATTACCTATCGCTTGCTGGATTTTGGCGATTGGATTGTTTACGACGAGATCGAGGGGATTACAGTGCGTCCAGAGTCCGGCGTATTAGCTCTTCTTTTTCAGCTTATTGGCGAGGGACATATGACACATTCCCGCATAGCCATTGCAAAGGACGGCATTCAGGTGGCGCGGACGAGGGCAGAGAAGGCGTATATGAAAGTGATGATCACGGTGGCGATCTATCCAGATGGGACTGTAGAGAGGGATTTGCCGGAGGGCCGAACAGACCTGCTGGAACTGGAGGAGCGGCTCAAGCAGCCGATGGAAATTGATTATGTGGAATTCCCGGACGATAGGTAATATGGGTGGGAGGTTGAGGATTGTAACCGTCCTCTGTTTTTTGCTACTGCCCGGTTCGCTGGCAGGTGCAGAGGAAGCGTATAATGTGGTGGATCGGTCGGAGGTGCTGGCGGCGATGCGGCAGCATGGTGATTACGATCCGACCGCGACGACTAATGGCGCGCGGTTTCAGGCGGAAGCGGTGTTTTGTCTTGCACGGCAAGCTAGGGAGCGCAATCTGGACGGCCCGCCACTGTTTATAGGGTATGAGGATTGGTTTCGGGCTTTTTTGGAGGTGACTGGGCGGACGGAGCATACAGCGCCTCAGTTTGCGCTGCTGAGCTATCAACACCGGCAGAATATGGAAGTGGACTATCAGCTAGATCGGGTTATCCGGGAGATAAAGGAAGGGCCGATACCGGAACTGGCCGTGAATGTGCGGATTAGCTGGGAGGACGGGCCGGGTAAGCCAGACCGGTATTCGTACTTAGATACGCTTTCGACGCCGCGTTTTAAGGTCACTAATTGGCAGGTAATGACCTATCGCTTGCTGGATTTTGGGGATTGGGCTGTGTACGACGAGATTGAGGGGATTACAGGGCGTCCAATGTCCGGCGTGTTGGCTCTTCTCTTTCGGGTTATTGGCGAGGGACGTATTGCACATTCTCGCATGGCTATTTCAGAGGACGGAATTCAGGTGTCGCGGACGACGGCAGAGAAGGCATTTATGGGCGTGACGACTACGGTGACAGTGCATCCTGATGGGATTATGGAGAAGGATGTGCCGGAGGGGAGATCGGATCTGTTGGAACTAGAGAAGCGGCTCAAGCAGCCAATGGAAATTGATTATGTGGAGTTCTTGGACGGTAGATAGTATTCAGGCAAAAAGAAATCATAAAGGTGAGTGAATCTGTCGAACGCTTTTACGACGATCTAGCTGCTGAGTACCATCACGTTTACGCCGATTGGGAATCGGGAATCGAACGGCAGGCATCCGTGCTAGATCAGTTGATCCAATGTGAGTCTTCAGCGGGTAAGTCGGTTGTTCTAGACTGTTCCTGCGGAATAGGCACCCAGGCAATTGGCCTAGCGCAGCGAGGATACAAAGTCTTCGCGTCCGATCTTAGTCCGAAGGCGGTCGCACGGGCGGAATCAGAAGCAGCCAAGCGGGGGCTGAACATGCGATTCGCAGTTGCCGATGTTCGCGAGTTGGAATGTGTGTTTGACCAGCAATTCGACGTAGTGATTAGCTGTGACAATTCCCTGCCGCACCTTTTGCCTGACGAGGATTTAACTCTTGCTCTGCGAAATGTCCGGAACGTACTAACGGATAAAGGATTGTTCGTTGCTAGTATTCGCGATTACGATCGGTTGCTCGCCGAAAAACCATCGTTTATAGCTATGAATCCCGGCGGTACACATGAGGAAGAAGTAATAGTGTTTCAGATCTGGGACTGGTCCAAGGAATCAGATACCTATCTATTGCGGCTTTTTATGATGAGTCGGGCGTCGGGTGACTGGCGGGTGAAGGAGATTAGAACTCGCTACAGAGCAATAAGACGCAGCGAGCTTACTGCGGCCTTGGAGTCAGTTGGATTTGCAAAAGTTGCTTGGCACGAGCCTGAGCAATCTGGCTATTTTCAACCCATTGTGACGGCGCAGGCCTAATATCGAGATCGCAAACGAGTAGAAACTCTTAAACTTCGATAAAGAGTTGGGAGGCAAGCTATGGTTGACAAATCAATTCTGCAAGAACAAGTCGCCTATTACCGGGCGCGAGCTACCGAGTATGACGAGTGGCATTCACGCCAAGGGCGATACGACCGGGGCGACGAACATAAATTCCAGTGGCATGCAGAGTTAGATACTGTGCGATCAGCACTTGAGCAAGAGAAGCCGTTCGGCAAGTGTCTTGAGCTTGCTTGCGGCACGGGATTGTGGACAGTATGTCTGGCACAGGGTACCGCTGACCTGACGGCCATAGATGCTTCTCCCGAGACGATTGAGATCAATCGCACCAAGATACGTGATGCTTCGGTGCAGTATGTGGTGGCGGATCTTTTCGAGTGGTGGCCGACCGAAAAGTATGATTTTGTCTTTTTTGGGTTCTGGCTGTCGCACGTTCCGGCGCAGCAATTCAATCGGTTATGGGAGATGGTTCGCGCTGCCCTAAAACCGGAGGGTAGAGCTTTCTTTGTCGATGGTCTGGCAACGCAAGAGTCAACCGCACGGGACCACGCTGCAATCGACGATTCCGGCGTAATGGAACGGAAGCTGAACGATGGCCGGACATTTAATATCGTAAAAGTATTCCACGACCCGGCTCAGTTGGAACGGCAATTGCGCGATCTTGGCTGGAGTGGATCAGTTGAAACAACCGGAGAGTTCTTTTACTACGGTTGTGTGGTGCCGGTAGAAACTGGCTAATTGCCTTCGCAAATAAGCACAAGACAGATGAATCTTCTATTTGATGTGATTGCAAGGATAGCTTTTGATGGTATCCCTTCCCTCTTCAGGCGAAATCTGCCTAAACCCATTCATCGGCTGCGGCTAGCGGCATGGATCGTCGTGATTGTCGTCGTAGTATCGTTTTTTTTGACGGAAGTGCCGTCGTTAGAGATGTATAGACAGTTGCTCAAAACGGCTGTCCTTGGCGGCCTAGTCATCCTTGTTGCGGTCTTGGTCGCCATGACTCTAGCGTTAAAAAGTCAGAAAGGGTCCTAGCTAAACAATGGTTTTAGAAGTTGCAATACTAGATGTTAAGCCCGGTCGTGAGAAGGAGTTTGAGGCTGCTTTTGGCGAGGCGCAAAAGATTATATCGAGTATGGATGGCTACATTTCCCATCAGTTACAGAAGTGTATTGAGAAAAGTAGCCGTTATATCCTACTGGTAAACTGGCAGACGCTTGAGGATCATACCGTTGGTTTCAGGGGATCTGAACAGTACCAAGAATGGCGCAGACTGTTACATCACTTTTACGATCCATTTCCCGAAGTGGAACACTATGTGAGCGTTTATGACTAGCTCATCGATTTCCTATAGCGACACGCGAAATATTTCGCTAGAAGCCATACGGGAACTGTATGTATCGAATGATTGGTCCGCGGCCAAAAAGCCGACGGCGCTTCGCAACGGCCTGCTAAACTCACATTCGCTATGGAGTGCTTGGGATGGAGATCGTTTGGTCGGATTAGGGAATGCGATCTCTGATGGCCATTTAGTTGTGTACTATCCCCATTTGCTGGTTCATCCGGACTATCAACGACGGGGAATTGGTTCGGCTTTGATGCGAAGACTCATGTTGATGTACGAAGGCTTTCATCAGCACATACTGGTGGCGGACGGCGAGGCGCTCCACTTCTACAATAAACTTGGTTTTGAACGGGCTGGTAAGACTCAATCTATGTGGATTTATTCAGGCGACGATCACTAATTTTCGACTCTACTATCGCTCACTATATCAGATTGCCTTCGACGTGGACGGGCCGGAAGAGCGTGCGGCGCTTGGGCGGCATGGCTTCGAGCGCTTCGGGGTGAGGTTGCCACTTGTGCCATTTGCTATCGACGTAATTGTAGCGGCTGAAGATGGCGCAGCGCTCGTGCTTGGTGCTGCCCCACGGAGAAGCGGTGTGAGTGGTGCTCTCTGCGAAAATGAGTAGGGAGCCGGGTGGACACGTGTAGCGAGTCCAAAGGTCTGAATCGAGGCTCTGGGCTCCAGCGGGCAGGGGGAAGGCGGCCTTGTGGCTGCCATTGATAAACAGAGTGCCGCCGCTGGCTTCGACCTCGTTCAGTTCCCATACCACGCAGGTCAAGCTACTGCGCGCCTTGCCGGGCACGCAGCGGTAGTTGTGTCCGTCGCCGGGCAGGCGCCACAGGCCATTGCCGTTGTGAGGCCCAAAGCCCCCTTCTCCGGTCTGGCGCATAGCTAGGCTGGTCGATTCCATGCGAAAACCGTAGCAGTCTTGGCTCGACAGGTCGGGATTGGCGAGGAATTCGTTCATAAAACCGACGATAAAGGGGTGGTCGGTCAGCTCTTCCAAGGGGCCGCCAATAGGGCTGCGCTGCGGCTCTGGCAGCGATTCGGGCTGCTGGTGCAAGCGGTAGCAAAAGGTCCGCATCTTCTCTACTTCGTCGTCGCTGAGCAGACCGGGGATCAACAGCCAACCCTGGGTGTCGAACAAGTACCTCTGTTCCGGCGTCGGATCAATTACGGGCTTGCCGGCGGCGTTGGTGCGGGGTAGGTCAACTTCGTCTATATCGACGTAGCCGACGCGGCTCTGTTGAAAGAGGAGGGGCTTGGCGGTGCTGGGATCAGGTGCGGACATGGCTATTCCTTTCTCGCTTGAATGCGGCCTCGTCTTCGGCGATGGCCTCCTTTTCCGTGCGGGTTTCGACGTGGTCAACGACCGCTTGGACGCGTTGCTGATTCCACCCCTTGGGGTATTTATTTTTGCCCATCTTATCGCCTCCTGCGTTGGCGTCGGCGGAGTGCTTTTATTAGCTAGCGGCGATCACTTCGCGCAAATGGGCCACGGCTAGGCGCATGCATTCTTCGTGGCTGCAACTGTTGAACTCGCCCAGTTCGAAGACCAAGCCGATGGTGCCGTTGAAATCCACTCCGCGCAGAATTTCTAACACGCGCCGGTAGTCGATAAACTCCTCAACGCCGCTGTCGATCTTGTAGATTTTGGCCCGCACGTACGTGGCAAAAGGCGCGGTCGGCTCCAGATAGTCTTTGTACAAATCGACATTCGGATCGAATTCGCCGCGCGGATGCGAGCCAATGGCCCCCAGCCACTGCCCGGTATCCCATAGGAAGCTGAAATTGTCGCGCTCGGTCTCGCGCAAGATGCGCAACACTTGGTTCGCGGTCATGGCGAAACTGCCGTTGTCGTGGTTTTGCAAGGCGATCATGACCCCGCGTTGGGCCGCGTAGTCGGCAATCGCCTGGAAATCCTCGATCATCGGACGCCACAGGGCCTCTTGTTCTTCGACGGTGCTCGGCCATTTGTGGCGTGCGAAAACGCGCAGCACCTGTGCTCCTAGCAAAGCTGCGGTATCGACGTCGGCGCGTCCCTGCTCCATCCGCTTGGCTCGCTCCTCGGGCAGCCCCACAAAGCTGCCGGCTCCAGCATAGCCGATGTTCAGGCCGCGTTTGAGGCAGAGGCTCTTGATGCGGTTGATATACTCGACGCTGCGGTCCATGCCCGATAAATGGAAATCCACGCCGTCTAGCTGCAAAAGGCGGGCCTGTTCGACGACCTGCTCAAGGGTGGTAGTGGGCGTCTGACGGGCCATCGTGCTCAATTTGATCACAGCTTATTCCTCCTCGGGACTCCAGTCCGATTTATCCTGTGGATAGTAGCCAATGGCGCGCCGCCCGTGGTCGAGGTCGTAGCGCGGCCAAGTGCTGTCCGACACTCCGTACACGATTTCGTAGCGCACCCCGGGGTGGACCACGGCCTGCTCAAAGACCCGCACGGCATCGCCGTGGCTGAGATGATGCGGGTGCTCGGGCTGATCGCGATTGATGTTGAAATTGCCTATGCGCACTGCGACGAACTCCAGATCGTGCCTCTGGGAATAGGAATAGCCCATGTGCTCGCCGAATAGCTTGCTGATCGTATAGTAGCCCAGTGGCTGGGGAGGGATATCAACGCGGCGCATAACGTCCTCGGGCAGGGGGCCGTGTACCCCGGCGCGACTGGCGTACGCCACCCGGCGCACTCCTTGGATACGAGCTGCTTCCAACATATTGTACGTGCCGATGAAATTGTTGGGCAGGGCCTTTTCCCACTCGCCATCGACGCCCGTCAAATGGATGATGGCCTCCATGCCCTCGGCGGCGGCCAACAAAGCATCGTAATCGGCCACATCGCCCACTTGGCTGTCTGCTAGGTCGGGCATTTCCACGCGGTCAAAACCGCGCAATTGGTGGCGCTGTCCCATCCCCTTGACGAGCGTGGAGCCGATCCGTCCGGCGGCACCGGTAATGAGTATTTTCATGGCTTCCCCTAGTTTCGCACTTACTCTGCATTGGCCTCGATCAATACCTGAATTTTTACTTCGTCTCCGAGCACGGCGCTGAAGCGTTCCCAGCTATTGACTCCGTAATCGGAGCAGAGGATGGAAAAATTAGTTTCTAGGCCGATCTGCGCCTTGCCACCCCTCGGATTGATGCCAGTGCCGAGGATTTCGATGGGCAGGGTGACCTCTTTGGTGGTGCCGTGCATGGTAAGCTTGCCCTTGACGCTGAGAGTGTTTTCGCCCGCGCTGGTAACCTCGGTAGATTCGAAGGTGATCGTGGGATACTCTTCGGCAGCGAAGAAGTCGGGGCTTTGCAGGTGGCCATCGCGGCGCTCGTTGCCGGTGTCGATGCTCTTGACCTGAATGGTGCCGGAGAAGCTGGAGGCTGCGGGCTTGGCAGCGTCGTAGCTGATGGTGCCGCTGAAGTCACCGAAGCGACCCTTCGTGCGGCCAACGAGGTGGCGAATGCTAAAATCGACCGAAGAGTGCGAAGCATCGACCACGTAGGTTTCCGCCAAAGTCGCCTCGGCGGTAAGGGCAAATGTCAGAGCGGCAACCCAGGCGAAACGGAGCGCATTGGGACGAGTCATGGAAATCTCCTTGGCTATTGATGTGAGAGTGAATCAGGCATTTTTACCTAAAGATGCCTTTTGCTATACTACAAATCTGGCGCTGTAAGATGTGAACCCATAGCAGCCGGGGCAAGTTCCTCGGCAGGAGATGGCGATGATTAATTTTTTTCGTTCGTCCTTTACGTGGAAGGCCCATCCCTGGAAGCCGGACCCTTATTACAAGTGGCCCGGTGGTTTCGTCGGCGAGCACGGTCAGGTCTATCACGTGCGTTTTACCTTAGAGGCCCGTTGCGTTTTGCGCGACAGTGGCGGGGCCGAGCTGGCCGAACTCTTTTTGGGTGCGCCCTGCCGCAGCGAGTACACCATTGCCAGCGAAAACCTGTTCCAGATCCCCAGCGGCGAGTGGCGGATGCCTTTTAGCCGCTCCTCAATTCCGGCGATTGCCCAGCGGCCGAGTACGGAGTCCGAGGCGGTCAGTGCTCGCTCGCTGGCGGAGGCGTATCAGGACTATACCATCGACATTCGCTCCTACCCCGCCTCCGAGGCATTAGAGGAAGTCGACGCCATTGTGGCCTCTACCTTTGCCGGCGATGCGCAAAACGCCCTCTCGGTGTACCAGGATGAGGCGAGTGGCATTGAGGTTGAGCTCGAATATCCGATCAATGTTATGAACCTCAACGCTGACGATGGCCAGTACCAGATATGTACCGGCCCGGTGCTCCTGCCGGATCTGGCGACTTGGGATGGAAGCGATGTACATCGGGTTTTCGTCGCCCATGCGGCCTTCTCGCGCCGAGATCGGGTGGAGTTTATTTTGCGGCGTCCGGTACAAGCCGCGCCTAAGGAGCGGGTGTGGCTCGACAAGCCCCGAGGCCGCGATCGGCTGGAATTGCTCGATCCCAATAATCCGCCCCCCGGCTATCCGCCCGAACGTGCCCAGCCGCTGGTGTACAACGAGATTTGGGATCTGGCCGCGCACAACGCAGTGCTACGGGCCGATTGATTTCGATCACAAAGGAGATTGCTCATGTATCGCGCCGCAGTTATCGGCCTAGGCTGGATGGGTCTGCTCTACGATCTGGCTAGCCGGATCGGGGACCGCTTTGAAATCGACGATATCGACCGGCCCACGCCGCCGTTGGACATCCATCGCAAATTCCACCACTATGACCACCCCGGTGACGAGGGGAATCCCACCTCGTATGCCGAGGCGCTCTGGGATCGGCCCGAGGTGGAGACGGTCATTGCCGCCGATCGCGATCCCAAGCGGCTCAAAGCCTATGGCGAGCGCTATGGGATTGAGGCGCTCTACGAGGACGCCGAGGCCATGCTGCGAAAGGAGCGGCCAGATATCGTCGCGGTGTGCACCAATACCAAATACCGCGCGCATTTTACTTGTCTGGCCGTTGAGTGCGGGGCCAAGGGCATCGTCACGGAAAAGCCGATGGTGCATACGCTAGAGGAAGTGGACCGGATGGTGGGTGCCTGCGCCTCGGCAGGGGTGCCTCTGTGTTGCGGGGCGATTACCACGACCCATCCTTCGTTTGCGCGGGCCAAGGCGCTGCTTGCAGAAGGGGCAATCGGCGAACTGGTGTCGATCGAGGCTCCGAACGCTGGGGCGCAGCATCAGAACTGGTCGTATTTCCTCGACGCGCCTCCGGCTTGGGTGGTCGGCACAGGGGATCAGCCGAGGCGAGAGTCGGGCAGCGACGAGTTCGCCGGTCAGGGGATGTTGGTGGCTGCGGACGGGACGGTGGTGCATTTTCGCAAGGGAGCACCGGGGGTGCGGTTGTGTGGAACGCGTGGGGAGATGACTTTCGACTACGGCAAGGGATGGCGGTTGTGGCAGCAGGTGGAAGGGCCACAGGGGCCGGTAGTGGCGGAGTTGGATTGGCCGCAGCCGCAGTTCAATGTGCCGTATGGGGCGGTGTATTGCGTGGATGATGTGATGCGGTGTTTGGCCGGGGAGATGGAGGAGCCGAAGAATTCGGGGCGGCGAGTGGGCGTGGCGCTAGAGGTAGAGGTCGCGTTGAAGGTTTCCTCGGCGCAGGGTGGGGAGCGGGTGGAGTTGCCGTTGCAGGATCGGTCGTTGGGGTTGCATTACGACTGGTTTCGCTAGCAGAGGCGTTTGATCTGAAAGTCTTGAAAGCGGATCCAGTGCTCGGCGTTTTCGGGGCCGTTGTAGCACTGGATGCTGACTTGATCGTCGCCGGGTGGGGGCAGTTCGCCCCGATCCGCGGTGTGGAATTGGTCCTCGCCCTCGGGCCGGTACTGGGCTTCCCAAGAGTCGGCGGTGACAATGAGACGCAGGCGCACGCTCTGGGTGGGCATGGGCTTGCGGCCGGGAATAATGTAGAGATCGCCGTCGATCAATTCCTTGACTTGCTTGAAGACAGGATCGCCGTTTTGGTACCAAGTGATGCCAGCCTGTTCGTACTGCTGGATGGGGTGGGTGTGGTTGAACACTGTCACTTCTATGGCCCAGGTCCCTTCGCTGCGATCTGGGGCTGGGCGCAGAAGCGCGTTTTGCACGGTAGGGGCCACGCCCGGTTCGACGCGAATTTCTAGGCCGTCCTGCAAGTGCCAAAAGCCGGGATGTTCGCGCAGCCAAGTCCACTCGGGATCGAGGGCACCGTCAAAAGCATCGGAAAAGACGAGTTCTTCGCGGGTTGTAGTCATCTTTACTCCTTCGGTTCTCGCTCGTGTAATCCAGAAAAATTGGGGCTTTAACGGCTCTATTATTTATGCGGCTTAATGCCCGCTGTCAATAAGGTGTTATATGATTCTTGCCCTGGTTTCATTGGAAGGATACAGTATGGGGCGCAGCTATCGTCGATCAACTCGACCGCATCAACACGTCCTCACCAAGGAGTAGTTCCATGTTAGATATAGGCGACAGGAAGCAGCTTTTTATCGACGAGCGGTTATTTGCCGAGCGCGAGGGGATCGCGTTGCAAATGGGGACGCCGGTGCAGCACTTAGAGCCGGTATTGCGTCCGGATCGGGCGTGGGAGGAGTGGGGGATTGGGGCGTACAATACGGTGTGGCGGGAGGCGGATGGCCAGTGGCGGATGTGGTACGACGCGACCATGAAGACGGGGTTGCCAATGGAGGGGGCGCGGCGGCTGGGCTATGCAGAGTCTACGGATGGGTTGCACTGGGAAAAGCCAGTGCTGGGGCTAGTGGAATTTCGCGGCAGCCGGGACAACAATATCGTCGCGCCGTTGGTCGAGCAGCAGAGCATGCAGGGGGCGACTGTGTTGCGCGACGAGCGGGCGGCAGCCGAGGAGCGCTACAAGTTGTGGACCAAGTTCCAGCCGACCGATGAGGAGCGAGGGCAGGGTATCGAGCCGGGGTTGTGGGCGATGCACTCGGCCGACGGGCTGCACTGGCAGTACTATCCAGACCAGCCGAATCCGCCGCGGACGATGTGCGACACGCAGAATATGTTTTTCTGGGACGACCGGCTTGAACTGTACGTGGGCTATACGCGGGTTAGGGAGACCCAGCACTTGTCCGAAGCAGCTGAGGGCAAGGGCTCGTACCGCTGCGTTGGGCGGATAACTTCGCCCGATTTTAGGCATTGGTCTGCCCAGGAGATCGTCTTTGAAGCGGATGAGGAGGATTTGCAAATCCCGGTGCCGTTCCAGCGCGATGATCCCCGGCCTAACATCGACTTTTACACTAGTTGCGCCACCAAGTACGACGCGGCACAGGATGCTTATTTCATGTTGCCAGCGGCGTATTATCACTGGGGCGAGGACGACTTCCCGGCGACTATGGACGTGCAGTTGCTCAGCAGCCGCGACGGGATTAGCTGGCAGCGGCAGGGGGAGCGCCGGGCCTTCTTGCGCCAAGGATGGGACGGCGGCCTGTTGAGCGGGATGCTGTTTGCCAATCCGTGGTTTATTCCAGTGGGCGACGAGTTGTGGCTCTATTACAATGGCACGGCGCGGCGGCACGGTGGTAGGGAGGACCAGGGGAAGGCGCGAGCGAGCGGGATTTTTCGCGCCTCGTTGCGGCTAGATGGGTTTGTGGCAGCGGAGGCTGGCTACGGCGGAGGGGCTTTTACGACGCCGCTGTTGCAATTTGCCGGCGAGCGGTTGGTGCTGAACTTCGATGGCGGGGCCGGAGGGTGGCTGCGGGTGGAAGTACTCGATGAAAGCGGGCAGGCGGTGCAAGCGTCCGAGGCGGTGATGGGCAATGGGGTGCGCAAGGAGGTGAGTTGGCAAGAGCCCATTGGGAAGCTGGCTGGCACGCCGGTGCGGCTGCGCTTTGAGATGCGGGACGCGCGGCTCTACGCATTGCAGTTTTTGCGTTGACCGGGGAGACCTTATTGGGGTTATTTAAGTGACAGAGGAGACTATCATGCAGATCATTCGCGTAAAGACCAAAAGGGAAGCACTTCGTGAAGTTCAGCGGCGTAGGAGTACGCCGGAAGGAGCGGGATTGATTTATAAAATTGTCGAATCGCGCTTTGGCAACGGGTTTAAAATCGTGGCCATGGATCCGGATATGTACGTGGATATGCTGACGGGCGAGTTGCCGACCATTCCCCAACTCAGAGGCCGCTCCCCGATGGGCAGAGTGGGGACCTGATGGTTTCGCAACCTGACGAGACTGGCGACGATGGCAAGAAGCAAGAGGTCGTTTCTGCCGATGACAGACAACATGAGATTGCTGGCGAACTGATTGAACTCCAGCGCGAACGGAACGAACTCCAGCGCGAACGGAACGAGCTTGCTAGAGGTTATTTGGAACTTAGCCAACAAGAGACCCAACTTGATTACGATTTGGCCGTCAAAGAGCTAGAGATAGAAGACGAACAGAACAAGAGAGCACACCGACTGATGTGGTTGATCGGCGGCGGTTTTGCGCTCGTATTATTTCTGCTGCTGTACATGGTGTTCTATGGAAGCGAGGCCCAAGCTGGCAAGGCTGAGAAACTACTGATCGGGATAATTTTATTACTGGGTGGTGCCTCTTTGCGTGATTTAATAGGCAGAGTTCAAAAACGTCTCATCAATCGCTAATTCCCGAAAATTTTTATTTCCCCCATTGGCGTCTGTTCCTTATAGAGTTGGGCCGCCGCTGGGGGTTATTTTTTGTTGGCGCACCTACAAGAAAAGGACGCAATATGAAGCTAGGGATTTTCCACAAGGTTTTTGAGCGGCCGACGCTGGAAGAGAGCTTGGATGGGGTGCAAGCCGCTGGCTTGGAGGCCGTGCAGCTCGATTTGACGGCTGCGGGCATCGATCCGGCGGCGATGACGGACGCCGATTGCGAGCGCATCCGAGCCGCGCACGCAACGCGCGGCATTGAGATCGCCGCGCTGTCGGGAACCTTTAACATCATCGACCCCGACTTGGAAAAGCGCCGCGCTGGGATGCAGTGGCTCGCCGCTCTAGCTGCTGCGAGCGGCAAGTTGGGGATGGAACTGATCACTTCCTGCACGGGGACACGCAATCCCGACTGGCTGTGGGGCGGGCATCCAGACAACAGCACGCCGGCTGCATGGGCCGAGATGGTCGCGGCTATGGGAGAAGCTGTGGAGATTGCCGAGGCGCGAGGTGCGACTTTGGTCTTTGAGCCGGAGGTCAACAATGTGGTGAATTCGGCGCAGAAGGCGCGGCGCTTGCTCGACGAGGTGCAGTCCAAGCATTTGCAGGTGGTCATCGACGGAGCTAACCTGTTCCACGCTGGCCAGCTACCGAGGATGCGCGAGGTCTTAGACGAGGCATTCGATCTGCTCGGGGATTCGATTCGGCTGGCTCACGCCAAGGACTTGGAACAGGACGGCGACGTCGGGCACCAAGCCGCGGGCACAGGGCTGCTCGACTACGATCACTACTTGGCGTGCTTGCGGCAGATAGGTTTTGACGGGTCGTTGATATTGCACAGCCTAGAGGAAGAACAGGTAGCGGCGTCAGCGGCTTTTGTGCGCGGGCGTATGAATACTTGAGAAAGGAACGAGCGATGTCTGAAGGCAAGTTGCGCGCGGCCGTTATTGGCGCTGGCGTGGGTGGAGGACATGGATACGCATACGCCCGCGCCCCGGAATACGAATTCGCGGCGGTCTGCGACATAAACCCGGAGGTGTGGGCGCGCTTTTACGAGCGGGCTGAGATTGAGCGAGGATCCGTCGCCGAATACGCGGATTATCGCGAGATGCTGGCGCAGGAGCGCCTCGACGTGGTGAGCGTGGCCACCCCAGATCACCTCCATGCAGACCCGGTCTGTGATGCGGTGGCCGCAGGTGTGCGCGGCATTTTCTGCGAGAAGCCGCTGGCGACCACTGCGGAGGATGCCGATCGCATCATCGACGCGCTCGCCCGCCACAACGCGGTGTTGTCGGTAGATCACACGCGCAGTTGGCTGCCTTCCTATCAGGCTGTGCGTACAGCCATTCGCAGCGGTGAGATCGGCAGCCTGACGAGGATTGTGGCCCACTTAGGCGGTCGTCGCGCCATGCTCTTTCGCAATGGGACGCACTTGGTGGATGCGGTGTGCTTTTTTGCGGACGCCGAGCCGGTGTGGGTGATCGCCGCGCACGAGCGCGGGTTTGAAGACTACGGCCCGGTGTACGATGGCCGGGGCGGCAGGGATCCGCAATTCGATCCCGGATCGACGATCATCGTGGAGTTTGCCAATGGGGTGCGCGGGCTGATCAATTGCGCCAAGCGGACGCCGCAGATGTTTGAGTTGGACCTACAGGGCACGGATGGTCGCTTCTGGGTGACCGATCAGCAGTGCATGGCTTGGAAGACCGACACTTCTGAGGGGACGCCCGAGGTGGTGTCGCCGCCGCCGGGCCGGGGATATGCCAGTCCGTTTGGTGCGAACTTGATTCCGGCTGTGCAGGAGCTGGCGCAAGCGATACAGGGCGAGGCAGTTAGCTCGTCGCCGGCTGTGCGAGGCCGGTACGTGTTGGAGATCATGGTAGCCGCGCTGCGGTCGCAGGTCGAGGGAAGTGCGAAGGTGGAACTGCCGCTGCCGAGGGGTTGACGAACGCTACGCAACCTCGCCGTGGGAAACATAAAAAACAGGGGTATTGGCGGGTGTGGCAGGCGGAGCAATCCGCTGGATCGCGGTAATTATGCAATAAAAAGCTCCGCCGAGTAACTCTCGACGGAGCCTGCGCATTACACGGCACGAGCCAGAGTGACCGGCGTATCAAGCTCCCGGGGGCCGGTAGGGCACGCTTTTGCCGATGGCCTCGTCTATGGTTTCCGGCGTGACCAGTACGGTAACGCTAATGTCTAGCGCGCCGGCGTTGCCGATGACCATGGACACGGCTGCGGCCGTAGCGTCGTCGGGAAGATCGGCAATTATGTAGAGATCCGGATCTCCGAAAGCGTAGTAAAGCGCTTCCACACTGCCACCCATTCCCTCAATGGTCTGAGTTAATGCCTCCCGTCGCCGCGTGCCGCCTTCTTTCAGCAGACCAGCAAGCCCAGCTTGCGTGTACGTCGAGCGAAACATGTACTTACCCATTAGCTTCCATCCTTTCTATTGAAAAGTGGACTAGGAATGTAAATGGCTATTCAACAGTACGCAGCATTGGAACTTGGGGCAAACTAAAACGACGACCTTTTTGCCGTGTCCTGTGCTATGGCAGAGTGAGGGAGCTAGAGTAGCCTTCACTCCGGCAGCGCCAGCGCCAAAAGCTGCGGCACCCAGTTGTCGCTGTTGATTGGAAATACGATATACTGACGCCCTTCGGCCATATAGCTGATGGGACTGCCGTTGGGGTTGCCGGGGAATTCCATCTCGGCCAGCACTACGCCCGTATCTAGGTCGAAGGCGCGCAGGTAAGGCCCATTCTCGACAAAGGCGTCGCCGCTGACGTCTCCCCACCATCCGGGCCGTTGCGAGACCACCACCAGCACGGTCTCGGTGGCGAGTATAAAGTTGTAGTGGAACCAGCCCATAGCGGGCAGGTCGAGGTCGCGCAGGGTTTTGTGGTTGACCGGGCCTTTGCCCACCGGACTCATCCAGACGTGCTCGCCAGTGTCCAAGTCGATGGCGGTGATCCGGCCGTAGGGAGGTTTGGTCAGCGGTAGGCCATCGACGTGTTCGGAGTCGTCCTTGAAAAAGGCGTAGTCCGAAAAGGTGCGCAGGCCCTCCACTTTTTCCAGCCGCACGATGTCGGGACGGGTGCGAGAGGGGACGTAGAGCACGTTCTTTTTTGGCACTAGCGCCGCGCCGCTCCAATCCGAGCCGCCCAAGCCTCCAGGCAATACCAGTGTGCCCTTTTCGCTAGGTGGGGTGAACAGCGGGCCGTGCTCGTATTTTTGCAGGATCGCCAGCGCCTTTTCTCGCAGCTCGGGCGTAAAGTCGATCAGGTCGTTTTCTTGCAGACCTTGGCGGTCGTAGGGCGCAGGCTTGCTGGGAAAAGGCTGGGTCGGCCAGCTTTGCTCGCCCGGGGTTTTTGACTGGGGAACCTTGCGCTCGTCGATCGGCCAGACTGGCTCGCCGGTCGTGCGGTCTAATACGTAGCAGAAGGCCTGTTTGCTCACCAAAGCTAGGGCTTTGATCGCTTTGCCTTGTACTTTTATATCGGCCAAGACCGGCGGTGCTGGCGGGTCGTAGTTCCACAGGCCGTGGTGGATGAACTGGTAGTGCCAGACGCGCTCGCCGGTTGCCGCTTTGAGGCAGACCAGCGTCTGGCTGAAGAGGTTGGCACCGGGGCGCTCGCCGCCGTAGTGGTTGTGGGTGGTGCTGCTGACGGGTAGGTACACATAGCCCAGTTGGTCATCGGCGCTCATCGCGGACCACACATTGGCTTGGCCATAGGTCTGATAGGCGTCGTTTTCCCAAGTGTCGTTGCCGTACTCGCCCTCCTGCGGCACCGTCTGGAAGATCCACACCTGTTCGCCGGTGTGGGCGTCGAAGCCGCGCACGTCGCCGGGGGTGGAGTACTTGGCGGGAGGCCGGTCGTGCCAGTCGGTGATGCCTGAACCGACTACCACTACATCGCGGCAGATGATCGGTGGTGCGGTGATGCAGTAGCGGCTGCGGTCAATGCGGCGGCGCAGTCCCTTGCCTAGATCGACGAAGCCGCCCGCGCCAAACTCTGGGTCGGGTTGGCCAGTCTCGATGTCGATTGAGTAGAGACGGTCGGAAGCCGTGCCGTAGAAGATGCGCTTCTTGTCGCCGCTTTCCCAGTAGGCGATGCCGCGCGCAAAGCCCCAGAAATCGCCTCGATCCTTCCACGACTGCGGATCGAAGGTCCACAGTTCCTCGCCGCTTGTCGGGTCGATGGCGCTGAGGATGTTGAACGGCGATCCATAGTAGAGCACACCGTCGATGACCAGTGGTGTGCCCTTGTTCCACCAATTCCACAAATCCTCGGCCGCGGCGATTGCGCTGTCCGGGACTGTGTAGCGCCAAACCTCCTGCAACTGGGCGAAGTTGTCGCCGTCAATCTGGGACAGGGGCGCGTATTTGCTGCTGTTGGCGTCGGCCGCGTAATAGGGCCATTCCTCACCTTGGGTTGCTCCGGCGGCAAGGATCAGCAACACGCCGACGAACAATCGTGTCTGGTGCATGGGTTGGGTCTTTCTCGCTGTAAAGTTCATTCGGCCAAGCCCTGATAGAGGGCACTGATTTCCGCGGTGGTCAGCACGCGGTCGTAGAGCCGCGCGTCGTCTAAGGTCCCGGTGAAGAAGAAGTCCGTTTCGTCGAGGTTTTTCGCACCAATGTAGATGGGCTGATCGGGCGAGGTTTTGACCGCGCTCTGCTTCTGCTCTTGCAACACGCCATTGACGAAGAGCCGGTGATAATCTCCGTCGAAGACGGCTGCGAAATGGTACCAGTGCCCTTGGCGCAAAAGGAGCTTGGCGTGGAGGTCGTCGTCGCGCATCCGGTGCCAAGTGACTCGCCGTCCTCGGGTACTGAGTTGGAAGACGCGCACTCCGCCGCCGTCGTCCTGCGCCCAGATGCAATTGTTCCACCAGTAAGGGCGCGTTTCGATCTCGTCGTACTTGGCCCAGATTGAGACGCTGAAGGGGCCATCGAGCAAAAAGCCTTCGATATCGACGACGGCCTTACCGTCGAAATAACCGGCACCGTCTTTGTCGCCGGCGCGGTCCTCGGCGAATACTACTTTGACGTTTTTGAGCGGGCGCTGATGCGGGCTGGTGTCGCGGATCTCGCCGTCGAATAGGACTTCAAGGAGTAAGTCCTCGCGGCCCGGCGGGTTTGGTTCGGGTAGCCCCGCGCCCGGGTCGGCTGCCTCGTCTCCCCAACGCACCTCCACGTCGTACCAGTCGGCACCGCTGTCTTGGTCGGCGAAGACGATGCTGAGGGTGTCGCCGGGTGCTTGGGGTTCCCTTTCCAACTGCGCGACGTCGCGCGCCTCGTGTTTGACTAGGTGGTACTGCGCGTTGGAAGGCCATGCGACCTTGTCGGCAAAATACACCTTGCGGGTCTTATCGCCCTGCCAGATGGGTTGCCAGCGCACGCCATTGATCTCGACGGGCGAAAAGCCGTCGCCGTCCTCGTGCCGCCCGGGCAGGGCACCGTAGCTGTGCTCGACCCACAGCCCTTCGCTGTCTGCAAATACCTCGTCGCCACCATCGACGAAGATGCGGACGCGAAGCTGCTCGCCGCGTGGCTCGACGGAGACTGTCTTGTATTCCTCGGCAGGTACTTGGTGGAGGACGCCGGCGATCTTCCAGCCGTCGTCCGCTCGGTCGAGCAAATAGGCGTTGTATTGCTCGTCGCCGACGGGGCCGGACACGCCTACCAAATGCTCCTGCGTGATGGCCATCGCTCGGTCGCCCCACAGGAGGATGTCGAAAAACTCGGCCTTCTTGATGTACTTGTGGATTTCCGGGTCGTAGTCCCAAGCGTCGCCGCCGGTCCACTCGACGACGATTCCGTCGAGGAACTCCTCGCGGGACTGCACCTTGCGCAAAAGCCAGGTCTGCGGCTCTTGGCGACTGCGCATGTCGAGCTCGACGACGCTCTCGCCGATCAGGTCTTCGGCGGCGACGAAGTCCTGCTGGTTCCACGCCTCGTAGAAGCGCTGGACTACATCTTGTATCTGCTGGAGGTCAGGGCGTTCGTCGCCAAAGGTCAGGGCCGGATGCAACAGACACAGAGCTAGTAAGACATTTGCTACAGAGTTCATATTTCCCCTCGAAGACTGAACGGTTGTTCACTACAGAACTAAAGCACGAGGGGCAATTGAACAGTGTCAATGCGCTTAATTGTCTGGGTGCGGGACTAGGCACTCTGTCCGCGTATCATCGCCAAGAACCGCTGGGCATTCCCGGCAAAGTGATCTTCAATTTCCGCGGGCGGATGGGGACTAGGGCAATCCCTCTACGGCTTGCCGATCAGGACGATCCGATTGGTGTTAGTGCCTTTTGTGCGGTTGTCCACGCCCCAGCAGTTTGCGGTCTTGGTGAACATCTGATCGTTGACCAAGACCATCAGCGGCTTGAGGCCAGCCTCCGTGGCCGCGGGTACGACGAGGGTTTCCAGCAGGATTTTGCCATTGCGGACCTCGCCTACCTCAAAGGCAACAAAGCCCCCGCTGGCGAGGACTCGGTGCAGCTCTCGGAAGGTGCAGGTCATCGCGGCTTGCCAGTCCGCTGGTTTTTTCAATTGCCATATAGCCACCGCCTTGGCGTCGATGCCGTTAAACCAGCAGCGCAGCCAGTTGTCTGCTTGGTAGTTGACGATGTCCAAAAAGGGCGGCGAGGTAACGGCGAGTTGGATGGATTCACTGGCGATGGCAGAGGTATTGTCAGACGAGCCGGTTACGAGCAGGGGGGTATTCGCCGTCAGCGTTTTTAGATCGCGTGCTTGCAGCTTGCTCAGTAAAGATTTCGTCTTGCGGAGGATGATGGCCTTTATGTCGCGTTCGGGCGGTACTTGAGCGCGTTTTTGGTTGATGCGTTTTTGCGACTCAATGGACACCGCCTGATTAGGCGGCAGCGTATATACGGAGAAAAATCCCGGCGAGTGCCCGGTCAGGCGGTTGGTCGCCACCATCTGAATCCACGCATCAACGCGGTCGAGTGGCCCTTCTTGGCGGCGTGTGAGGAGGTAGGAGCGCAGGTTGACGATTTGGCGAAGCGTATTGGGGTGATAAAAGACGAGGAGATCGTCCCAGACCTCGCTCGATTTGTCGAGATCCAGCGCCGTCAAGCGCGTTTCTACTTCGTTCCATGTGGGTGGATCTAGGCGAGGGCGGACTAGGCGCTCGCTGAGGGGATTTATGTCGCAGCCGATGGGGCGGCGGCCTAACAGCGCCGCTTCGAGGACGGTGGTGCCGCGCCCCATGAACGGGTCGTACACCGCGTCGCCGGGTTGCGTCAGGCGGCTAATGAAAAACCTCGGCAATTGCGGCTTGAAACAGGCGCGATAGGAGACCTCGTGGAGCGAGTGAGCGGCGCGCTGCTTGGCGGTCCAGAACTCGTTGACATACACCGGAATGGAAACGGCCGGATCGGGAAAGTCGAGGATGTTCGTCTCTTTGCCAAAATCCGCAAAGGCTTGGATTTCGGCGGCGAATTCGCTGGCGTTTAGGGGCCGTTGTGGAGGCATCTCATGGGTGAATAAGTCTAGTTGGGGAGTAGTCACTAGAGGCTCCTGAGTAAGGAGAGTGCCTTGGCACGGCTTATCTTCGACGATTTTCCAAGTTGGCCCTGACTCCACCAAGCTCGTACCGTGTCCGCCGGAATTTGCCAGTACGGTACGGAGGGAAAACAATCGATGTCAGAGACAATATAGCCAGCGATCTCGTCTAATTTCTGTAGAAAACCATCCTCTTCAAAATGCCTTCCGGATCCAACCATATAGCTGGGACAAAAATAGATACCACTTCTGGACACGCTGCGGACTTCCCATTTGTGGCCATCGGAATCCAGTACATCATAGCCTGCCCCTTCGCTACTGGCTAGTGATCCATTGAGTATCTCGTAGGCTATGCGTCGTTCTAGCAGAAAGGATACTCGGCGTCCATCGGTGAAGTAAGCACGCACATCGTCTTGAGGAATTTTCAGTGCTTCCGCTATCTGAAGAATATCCCATTTTAACAAACCATTGGCAGTAGCCACGTTCCCGTTCTCCTTCCGTCCTGTATGATCCAACTGAGAAAGAAACTGCTCGAAATCATCCTCGCTCAAACGGAACGCCTTTACGTCTGCAACGCCCAAGCGACCCGTAATATCGCGAAGCGCATAGTTCTCCGTTTCCTCAAATATACCATCCATCATTGCATTCTCAGCCCATTCTACTAGCTCTTCGAGGGACACTTGGTGTTGTAGATATGTCCTTATTCTATCTGTAAGCACTTCAGATGTGATGAGTTCCATGACTTCTACTTTTCAACGAGTTGGTGCCCGGTATCTTCTGGATACTTCTGATGTACTTCTACCAACTGCCCATTTTGGTCGTAAATTTCTTGGTAGAATCGCACGGTTTTTTCTTTTTTATCTACTTCCTTCACATAATTTACGCTCCATCCCGAACGACCTAAGACATCATACCAGTATCGCCGTCCACCATCTTGTAATTCGCGATCCACTGCATCTTCAAGTTGGGGAACTTCGTTTTCTTTATAACCAAAGTGGGTATATACTTCTTCTACCAACACACGAGCTACTCGCCTCGGCTCATAGTCGGAGTTGAGAACGATTTCTCGACTCACTATATGTTGACCTTCGAATGCCTTCAATTTTCTACCGAAGAACGGACTTCGAGGATGACCATAAGGAAGCGCAAAGCCAGCGACGTTTCGGTACTCTTGGCCTAGCCTAATGTTCGTGCGAATGTTGGCAATTTCGTACAGTGCCTTGGCGACTTTGAGGATACTGAGAGGCATCTCTAGGACAGCGTATGGATACAGCCAGTTTACATCAGGCACCCCGGCTTCTTCCTTGTACCACTGAAAGAGGGCACTCCTGAGAGGACACCTTAGCTCTAGGTAGCCGTTTTTCATTAGGGTTAGTTCTTGTTCGGCGGTAATACCGACGCCTTCAATCCCTTCTGGGGTCAACCGAGTTTTACTGAGGCCGCGAAAACCAAAGCAGTCTGGTCGAAGGTTAGGTGGACTCAGCAGTATCTCCTGGACCGCTAGGCTCCTAGTGTCGATCAGTGCCTTATCTAAACGTTCTGGCACGATGAAAATCCTGTACTTCGGACCTGCCATTACTCAGCCTCCTCTGCTGCGGGCGGTTCGTCTCTCATGCGCCGGAATTTCTCGGCTATACCTTAATTAACTGGTCCATGTCCGCAACGCCAAGTGGTCTAGCTGAAAGCCTCCTTGAGTTGCTCGATTTCTCGGCGCAGTATCTGGATCTCCTCAGTCAACTCGCCGAGTCTCCTATTCGTCTCAGTCTCGGGAAAGTAGATGCGCGAAAGTTGACGTCCCAACTCTTGGACGGGCATGAAGCGGACATCCGTACCGTATCGAGACACAAAAATGGAGGCGTCCCGCCAGCGGAAAGCATGCGGGCGTCGCGTACTGGGCGGCACGTGAATTCCGACTAGGTCCGTCTGACCGGCAGTTGGCTGGAGTGTCTTTGGTTGTACATCCAACCGAATGATGGGCGGATCAATGAATTGCTGACATAGGCTCCGAATTCGCTGTGCTTCTCTAGTACTCGCTTCGACGTCGCGAAAGCCAGTTGCAATGTCGCGGCCCTGTTCCTTTTTGGTCGTGATGCCAACGAAGAGATACCCTCCCTCTGCATTCGCAAGAGCTGAGACGTCGTGGAGGAGCTCAAACGTTCCTAGCGTACTTTGTGCCCATGGTTGTCCCTTAAAATCGAGCCACTGATCTTCTGGAGTACGGTTTGTTACGAATGCCGAGATATCCTCCTCGGCAATCTGGTCTATGGGTCTATTGTCGAACCAGTTCATTCTTTACTGAACCCCACCGCGCATCATCGCCAAAAACCGCTGGGCATTCCCGGCAAAGTGATCTTCGATTTCCGCGGGCGTTAGTTGCAGCATCTCGGCCACTTGCCGCTCTTGGCGCAGTTGCTCGTAGATGACGAGCGTGGCCCGCGAATCGCAGTGCGGCGTACCGGCCTCGTCGCCAGGATAAAACAGCCAGGCGCGGCCATAGGTGATGTACTTGCCGCGCGCACAGCCGGCGACCACGTTGTCCGACCCGAACATCACTCTCTTGCGGTCTTCGTGTTTCATCAGCAGGTAGTGCGCATATAAGTCGTTCACTGCCGAGGTGTCGTACCATATATTGGGCAGGTCGCACAGGAAGTGGACGGCTTCTTCCATCATAAAGGAATTGAACGAGCGGGCGCAGTGGGCCAAAATCCACTGCGCGTTGGGGTATTCGCGGGTGTAGCGCGCTAAGTCGCGCTGGTTGTCTGGGTCGGCTGGGCCGGTGGGTTTGGCGAGGTGCATGGTGATGGCCAGCTTCTTGTGATGGGCGACTTCGATGAAGGATTCCGGGAGGAAGTCGCAGATGCGAGCGCCGACCGGGTCTGGGGCAAAGGTGCGGTAGGGTTTGAGGCCGAGGAAGCCGTACTCATCGACTTGGGCGGCTACGTATTCAGGCGTCATGTCCGGGGTGACCATCATGTTGATCGCGGATTCGGGGTCGGCGGCAAGTTGGGCCGCCATCCAGGCGTTGTGTCCGGCGGCGTCCATGCCCGGCATTGGAGTGCCCAAGACCAGCATGTGGAAGGCGCGGCCCGGGTAGAGTTTGGCCGCCCAGTCGAGGTGGTCCTGATAGTCGATCTCCTCGCGCAGGCCGGTAGGCGCGCCCGTCAAGGAGCCTCGGTGGGCCTCAGACCACATGTGCGTGTGCATGTCGTAAACCGTGGCGGGGACGAAGTCTTCGAGTTCTCGTTCCCAGAGTTGGCGGTCGAAGTCTTGATAGGTGAAAGCAGTCATGGCGTTGTGCTCCCAAGCGGCGCGTTTGACAGAAAATGGCAGGCAACCTAGTGTTGCCCCAAAAGGAGGAAATCCGAGATGAACAAGGAAAAGATAGTACCCGAACTAGTCGTGGAAAAGGACGCGCTCATCGGCGAAGGGGCCGTTTGGGATGCGGACGACGAGTTGTTGTACTGGGTCGATATCCTCGGCCACGAGGTCTATGTGTACGATCCGGTGAGCGGCATCAACCGCACCATCCCCACGTGCCAAGCCGTGGGCACGGTGGTCAAGCGGCAAAGCGGCGGCCTCGTCGTGGCGCTGCACAATGGCTTTGCCCACATCGACTTGCGGACGGAGCGCATGGTGCCGCTCGGCGAAGATCCAGAGTGCGACCTCCCGGGCAACCGCTTCAACGACGGCAAGTGCGACCCGGCTGGGCGGCTGTGGGCGGGGACGATGGATTTTGGGGGTGCCCGGGACCAAGGTGCGCTCTACTGTCTCGATGTGGATCACTCGGTGAGCCGGAAGGTCGCGCCGGTCAGCGTGTCCAATGGCATCGTCTGGAGTGCCGATCAGCAGACCATGTATTTCATTGATTCGGGCTTGAACAATGTGCGCGCGTACGACTACTGCCGCGACAGTGGGGACATTAGCAACGAGCGCGTGGTGGTGGAGTACGGAGGGCCTGGGGTGTTAGACGGCATGGCCATCGACGAAGAAGACGCCTTGTGGATCGCCGTGTTCGGGGGGTGGTGCGTCTTGTGTTACGACCCCTGCTCTGGGGAGTTGCTGCGCCACTTGGAACTGCCCATGTCCAATGTGACCTCGTGTGCCTTTGGCGGCGCGGAGCTGGACCAGCTTTACATCACTTCGGCAAGCCGGGGTTTGGACGCTGAGGCGCGGCAGGCTCAGCCTTTGGCCGGTTCGCTAGTGCGGGTCGATCCGGGCGTGCGCGGCGTGCCCTCGGATGCGTTTGCTGGGTGACTAAAATCCGCAGATGAACGCAGAGGTAGGAGGATTGGGGCGCACTTATAGGGCGATGGCGCGCATCTCGTCCGACCAGTCGCGCCACATGTCCTTTTGCGGTGGCTCCTGTTGGGTTTGTTCGATGTCCTTTTTGAGAAAATCGTAGAGCACGGCTTGGCGCAGTTGGCGCGAGGTGTTCGGGCTGGCCATGTGGCCGAGGCGGTGATGCCAGAAGACGATGTCGCCGGCTTGGCCGTGGGTATCGACGGGCGTGCGCTGGTTGAATGCGGTGCGCACTTTTTCGTACGCGGCTTCGTCTTGGTCGCGGAGGTACTGCGAGGTGAAGGTCGGGTAAAAGGCGCGATGGCTTTCGGGCCAGACCATGAAGCTGCCGCCGTTGGGCGGCACGTCGTCGATATAGCCGACCACGCCGAGGTGGAAGGGATGGCCGTCGGTGTGGCAGCCTAGGGCTTGGGGCGGGTGATCGCCATAGGGCAGGGTGCAGTAGATGCCGCGAATGCGCTCGGGTTGGACGAGTTGGCCCTTGCCGAGCATTTGTTCGGCCATGGCCCATACCTTGGAGTCGGTGGCCAGCAGGCGCACCATCCACTCCTCGTCGCCCGGCTCGCGGAAGTTCCAGCGAAAGCCGCGGCGGTGGTTGGCGCCGTCGGGGTTTTCCTCGTCTGCGCGAAACGGGCCGACCCAAGTGTCGGGATCGTCGCGACGGCGGCTCGGGGGTGCGCCGTCCCACAGTCGGGCGCGGGCGCGTTCCATGAGTGCAGGGTCGAGTACGCCGCGCTTGATGAGGTAGCCGTTGCGCTTGAAGAAGCGCATTTCGTCGGTCGTCAGCATGTTTACCTGTTAAAGTTTGCTTGAGAAGGATAGGCAAAGAGTGCGTGCTTGGAAAGCTGCGTAGGATTTAGCTTTAGGGCTGTGGCGGTTGTATCTTAGACCTGAGGTAGGGGCGACTGGCCGGTCGCCCCTACCCCTAACAATCGTCGAAAGAATGAGTATGAGCGACCTATCTTTTGAGCACGTGTTGAGCAGTCAGTACACGGTCTTTGATGGGCTGGCGCGAGCACCGTCTTGAGAGAGCTTACCAGCGGCCAACGGCCAACGAAAGTCGTGGCGGGAGTGTCGCTTGTACGTTGTTTGACCAAATGATATATATATCGTAAAATAGTCATGTCCATTTTACGATATATACCCCGTTTAGTCAGCGCATGAGACGCCTATACGAACACCTGATCCAAACGCATTTCGCCGAAAACCGACAGATGCTCTTCCTCATGGGGCCACGCCAAGTCGGCAAGACGACCAGTGCCCGTCGCGGGGCCGCCGACAGCGGCGCGGCGGTCTATCTCAACTGGGACAACGGCGATGACCGACAGCGCATCCTCGCCGGACCAGCCGCTATTGCCGAAGCGCTGGGCCTAGATCGGCTGCGCGAAGATTTTCCGGTCTGCACTTTAGACGAGCTGCATAAGTTTGGGCGTTGGAAAGGATTGCTCAAAGGGCTTTTTGATACGTACGGGGACCAAGCTCGCTTCATCGTCACCGGCAGTGCGCGTCTCGATGTCTTTAAGGCGGGCGGAGATAGTTTGATGGGGCGCTATTTTGGCTATCGCATGCACCCGCTGTCCGTGGCCGAGTTGCTGGCCCCCGAGGCCATCGCACTCGTTCGTCCTCCGGCCCCCCTCGGTGCTGGGGCCTTTGCAGACCTGCTCCAATTCGGTGGTTATCCCGAGCCCTTGCTCCGAGCCGATTCCCGTTTCTGGCGTCGCTGGAGCAGCACGCGTGGCCAGCAGTTATTCAAAGAGGACTTGCGAAGCCTGACGCAGGTGCGCGAGCTAGGGCAGGTAGAGACGCTGGCCGAATTGATTCGACAACAGTGCGGTCAACTGACTAGTTATGCCAGCTTAGCCCGCGCCATCAGCGCCTCAGTAGATAGCGTGCGGCGCTGGATTGGGATTCTCGAATCCCTCTACTTTTGTTATGCGATTCGGCCTTGGCACGTCAATGTGGCCCGCTCCCTGCGCAAAGAGCCTAAGTACTATTTGTGGGACTGGTCGCAGGCACCCGACGATGGTGCCCGCGCCGAGAATTTAGTGGCCAGCGCCCTCCTCAAAGCCGTGCATCTGTGGAGCGATCGCGGCGAGGGGGATTTCGGTCTGTTCTTTCTGCGCGACAAGCAACAACGCGAAGTGGATTTTGTCGTCGTCCGCGATGGACGGCCTTGGTTTCTAGTCGAAGTCAAGCGCTCCGACAGTGCCTCCCTGTCCCCGGCCCTGCATTTATTTCAACGCCAGACGGGGGCACCGCACGCTTTGCAAGTGGCCCTGGACTTGCCATACATTGAGCGCGACTGTTTTGCCCATCACCAACCCCTTATCGTCCCGGCGCAGACCTTCCTCTCGCAACTGGTCTGACGAGTGGGGCGTTATATTACACCCGTTTCCGGGGGAGGTCGAAGATGGCATGGATCCGGAAACAGGAGAGATAATCGTCTCCGGGGTGGTCTTAGTGGTGACGTCTCCTCGGCTGCCGACGGTGGCACTGCCGGATTGGCTGGTGCTGCCCGTGCCGGAGTTGACACGGGAGAAAATAGTGTATTCTGTTTCTTTAATATTGCTTGCTAGACAAGAATAGAGAAAGGGAATACACACTATGAAACGGAACCTCGGCAAGCTGGAGGCGGGGTTTTTCGCGTGGGTCCAACTGCGCAAGCGGACGACTGTCCGGGCGGGTGATGTCAGTTCTGCGCTGCGGATTACGGGGAAGCAAGCCAACGAACTCCTGAGCCGGCTCACCCGCGCCGGTCTGATCGCTCGGGTGAAGAAAGGGCTCTATCTCGTCCCTGAAAGGCTGCCGCTGGGCGGAAAGTGGAGTCCCAGCGAGGCCCTTGCTCTCAAGACGCTCATAGAAGACGCAGGCGGGCGGTATCAGATTTGCGGGCCGAACGCTTTCAATCGGCAAAGGGCGCGGGCTTGGAAAGCTGCGTAGGATTTAGCGTTAGGGCGGCGGTCGTATCTGTCGTATCTTAGGGCCGTTACGCTGGCCTCCAGCGTCGGGGGCCCCCGACGGGCATGACCCCGCCAAACGGCAAGGACGAGCATGAACGATTTCTCCTTTGACCATATAGCCACTGAGCACTACACGGTCTTTGATGGATTAGGCGGGATGCACATTGAAGACCTCTACCAAGACCGCGAAGGTTTTCTCTGGGTCGCCATGGCCGATGGCGGCGTCAGCCGATTCGACAGTGTGAATTTTGATAGCTTTGGCCTCGAGGACGGCCTGCCCAATCTGACGGTCATGGGTATTGCCGAAGACGCGGATGGGCGCTTGCTGTTCGGCACGTTTGGCGGTGGGCTAGCCGCGTATGACGGGCGCGGCTTTCAGGTGTACACCACCGAGCACGGCCTGCCTTCCAATGAGATTTTGGGGTTGCAAGCCCAGCCGGATGGCTCGGTGTTGGTGCTGACCGGCGCGGGCGTGGCGTGGTTTGCCGAGGGCCGCTGCATCAAGTGCCTAACCGAAGTGGGCGGCCAGCCGTTGGGCCGGGTGTACGACATGGTCACCGACGCGGCCGGCACCACGTGGCTGGCGACGTGGAAGCGCGGCGTCGTCAGCTTGGATGGACGGCGCATGGACACGGGCGAGCAGACCCAATGGCCGTGGCAATTCGCCCAAGACGCGGCTGGCCACCTTTGGATCGCCTTTCACTATACCGGGCCGGACGCCTTTATCGGCTGCTACGATGCGCGGGCTGAGCAGTTCGCCTTCCTAAATGTGGGCCACAAGGCCGAGCGGGCGGTGCAGCAGGGGACGCGGCATGTGCGGGTGGACGAGCGGGGCTGGGTGTGGATGGCGCGTCGGGGGGTGTTTTGCTACGACGGGCAGGCATGGCACCATTTTGCCGCGGCGTCCTTGCCGGACATCGACTTTTCGGCTACGCGCCTGAGCTACGAAGACCGCGAGGGCAATATATGGGTTGGGCTGTGGGGCGGCGGGCTGATTTTTTGCGACCCGGTCAGCGTCCGCTATTACACCGAGGCCGACGGCCTGCCCGACCACGAGGTGCGCCACTTGGGCGAAGATGCCGAGGGGCGGATGTGGATCGGTACGATGAGCGGCATGGCCGGCATGGAAGATGGCCACATCCAGCCGCTCGATCAGGCCGAAAGCGTGTCGGCGCTGCTGGTGGATCAAAAGGGGCAGGTCTGGAGTGGCGGAGACGCCGGGCTGGTGTATCAATGGGATGGTCAGACGCCGCAGGCGATAGCGGCCCCGGCCGACGAAATCACCGGGCTGTACGAAGACCGGCACGGGCGTATCTGGGTCGGCACGGGCCAGAGCGGCTTTGGCTTGGTAGCGGACGGTCGCTTTACTCGGTTTAGCGCGTGGGACGCCGAGGAGTGCCGCGCCCTGCTGCAAGACCAAAATGGGATGTTCTGGGTCGGGTGCTACGCCCGTATCCCGGCCCTGTACTGGTACGCGGACGGTCAGTTCCGCCCGGCGGATATGGCCGAGGCCGAGACCATCGCCTATGTCCATGTGTTGTGGGAGCACCAAAACACGGTGTGGGTGGGCACGGCTCAGGGGCTTTTCGCGCATGACCTCTCGTCCGGGCAGGTGCGCCACTTTACCGCGGATCAATCGGGGCTGTTGGCCAACGGCATCTTGGCGCTGGCCGCGGACCAGCAGGGGGATATGTGGGTTGGGACCAGCGGCGGGGGCGTACTGCGCTACGACGGCGAGACCTTCCAAAGCATCCGCTTGGGGTCGTCTGCGCTAGGCAACATCGTCGAGGCCGTTCTGTGCGACCGCGCTGGTCGGATGTGGTTTGGGACGCGGGCCGGGCTGGTCGCCTATCAGCCGGGCGACACGCCGCCGGGCTTGGTCATCCGCGAGGTGCTGGCCGGTGCGCGGATGGCCATGCCCGACGCGGTCTCCTGCCCGGAGGACACCCCGGAAATCCGCATTCACTTTCAAGGGATCAGCTTCCGCAGCGGCGCGGCGCAGATGCGCTACCGCCACCGCTTGGTGGGCCACGGTCCGGCCTCGGCGTGGAGTGCGCTCACGGCCGCCGATGCCGTGGCGTACCGGGCCTTGCCGGTGGGCGACTACCGCTTTGAGGTGCAGACGATAGACCGCGATGGGCTGGAGTCCGCGGTGGTCGGTTTGGACGTTCACGTCTTGCCCGACGTCCACGCCGAACGCCTCCGCGCCCTCGCCAAGGTGCAGCGGCCGACCGACGGCCCGGTCGTGCAGAGCCGCAGTCCGGCCATGCAGCAGGTGATGCAACAGGTCGCGCAGGTTGCCGATACCTCTATGAACGTGCTGGTGCTGGGCGAGACCGGCACCGGCAAGGGGGTGCTGGCGCATACCATCCACGACACCAGCCGCCGCTGCGATGGTCCGTTTGTTCATGTCAATTGCGGGGGGCTGCCGCCCGGGCTGCTCGAGAGCGAGTTGTTTGGCCACGAGAAAGGGGCCTTTACCGGTGCCGGCACCCGTCAGCTTGGGCGTTTTGAACTGGCCGATGGCGGTACGCTCTTCTTGGACGAAATTGGCAATTTGCCGTTGGAGGCGCAGCAGGTGCTGTTGAACATCTTAGAGGAGCAGACCCTGACCCGGGTGGGTGGCCAGCGGCCGGTGCGCGTGGATGTGCGGGTGGTGGCGGCGACCAACCGCGACTTGGAGGAGGCCATCAAGGAGGGTACCTTCCGCGAAGACCTGTTCTACCGGCTAAACGGCTTTACGCTTGAGCTTCCGCCGCTGCGGCAGCGGCCAGATGATATACCGGCATTGGTCGCGCATTTTGTCGAGCGGTTTGCCCTCGATTTAGAGCGGCCGGTACCGACTTTAGCCGATGGGGTGGTCGCTCACTTGCAGGCGTATGCTTGGCCGGGGAACATACGCGAGCTAGAGCACGTGCTTCATCGGGCGGTCTTGCTGTGCCAAGGCGGCGTGATACGAATGGAGGATTTGTCGCTGCGGTCGGTTGCGCCGCCAGCCGGGGAGGCGGACGAAAGCAAGGCCGCCGCGCCGGCTGACCGACCCACCGAAGTGCCGCCTACTGAGGCAATGGACGAAAAGCAACAGATATTAGAGGCCCTGCAAGCGACCCACTGGCGGGTCTATGGTGTGCATGGTGCGGCTGCGTTGTTGGATATGAACCCGGAACGGCTACGCTCTCGCATGCGCCACTATGGACTGCGACGCCCCCAAAAGCCCGGCACGAGCAAGTAGGAGCAACTCCTTACAGGCCCTAACTCACAAGCCAGAAAGCCTTCAAGGCGCATACGGAAATCGTATTAATCTCATACGGAAATCGTATGATTCCTTGCGCCGCTGGCGAGGCGGGGCCTCACATAAAGCCCCGTCTCATAATTTTAAGTCCTATATTTTTCAATCCTTTAGGTGCATCCTAAAGGATTTTTTTGTGCGTGGGCTGCTTTTTGGCACGGAACTTGCATTTATAATCCGTAGAGGCGAGGCCGAGGCGGAAGAAAGGAGGTGAGGTGGTGCGAACTCGCATCGGTCATTGCTCAATTTTCACTTCCAGTGCCGAAGCGGTAACGGTCCGCAGACGTACTGGGACACTAAGGAGATACGAACTATGCAGACCTTGAGGGAATTCTTCACGTCGTCCAGCGGCTTGGCTCCGGCTCGGCAGGGGCTGGGACTCGGGTGGGTCATCAGTGCCCTTACGGGGGTCGCTGTCCTGCTCGGGGCCAAGGAAGCCAAAGCCGACGAGTGCGAGTACAGGACTTATCAAGATTGCAGTTGGAACGCTTGGTGTTTCGCAAAGACGCTAGGGCAAAGGCCGATCCGGTGCTGCGAAATTACAGAGTACCCTGACTGTAGCTTTTCTACAGGAAGTTGCTCCTGCGTGGCCTAAGATAGCATTAGCTAAAAAATAGCTGTAGGGCTACTTAGTGCTAAGAAGCTGAAGGGACCGGCTCTGTAGCTGTTCTTAAGCCGGCTCCCTTCTTTATTCATACTTACGTACTGATGTTACGCAGTTTTCCAGCAAATCCGCAATTTCGCCCCAATATCTTGGGTCAACAGGCTTTGATAATCCGCAAGATATAGAGCGACTGCGTAACGTCAGTTACGTATAGCGCCCTGTGTTTACTGGAAAATGTCTCTATCGAGGTGCTCTCATGTTGCTATTCACCATTAGTATATGCTTTATGCTGTGGCCCAGTCCAGCCGAGGCGATCAAGTGGGATTTTGACGATGGGACGACTCAAGGGTGGTCCACCAAAGAAGCGGCTATATGGGGTGGCCCGCGTGAGTTACACCAGTTTCCGGGGGAGATCGAAGACGGCGTGTGGCGGATTGAGGTCGCGCCCTCTGTCACCAAGAGTTTCTACTCCGACCCGAGTGTCGAATTGATTTCTTCTGCCATAGGATACGATTCGGACCTTTTCGACCGAGTCCGCATTCGGTTCCGCACCATCCACCATCTCCCTACGAACGGTACTTTTGCGTTCGCTTGGACCAACGAGCACAATGCCCTGTCTTCAGGTTGGGATCCAGAAAATCCACCGTCTGGGACCCGGTTTGGAATCCCTCCCCAACCCATGGTCTACACTACTGAGTGGCAGGAAGCAGGGTTCTTCTTAGGTGGTCAAGACGAGAAGATATGGGAGGGCCTGTTAAAAGATATTCGGCTCAGTTTTTCACTGGATGACAAAATAGAGGCCACCTCTTCGGCGTCCGATGGGGTTGAGTGGTTTGAGATCGACTGGATCGAGTTGACCGGCGTGGAAGAGCAATTACAGGGGGAACTCTCCCCGCCGTACATAGAGTATTTTCGCATTGAGGGGGGAGAGGGGGGGCTTTTTGCCTCGCCGGTGTTCTATCCGCTTGCCTTGGGCCTAGGAGACGGCTACGACTTCATTTTTTCAGGGGTGCAAGCTGGCGTGTTGACGGACTTAGATGGCGATGGCGACTTAGACCTTTTCGCCCTCTACAAGTACCCTCAGAGGGAGGAGTGGGGGTCTAAAGTGGGCTGGCTGATGGCCCTCAATGACGGGCAAGGAGCCTTGGGACTGGGGCGCATAGAGGAAGTACAGGCCACAGGGGGGACTAGTGCCGACTTGGCCACAGGAGAGATAACAGTCTCCGGGGTGATCTTAGGGGTAATAGGTGCTGATTTGACCGGCGATGGTCAAGACGAAATCGCGATGTATGCAAGCAACATTGGGGAGGTGACCGAAGTTTGGTCTATCGATCCGGAACTCCAAGTTGAGGTGCTCGTGCAGATTGAGGATAGAGCGATAGTAGATGCGGCGGATTGGGATGGCGACGGTCGGGTCGAATTATTTCTAGACGGGGCAGGAAACACGTTAGAGGTCTGGGAGGTAGAACAGGGCGTGTGGACCTCCGAGGAAGTGGCGGCGGTGCAAAACCACGTGCCCGGCGCAATTGACGACTTTACCGGCGATGGGGTCTTGGACGTGTTGTGGCTACCGATGTTCCGGCGGGCGAATACGTGGATTGTGGAAGCCTTGGGCGAGGAGTTTCCGAGCGGCGAGCCCTTTGAATTCGATGAATGGAAGACGCTGTTAGGGGTGGGCGATTTTGATGGCGATGGGCAGGTGGATTTCCTCACCGAGCTTATCCGCGACCAAGTCGAAGGGAGCAAGGGGCTGGCCTTGCAGAGCAAGCGAGCCGGAGACCGGGTAGAATCCGAGGTGTTATACGATGATCGGCTATTCCGGCTCTCGCCGGTGATGGTGCGTGACCTCAACGCCGATGGGGTTGACGACTGGGTGTTTATTGGCGGGGATCGCGCTTCGGGTGTTGGGGTATTTATTGAGTGGGGCGGGGGTGTCAAACCTACTCAAGATAGGGAACGGCATCGGCTGGAGGGACTAGGGACATACGTGCTGTCGGGGGATATGGATAGCGATGGCGATCTCGACTTGGTGGTGTTGGATCCGATCTTGGGCGGGGTGCATCTGCTCAAAAGTTCGGTGGGCGAGCAGGCGACCGAGGTGATGACGCCAGCGGCAGCGCGGCCGGCGCAGCATCGGCTCGGCGACAGCTATCCCAATCCGTTCAATCCGGCTGTAGTAATCCCTCTTGATTTGGCGACGGACGCGGCGGGGGTGTCGCTGACGGTGTACGATGTGTTAGGCCGTCGGGTGCGACAGTTGTGGCAGGGGGCACTGGGGACGGGTACGCATCGTTTTACTTGGGATGGTCGCGACGAGGCGGGTAGGGGGGTGGCCGCCGGGGTGTATATCTATAAGGCCGAAATCGACGGGCAGGTAGAAGCGAAAAAGACGACGAAGTTGCCGTAAGAGGGAGGAGATGAAATATGAATAGCTTGTGTAAATTTATCGGCTCGTCCAGCGGCTTGGCCCCAATGCGGCAGGGGCTAGGACTCGGGTGGGTTATCAGTGTCCTCACGGGGCTTGCGGTTCTCTTAGGCGCAAGAGAAGCTGCCGAAGCCGACAAGTGCGGGTCCCGCACTGATCCAGTATGCGGTTACAGTGGTTGGTGTGCGTCCAAGGACGAGAGCAAGCCGTTTCGGCACTGCGAAATTACACAGCACCCTGACTGTAGCTTTGATATAAATTGCTCTTGCTCCTCCACTCCTTGTTCGGAGGACGAGCAGGAACTGGTGGTGACCGATATAGTATGCGATTACAGTGCTTGGTGTGCATCTAAGGACGAAAGCAAGTCGTTTCGGCACTGCGAAATTACAAGCGTGGGCTTGTTGGACATTTGCTTTTGCTCCTCCACTCCTTGTTCGGCGACCGATCAGGCGACGCTGACCGCCGTGCTGACATCGGCGGATGCGCAGCCGACTCAGCATCGGCTGGGCAATGCCTATCCCAATCCATTCAACCCCACGATGGTGATTCCCTTCAATTTGGCGACCGACCAAAGGCAGGTCCGCTTGGCCCTCTACGATATGTTGGGTCGTCGGGTGCAGCAGGTGTGGGATGGGCCGCTGGGGGCGGGGAGTCATCGTTTTACTTGGGATGGCCGCGACGAGGCGGGTAAGGCGGTGGCGGCCGGGGTGTATATCTATAAAGTCGAAATCGACGGGCAGGTGGAAGCGAAAAAGACGACGAAGTTGCCGTAAGAAGACATTTTTTTGAGCTATTTGACTCGAACAAGGATAAGACGGCATGGGACAGCCTAAGCATCCATTATACTGGATTTACTCTGGTTTAATCCTGCTATTAATACCTGTGATCGTTATGCTTACTCGCCTCTATGAAAAGAGCCTCATCCCCGAATCGCCTCTGCCGTCCATTCCGCCTGAAGAAGTCGTGCTTCATCATCTTGCTGCCTTCGATTCCACCGCGAGTGCTCTCCACTTTAAAGAAGTGTATCAGGCCGTGCCCGCGCCGCGTTCCGGGGTGCTGTCAGCCTATCGCGTTCTTACGGACGACGAGGCATTGGCCTACAAGCTAGTCGTCGTCCGCCATGATATTGCCTGTCCTACCTGCCGCGATTTACTGGTTGGCATCCTCATAGAGCCGAGAGAAGACCGCGTTGTGGCTATTTTGCCCTTGGAGTCTTGGGAGCTTGCTGACGGCCCCTTCGATCCGACCGAATTCTTTGCCCAACTGATCGGGCGAGTACTCTCTGAGCCTTTGGTTGTAGGCCAGGATATCGATGGAATAACCGGGGCAACTCTGTCGGTGAATGCCTTAGTGACTCAATGGAGCCAAGCGGGACGTTGGCTGGCAGAGTCCAAGGGAATCGCTTTTTGAGGAGTATGGGACTATGGATGTGTTGCTGAATGAGATTGATGCCGTTTTCTTGGTAGAATGGGCCTTATTGTGCTCGATCATGGTGGTTGCCTCCTACACAACCTATACGGACATCAGACATCGAGAGATTCCCAACGCGGCTACTTGGATTTTGCTCGGTCTTGGGCTGATGGGGCAGACGGGGTTGTGGATCTTGGGTGAGGTTACACTCGTACAGATTGGGCTATCCTTTGTGCTGGGCTTTGCCGTGGGCTACCTGTTGTTTATGTATGGCTTCTGGGGGGCGGGGGACGCCAAGCTGTATTGGGCTATGGTCGCGGCGATACCGAGTACGCTGTTTGGTGGGAAGTGGCCGACGGCCTCCTTGGCCTTCTTTTCGCTAGATACTCCTCTTTGGGCCTTGTTGGTCAATACCATTTTGACCAATACCGTTTTTCTTCTAATCCTTCTGGTCATCCACAAACCCGCAAAACCTGTCAAAACACCTGCAAGCGAGCAGCGAAAGGGCATGAGTTGGGGCTGGTTGCGCTCGGGGATTGAAGCGGCCGGGGTGAGCGGGCTGGTGTTAGGTGGGACGACGTTGGTCGGCGCGACGTTGACACTTGCCGAGGCGATCGTGGTGGGAGCGGTGCTCTATTTGCTCCATGAAGATCGGACCAAGGCATCCCAGCGAGTCATTTGGGTTGTTCCCGGGCTAGTGATCGGTCTCTTTAGTGCGATCGGTACCGGAGACTACCTAATCTATCTGGTGTTGTGGGCTGTGCTGTGGGGCATACGGACCGTCTATGTGTATATCCATTCTCTCGAATACCAGAAGTTTGTGCAGCCAGTTGCTATTGATGCCTTACAGCCGGGCATGGTGCTACACCAGTCGATTTACGAAGCTCCTGAGAAAGACCGAGTCGAAGTAGTTCCGTTTGGTGAGCAGAGTAGGGATGCACAGGAGCTCATAGGCCGAACGGGAAAGCAGTTGACCATTCGGAAAGTTCGCCAATTAAAAGAGTTACAAAAGAAGGGATTATTCCGCGAATGGGACGATCAGTTAGAGATTGAACTGTCGCTGCCCTTTGCACCGGCTTTGATGGTCGGCGTTGGATTAACCTTGATATGGGCAGGAAGTATCGTCCGTCCGGCCAATCGGTGGATTCAGCCGTTGGTCGATGCGTTTTAGGGAAAGGAAAGATACACGATGGAAGATGTGCGTCCAAAACCGCAAATGTCGATGCTGTTCCTTTCGACGGTGCTAGGTATCCTCTTGGGGACCAGTATATTGTTGGCTACAAAAATCAACAATCCTCCCGTCACTCCAAGGACTACGAGCTTAGATCATCTGCTTGGGAAACTCGTCCCGGAATACGAACTTGAACAGTTAGATGGCGACCCGATCTCTACCCATCTGTATCAAGGCGAATCCCATCTGCTGGTCTTTACACTGCCGGATTGTGATGCCTGTGATCCCATGTACCCCATAATAGGAAAAGCAGCTACAGATATTCCCATTCTGATGGTTTCCAACACCCGGGAAGGATTGACGGAGAAGGTCGCCGAACACGCCTTGTCCTTTCCTGTTGCCGTAGATACGCTGCTTCTAACAATGGAGCATCTCAACATCACGAATTTCCCGACCGCGCTCTTGGTGGATAGGGAACAAAGGATCGTCGAGGCCGTTAGGGGTGGAGGCGTCCCGATTGAGAACATTGTGCAGTCCGCGCAAAAAGTAACAGAAAAAGAGGGGACAGAATGATGGCCGATCAAAAGCATTGGCAGATCGCCGGGCTTATCAGCGTGGTCTTGTTGCTCGCGCTGATTTTCAAGGAGAAGTCTGAGGAACCAGTGGGGATCGTCTGGAGTGAGGGGGATGCGAAGCGTTCTGAGCCTCTGTCTGAGGGAACAGACGCCCCTGACTTTGAATTGCCCTCTGTGCAAGGGGGCCACGTCAACCTCAGCCGTTTTAAGGGACAGCAAGTAGGGCTGATTTTTGTAACCCCTACCTGCCCATATTGTAACGACTTGGAAAGTTACTTGGTAGAGTACGATCTTCCCCAAGAGAGCCATTTGCTCCTAGTTAGTCAAGGCACGAAAGACGAAGTACAACAAATCGTCGAAAACCACAACTTGGCGATACCCGTTTTGGTCGATTCGGCCGGTGCGGTTGCCCAAGCCTATCAGATCGGGGGTGTACCGCAGTTTTACGTGGTGAATGAAGAGGGGACCATCGCTTCCTTTGCGCGAGGGATGCCTTCGGTATGGGAAGCCGTGCAAAAACTATAATCAAGGAGGGATCTACGAGGTATGGAAATCATTCCGTTAATTCCCGAACAAGACGTAGCGATACAGCGGGCACGGGTCGCACAAAATCGAGATATACGTACCCAAGCAAAGGCTTGTCTCCTGTTAGGTCGCTATTACAAGGAACAAGGTGAACTCCACAAGGCCGAAGCCCTATATCAAAGAGCCCTTGCGAAAGCACCGCAGTTACAGGATCGCGAGCTGCAAGCCGATGCGTGCAGCGGCTTGGGGCTTATGTACCAAGTCAAAGGACAGATGGATAAGGCAGTTGACTATCTCAATAAAGCCTTTGAGATCAACAAGGAACGCCGCGATGAGCAGCGTCTAGCTGTCAACTATAGCAATAGAGGCTTTGTCGCCCATCTCCAAGGCAAAATTGAAGAAGCGCAAGAGTTGCACATCCGTGCTCGGCAACTCCATGAAGCATCCGGCAATAGAGCCTATTGGGCGGAAGAGTGCGGCAACTTGGGTCAGTTGGCACTCCGGCAGAACAAACCAGAAGAGGCCGAAGCCTACTTCCAGCAGGGGCTGAAGGTATGCCAGGAACTCGACGATCTGCCGGGTATTTCCGGCCACTATCAGGGCTTGGGTCTGGTCTATATCGGCCAGAAACGCTTGGCTGAGGCCGAAGACATCCTCAAAAAAGGCCTTGCGATTGAGGAGCAACTTCAGCGCGATGCAGGGTTGGCGCATCATTACAGTGTCTTAGGCGACGTATATAGACAGATGGGTCGGTTTGATGAGGCGGCAGAAATGTATCGTCGGACGCTAGCCATCCAACAAAAATTAGGCCACAAACAGTTTGAGGCTCGCACTATAGGTGGTCTGGGGCAGGTGCTGTGGGAGAAAGGGGACACGCGCGAAGCCTTGGCGTTGTTTCGGCAGGCGGGGGCACTATTTGACGCGATTGGCGACACCAAAGGCCACGCGGTACAAGCGGCTGTTTTGGGCAATACCTATATGGATGTTGAAAATTTTAAGGCGGCAGAGGAGGCGTATCGGCAGGCGGTGCAACTGTTTGCGAAAGTGTCGGACTTGGAGGCCGTAGCCGACGTCAGAGTGCGTTTGGGGAGAGTCTATGCGTCGAGTCAGGCTCCTTTTGATGCCTTACTTCAGTGGCGGCAAGGCCTGGAACTATACCGCGAACTTCAGCTAGACGACAAGGTTGAGTTCGTAGAAGAGTTGCTGAAGGCGAGCAGCCAAATGTAAAGGACAAAATGATGCTCAAAGCGATACAGCACCGGATATTAACCGGACTTTTCAAGATCATCAGACGGCTTGAGGAAAAGGAACGCTCGCGTCGTTTAGGTCGAGATCGATCTTCCATATTAATCTTTTTTCACGGCTTTGATAGCGTTTCTGTGCATCGTGCTTTGGTGGTGGGCAAGACGCTCCGGGGCCGAGGGTACCGCGTCGATTTTGCGGGCACGGGTCCGTTTACCGATCAAGTCCAGCAAGAGGGTTTCGCACTGCACGACCTTGCCACGCCGATACAAGACTTGGGATCAGTGCTGGATTTTGGCACCAATGAAGCAGACTACGACTCGGCCATCCAGCAAAGTGTGGAAGCCGAGCGGGCATTGATTAGCCGCTTGAAGCCCGACTTTGCTATCGTAGATTCTCGCCCCACAATGCGGGTAACGTCGGCGTTGGCAGGGATTGATGTGGTCTGTATAACGTCGGCATACAATATACCCGAGTACTCCTACTCGAATCACGCGCCTGAGTTTGTGCGTACTTGGGAGGCCATAATCGGACGTACTATTCATCGAGAATGGCCTTGTGGGACGACATTTAGGGCCATGTATCTACTCTGCGATATTCCAGCGGTTCATCCGCTGCGGCCAGAGGTATCCGACAATTACTTCTTTGTAGGACCGTTGCTGGAGGAACTCGATACAGAGGCGCAAGATGATGTAGAGCGGGAGGGGGTGTACTGGAATCTCGGCACGTTGGGAGCCGATTGGCTCTCTATTCAAGAGGCTTTGCAAAGGTTAGGGAGGCAGGGGATTCGACAGTGGGTGGTTCCACCTGTTGGCGTGCATATTGACTCGATAGAAAACTGCCAGATCGTTGATCCGAGCTTTGTGCGACAGGCCGCCTCCCAAGCGGCCATTTTTGCTGGCGGCGGCGATCCCGGTTTCTTCTACCAAGCTCTGTTCAAGGGCATACCCGTCATTGGGTTGCCTACGAATGAGCCGCAAGACTACTTCAGCGATCGCCTACAAGCCCTAGGGCTAGGTGTCAAGTTGAGCTACCGAGACTTCACCCGACCGACGGCACTCGTCCAAAGTGTAGAGGGCGTGTTAAATCACTATGCAATCTTCGCTCGACGATGCCGTACTTTTGCCACCGAAATACAACAATGGCAGGACGCCCATCGCGTCGCGGATATAGTCGATGGGTACTGGATGAGTCGCACAGAAGAAGATCAACTCGATCCGCAGTACCAGATGAGCCACCGCGACTTTGCGCGGCAGTTGTCGGTGAGCACGGTGCTCAATGACGAGCAAATTGAAGCGATACTCGTAAATGGACGCAATCGCCAGATGCCGCATGAAGTGAGACCAGATGGCATCTGGTACGATCGGTTCGATTCGTGGAATTGGCTTTACGACAACGACACTCGCTTTTTTGCGCGTGATTACGAGGCACGTGCGGAGATGCGCTCGTTCTTCATTCACCGAAAAAATGGTGCGCTTCATCCGGCTATGGAGCACCAGCGTTTGCGGTTGACGTACACCTTCACTTTGTCGGCTGTCGAAGACGCAATACATAATGTGCGGATATTCCTGCCGTATCCAATAGCTACCGACTTTCAGACCGATATAAAGCTACTGTCTTGCAGTCCTATGGAAATGCAAGAACACTTTTTGCCACACGCTGGTTTCTTCTATGGCTATCCTATCGTTTGTGATTTTAGCTCTGGTGCGGTATATACATTTTCTTACGTGTGCGAATTGACGGTTCATGCGAGAGCAATGGATCGAGCAACAGGGGTGCCCACTTCCGGACAGTTCGAGTGCTACACTACGGTCGATGAATCCTTGGTAGAACATCCACTCGTCCGTCGTTGTTGGGAGGATGTGGGTATAGACGAAGGATCGAGCGATTTGGAAAAAGCCCGTCTTTTATATGATTATTTGGCTAAAAACAAGCATTTCAAGAAAACCAAAGATAACTGCCAATGCTCTAAATGTAGCACCCTAAAAGCACTGACAGACGACGGCGGACATTGTATTACGTTGGCTCGTGCCTTTATTGCTCTTTGTCGCTTGCAAAAAATACCAGCCCGAGAGCAAACTGGGGCCATAGCGGTCAATCCTAGCGGGCCGAACCAGTACGAGAACCGGACGTATAACGAAGTGGTGTTTGGGCATACGTGGGCTGAGGTCTTCATCGCAGATTTTGGATGGCTCCCCGTGGAATTCCACGGTATCAGCATCGGTACGCCAGCACTGACGGAAGCCAATGTGCCAAGTGAAGTGTTACGCCATAAGGTCATGGAGAATAGCGATCCTTATTTTGACTTTTTCTTTGGCCATTTAGACTGTTTCCACATCGTATGCTCAAACACGGTCAAAGAAATGCCACAAGCCATTGTGTCTGAAGAAACGGACGATGGCCTCCCTCACATTTATCGACCGGATGCTCTGCGAGAGGAGTGCCGCTTGGTCTTTGAATGTGTATAAAGGAGCGAGCGCAATGGATATTTCTGTCGTCATCGCCGCCCACAATCAGCGCGATCGGTTGCGGCTTGTTTTAAGCGGCTTGGCTGTGCAAACATGCTCTGAGGAGTTTGAGACCATCGTGATAGATGATGGCAGCACGGACGGAACGGGCGATTTTCTGCGTACGTATGAGCAAATGCCCATAAAAGTCGTCCCCTTGCAGACCAACGTCGGGCGCTGTCGGGCGCGGAACATCGGTATAGCGGAAGCGAAGGGAGCTCTAGTCGCCTTTTTAGATGGAGACGCGCTACCGGCTCCCGATTGGTTGGCTCAACATTGGCAGCTATTTCAGTGCTACAACGGCGTGACGAGTGGGTTTCAGTATTGCTTGCCTCGTTTGGAATACGTCCAAGACCCACAGAGTGGGCTTCCTTGGGAGGACATTCCGGCCTCGGTAGCTCATACCATGCGGACACACCCCGACGCATTTCGGGTGACCGAGACGATGATACAGTCCGATTTCGCGGCGATTGATCGGTTCGCTCAAGAGGGTGGGTATCCCTTCCCAGAGTTAAAATTGATGCAAGACCAAGTACAAGTGCTCTTTGACCAAGTGCCCGATTCGCCGATCGGTTGGATCAGTTTTTATCCCCACAATGCTGCGGCTCCGCGTGCGGCCCTTGAGGAAGTCGGTGGTTTTGACGAAGAGTTGCCTCATTCTGAAGGATGGGATTTAGCCTATCGTCTCATGCGGAATGGGTATAAAATGCGCTTTGCGGCCAAGGCACAGAGCTATCACCTGTATCATCACCACGACTTTTTTAGCCCCCAAAATGCGTTTGCCGAATCGCAAAAGCGGCGTAAGGCTATAGACCTCATGGTGAAGAAGAATAACGATCTCAAGCTATACCTGCTCGAATTTTGGTTTGCCGCTCTATGGCCGGACTCCTTCGTTCCCGAGGAGATGCGTCTCAACAGCCTGATGGCATTCCACGAAACGCATCAGACTATTTCGGGCGAAGAAATGCAAGAGCGTACGCGAATGCTTGACCTTCATCCTTTGCGAAGGGACGTGGGCCAATGAAACGGCCATGGAAAGTTCCGCTGCACAAGAATAGGACGCTGCAAAGCTGCTTGGCCTTATCGCTGGCCTTGCATCTATTGGTGCTTTTCGGCCTCATGCCCCACGAGCGGGTTACGCAATACCCGGTGCTGCCGCCGATCATGGTCGAGTTCACCAAGCGTCCGCCGCCGCAGCGGAGCCTCACCCGCCGCCAGCGGCCCCAACAGCGTCCATTAGTGCGGCGTCCGGCGCTGCAAGCGGCTCCGGTGGTGGCGCAGCGGCCGGCTCCGGCGGCGTCGCGCCCATTGCCGGTGTTCAAGTCATCGGCCCTGCGGCTGCCGACGGCGTCGCTGCCGGGTCGGCTGATGCTGCCGATGCCGGATTTTCCGGCGCGTCAGATTGGGCCGCAGATGCGGGCGGGCGCACTAGAAGGGACGCGGCAAGGGGCCGATGAGATCGACTTGGGTTTGGAGTTGCTCGATGTAGAGGCACTGGACACGGGTCGGCACCGGGCGATGGTGGTGGTCGATCCGAAAGATCGGCGCAACCTCAAGGGATTCCTCTACATGTCTGGCCTCTATAGCCCTTCTATTGACCGGGCTGAGGAGAGTATGCGAGCTGAAAACAAGCAAGTGCGTTTTCATCACCAGATGCCGCGCCAACTGGTGGAACGACGGATGCTGCAGGGGTTGGCCGATAAGATGACCGCCCAGACGCAGGTTCACGTCGAAGTGCGCGACGCAGTGCGGCTCGATGATCCGCAGCTTTTGCAAGTGCCCTTCGTGCTGCTTACCGCCGATACGCCCTTTGAGTTTACGAACAGCGAGGCGGCCAATTTGGGGGTGTATCTGACCGGCGGCGGGTTCCTGTTGGTGGATATTGTCAGCGTATTGTGGCAAAACTACAGCGACGTTGAATTAGACATTCCGGCGGTGCGTGCCCTCATCCGCGCCAGCTTCCAAGCGGTGGGGTATCAAGAATGGAAGGACTGGCAGTTTGCTCGCCTTGAGATAACCCATTCGCTCTATCATTGTTTTTATGATATAGCCAGCTTGCCGCGGGGACTGCGCGATATGCACTATGGATCTGCGCCGCTAACCCCGGACTATTTGGAGGGCATCGTCGTTGGAGATCGGTTGGCGGGGGTGTATTCGATGCGGGGCTATGCCGATTACTGGGCGGGAGTTGGCAAGCAGGAATTGGATTGGGCTTTGACGAATAACGTAGCCAACAACCCTTTTCTGGTCAGTGCCGAGGAGCCGTTGGTGTATAATTTGGGCGTCAACATCTTGGTGTATGCGCTGACGCGAGAAGGCTCACTGGCGCGGCAATTAGTCGATGCGGACTGACCCTACTCTGGAGGTGCATTATGCGCTACTTGCTCTTAGCCACTTTGTCGTTGTCGGCTCCCCTTGGAACCTTCGCTTTAACGTGGGATTTCGACGATGGGACGACGCAAGGGTGGTCCGCCAAAAGATCTCTCGCATGGGGTGGAGTGGATGAATTTAATCTATTCCCGGGGGTGGTCGAAGACGGCGTGTGGCGGATTGATGTATTGCCCTCCGTGGCCGGGGATGCATATCCTGCGTCGAATGTCGAAGTGGTTTCTTCTACCATAGGCTACGATTCGCATCTTTTTGATCGGATCCGAGTTCGGTTTCGCACGGTCCATGACAGTCCTACGTTAGGTGCTTTCTGGCTCGCTTGGACGAACCAGTACAACCTTGCAAGTCCAGGTCTGGATCCAGAAGAGAATCCAGAAGTCGCAAACCGGTTTGCACTTCCTGGACAGCAGGGCTTCGCTTACACCACCGAGTGGCAGGAAGTGGAGTTCTCCCTTGCCAACCAAGACGAGAAAATATGGGAGGGGCTATTGCGGGATATTCGACTGGGTTTTTCCTTGCAGTCGCTTGATATAACTCAGGACCCGCGGCCCGTGAGCGAAGTGGTCAGGGAGTTTGAGATCGACTGGATCGAGTTGACGGGGGTTGAAGAGCTATTACAGGGGGAATTAGCCCCTCCTTATGTAGAGTATTCCCGCTTTGAGGGGGCTAAGCACTTTGCGCCGCCGGTCTTCTATCCGATTACCCCGGGTTTAGGGAGCCCCTTCATTGACCACTCTAGGGCCGGCGTCTTGACGGACTTGGAGGGGGATGGCGACTTAGACCTTTTCGCTGTCTGGAATTATGAGCCGGATTTGTTGATCCCAACAACGGGCTGGGTCATGGCGCTCAATGATGGTAGGGGAACCTTTAAGACCGTGCGCGTTGAGAAGGTTGGCCCCGATGGGTCGATCGAAGGGGTGCTCCTAGCGGTGCTGGCCAGCGATTTGACCGGCGATGGCCAAGACGAGATCGTGCTTTCTATCTCTAGTAGTGAAATAGCGACAGCGGTTTGGTCTGTGGGGCCGGAACTCCAAATCGAGGTGCTCACAGAAATCCGTGATCGCTGGCTGCGGGACTTGGTGGATTGGGATGGCGATGGTGGTGTTGAGTTATTTGTAGGAAAGACGACGCTTGAGGGAAGCACGTTAGAGGTCTGGGATGTAGAGCATGGGGTGTGGACGTCCTCCGAGGCGGCGGTCTCCAAAAACTATGCAGCCACTCAGATCGGCGACTTTACGAGCGATGGGGTGCTGGAGGTGCTGTGGGAACCAATAGCCGGACGGGTAGCCCCGCGGGTAGTGGCTGGTTTTAGTGACGATTTTCAGGGGGGCGAGTTCGTTGAATTCGAGGCGTATAAGCCTGTATTACGGGTGGGCGATATGGAATTCGAGGTAGAGAATCCCATTATAGATGATGGCTTCGGCTCTTTTGAAGTCAATCTGGCAGGACCTGTTTTGCGAGCGGGCGATTTTGATGGCGATGGGCAGGTCGATTTGCTCACGGCGTTCATACGCGTCCGAAACGAAGGCGTCAAGGGCCTAGTGATGCAGCGAGGGAGAGCCGGGGGTGGGGCAGAAGCCGAGGTGCTGTATGACGAGCGGCTGTTTCTGCACTCGCCGGTGGTCGTGCGCGACTTGAATGCCGATGGCGTGGATGACTGGGTGTTCATCGGCGGGGACCGGGCGTCGGGTTTTGGGGTGTTTGTCGAGTGGGGCGGGGGCCTTAATCCCGCCAAGGAAGTGGAGTGGCATCGCTTGGCCGGCAATGGGACTGAGGTGCTGCCTGGGGATGTTGATGGGGATGGCGATCTGGACTTGGTCGTGTTGAGTCGCCTTTCCGAGGGGGGGCATACTGCCGATGGGGTGTACGTGCTCAAGAGTTTAGTCGCCGATCAGATAACAGCCGTGCAGACGCCAGCGGCAGCGCGGCCAGTGCAATATCGGCTGGGCGATAGCTATCCCAATCCGTTCAACCCCACGATGGTGATTCCCCTCGATTTGGCGACCGACCAAAGGCAGGTCCGCTTGGCCCTCTACGATATGTTGGGTCGTCGGGTGCGTCAGGTGTGGGACGGTCCGCTGGGGGCGGGTACGCATCGGTTTGTATGGGATGGCCGCGACGAGGCGGGTAAGGCGGTGGCCGCCGGGGTGTATATCTATAAGGTTGAGGTGGATGGACGGGTGGAAGCGAAAAAGACGACGAAGCTGCCGTGAGGGGACATTCCTTTGAGAAGGGCGTGGGCCAATGAAACGGCCATGGAAAGTCCCGCTGCACAAAAATAGCAAGCTGCAAAGTTGCTTGGCGTTGTCGCTGGCCTTGCATCTGCTGGTGCTTTTCGGACTCATGCCCCACGAGCGGGTTACGCAATACCCGGTGCTGCCACAGATCATGGTTGAGTTCACCAAGCGCCCGCCGCCGCAGCGGAGCCTCACCCGCCGCCAGCGGCCCCAACAGCGTCCGTTGGTACGGCGTCCGGCCCTGCAAGCGGCTCCGGTGGTGGCGCAGCGTCCGGCCCCTACGGCGTCGCGTCCCCTGCCGATGTTGCAAGCGGCGTCGCTGCGGATACCAACCGCGTCGCTGCCGGATCGGCTGATGCTGCCGGTACCGGATTTCCCGGCGCGTCAGATTGGGCCGCAGATGCGGGCGGGCGCACTAGAGGGGACGCGACAAGGAGCCGATGAGATCGACTTGTCTTTGGAGTTGCTGGATGTGCAGGCGCTGGACACGGGGCGGCACCGGGCGATGGTGGTGGTCGATCCCAAGGACCGGCGCAAGCTCAAGGGATTCCTCTATCTGTCCAACATCCATAGCCCTTCCATCGAACGGGCTGAACGGGAAAACAGCGGCTCAGAAGTACGCCCCTTTTCGCAGACGCGCCAAGTGGCAGAAAAGCGGATGCTGCAAGGGTTGGCCGACAAGATGGTCGCCAGTACGCAGGTTCACGTCGAAGTGCTCGACGCGGTGGCACTTGACGATCCTCAGCTTTTGCAAGTGCCCTTCGTGCTGCTGACGACGAATGCGCCCTTTGAGTTTACCGAGGCCGAGGCGGCCAACTTAGGGGCGTATTTGACTTCGGGCGGGTTCCTGTTTGCGGAGATTGTGCGCTTTTTGTGGCCCAATTACAGCGATGACCAGTTAGACATTCCGGCGCTGCGTTCGCTCATTCGCGCCAGCTTCGAGGCGGTGGGTTATCAAGAATGGAAGGACTGGCAGTTTAGCCGCTTAGAGATGCCCCATCCGATTTATCACTGCTTCTACGATGTGGGTAGCCTGCCGCGCGGGATGCGCGATATGCACTTTATAGCTGAACAAGACTACCCGCCGCCGACTCCTGACTATTTGGAAGGCATTGTGGTGGGGGATCAGTTGGCCGGGGTGTATTCGCTGCGGGGCTACGCCGATTTCTGGACGGGAACCGCCGAGCAGATGCGGGATGAGGGGTTGAGAAATAATATAAGCAATAGTCCGTTTCTTCTTTCCGGCGTCGAGGAGATGGCGGTGTACAATTTGGGCGTCAATCTCGTGGTGTATGCGCTGACGCGAGAAGGCTCACTGGCGCGGCAATTAGTCGATGCGGATTGATGTTTTATTGGAGGGTATCAGCATGATACGCATTAACACGTTGGATCGCTGCGGCGAGACCTTAACCATCGAACTGATGGGCTATATCCACAAGAGGGAGTTCCCCATCCTGCACGACTTCCTGAAAGAGTGTGCCGAGGAGGGCATAACCGAGGTGTGCATCGTGGCGAATGAGGTGCGGAGCCTGTATCCGTTGCTCCAGCAAGACGTGATCGGCTTGGGGCAACTGGGATTGCGGTTGCGCTTTCAGCAGCTTCGTTTGTCCATCCGGGGAACGTTAGAATTTTGGGGATTGGAGGCATGGATTGATGATGAGTAAGATGTGTTTTTGGGTCGGCTTGGCCGTGCTGTGCGGCTCACCGGCGCTGGCTGGCGAGTGGGTGCAGGAAGGGGCCGACAGTTTCGCGGCTGGCCTCTTTGACGGCGCGGAGCTCGACCGCTTGGGCGGGGTGTCGCTGGCCTCCTTTCGCGGGGTCAACCTCGCGTTGGCTGCGGTCGCTTCGTCCGGGCCGAACACCTTGAGCGGTCGCCGCAGCGTTACCGACGGCAATGCCGACACCGAGTGGCGCTTTGACAACGAGGTCGAAGTGTTGGGCAAGTGGATTCGCATTGACTTGGGCGGCGACCGGGGCGTCAGCCAAGTGCGCCTCGTGCCGGGCAAGACCGTGACCCAACGACCGCTGTTTTTCGTCAAAGGCTACCGCCTCGAAGTGGCGCGCGAGGCCACGCCCGACGATTGGGTGTTGGTGGCGCAACAGGCCGAAAACACCCGCCCGCTGGTCGATACGTCGGCCGATTCGACGTGGATTGAGATTGGTGCCGATGGGGAGCCGCTGCCGGTGTTGGGCCGCTTTGTGCGCCTGCGGCTGACGCGGGAAGACCCGCCCAACTGGGTCTCCATTGGCGAGGTGGAAGTGTTTGGCGAGGGCTTCCGCGCCGAGGGTGCGTTTGAGTCGGCCGTGTTTGACGCCGGGCAGCCGGTCAACTTGGGGCGGGTGTGGTTTGCGGGCCAGACGCCGCCGGGCACGGCCTTGCGGGTGCAGTTCCGCACCTCAGCCGATGGGGAAATGTGGCCCGAATGGCACCGGGTGCCGGCGTGGGATTTGGCCCAAGTCGGCGCTGGCGTGGCCCTGACCGAGCCGGAGCCGGCGCGGTTTGTGCAGTATCGGGCGGTGATGGAAACGCGCGATCCGCTGCAAGCGCCGCGGCTTGAGCAGGTGAAGGTCGCGTTTGGAGAGCAACTTTTTGCCGCAGCCGTGGCCGCGGCCATTGCGCCGCTGCGGCCGGTGTTGGGCGCGGAGACTGCGTTTACGTACACCTTCGACGTGGAAATCGGCCCGGACGACCTCGGCTTGGACCGCGTGCATATCGGCCTGCCGGGCGTGGTGCAGCAGGTGCGGTTTGATGGGGTGGCGTTGCCGGAGGAAGGGTATGCGGCTGGATGGGACGATGCGGGTCTCGGCGTGGTGTTGGGCGCTGAGCATCAGGTGCGGCGGTCCGGGCGGCTCGAAGTGGAATTTGCCTCGGTGCTGTTGCAGCCGACGCTGGCGGTGCGGGCGGCGGTGGCCTTGGGTGCGGATGCGGATTGGCAGTACGGGCGGCCGGTGGCAGAAGAGGCGTGGACGTTGGTGGGGGAAGGGGTGGTGTCTCGGGCGCTGCCGCGCGCCGGCGTGTCGGTGCGGCCCAATCCGTTCAATGCGGCGGCGGGTGCAGCGCACATTCAAATTGACTTGGCCAAGGTGCAGCACCCGCAGGCGCTGACGGTGGCGCTGTACGATTTGGCCGGGCGGCGGGTGCGGGTGCTGTGGGATGGGCTGGCGGCAGCGGGCCGCAAGCGCCTAGCGTGGGATGGCCGCGACGCCAGCGGGCGGTTGGTCTCGCCCGGGCATTATCTGCTGCGCGTTGCAATCGACGCGGACCGCGAGGATGTGTGGACGGGTCTGGTCGGGGTGGTGTACTAATGTAACTCGGCCACTGAGCCTGTCGAAGTGGACGCTTCGACAAGCTCAGCGTCCTGATGAAGCAGAGCGTCCTTATACCTAAAGGTGATACAAAAATTATGCGTACCTACTGCCAAGCCATCCTCTGGAGTGCCTTGCTGTGGTGCGGGCGTCCGCTGTGGGCCGATTTGCCCGACGCCGAGCCCTCGCGCCATTTCTTGCGCCGCCCGCCCCTGAGCGCGTACACCAATTACGGCGAGGACCTGTACCGGCCCTATCGCCGCGAGATCCGCTTGGCCCCGCGCTACGACTTCTTGGGCCGCTTTCTCGCCGAGGGCTTCTTAGTCTATGAGCTAGACGAGCAGCGGCCCGGGGGCAGCCGCATCCTCAAAGATCGGCTCTATCGCTCGCTCAACAACCTAATCGTCGCCCACGACAGCTACGGCCCGTGGCACTGGTCCTTGACCGTGGGCGACGAGGTGCGCACCGAGTTTACGCCGTTGACCTTGCGGCAGGCCGGCTTTAATGGCTTGCGCTGGGACGTGGTTTTTCCGGCTAACAAAATTACCTTGCTGACCACGCGTGGCTTTGACTCGTCGCTGTTTCCGACGCTCAACAGCTTTTCCGATCCGGTGGCCCAAGGGCGCGGCACACTCATCGACTTTTTGGAGCGCACCGAAGAAAATCCGGTGTACAACATCGCCGGGCACTGGCAGACCCGGGTCGGCGATGTGCTGCGCTTTGGCGCGACATTGGTCAACCAGCATCAGGCCAATACGGCCCGAGGCAGCGAAGGCGGCTTTTTGCGCGGCAGCATTCCCTATCCGGCCATGCAGCCGCCGGCCGAGATTACCGTGCGGGTGCGCGACGACTCGCCGCAAAGCGACGAGGCCGGGGCTGTCGTGTACGACATTGTGCTCGAATTGGTAGGAGAAGGGCCGGAAGGGGAGGCCACGATCAGCAGCGATCCGGCCGACGACCGGTTTGCGCCAGGGCTGCAAGCGCAAGTGTTGGGCGGTCGGCGCGGCGATGGCTTGCGCGAGGTGCGTGGCGAGGAGGCAGTGGAGTACCTGTTTGTGGTGCCGGAGGATTTTGCGCCGCGCCGGGCGCGGGTGCGGGCTTTAGTCGCTAATGATTACCGCATTGAGGTGGCGCAACAGCACCCCTTTTTCGACGCGCTGCGCAATCAGTTTACGCCGCGCAACACGTCCTTTGAGACGCGGGTGCGAGCGCCCGGGGAGGTGCGCGATTTTTCCAACCGCCGGGCCGTGGAGTTTGACCACGGCTTTACCACCGGCCAGACGCTTTTCGGCTTTGACGCCGCGGCCACGTTTGTCGGCCTGAAGGTGCGCGGCGAGTACCAGCGCAACTTGCTCTACCGCAGCTTCCCGGTGCTGCGCGGCCAGCGCGACCAGTTGCGGACCGCGGCGTGGTACGTCCACGCGCTCAAGGATGTGGGCCGCTTGGAGGTGGGCGGCGAGCTCTTCCGCATTGGGCCGCGCTACGGCGGCGGGTACGACAGTCGGCGCGGTGGGGTGCGGCTCTACACCGACTTGGGCGGCGACAGCCGAGACCAACAGATGCTTTCGGAGTTTCCCCTCGTCGATGACAACGACGACAACGACCGCTACGCCGACGACAATTTGCGCGATTACCCCAACGGCTCGGAGACCGAATCAGGCGTATTCCCCGGGCTAGACGAAGACAACGACAACATCCCGGACGACGACAAAAACGCCAATGGGGTGCCCGATTTTGAGGAGCCGTTTTTGCTGTATTATTCCGATCCGCAGGAATTTGTCTATGGCATTGACCTAAACAACAACGGCGTGATTGACGAGCGCGAAAACGACAACAAGCCCGACTATCCCTACGACCGCGACCGGCGCGGCCTGCACGGGTTTGTCGCCCTGCCGGATTGGCGCGGCCTGTCGGCTGGGGTGGGCTACTATCGCCAAGAGGAAATCGCCGGGCCGGGGCAGGCCGTGTCGCGCTACGGGCGGGTGTCTTATGGCTTTGACGTGCCGCGCTGGGGAAAAGTCCAACTCGATCACGACAGCAAGCGGGTTGAGGACACGGTGCCGGATTCGGTGTATGTCTTTCGCGCCGGTGAGAACAACAACCCGGACCAGCCGCCCACGCCCGATGCCTTGCTGATGGCCGATTCGTGGGTGCATACCTCGTTTGTCGGCACCCGGTTTGAGCGGCTGGACCAGTTCCACCTTGAAAACAACGCCCAGTGGATCTTGAACCGGCAGCTAGCGGCTGATGCCCGCATGCAGACCTTCACAATGGTCAACAAGGCCGACTACACGTACGAGTTGGCGCGCCTGCGCGTCCAAGCCATGATTAAGCATCTGTACAAGCACGTTACCGCCAGCGACCGGCGGCGGGCGGTGGAGTCGTGGAATCAGATCGCGCCCATCCTGCGCGTGGATTGGACGTTGACTGAGAATACGTTGGTGCAATTTGGCCAGCAGGGGATGGGGGTGCCGTTTACGCGCACGTTGATGCCGGGGCTGGCCTTCCGCTTTATCGACCGGGTGGATCGGGAGCGCGAGCTGCGCTCGGCCAGTTCGGTGCTGATGTTCACGGTGCGCGGCACGTACATCGGCTATACTATTGTCTCCAACACCGGGATTGAGTTGCGCCACGAAGAATTTGCCGATCCGGCCGTGGCGCGCACCCGCGACGGCGGGGTGTCGCGGTTTTTCATCTCGGTCATCGCCGGATACGACCGCTGATGGCCTCTCGTCTTGCTTTTTGTACGCAGGGGTCGAATCGGTATATTTTGAAGAATTAGGAGGATGACATGAGCATGATACGAACGCATATCTCGGTGGACCAAGACCTGTACGAACGGGCTAAAAATCTGGCTAAGCACCAAGGTATCTCACTGGCCGAACTGTGCCGACGGAGTCTAGAGGAACTCGTGGATCGGCAGTCGAGCGACAAGCCGTGGATGGCATACGCCGGCAGTGTTGACGGCGACGCGGACGACAGTTCAACCGTGGACCAGGTCGTTTATGACCGCGAAGCGCCGTGAACGCCGCTAAGGTGTTTTTAGACACTGGCATCTTCATCGCATTCTTGGTGCTGAAGGACCAGTACCACCGGCAGGCCCTGTCGCTTTTTAGTGGGCCGCGTCCTTGCTGGTTCACATCGACACTGGTTCGGGCGGAAGGCTATTCTTGGTTCCTCCACAAACACGGGGAAGAATCCGCACGCAAGTTTCGCTTTTTCCTCGACAGTCTGGAGGGTCTCGAGATATTCGACGCCGACGCCAATCTTCACCAAGAGACCTGCCGCATATTGGATCGTCTGCGGGGCACCCGGCTGACTTATGTTGATGCGTCGAGTCTGGCGTTGATGGCACAGCACAAAATCAAGATGGTCTGGGCAACAGATCACCACCTCGGGCTGACAGGTGCTGAGGTGCTGCCTCAAGCCTGAACCTTTGATGTTTGGGGCACTGCTTGGAGGCTAACGACAAGAGGGTGAAAGGCGAATAAAAATGGCTATTTGGCTTCCGTTGGTGATGGCCGGCTTAGTGGCCGGCAGTCAGTTGGTGACCAATCCCGAGGACTTGGGCAAGCGCTTTGCGCGGGCGCAAAAGCTGCTGGCTACCGGCGATTTTGCCGGGGCCCAGCGGATCTACGAGGGCGTGTTGGCCGTGCAGGATGGGGCGCTGCTGCGCGCCTCGGACGTGCGCGTGGAGGTGGATGAGCGTGCGGTCGGCGTGCAAGCGGCCGCGCGCTATCAGTTGGCCAACATGGGCCGCAAGCAGGCGCAGTTGTGGCGGGAAGAGGCCGCACTGGCCGATTCAGTGGAGGCCGATTCGCTGAAGGGACTGGCGACGGCGTCCTTGCGGCAAGCAGCGGACCGGTTTGTCGCGCTGCGCGACGAGGTGGGCTTTGAACTGCGCGAGACCGCGGCGTATTTGGTGGTGGAGTGCTTTTTTGAGGCCGAGGAGTACGCGCAGGCCGCGGAAGCTGGTCAGGTGTTGTTGCGTTTGTTTCCCAGCGGGCGGTACGCCGAGCGGACGCGCTATACGCTGGGCTGGGCGTGGTTTCACCAGCGGGAATACGCGCAGGCAGTGGCGGCCTTTGCCGAGTACGTGCAGGATGCGCCGACCGGGATGCGCGCGGCTCGGGCGCGGTTGCAGATGGGATTGGCGCTGGAGGAGTTGGCGCAGTATGAGGACGCGCTGGCGGCGTTTGGCAAGCTGGCCGATTCCTACGATCCGGCGGAGATGGACGACGCCGAGAAGCGGGCGGTGGCCTTGGCCGGGTTGCGCGAAGGGCAGTCGCGGCGCACGCTGGCAGCCAAAGCGTGGATCAAGCGCGGCGATATGCTCAAGGCGCTGGAACGCTACGAAGAGGCACTAAGCGCTTATAAGAAGGTCAGCCGAGATTTTCCGCAGGAGCCGCAGTTGGCCGAGCAGGCGTGGGTGCGGCAGGCCCTGTTGGCTGAGACGATGCACGGGGTAGATGCCAGCTTGGAGGTGTATCGCTATGCGGCCGAGCAGGCCGAGCGGCCGGCGTTTCGGGCGCGGATGCAGGCTGGGCTGATGAGCTTGCTGTTTGACGAGGGCCGCTACGCGGAGTCGCTGGCGGCGCATCGGCTCTACCTGACGGCCTACACGGCGTTTGCGGATGAGGCCGGGGTGTCGGTGGACGAGGCCGTGTTCCGCCAAGCCGAGTGCCTGCGGCTGCTGGGGGAAGAGAGTGCGGTCGCCGATAGTGCCGAAGTGTGGTTTGCCGAGGCATTGGCTTTGTACGGAACGGTGGAAAACTACTTGGCGGCCGAGGCCCTGTTTTGGCAGGGGACGATCCATCAGGCGCTCGGCGACTCGACCGCAGCCTTGGCGCAGTTTGATCAGGTCGTGGCCGGGGAGGCCACCCCAGAGCTGAGCTGCCGCGCCCTATTGGAGATTGCTCGCCTGCGCCACGAGCAGCGCGACGCGCTCTACGAACAGATTTTGGCCCAATGTGGCGACGCCGAGGTGCGCGGGTTGGCGGCGCTGATGTTGGGCCGGCGCTACCGGCAGGCCGGGCGCGGCGAAAAAGCGCGTCAAGTGCTGGAATCCATCGCCCCGACCCAGCCCCAGTACGCGTACGCCCAGCTCGAACTGGCGCAACTGCACGTGGAGGCCGGCAAGGCCGATGCGGCGATAGCGCTGATTGCGCGGCAGCTAGCGCAGACGCCGAATGCCGAGTTGACCGCCCAGTTGGGCCTGTTGCACCAGCGGCGCGGCGAGCACGAGCAGGCCCTGCCGCTGTTGCGCGAGGCCCTGCCGCTGTTGGCCGGGGCTACGGCCGCGGCCGCGCAGGTGGGGTTGGGCTGGAGCTTGTACAAGACCGAGCAGTACGAGGCCGCGTGGGCGGCGTGGCAAGCGGCGTGGCAGACCGGGGCGTTGGCCGGCGATCAGCAGCGCACCCTGTTGCAGGCCATGAGCGCGTGTGCGCAGACCTTGAAGGACAGCGGGCGCATGGAGCGGGTCTATCGGGCGATGGTTGCCGACGAGGCCACCCGCGTCGAGGGTTTGTTGGGGTTGGGACAGTGGTATTTGGATCAAGGGGAGGCCGCGCAGGCGGCGGCGTACGTGCGTCCCTTGCTAGCGCACGAGGATCGCGCATGGCTGCTGGTGGGGCGGGCGCTGGTGGCGCAAGACAGCTTGTCGGCGGCGCGGGCGGCCTTGGCTGAGGGGCTGGCGCGGGTAGCGGACTCGGCGCAGGCCGCGGAATTCCACTTTGAGCTGGGCAGCGTGGCCTTGGGCGAGCGCGATTACGAGGCGGCCGAACGGGCGTTTAGCGCGGCCTTGGAGCTGGCTCCGCGCCGGGGGCTTCAGGCTGCGGCCCTGTTTTACAAGGGGCACAGCCTGCAAGCGCGGGGCGAGCGGGCGGCCGCACAGGCGGCTTTTGAGGAGTTGGTCGCAGCCTATCCCGAGCAGCCGCAGGCCCCGGAGGCCGAGTTGCTGATCGGCGAACTGTACTACGAGACGGCCGAGTACGAGCGGGCGCTGGCGTGGTACGAGCGGGTTCTCGACGCGTACCCAGACAGCAAGGACGCGCCCGAAGCCCTGTACGGAGCGGCGTGGTGCCAGTTGGAGTTGGAGCGCATTGAGCCGATGCGCGACCTGTTTTTGCGCTTGGTGCGCGATTATCCCCAGCACGAGCGCGCTCATCAGGGGCTTATGCATCTGGGCGATTACTACTACAATGGCCACCAGTTTCTCAAGGCATCGCGGCTGTATGAGCAAGTGGTAGAGCGCTTCCCGGAGACGGCCGATGCCGTGCAAGCTCGTCAATTGCTGACCTATCTGGCCGATACCGAGGCCGACTCGCTCTACAGCAAGGGCATGGCGCTGTACGACGAGGGCGAGTTTGTGCAGGCCATCGGGGTGTTGGAGGAGGTGATTGTGCGCTACCCCAACACGCCGAGCGAGGCGGCGGCGCGGTGCAACATTGGGGTTTCTTATTATCAGATGGACAACTGGCGGCTGGCCGCGATAGCGTACGAAGAGGCGGTTGAGGCGTTAGAGGGGAGAGAGGAAGAATGGCGCGCCTTGGAATTTGCCCGCAGCAATCGGGAACTGATCGGTCGCCTGTACTTGGGCGAGGTGGCCGCGGAATGAAAACATGGGGATGGAGTGTGCTGGCGCTGCTTTTTGCGGCAGGCTGCATTCGGTTTCCGCCGGATTTGCGCTATGCGCTGCACGTGGTGCCGCAGGAGAGCCTGCTAGTGGATGGTCGCTATTACTTCGACTCGGAGGATAGTACCACGGTCTTCGAGCAGGAGGGGTTCCGCCTCAAGCTGCGCTACTTAAGCGATCAGGCCCTGAATCAGGAATACGCTCGTTTTACCTTCCGCGAGCCGAATCTGAATCCCTTTACTTACGGACAGGACCGCGACTTGGACCGGGGCTATGCGCCGCCGCGCTTTACGGTCTTTGCGCTGACGGTGGTCAACCAGAGCTATCCCAAGGTGATGATCGATCCGGCGAAGATGGTGCTGCGCACCGACCGAGGCGGTGAGTACCGCTACTGGGGTGTGCTCAAGCGCGACGCGGACCACAGTTTTGAGCGTTACTACATGGAGCGGCGCGGCAAAGGCGGCAATGAAGACTACTACTATCAGGAGCGCATGGGCTTGGTGCGGGAGGCGTTGTTTAGGCGGCACACCTTTGTGTTTAAAGGGGACGACTATACCGGCAAGGTGGTCTTTGCGCCGCTGCACGCCGAGGTGCGCGCGATCACCGTCGAGGTGGAGGATATGGTCTTGCGGGTGGATGCCTTTGACCGCCCCAAGGAGGTGACGAGCGCGTCGTTTGCGTTTGCGGTGACGCATGAGATTGCCTCGGTGCAGCCAGCGAAGGCGGAGGCGGCGCACTGAGTATCTACATCGGTCCAGAGTGCTTTGGGCGCGGGTGCGTGCGAGTGTGTATATTTTTGTTGCCCAAGCAAGGAGAGCACGCCACCCGTGATCTTAACCCTGCCAACAGACAAGCTGACGCCGCGCACAGCCGATGAATTCCTCGTAGAATTCCTCGACTACGCGCACGGAGCCGTGCCTGGGCAGCCCTTGGAGGTCGATTTGCGGCCCCTGCACTTTATTGATCCCTACGGCTTGGTGGCCTTGTGCTTGCTGGCGCGCTACGGGGACGCGCTCTCGTCGCGGGTCGTCTTTCACCTGCCTCACGCCTTTGCATTGCGAACCTATCTGGGACGGGTGCGGTTCGCCGCGGCCGTGGATGGGGTTGAACTGGTTGGGCCGGCGCTCATCGTGGATCAGGAGCGGGAAAAGGAAGAGAGCGAGGCCCTGCTGGAAATCACGCGGATTGAGGAGCGGGCGGATATCGAGACCGTGTTGGGCAAGATCGGTCAGCGCGTCGAGGCGATTCTGGCCGAGGAATTGCGCTACACCGAGGTGGAGATCAATCAGTTTAAAAACGTCGTCGCCGAATTGTGCCATAACATTCTCGACCACAGCGAGAATTGGGGCTACCTCACGGCCCAGCGCTACTTGGACTCGCGGGCGGGGAAAAAATACGTGGTCATCGGCGTGGGGGATCTCGGCATCGGGATCAAAAAGAGTCTATCGGTGCGCTATGACGCGGCGGACTGGTCGCATGGCACGGCTATCCTCAACTCGTTGCAGAAGCACTTTTCCCGCGACGCCACGCGCGGTCTCGGGCTGTACATCGTCAACCAGATTTGCAATCGCTACAACGGCTCGTTGCACATCCGCTCGGGAGATACGCGGGTCTATATTCGCGGCCAGCGGCACTGGGAACACGCTTCGGTCCACTTTCCCGGCACCCAAATTGCCATTGCGCTCTATCAGCGCGAAGGAGGCGAGTAGGCGATGTTCGGTCAGCATCACAGGCCCCCCAAACCGCCCCGCTACGAGCCTTGGTTGCTGTTGGCCCTAGCGGTGGTCATTGCCGGCCTCGGCGTGGTCGCATACGTAGCCGTGAGCTTCTTATTTCCCGGCCTCTAGCCCCATCATATTGGTATTCGTCTAATTCCGCATCGCTCATTTTGTGGTAGAAATTGCTTGACAGTCGGGAAATCTTCGCGTAAGTTTCCTTAATTGAATACAGTTAAGCTATTTTTTAACTACAGGAAAGGCGCGGCTCATGGATACAGCCGTTGAAGAGCACGTACAGCAGCAGGCCATACACCAAGCCCCCGCATACCTGTTTTCCGGCGAACAGGGCATCCTCAGTGGACGGCCCCGAGGGGCCGAGTTGCTTGAAGAATTGATGCAGCACCTGCTCAGCGGTCCAACCGACGCGGCCACACCGCTCGACTTCTCCCGCGTTTCGTTCATGGATGTCTCGTGCGCCGATGAGATGCTCAACAAGCTGCTCTTGCGCCTGACCAGTGGTGAGATAGGGCATCGCTACGTCTATATCGCTGAGGCCAATATCTCGGTGCGCGAAACTATCGCGGCCGTGCTGCAACTGCGCGAGTTGGCCGCGCTGTACAAAGACGGTGATCGCGTCGAGGTGCTCGGGGTACTCAAGACGCCGATGCGCGAGGCGCTCGACGTGCTGCTGGCGCATAAGTGCGCGACCTCGGCCGAGATTTCCGACGCGCTCGGCAAAAACATCAACATCGTCTGCAATCGCCTCAATGCCCTGCAACGCCTCGGGTTGGTATGCCGCCTGCGCGATGGGTCGGTCGTCGGTGGTGGGCGGCAATTCTACTATGTCTCGATTGTCTAAATACTCCCTAGCATCGGCCTTAGCCGCTGCCTTGGCCTTGGGAGCCGTGGCGGCCAAGCTGCGTAGCGACCACACCTTCGTCGTCGAGGCCAGCGTGGAGAACTTTCGCGATGCGCCTAACGGCACCAAGCTGGGCACTTTGCTGGCTGGTACGGAGATCGAGTCCATTGGCGAGGAGGGCCGATGGGTGCGCTTCCGCGTCGAAGGCTGGGTCTGGGGGCCTTCCTTAGAAGGCTATGTTTCCGAAGAGGAGCGCGATGAGCTGGAGGAGGAGCCGATCCCGCCGCTCCAAGACGAACGGCCCCGGATCAAGGAACTGGTCAACGACCGCTATGGGGTGTTCTATGGGGTTGGGTTGGACGAGGATGTCGGTCGGCTGTGGCTGCGGTTCCGCGTCCGCGACATCGAGCGCGAGGCGTGGGAGCGGCGCGCATTTGCCGTACAGCGCGGTGCAGCCGAACTGTTGCAGGGCCGCGTCGAGTTCAGCGAAATCCGCATTGAGACCAACCGGCCCGACGGCAGCGGCGAGGTAGGCCAGTACATCGCCGCGACGGCTGCCGCCGACTTGGCTGATGCCGGTGAGGATTGGGCGGTGTGGCGGCAGCACACGCATTTTTCGATTGATGGGGGCGAAACGTGGGAAGAGGCCGAATAAATGCGCGCATCGCGACGGGGCCGATCCAGAGCGGCCCGCAAGGCTAATGCCATGTTGGATTTGTATGCGGTAAAGACCCAAATAGACAGCATGGTGGCCGACGAGCGCCGCGTCCAAGAAGACTTTCGCGCCAAGCTCGAATTGGCGTTGGCCGAATACCGGCGCTGGCTGCCCGAGTGGGAGCGCTTGGCTCGCAAGATCGACGACAGCCGCACCTCTTGGCTGTTGCCCGGCTTGGGTGAGGGCCTCGGCGGCGGAATCGACGCGCCCGACCGCCCGAACACCATCAGCATCGCCGCCACGGACGGCTCGCAAATTTTTCCCGACCGCCACGAGATATCGGCCTGTTTTCTGATCAACATCGGCTACATCCTGCTGCACTACGGCACGGGCGAGAAGCCGCTGATGAGCAGCAAGCCGCGGCTCTACTACCGAGAGGAGGAAATCTACGAGGAATGGGGCGGGGCGCGGGTCTTCGTCAATCGCGAGCTCGTCGGCTTCAAGCGCGGCCTCATGGAGTTCACTGAGCTGGCCGATTTGGCGTTGGCAGCCCACGCCGAGGGGCACCGGACGTTGGCGCTTGCCGATGGTACGCTGATTCTGTGGAACTTGGAGGGCAAGCCGCAGGACTTCCGCGCCGCGCACCTAGAGGCCACCATAGCGGCGATGGATGAATTGCGCGAGGCGCGGGTGCCGGTGGCTGGGTACATCAGCCAGCCGGGGAGCCAAGAATTGATCAACGCCCTCAAGCTGGGACTGTGTCCGCTTGAAGCGGCCGACTGCGACCGCTGCCCCTATCAGGAAGAAAATCAACTCCACTTCAGCCGCGAAGAAATCGACACGCTGAACGGAGACTTGTGGCAGGGTCGCGGCTTGCCTTGTAGCCCCGTTGAGGGGCTGAGCGACGCGGTCTTGGTGCGGCGGGTACTGCGCCCTGGGCAACGCACGCCGCTCTACCGCAGCGCGTCCAAAATCCTCGCCGAGTACGGGCCGCATCACATCTACTACTTCTACCTACACGTGGGAACGGAGATCGGCCGGGTCGAAGTTCCAGAATGGGTGGCGACCGATCGAGAATTGCTCGACTTGGTTCACGCCTGTTTGTACGACCAAGCCGAAAAGGGCCAGGGCTATCCGGTGGCCTTGGCCGAAGCGCACGAGCGCGCTGTAGTGCGCAGTGCGGACCGCGAGACATTCTATCGCTTTTTGCGCGACACCTTTGTCAAAAACGACCTGCAAACCCACTTGTCAACCAAGAGTTTTAAGAAGCGCTACACTGGTATTTAGGGGAGGCCACTGTGGAGACTATCAAAGAGCGCGAGCGCAGCCCGCTGAGCCGATTCTTGCCCGAGTCGCTGCCGCTGCCCAGCGACGCCGAGGACGAACGGACTCACGTGGGCGAAGTGGTCGAGAGTAGCACCACCGAGTTGATCGCCCAAGCGCGCGAGTTGCACGGCGCGCCCTCCTTTGGCCAGTTTATCCGCGTGGAGGCCGAGATGCCGGTAGTCGGCATTGTGTTTAACGTATTTACGCACTCCATCGAGCCAAATCGCCGACCCACGGCCTACGGCAAGACCGAAGAGGAACTTCGCCTAGAGCAGCCGCAAATTTTCGAGTTGTTGCGCACGGAGTTCCAAGCCCTCGTCATCGGCTACTTGGACGGCGATGAGGCCGTGCAAATCCTGCCGCCGCAGCCGGCGCGCATCCACAGTTTTGCGTACTTGTGCTCAGACGAGCAAGTGCGGGCCTTCACGCGCAGCGACGACTATCTGCGCAGCATCCTCAACACGTCCAAAATACCCACTGACGAGCTGGTGATCGCGGTGTTGCGCCACACGGTGCGCGCCCACGCCCACGCGCCGTCCTATCTGGTGCAGATGGGCAAGGAACTGTCGCGGCTCCTCAGCGACGACTACGACCGGCTCAGCTCGATTATCCGACGGGTGGTTAACTGACGATGGCAAAATACGCGCACAACGGAGTGCCAGCCGCAGCCGGTCGCGGCAAGCAAATCGGGGTCATCACCAAAGGCTCGCTAGTCGAGGGGCTGGAGATGAAGCTGGACCCCGAACAGAATGTCGAGGACATGAAGGCCGGCAAGTTCGTGGTTATCGAAGGCGACAAAAACGACTTTTTTTCCATGGTCACTGACATGCGCCTCGACGCCAACAACCAAGAAGTTCTCCTGCATCCGCCGGGCCAAGAAGACGCGCTTCTGCGCCAAGTGCTCGCTGGCACTAGCACGTACAACATCGTCTCGCTGCGGCCCATGCTGATGATGCCCAAGGATGCCGGGGCCGACGAAGGCCCGCGTCCGGTCAAGGCCATTCCGAGCCACTTCTCCGAAGTACAAGAAGCTATGGCCGACGACGTGGCCAAGATTTTCGGCTGCGAGGGCGACGCCGAGGGCCGCTACTTCAGCATTGGCAATCCGCTCGACATGGACACGCAGGTCTGCCTCGACATGATCCGCTTTGCCGAGCGCTCCAACGGCATCTTCGGCAAGACGGGTACGGGCAAGTCCTTCCTGACGCGGCTGGCGCTGTGCGGGTTGATTCACTACGACAAGGCCGTCAACCTAATCTTCGACATGCACAACGAGTACGGGTTCAAGGCCATGAAGGAAAACGGCTCCTCCACGACTTTCGTCAAAGGTCTCAAGCAGCTTTTCGGCGAGCGGGTGGCGATTTTTTCCTTAGATCCGCAATCGACCCGCGCTCGCGGCGTGCAGCCGGATCACGAGGTCTATATCTCCTACGACCAGATCACGGTCGAAGACATTGCCCCGCTGCAAGACGAGCTCAAGCTCAATCCTACGGCCGTGGAGTCGGCCTACTTGGTGTACGCGATTTACAAAGAGCGCTGGCTGAGCACGCTCTTGAAGTTGGAAGGCCCGGATGTGGAGGAATTCGCCCGCGAGATCGGCGCGCACGCTGGGTCTTTAGTCGCCTTGCATCGCAAGCTCAAGCGGCTGGAAAACTTTCCCTTTATGGTCTCCAAGCTACGGGACGGCGACGTGGTGGACCGCATCATGGAATATCTCGACAAGGGGATCAACGTGGTGCTAGAGTTCGGGCAGCAGACGAGTATGCTGTGCTACTTGCTGGTGGCCAACATCATTGCGCGGCGCATCCACGAGATGTACGTCAAAAAGAGCGAGCGTTTCTACGCCACCCAGCGCCCTGAAGATCAGCCGCGTCAGCTCATGATCACCATTGAGGAGGCGCACAAATTCCTCAACCCCATGGCGGCGAAGCAGACCATCTTCGGCACCATTGCTCGCGAGATGCGCAAGTACTACGTCTCGCTGTTAGTTGTCGATCAGCGGCCGTCGAGCATTGACGACGAAGTACTCTCGCAGATCGGTACGCGCATCACGGCCCTGCTCAACGACGAGAAGGACATTCAGGCAGTACTCACCGGCGTCAGCGGCACCGAAGGGCTGCGCAGTGTGCTGGCCAGCCTCGACTCCAAGCAGCAGGCCCTGATCATCGGCCACGCCGTGCCCATGCCAGTAGTGATCAAGACCCGCGACTACGACGCCCAGTTCTACAGTGCGATGGGCTGTATGGACGACCTGCCCGCTGAGGAGCGGCGGGAAAAGGTAGAGCGGGATGTGGCGGCGTTGTTTGGGGAGTAGGGGAGCTTACTTGAGCAACAGCGTCCCGATGGTAGAAATCCAACTGGCCAGGACGACGCCGAGCGTCCAGTGAAATTTGGTGTTCATTTCCTTGCGCAGTTCCGCAAACCCGGTGTGCATTTCTTGGCGTAGCTGATTGGTTCGGGTGTCGATTTTTTGGTCTGCGGCTTCGAATCGGGTGTCGATTTTTTGGTCCAAGGTGTCGAATCGGACGTCGATTTTTTGGTCCAAGGTGTCGAACCGAGCGTCAGTCCTTTGCTCTAAAGTCCCAAATCGCTGGTCCCATTTTTGATCTAGAGTGCGTAGATCGTCTTCGATCAGGGTCAGGCGGCGATCTACTTGGAGTAGGACGTCGCGCGTCGTCAACTCAGTAAGGGGTTGTTCGGCAGGCATGGGATCGGCATCTCTTCTGGCTTAAAAATTAAAATACGCTCAAAAATTGAGTATGCAAAATTTGGGCCAGTAGCGTTACACAGAGGGAGCCGGCGGGCGGCATAGTCGGCGTATGTAGCGTTTCTAAGACGCCGTGTTTCCTTTTGGTCTCATTCTCTCAACGCTAAGCTGAGCGCATTCCATTTGTGTATTGCCAGGTCAATCGTAGCTTGCCAGACCCTTAGACCTCACCTGTTTGCCGATTCCCTGTGCCTGCTTGTTGAATCGCTCGCCTGTCTGATCGAAGTCCACGATCCCACAGCCCTTCAGCGGCCGACGATGGCCGACGAAAAGGTAAGGATGCCGAATCGGGTGGCGCGGTGGAAGTCTGCCCTGGGCGTGCCAGTGTCGGACCACAGCCCAAATTGGCCTTGGTAGCCCTTGGTGCGGTTGAGTCCGGCGCGCCATTGGTCGCCGTCTTGGGGCGGGATCTGCCCACCCAAGTGGCGAAAGTTGTCGTGGGGGATGGAGATTTCGAGGATCCAGCTTTGGTCGGTGTCCGAGTGGTTGTTTAGGGTGCCGTTGTAGGTCGTGGCAATCACGACGCCCTCGCTTTGCCACGACGGGTGAATGGCCTTGGTGCGCTCCTTACCGCCGCGGAAGGCGATGTAGTCGAGCAGCGTGCCGTTGATGTTCATCTCATAGCCATAGTAGTTGCCGGGGACTTCCATGTTGGGAGTGGCGAAAATTTCCACAGCGTCCTCTTGGTACACCGCTCCGTCATGCTCGGTTACTTCTGAATGTAGATACGGATCGACGCACTCGTAGATGATGTAGAGATTGTCGTCGTCCCACAGCAAGCGGGCGGTCGTGGATTGCGGTTGCTCTTTTTCGAGGTCGCTCCAGGGCATGACAAAGGCGATGGGCACGGCGTTTTGCCAGTCGGACTCGTCGAGGCGACCATCGACTTGGATCCCCTCGTTGGTGCGGAGGACTTGGTAGGCGGGCAGCTCAGCAGGCATAGCTTGGAAGCGGGTGGACTCTTGGGTGCTGGCTGGGACAGCGAGGACGAGGGCGAAGAACAAAGTGTAGAGCATGGTCAATCCTTTCGGTAATGGTCGGGTCAAGCGTTGTGCAGGGAGGGCGTCTCCCCGCGCGAAAATGCTTGGGCGATCTGGTCACAGCGCTCGTTGTCTGGGTCGCCAGCGTGGCCTTCGGTGTACTGCCACTGGACGGCGGGCGTATTGAGTTGGTCCAGGGAGCGCCACAGGTCTTGGTTGAGCACGGGCTTTTTGGCGGCGGTGAGCCAGCCCCGCTTCTTCCAGCCGTGAATCCACTCGGTAATGCCCTTGCGCAGGTACTCGCTGTCCGTAACGAGGGTAATAGCGACGTCGGACGGGGCGACGCGGAGACCTTCGATGGCTGCTTGCAACTCCATGCGGTTGTTGGTCGTCTCCGGGACGAAGCCGCCTAGCTCCACGACGCGGCCATCGCCATAGAGCAGCCGCGCTGCCCAGCCGCCTGGCCCTGGGTTGAACGAACAGGCTCCGTCGGTGAAAATGGTCAATGTGTCCGAGGGACTGGTTTGCTTTTTTATCACTGGAATTGCCTTTATTTAAGGTGCGCCGCTGGATTCACAAGATGAACCGCATCTCGAATCGTTTAGTCGTGCAAGATTGCCATAATAAAACACGGTGGCGCGGGTCGGGGCAATTGAGGCGGATATTTATGATTTTCAGCCACCGTAGGTGCCAGTCCTATTTGTGCCCGAGGTAATTGCCTTTAGATTAGGGGCTTCCTTTGTCCGAACCTTAGAAAGAAAATGCAATATGGCAGCGTATGATGTGGCAGTTATCGGCGGCGGCCCAGGTGGGTATTCAGCCGCCATTCGCGCACGGCAGTTGGGGTTAAAAACCGCGCTGATCGAAGACGCTGAGTTGGGCGGCACCTGTCTCAATTGGGGCTGCATTCCCACCAAGGCTCTGCTCAAGCAAGCCGAAGTGTACCAGCTTTTCTTGCGCGCCGACGAGTTCGGCCTACGAGTTGATAAGCCGGTAGTGGATTGGGATGCGGTCATTAGCCGGAGCCGCCAAGTAGCCGAGCAGTTGTCCAAAGGCGTGGCCTATCTGATGCAGAAGAACCAAGTCGAGGTGTTCGCTGGCAGGGGCCGGTTGACGCCCAGCCGCCAAGTTGCGGTTGAGGACGGCGAGGGCGAGCTCGTGGCCGAACTGGAGGCTGCGCATGTGGTGCTGGCTACTGGCGCCCGCCCCAAATCCATTCCGGGCGTGGAATTCGACGGCGAGCGGATCATCGCCAGCCGCGAGGCCATGATCGTCGCCGAACAGCCCGCCTCCCTCGCCATCATTGGGGCCGGGGCCATTGGCGTAGAATTCGCCTATTTCTATCGCGCCTTTGGCAGCAAGGTGTTGCTGTTGGAAGCTCTGCCCCAGGTTTTGCCGCGCGAGGACGAAGAGATTGCTGCGGGACTGGCCGAGAGTTTGACACAGCAGGGAATCGAAGTGGTGACCGAAGCCCGGGTCGAGGAGGTCAAAAGACAAAAGCGCTCGGTCGCGTTGCGCTACCGAGTCGGCGAGGAGCAAAAGACGCGGAGAGTGGAGCGAGTGCTGGTTGCTACTGGCGTCGAGGGCAATATCGAGGGACTGGGGCTGGAAGCGCTGGGCATTCGCACCCGCGACGGCTCGATTGTGGTTGATGAGCAGATGCAGACCAGCGCCAAGGGCATCTACGCGATTGGCGATGTGGCTGGCCCGCCGCTGTTGGCGCACGCAGCCGCGCAGGAAGGGATTGCGGCCGTCGAGTTTATAGCGGGCCGAGACCGGCCCACCTTGGACCCGAGCCAAGTGCCCAACTGCATCTATTGCCAGCCGCAAGTGGCCAGCGTCGGCCTGAGCGAAAGCCAAGCGCGCGAAGCTGGGTACGACGTCAAAGTCGGGCGCTTCCCGTTTGCAGCCAGTGGCAAGGCGCAAGCGGCTGGGGAGACCGAAGGGCTGGTCAAGCTAATTTTTGACGCGCGCTATGGCGAGTTGTTGGGTGGGGCCATTCTGGGAGCTGAGGCCACGGAGTTGATTGCCGAATTGACGCTGGCTCTGCGGCTCGAAGCCACGTATGAAGAGCTGTTGCTGACCTCGCACGCCCATCCGACGCTGTCCGAGGCCGTGATGGAAGCGGCCGGGCAGGCATTTGGCGAGGCGATTAACTACTAAATTAAAAATTGAGAATTGGGAATTAGGAATGGGGAATGTAGAGTCGAGTGGCATAAAGCCTCCCTCGCTTCCACCGCTGGACCAGCTCCTGCCGGCTGAGCCGTTGCTGCTGATGGGAGCCGGGCCGGTGCCGGTGGCGACGGAGATCGCGCGGGCGGGCGGCATGGTCATCAACCATTTGGGGCCGACGATGGATCGGCTGGTAGAGCACATAAAGCAATTGGCTGGCTATGCCTTTCAGACGGCTGATAAGCATATCTTGGGGGTTGGAGGGCCGGCGTCGGCAGCCATGGAGATGGCGATAGGCAACCTGCTATGGCCGGGTCGCCGTGCCTTGGTGCTGCAAAACGGGTGGTTTAGCGGGCGCTTTGCCGAGATGGCGGCTGGTGTGGGGGCGGAGGTTGAGGTGCTGGCCGTGCCGGAAGGGCAAGCTGTCTGCGCTGAGCGCGTTGCCGAGCGCCTCAAGAGTCAGCACTACGACGTGGTGACGATGGTGCAGGGCGAGACCTCCAGCGGCGTCTGCACGACCGAGCTACCGGCGATTGCCCGCTTGTGCCGCGAGCACGGGGCGCTGGCGGTCGTCGATGCGGTCTGTACCTTGAGCACCATGCCGTTGGAAAAGGACGCATGGGGTGTTGACGTGGTTATCACCGGCAGTCAGAAGGGGCTGTCGTCGCTGCCGGGCGTGGCGCTAATCGCCTTTTCTGACTTGGCTTGGGAGCAGGTGCAACAGCATCCTGGCCCTAAGCCGCACTGGTGTTTGGACGCACTGCGGGCAGAAAACTTTTGGCAGCAACACCAGTACCACTACACGGCCCCGGTCTCGGGGTTGTTGGCCCTGCACGAGGCCCTGCGGCTGGTCTGCGAGGAGACGCTGGAGCGCCGCTTTGCGCGGCATCGGCACTCGTCGCTGGCGCTGCAAGCTGGCATCGAGAAGATGGGACTGGTGCTAGCCGCGCCGCGTCGCATTCGCCTTAACTCGGTGGTGGCAATCCAAGTGCCCGCTGGGATAGATAGCGCCCGAGTGCGCGCCGATATGTCGAATCGCTTTCACGTCGAAATCTCCGGGGCCTTTGGCCTCGACATCGTGCGCATCGGTCAGATGGGCGAGCAGTGTCGAGCACCTCACTTGTTCCGCGTGTTGCATGCCTTGGGCGGTGCCCTAGCGCACGAAGGAGCCAGCGTGAATACTAGCGCGGGTATGGCGGCGCTGGAGTATTATTTGGCGGGCTATGCGGACGATTTGTTTTGAACCTTGAATTCAACTCGTAAGTGCAATCTTTTGGGTAGCTGGCATAGAAACGGCCAACTGGTATATTTCCCGTGGCCATTTCAAACGCAGCTCCCGACGGAGGCGCTTATGGGAACGTATCACCAGTTGACCGAGTATC
>JAJEGS010000048.1 GCA_022819745.1 Candidatus Latescibacterota bacterium | reverse complement strand
GATACTCGGTCAACTGGTGATACGTTCCCATAAGCGCCTCCGTCGGGAGCTGCGTTTGAAATGGCCACGGGAAATATACCAGTTGGCCGTTTCTATGCCAGCTACCCAAAAGATTGCACTTACGAGTTGAATTCAAGGTTCCTAATTTTCCTATAAATGAGTGGTTATCGTCCGTCTAGCACCTAACGCCTAGGATTCGCCTCTCAGCCCTATGGCTTATACGGCTCGCCCGTGCGCCGCAGCTTCTTAGTCACTGCGATCTGACAGGTCGCGTATCCGCCCATGTAGCCAGTGGCAAAACCCGGGCGAGCGTCCCCAATGGTGCCGACGATCATGTTGGCGTATTCGTACGTGGTGTCGTAGCGGTCGCAAATCAGGGCTACCATTTCGAGCCACGCCGCTTTGAGCGCGTCGCCCCACTCTTCTGCGCGCGCACTGGTGAGATATTCCTCGGCGTCTTCCACAACCCTAGTGGTCTCGACTACAGGACTGCTGTTCGGGAATCCGGGCGAGCGATCCACCTTGAGCGTGATGGCCGAGTCAATCTCAACCCCCGCCCCAGTCAACTCGCCGTCGCCCATGCGCGCGTGGACATCGCCTAGCGAGAGTAATCCCCCAGGCTTTTGCGCGCGGATGTGAACGGTGCTGCCGGGCTGGATGGCATTGAAATCCATGTTGCCGCCGTGATCTATGGCATTGGGTGCCCACGATTCGAGCTGGACGACGCCGATCATGGGCCGCACCGGCACGACAAAATCCGGCGGGAAGTGAATCAGCCCGTCGCGCACCGGTGCCACGCAGCGCCAATTGCCCCAATTGGGACCGCCGTTGCGATAGAAGCCATAGGGGCCGACCTCAATATCGATGATTTCGATGGCCACCCAATCGTCCGGCCCAATACCTTCGATGAGAAAGGGACCGCCAGGGCGGGCGTAGCGGCGATGACTCTCCCCAGAAGTAATCATGCCAGCGCGGGTCTCCCCGGCCGCTTCAAAGTCGTTGTCCGCTCCGCCAGTAGTCTCGATGATGACGGTTTCTCCAAGCGCCAAGGTGCCGCGCACTTGGCCGATTTCCGGGTCGTCTGGCCCGCTGTAATGGGGGGTGCGAGTAAAGTGACGCATAAGCGTTCTCCTTTTTTTGTGATGTTGAAATTCTAGCGCCCCTCGGCAAATGGAAAGGTCCCGTTGTACCCGAGCGCGGCAATGGCTGGTAGCGGCGAGCTGACAAAGGAAATCCCCGGGAACATCGGCGTCTGCTGGTAGTGCAGCACCACGTTACAGCGTATGGGGGCGTCGGCATCTTCCTTTAGCTTAGCACCTTGGTGCGGGATGTGGCTGAAGAACACCACGGCATCGCCGGTCATAGGGTGCAGATGAATGTGCTCCTGTCGCTCGCACCACTGGTAAAAGGGGTTGTCGGAATTGTACCCGCCTAGGTGGCGAATTTCTTCCGGCAGGGCGTTGTGGCAAAAGTTGTTGATGAAGGTCAAGCGCCCAGTCTCAGGCGCGTTGTCCGTCAGGTAAAATGTGGTGTTTATACAGAGCGGTCGTAGCGCGTGCCGCGCCTCGTCGGGCGCGTCCCAATAATAGCCAAAATCCTTGTGCCACTCTTGGGTATAAGCACCCGGATTGATGTGCGCCCGAAAGCTCCGCAACTGACATTGCCGCCCGAGCATGGCCTGTAAATACGGCGCGACCGAAGGATGGCCGACCATGGGCCGAGCCAGTTCGGGTTCCTGCTCCAACAAATGATCAAAAGCCACATTGCCCACTTCGTTGCTAATGTCCCATTCCCGCCGCTCGTACTTCCGCACCAAGCACTCCCGCCAGGCCAGCACCACGTCCTCGGACAGCGCGTTGCGCACCAATAGAAAGCCGTGCCGATCGAGCGCGTCAAGCTGGTCTTCCAACTCGGGAATTTGGGCTGTATCTGCGACGATTTCACTCATGGAAAAGCTCCTAGTCTTTAGTGGTCATTTACACTGCGCGCAAAATACCGCTCCCAGCGTTCCGTCGGCTCAAAGCCCAAGATGCGCCGAGCCTTATCGACATTGTATTTGCCGTGCCCCTCCCAGCTAAGCAAGTTGAACTCCTGAAAGCAGTCCGGCACTTGTGGAATTTCCAGCGCCAGCCGACAAGCCTGATGCAAATCCTCCCACACCACCGTAAAGGGCGGAAAATCCCCAGCGCTTTGCGTCGGCCGCGGCCCCAAGCCATTGAACAAAAAGCTGATCGTCTGAATGCCATGCGCCCGCGCGTACGTGCGGCAAATCTCGCTCGCCAGTCCCTTCGTCAGGCAGTAATAACCCGTCGTCAAAACCGGCGGCACATCCTCAATGTCAAAGTCGTGGTCATACGTGCTGCGAACGAATTGCGGGCCGGAGTGAATCACCTTTTTAATCCCGTGCTCAACCGCGGCCTGCATCACATTGAGCGCCCCGCGCATGTTGACGTGAAAGCTCTGCTCGGGATGATCGCGCACAACCGTAAAATTCATAATCGCGTCCATACCCGCAGCCGCGTCCCGCACCTGCTCCCGCGACGACACATCGCAATGCACGATGGGCCTGCCATCCGGGTGCGGGGCAATGTCAGCCAGCGTCACATCGTATGTATCTTCGAGACCGGGCAGCAGATCGGGGGCGATCATCCCCGAGGCCCCTAGCAACAACACCTTTTTCTTCACGCGTCGGCTCCTCGGAACTCGCGCTGCGGCCGATAGCCCATGGACTTAGCTCGGTCGAGCAAAAACTTGGGATGGGCAAGGGGCGCGGCAATGTGGTACACAGCCCAGCGCGGCACCCAATTTAGAGACGCGCTCGCGTCCCGCGTCAACGCCGCGCAAAACGCCTGCGCTGCATCGCGAATATCGACCCACATCAAATCGCGTTCCCGCCCGGCGACCTCCTCCTCCCGCACCAGCTTGCCGAGGCGCAACGCCGTGACCGTAATGGGATGCTCACGCGCAAATTCGCGGCACGTGATCTCACCCAAATACCGCGCCAGCACCGCCATTTCGGTCGGCGGCAATGGCTTGTAATATTCGGTGACGTACACTGTGTCGGGGTATGCGCGAAATACTTCAAGAGTGCTGCCGTACACAAATCGCTTAACGCCAGCCTCCACCGCCGCCTGCAACAGCACGTGCGTACCGCGCGTCGCTCGGTCCAACAGGGCCTCTTCGCTCTCAGGCGCGGGCGGCGGCTCGCCCGTGTGGACGACGGCATCTACATCTTGCACCGCCTGCCGTACCGCGTCTGGATCCGTCAACCGGGCATCGATCCATTCGACATCTTGCCGCTGCGCCGCGCAGTCGTCTAGCAGCCGCAGTTGCGCGCTGTCATCCGCGCCCAGCGCAGCGGCTACCTCTTGACCCAATGCACTAGCCGCGCCCGTAACCAATACCCGCATCGACTGTATCCTCTAGCGGAACCAATCGTACGTCAGCGCCAAGCTGCGGTCGGCCAATGGCAATTCCACGCGCTCGCCGCCCCGCGCTGACGACAGCTTCAGCCCCAGTTCCACTTCCAGCGCAACAGCGACCCGCCGCCCGGAATTTTTCGGCTCGTCCAACCGCCCCTCCATGCAGTCAATCAGGTCGTCGAGGCAGTACACCGTCCGCATACCCGACAAAAACTGCGGCGCAGGCCACGGCATTTCCACCCGCCCAGCAGCCGGCGTTTCCACGTCTTGATAGAGCCGCCACTGATTGTACTCAAAGGCCATCTCCCCCCGACTCCCCGAAATCCGCACCTCGGGCGCACCAGCACGGATGTGGACCACCGTGCCATCGCTGCACGCGATCATCCCCTGCCCCATGAACTCAGTACTGCCGCGTTCCCGACGCGGCTGATCACCCGTGCCGCACACCCAGATCGGGTCGCCGGTCAAAAAGTAGCTCCAGTCCTGATGCTGAGCGAAAACCGGGACCCGCGCTTCAAGCGACCGCACCTCCCCAATCTCTCCTCCCTCTACCAGCGCCTTAGCCCGCGCAAACGACGGATGCGAAACGCTCGTCGCCCCACCTACCAGCGGCACTCCAGCCTCAGCGCAAGCGCCGACCATGGCGTCGGCTTCGGCCAGCGAGAACACCATCGGCTTATCTACCAACACGCCCCGCACCCCAGCGGCGACCGCAGCCACCGTCAGCGCGGACCGCCCTTTCGTATTCGTCGCAATCGCCACGATATCTAGCCCCTCTTCATTCAACATCTCCAGCGCGTCCGCGTACAAGGCCCCAATACCGAAGCGCTCCCCGAACATAGCCCGCCGCCGCGGATCCCGGTCGGCCCCAGCCACCAATTCCACTTCGGGCCGATCGAAAAAGGCCGCAGCATACGAAGTAGCCAGCCCCTCCCGCCCGGGATGATCGTAGAAGTGAAACGTCCGCTTGAGATCAAGTCCATCCGGCAGAGGCCGGTCGGCACTTTCGACATCGTATATGGGGTTTTCGTGCGATCCGAGGATGTTATCGTAATCCCTTTTCCCCAAGTCGTAGAGAAACCCCATCCACCCGAGACCGATGACGCCAGCGCGATATTTTTTTTGCTCCATGCGGAATCAATCCCCTCGTCCCGCTCGTCGCCTACTCGCCACGCGGCGGATCAACTCGTCGGCGATGACCCCTGCCAAGATCACCGCGCCGATAATGGCAAATTCAAGTTGGGTGGGGATGCCCGAAACATTGATGGCATTGTAGAGCAACCGCATGACAGCCGCACCAATGACGACTCCCAAAATCGACCCCTCGCCGCCGCGCAGGGAACAGCCTCCCAACACGGCCGCGGCAATCGCGTACAGTTCGTAGAAATTGCCGTGCGCAGCCGGTTGCACCGAGTTGACGTCAAGCGCGAACAGGATCCCCCCCAAGCCAGCGGTGCCTGAGCACAACACGTACGCCAACACTTTCATTCGCTCAATTTGGATCCCGCTATACCGCGCCGCAGTCTCGTTGCGGCCCAGTGCCAACAGGTAGCGGCCCCATATCGTGCGGTTGAGGAAGAGGGCGGCGAGCACCCCGGCAATCACCAAGAGGAAAAACGGAATCGGCAGCGCAAAGCCGCCGCCCAGTGGGACCTTGCCAATCGCCAGTTGGCGCAGGCCCTCGTAGGACGAGCCAAAGCCCTGGACTTGGTCGTGGGTAAGCCAGCGGGCAAAGCCTCGGTAGAACAGCAGACCGCACAGCGTGACGACAAACGGCTGCAATCCCAGGCGCGTGATCAGCAAGCCGTGCATCAACCCAATCGCCAACGACAAAACCACGACGGCCAACAGCGCAATGACAGGCGGATATCCAGCGGCCAAGAGCATGGGCAGCAGACAACCCACCAAGCCGATCAACGAGCCAATCGACAAATCAATACCGCCCGTGATGATGACAAAGGCCACGCCAATGGAAATGATGCCAAATAGCGAGGTCCAGCGGATGATATTTTGCAGGTTATAGGCACTGACAAACTTAGGTTCGACGATCCAAGTGACCACAAAAATCGCCACCAACAAGCCGAGGATACCCAGTATTTTCTTCATCTTCTAAGCCGCCTTCCCCGTTGCCAAGCTCATAATCGCCTCCTCACTGAGCGCATCCCGCTGGAGTTGGCCGGTGATGCGGCCCTCGTGCATGACCAACACTTCATCGGCCATCCCCAGAATTTCCTCCAACTCACTCGACGCAAACAGCACGGCCACGCCGCTTTCGGCCAATTCTTCCATCAGGTGGTAAATCGCTTGTTTGGCCCCTATGTCGATGCCTCGGGTCGGTTCGTCGAGCAGCAACACGCGGGGTTCAAGAGCCAGCCACTTGCCCAGCACCACCTTTTGCTGGTTGCCGCCGGATAGGTACTGGACGATTTGCGCTGGGCCGGGAGTGCGAATGGCGAGGCGCTCGATCATCTGGTCGGCGTCCGCAGCTTGGCGGGCAAAATTGGCCCAACCGGCAAAGCGCTGATAGTGCCCCAAGCCGGGCAGGCCGATGTTGTCGCGCAGGGCCATTTCGAGGATCAGGCCCTGTTGCTTGCGGTCTTCGGGCACGAGGGCCAAGCCAGCGCGGATGGCATCGACCGGCGAGCGGATCGCGTGCGGTGCGCCGTCAATGAGGACGCGGCCACCGAGCGCGGGGACGATGCCAAAGAGCACTTGCAACAGTTCGGTGCGCCCCGCGCCGACGAGACCGGCGATGCCGACGAGCTGACCGCGCCGAACGGCAAAGTTGAGCCGGTGATCGGGCCAAGCAGGGATGACCAAGTCCTCGGCTTGCAGGGCGATGTCGCCAGCTGGATGCGGTTGGCGTGCGTAGTACTGAGCGACGTCGCGGCCGACCATTTTTGCCACCATAGCGTCGTGGCTGATCTCCGCTCGATCCAGTTCGCCAGCATTTTGCCCGTCGCAAAGTACCAAGACGCGATCCGCTAGCGCTTCGACTTCCCCGAGACGATGAGAGATATAGACGATAGCCACGCCGCGCTCGCGTAACTCGTTAATAACCGCGAATAGCGCCTCGGCCTCTTGGCTGGTGAGGCTGGAGGTCGGCTCGTCCATAATCAGCACCCGCGCCTCGGTCGAGAGCGCCTTGGCAATTTCGACGAGCTGCTGATGGCCAATGGGCAAATCGCCCATCAGGGTGTCCGGCGACACCTCAAGCTCCAGTTGCGCGAGGGCTTGAACAGCCCCCTCGCGGATGGTAGCGCGGTCAATCAGCCCCCACTGCTGCGGCTCGCGGCCGAGGTAGAGATTGGCAGCAACTGAGAGATTGGCACAAAAGTTGAGCTCTTGGTGGATCAGGGCGATGCCGAGCGCAGCGGCGCGGCGCGGCGAGTCAATACTCACCGACTCCCCATCGCGCACAATCTCGCCGCTGTCCGGCGTCTCAATACCAGCGAGAATCTTCATCAGAGTGGATTTGCCAGCCCCGTTTTCGCCGATGACGGCGAGCACTTCTCCCGCCTCCACCGCCATATCCACCGCGTCGAGAGCCAAAACCCCGGGAAAGCGCTTGCTAATGTCGCGGGCCGCCAACAGCGCCATTAGTTAGTGCCGGTCAGGGTTTTTAGTTCGTCCCAAAAGGCTTCGACATTGTCGCGCCGGATGGACCGCGCCGGTACGTCGAGCACCCCACCTTCGGGCAAAACCGAGCGGTCGCCGCGGGCCAAGGCGGTGAGGATGCGCACCGACTCGTACCCGTAGCGGTACGGGTTTTGCACCACCGTGCCGTAGATGTGGCCGTCGATGATGCCCTGGAGGGTGGGAGCTTCCTCGTCAAAGGCGATGATTTGGATCTGGCCGGTCTTGCCAGCTTCCTTGATGGCTTCGAGGCACATCGGCGGATTGTAGGCAAATAGGCCGACGACGCCGTGGAGGTCCGGGTACTTGGCAATGGCGTCCTCGACTTGGGCCTTGGCTTTGGCGTAGTCGAACTGGTCGGTGCGAGTGTCGAGAACGGTGTATTGGTCGCCGGCAATCGGGCCGCTGTTGGGGTCGTGGCGCGTCGGGTCAAAGGAGCGACCGAGCAGTTCGTCGATGAGGCCCTGGCGGCGCTGGCGGGCATTGAGCTGTTCGAGACGACCGACGAAAATCATGATATTGCCGCCATCGGGCAGGGCTTCTTTGACCAGTGCCCCGCAGGCGCGACCGGCCGAGTAGTTGTCGATGCCAATAAAGCAAAGACGATTGCTCTTTGGAGCGTCCGAGTCGTGAGTGAGCAGGTTGGTGTGAGCGGCGGCCTCGTTGAGCAAGTTGGTTTGATTGTCCGGGTCAATGGGGCTTATGGCCATGCCGTCGATGCCACGGGCCAGCAGGGCCTGGACGATGCGCTTTTGGTCGGCGACCCCTTCGCCGGGCATTTGTACCTCGGCGTCAGCGGCAAATTCAGCGGCTGCGGCCTCAACTCCTTTGGCGGCAATGGTCCAAAAGGGACCAACGCCATTGGTGACAAAAGCGATTTGGGGATTGGCCGCCGGTTGCGGCGCATCGCTACCGCCACAGGCGACAAAAATCAAGGCAAGAAGCAAAAAGGGCATTTTCATAGTTTGTCTCGCTAGGAAGTTTAAGGGTGCGACGCCCACTCATGGCCGTCGCGCCCTCGACGAGGGCGGGGCAACTCTCGTGGTTGCCCCCGCGAATGCGGAATGCCTATGTTACGTCCGGCAAAAAGGAAGCGCAAGATCAACGACAAAGGAGGGGCCATGCAAAAGCCCAGCGCAATAGTACTGGCGGTCGCCTTGGCCGCCACCGCAGGAGAGGCTAACGTGAGCAAAGACAGCTTTGGAACAACCACGACGGGACAGTCCGTCGATCGCTATACACTTGAAAATGACCACGGCACTATTGCCCGCGTCATCACCTATGGTGGGATCATCACCGAACTCCTCGTGCGCGATCGCGCCGGAACGCTAGGCGACGTAGTGCTAGGCTTTGACCACTTGGAGCAGTACGAGAAGGAGAATCCGTACTTCGGCTGCATCACCGGGCGGGTTGCCAACCGCATCGCCGGTGGCAAGTTCTCCCTAGATGGCCAAGAGTACACACTCGCCGTCAACAACGGGCCTAATCACCTGCACGGCGGAATAGTGGGCTTCGACAAGGTAGTATGGAACGCCGAGATCGTGGACGACAAACGCGGGCCAGCGGTGCGCTTGCACTACGTGAGCCAAGACGGCGAGGAAGGCTATCCAGGCACCGTGCCAGTGAGAGTGACATACATCTTGACCCACGACGACGAACTAGTCATCGCATACGAGGCGACCACAGATAAACCTACGCCGATCAATCTGACCAATCACTCCTATTTCAACTTGGCCGGCAGCGGCTCCGTGCTCGGGCATATCCTCACACTCCACGCCCGCTACTACACCGAGCCGGACGCCAATCAAGTTCCCACTGGACGCATTTTGCCGGTCGCTGGTACCCCTCTCGACTTTGTCAAACCGGCCGCCATCGGCGGGCGGATCGGACAGCTCGAGCAGGTCGGCGGCTACGACCACAACTACGTGCTCGACAATGGAGGCCGGGCTGAGCCGGGGCTAGCCGCCGAGGTGTACGAACCGGAGAGCGGGCGGGTGATGGAGCTGTACACCACCGAGCCGGGAGTGCAGTTTTACTCGGCCATCCACCTCAACGGAGTTCAAGGCAAGGGCGGGACAATCTACAATCAGTACCACGCCCTGTGCCTAGAGACCCAGCACTATCCCGACTCGATCAACCAGCCGGGTTTTCCGTCGGTGGTGTTGCGTCCGGGAGAGACCTACCGGACGGTTACAATACACAAGTTTTCGACGCGGTAAGTCGTAACCCCACAATAAACGGCGGTGGATTAACGTCCACCGCCGTTCACTTTTTAGCTCGCGTTTTTTAGATCGCCGCTCAGACTTCCCACCGCTCCCATCCCCGGTGCTCGTGCGTACCGCTGAAGTGCTGGGGATGAAAAATCTCGGCGAGAATTTCGGCCGACTCTACTAAGCGCGGCCCTGGGCGATTAAAAAACTGATTGCCGTCAGTGAAGAACACCTGTCCCTGCTGCACGGCTTGCAACCGGGACCAAAGCGGATGCTGGGTAAGCGCTGGCAATTCACGGCGGGAGCGGGACATGTCGAAGCCGCAGGGCATCAGGACGATAATCTCCGGCTGGGCTTCCACTAGCTCCTCCCACGACAGCCAAGGCGAATGCGTCCCTGCCGCCGCAAAGAGATTTTGACCACCAGCAATCTTCACCAATTCGGGGATCCAATTGCCCGCGGCCATCAGCGGCTCAAACCACTCAATGCAGGCAATATGCGGACGCTGGTCGATTTTGCTAGTGCGAGTGGCAATTCGGTCCAGCCGATCCCTTAATTGAGCCACCAAGACGCGCCCCTTGTCCTCCACTTCTAACGCCGTAGCCACCCGCTCAATATCGCCCCAGACATCGGCCAAGGCGTTAGGCTCCAGCGACAGAATGGATGGCCGCGAGCGCACCAATTGACAGGCGGCCTCTTCGACGTCTTTGAGACTGACGGCGCAAACTTCACACTGCGATTGCGTCACCAACCAATCCGGTGCCAACTCGTCGAGTAGGTCGGCATCCACCCGGTACACCGAGCTAGCTTCCTGCAAAATGGCTTTGACTCGCTGGTCAATCTGATACGAGGTCCCGTCCGGGTCGAATTTGGGAGCCGTACAGGCGGGCAAGTCGCCGACACCGGCAGGATAGTCGCACTCGTGAGAACGGCCGACCAAGCGCTCGCCGCAGCCGAGGGCGCAGATGATTTCGGTACTGCTGGGTAACAGGGAAACGATGCGGTTCATGGAGATTGAGCATTGGCATCCCACGCAACCTCGGTCGAGAAAATGTCGCCGTGGATTTGCAGTTGGTCGCGCAATGATCCGATCAGCATCTCGGACGACTGCACAATGACCTTTTCGGTCCCGCCGCTCTCCGGCCGAGTAATATGAATACTCACCTCGCAACCGAGGCGTTCAAGGAACCGAATCAGCCGTTCGACACTGTAATAGGAAAACTTACCGCTTTTAAGTCGGGAGATTTCTGATTGCTTAACTCCTAAAATCCCCGCAGCCTTGGTCTGAGTCAGCTTGCGGTGTTCGAGAATCCGAAAAATCTCCGCGCCAAGTTGGGCTTTGAACACCTCTTCTTTCGCTTCCTTATCACTAAAGCCCAAGTCAGAAAAAATATTGCCACTGCCCTGTTTGATTTTAATATCCTCGCCCATGGTTTTTTCTCCTGCTTAGCCGACTCTTTAGCTCGTCTCAGGCGTCTTTTACATACTCCAATCATAACTAATTAGTTATATTTCATCAACCTATACCAAGATAGCCGCTCCCTCCTGCAAGACTGTCCATTTGAGCTAGTCCCGGCAGACTACACGCGAGTTTTTTCAGATCACAAATGAAAAATCAGTGCGGTCCGATCTATTTCTATGAAGTCGTACCTATCAAATGATTCAACGATTTGTTCGATATTTTGGTGAAACAACAGTTCCAATTCGGCATTTCTGATATTACCCGTTGATACCAACAGCAGTTTATACGGTTGACGGTGAATCAAAAAAGAATCGACAAAATCTTCATCTTTGGTGACGACTACTCGCCGTTCGCGAAGAGAGATTTCATTCACGGCAGAATCCGGCGTTCGGTTTCCCAAGGGCAAGTCCCGAGTATGCACTCCGTCATGTCCCGCTTCGTGCAGCCAGTGGGCCAGACGACGAGGGAGTTGGGCATCGATTAAAAAATTCATCCTCTCAGTTTCCGCATCCGTTTGACGTGGCTCAAGCGGGCGGCAAAGTCCAAAACGGCGAGGATGTCCTGCGCCTCCAAATCGTCGTAATCGGCGAGGATGTCCTCGTGCGTCATTCCCGCACTCAATAGCTCCAAGATCGTCTCGACGGGATACCGCAGACCGCGAATGCAGGGTTTCCCATGACAGATTTCAGGATCGATGGTAATTCGGGTCCTCAGATCTGTCGAATCGTTCAATTGCTGCGCCATGGCTATGTCTCCATTTTTATTTTTTCGCTGGCGATACGCTCATGCGCCCCTGCATCCTCATCCTCTGCGAATGCAGGCTATAAAGTTCCTGAAAGATGCGCGATTTGCCCGAGAAGCGTCAAGCGATTGTCTTTAGTTTCAAGCATTTGACTAATTCGTACAGGGTGGTACAGACGCGGTCGCCCGTCGCCGTGTGAAGTCTCCAAGCCGTGTCATCGTTGTCGTGAATGATCTCAACACACGTCGGCGCGTCTCCCACCACGCGGAAACCAGCCCGTTCCAACGCACGCTCAGTCCACAGGGCATGGAGCCCCTCGCCCACTAAGCCGACTGCGCCTTCCGGCTCTTGCGCCAACTGAAAAGAACCAATGGCCGGGTCGAATTCCACGTCCGCAAACGTCCGCTGAAAAGCCCCGCTCAACACCAAGTCTTCCGGTGCCCCAGTTTGCAAAGGACCATCCAGCGGCAGCAACCAGAGGCGGTCGGCGCAGCGCAGGGCCAAGTCCAAATCGTGCGTGGAGAGCAGGACAGCGCGATCGCTATCGCCAGCCAAGCGCCGCAACAACTGCACGATTTCGACGCGTCGCGGCAAATCCAAAAAGGCCGTGGGCTCGTCGAGGAGCAGCACTGCTGGTTCCTGAGCCAAGGCACGGGCAATCATCACCTTTTGCCGTTCGCCATCACTCAGTTCGCCGACGCTGCGCCCTGCCAAGTCCCTAGCCCCCACCGCGTCAATGGCCCAGCGCACCACCTCTTCGTCCGCAGTAGAAAGACGGCCGTCCCAACCCGTGTACGGGTAGCGACCCAGCGCCACGAGTGCATAGGCCGACAGATTGCCCACTTCTACCCGCTCGGTCAGAACTAAGCCCAAAAGCCGCGCCCGTTCGCTCTCAGTCAGCCCATGTAGGTCGCGGCCTCCAAGGTTCACCTCACCAGCCAGCGGCCTTTGCAGGCCAGCCAACGTGCGCATAAGCGTGGATTTGCCCGCACCATTGGGACCCAACAAGCAGACCAGTTCCCCTTTGAGCAATTCCACGCCAATGTCCGCGGCCACTTCAACGCGCGGGCGTCGCTTGGGCGCATAGCCAATGCACAGGTCGCGCGTTTGTAAGATAGTCGCAGCCACGGCGTTCAGGCGGCAAAAGCCTGCCGCAGCGTGCGGCGGCGCAAGATAATCCAAGTAACCACGGGCGCGCCGATCAGAGCGGTGACCGCGTTGAGCGGCAAGGTGGCCTCGCTGCCAGGCAAACGGGCCACCAGATCCGCAGTTAGGGCTAAAATGCCGCCTAGGAGTACACTAGCCGGCAGCAGCACGCGGTGGTCCGAAGTGTTGAAAAGAGCGCGGCACAAATGCGGCACAGCCACACCCAAAAAGCCAATGGGACCGCAATAGGCCGTAACTGCGCCAGCCAGCAGCGCGGCGCTAGCAATAATCCACAGCCGCGCCCGCCGCGCGCCCAAGCCCATGCTGCGCGCATACGTTTCGCCGAGCAGCAGGGCATTTAGCGGTTTGACCAGCAGGCCAGCAATCCCCAAACCCACCAGCACCACCGGCGCTAAAAAGGTGAGTTGGCCCCAAGCGACCGCACCAAAGCTGCCAAAAGTCCACAGGACGTAAGTCTGCACCTGTTCGGGTATGCTGAAGTAGAGCAACACGCTGACCACGGCACTGGTCAGATAGCCGAACATGAGGCCGAGGATGAGCAAGGTCATAGTGTGCTGGACGCGCCGCCCCACGAAAAGCACCAAGCCCAATACTAATGCCGCCCCGGCCACAGCCGCAGCGACCACGCCAACCTGTCCCAAAAGTCCCAAACCGACCAGCAACCCGGCCCCGGTGACGCCCGTGCCCAAGACTACCAATGCCACGCCCAGACTAGCTCCAGCGCTGATGCCGAGGATGAAGGGGTCGGCGAGGGGATTGCGAAACAGGGTCTGCATTTGCAACCCGCTGGCGCTCAGGGCTACGCCAGCCAATAGCGCGGTGAGCGCGCGTGGCAGGCGGATCGCGTAAATAATGTGACTCCAACTCGGCTTTTGGTCGGCTTCACCCCACAGGATGGCGACCACCGCATCGAGGGGAATGGACACCGACCCCACGCCCAGACTGAGCGCAAAAAAACCGCACAAGGCCCCGGCCATCGCCAGAAAGAGTCCCCAGCGCGGACCCAGCCGAGGCCAAGAAGTGCCCTGTGCATCTGTGGTGGAAACAGTCGCCACGGCGTCTCAGTCCAGTTTTTTATAAAACTTGAGCGCGTGTTCCGGCAGACGGTTGGGATGCAGGATTTTTATAAAATCGGCCAGCACAATGTGGGGTTCGACAAGACCGCTTTCCCAGTAGTCGTTGCCGCCGTGTGCATTGAGCCGGGCGTTGGCATTGTACACTCGGCCGCTTTGCAACGCTGCAAACGCCGCGTAGCGCTCGTCCGCAGCCTCCACCTCGGCCAGCGAATGCCATTCATTGCGCATGGTCAGCCAAACGTCGGCTGCGTGGGCCTTTTCGTACACAGCCTCAAAATCCAAAGGCAGGCTCCCCCCGGAATCGTCATCGGCCCATAGGTACGCGCCACCAGCCGCGGCGACCAATTGCGCTGCGTAGCTCTTGCCACCGGCGACGTGCCAAGTGTCGCGCCAGAGGGAGCCGCCGAACACTGTAGGGCGTTGGTCTGTCGGCACATCCCGCACCAAAGCCGCGTATTGTTGGTACTGGGCCACAATGTCCGCAAAGCGCTTTTCCGCCAAGGCTTCCGCGTTGAAAAAGGCTGCGGTGAACTTGAGCCATTCTGTGCGACCCAACAGCGACGGCTCGGTGTACTCGGCGTTGATGGCCACGGCCACGCCGGCTTGTTGCAAAACCGGGTGGGCGTTGTACTGGGATTGAGCCGAGGCCACGGTCATCACCACGTCGGTCTCCAATTCCAGCACTAATTCGAGATTAACCCCGGCACCATGGCCGATTTCGGCAACTTTGTCAGCCGCAAAGCGCTGGGCGACGCCGGGCGAATTCACCATCTCAATGTCGCCGACCGCGACTAGATTTTCGAGAGCGTCGAGCAATTCAAGATGCGGCAATTGAGTGGTCGATAGGACGGCCAAGCGTTGGATGGGCACGGTGATGCGCTGAACGCCGTCGTACCCGTCGAGTGCGGGAGTGCCGCGCTGGACTAACAGGTACTGAACGGCTTCTTGCGCACCGGGCCACGGAGTATGCACAGTGACCACTTTGTAGTTGTCGAAGTATTCAATCGCAAAGCTCTCGGCGTATTGCAACTCGGCCTTGTCGGGGAAATAGTCCTTCGCCGAATCGTAGCTATCGCCGCAGTCATCCCCATTCGCTGCCGACACGCCGAGGACTAGCCACATCCAAAAACACACCTTGCGCATCAAACGCCTCCCCTAAAAATTGACCCTACCAAAATCCACTTACGCATCGTCCGCGCCCTCCCCCGGCTTCCACAACACATCCGCCTCCCCGCCGTCGTTGACGGCCCGTGCCATCGCGAACAGCAAATCGGAGAGCCGGTTGAGATACAGCAAAACCGGCTCTCCGACTTGCTCTTGCTCCGCGAGTTGCCAAGCTGCACGCTCGGCGCGCCGACACACCGTCCGCGCAAGGTGGAGCCAAGCAGCGGGAAGCCGTCCTCCAGGCAAGATAAAGCTCCGCAAAGGAGCCAAATCTCGCGTGAGGTCGTCAATTTGCTGCTCTAGGAAAAGCACTTGCTGCGGCTGCACGCGCAGGCGCTCTTCTTCCCCATCCGCCTGCGGGACGCACAAATCCGCCCCCAAGTCAAAGAGATCGTTTTGCACCCGGGCGAGCACATCGCCGTGCTCAGCGCCGCTGGCCCGGGCCAACCCGATCACCGAGTTCAGCTCATCTACGCACCCATAAGCGGCGATGCGGGCGCTCGTCTTGGGCACTTGCGACATATCGCCCAGCCGCGTCATCCCACCGTCGCCCGTCTTGGTGTAGAGCTTAGATAGCGTAACCATGTCTGTTGCCTTTCACTTGTTTATCGGCCTATCCAAATGAAGGGCACCCACAAGGGTTGCCCCTACCACAATTATGTAGGGGCAACCCTTGTGGGTGCCCTAAAACCCCTGTGGTTGCCTTTCATTTTATCAACATCACCTTGCCCACCGCCCGTTGACTGCCAGCGCGCAACTGCACCAGATACGCGCCATTACCCACCGGCTCACCGGCGGCATTGCGACCGTCCCATTGGAGCACGTGTCTCCCGGCGTCCATCGTACCGGCGATCAGCGTGCGGACGGTGCGGCCCAACACGTCGTGGACGGTCAGTTCGACCGGGGTATTGGCCTGCCAGACCGCAAAGGGAATCTGCACTGAGGCGTTAAAGGGGTTGGGGTAGGCCGCCTCCAAGGCGAATTCCTGCGGCAAGCTGTCGGCGGTCTCCTCCACAGCCGTAGGAACGGCCGCATCGCTCAGGACCACGATATCCTGCGGCGGCAGACCAGTGTCGATGGGGCCGCTCAGAAACGCGCCGGTGGCCGCGTCGTAGAATTTGAGTCCCGCGCTAGCCGGATCGGCGAAACTGCCGCGATCGGCGACGATCAAGCGGTCACCATCTACCGCCAAGCTGGGTATAAAACCGCCGCTGATATTTTCCAAGGGTGCGCCCACCGCACCGCTGGACAACTCAAAGGGCCGGACGCTGTTGGCAAAGTTTTCGTCCGCAACCACAGCATAGCCCCGGCTTTGATTGACGAGTACCATGGATGTAATATCGCCGCCCAAATCCTCTTCACTAACGGCCAATCCAAGGCTGCGGTTAGTAGCCGTATCGACGACTTCCACTCCACCGGCCCGGTCGCCAAAATTGGCCACTACTCCCACGGCAATCCGCTCACCGACCACGGCCATGCTGTTGGGATTAGCGACACTCAGCGCGATGCCCTGCACCCCCTCGGCGTCCGAGTCCACATCGACCAAGGTATCAGTAGCCAGATCGACCATGATCAGATAGCTAATATCAGCCGGTCCCCACCCACCATTGCGGTCGAGGCGCTGACAACTCAAGTAGAGCCGGTCGCCCACGCGGACGATTTGCGATACCTCGGGCAGGCCATCCGCGTCGGCAAAAGCACTCAGATCAGTCTCGCCCAATTCCGCGCCGTCTTGGGGATTGACGATCAGCAAAGACGCCGTATCGTAGCGCGTCACATACGCCTTGTCGGGTGCGACAATTTCGATATCGTGCGGGTTAGTGCCATTGCCCACCGAAAACTGAGTCAGCGGAGTGCGCAAATCCATCGCGTCCAGCACCAAGATATTGTCCTGCCCCAAGCGGTTGACGATATAGACGCGGCCGTCGTGGTAGTGCCCCACTGCATCCGAGTGGATGCCCAACAGATTCACCTCGGCTTCGGCCGCATTCGCAGCCAAAAAGGCCGTGCTGCCGGTGGAAAAGTCCGTGGTGATGACCAAGAGGTCGCTCTGCGCCGACGACGAGTTCGCCCGCAGCAAGACAGAGACGGCTAAAACGGAAATGCGATACACAAAAATCCTCCTTAGTTAGTGGTAGGGGTGCCCAATCGATGCCCTAGGAAACCTACTGATGGCGGGCTTCGACAAGCTCAGCCCGCGTTGCTCTTTGTCAAAATCGGGCACTGAGCCTGTCGAAGTCGGGCGCTGAGCTTGTCGAAGTGCCCTACTGATGCGCAGCATAATGCACGGACAGCCCATACGAGCGTCCCGGCAGCGGGTAGCCCCACAGATCGGCTACTTGATTGTCAGTCAGGTTGCGCAGCTCCCAAGACAAGGCGATCCCCTCGACTAATGGCACACTGCCGCCGAGATTGTATAGGGCGCGGACGGGCACGGTCCGCAGATTGGCCCGGTCGAGGAAATGTCGGCTCTCGCGGCTGAATTCGCCGTAGATTTCAGAGCGCCCTAGGTCGAAGGAAATACGTGCATTGAGCCGATGGCGCGGCGCATTGGGCAGGTCGTTGCCCCGTTCAAACGAGAACGGAGTGCGGTTTTCGGCGCGCTGATACGCGTAATTGCCACGGAGCGCCAGCCTTGGCAGCAACCGCGCCTCGACCCGCGTCTCCACGCCGCGCAGCAAGGCGCGTCCCATATTGTGGGGCCGCGACACCCGCTGCGAGTTTTGCATAAAGCGAATGAGGTCTTCGACGCGATTGCGGTAGTACACGACCTCGGCCAGCCCCAGACCCACTCCATCGTCGGAACCGCGAAAAACCAAACCCAAATCCCAGTTGCGCCCTTCTTCACTGACGAGGTTGGTATTGCCAATCACTGCGCCTCGGTCGCCGAACAGTTCAAAGAAATTGGGCGCACGCTGATAGCGGCCATTGTGGGCTTTGAGCGCCAAACCAGCGCCTAAGTCCAAGGCCGCGCCCATGCGGTAGCCCCACAGGATTTCGCCATTGTCCCGGCTCGGTAACACCGCGCTAGGCGCGAAGTATTTTCGATCGAAAAAGCGGTCGTCGAGCCCTTCTGCCTGTGTACCGGCGTTGAAGGTCAAGCGCTGCCCCAACGCCACCTCTACCTCGGTCCCAACGGCCAATGCCCGGCGGCGACTGCGCAAGAGCCGACTGTCGGACCGAAGTAAATCGTCTGGTACAAAGGTCTCGCGCCGAGCCGCGACAAAAGCGGTCAGCAGGGACTCACTGGGCAACAGAGCATTCACTTCGCCGCGCAATCCCAAACTCTGAGTGATATTGCGGTCGTGCTGGCGGCCTAAGCCCACTTCGCCGTGCCGATCTTGGTACTCGTCCTTTTCGCTCGAGTGATGGGCTTTGAGCCGGTACCCCGCGCGGCCATCGCCCAGCGGACCGAAAAGCGCCGCTTCGGCAATATGACGCCACGTGTCGTAGCGAGTATGCAGAGATTGGTTGTTGCCAATACCGGGAATGCCTTTGTAGCTCAGGTCAAAGGTGTTGTGAATCTGCAAGCGGCTAGCACCCAAACTGCGCCCGATTTTGGCCAACCCTCGTACGCCGCGAAAATCGCTGTTGAGCCGTCGCGCCCAGCCGTCGTCTTGGGCGTTGTACTCAGTGCCGTTGTCGTCCCAAAAGCGGAAGTCGTTGCGGCTAGCTCGGTAATTGACCAAGCCCAAGTACTCCCAGCCCTTATAGGGGCCGCTGAGCGAAGCGCCCAGTTGGCGAGTGTTGTACGAACCGGTGGCTGTGTTCAAGCGCGTGCGGACTTTGCCGCCGAGCGGTTGCGTGCGAATGTGAACCACGCCGCCGAGGCTGTTGCCACCAAAGCGCGCCGGCACCGCCCCCCGATATACATAGACGCTTTCGACGCCGCCAATGGGCAAGCCGCCTAGATCCACGCCACCGCCAACAGCCGAGTTGAGCGGCACCCCATCGAGGAAAACTTGTACCTGTTCGGCGGTGGACCCGCGAATGGAAAGGGTGCTAAAACTGCCCAACCCACCGTAGCGGCGGATGTTGACGCCGGTAGCGCGGTCGAGGGTCTGGGCTAGGTCCGCGCCGGGAGCGCGCTGGTTGCCCAAGGCAATGGTTTCGACGAAAGAAGCAATGTGCTTGCCCTTGGAGTCGCGGCGGGCGCGGACCACCAACTCGTCCATGAGCATGGGCAGAGATTGTAGATGTAACTCGACTGAGGTAAGAGCTGCGCCGATCTGGACATGGCCTTGCAAGGGCCGATAGCCCAGCCGCTCCACGCGCAAATCCCAAGTTCCTGTTGACAGATTTTCGAGGCGGAAGGAGCCGGTCGTATCGCTACGGACGGAATGGACTGCGCCAGATGGGGCGCTCAGCGTCAATGCGGCACCAGACACGGGGCGACCTGTGTCCGGGTCGAGCAACCGGCCCTGTAGCGACCCGGCCAAGAGAGTCTCGGGATTCAGGACCAGCAAAAGAAAAACAATAAAAAAGCCCGCCCTCGAATGAGTGCGGGTCTGGGTGCTTGTATTAGGCACCGGTGGACCAACCTTTCTACCGAAGGGTGTCATTCACCTCGGTCGCAGGCAGGTCTCCTGACTTCCGGTTATGTGTCCTCCGACTCCTTCCCGATCCACCTGAGAATCAGTGGCTGATGTCGGGGACGCGACGGCTTGTGGGCCGTCAACCGGTCACAGTGGCGGGACCGCGGCAGATTTACACTGCCTTCCCTATTCTTCCGCTGCCGTACAACAGCGGACACCTGCGCCGTTATTTGAGTGGACTATTAAAAGGGCCGAATTGAAATCTGTCAAGGCCCGATCTTCAAGCTCGCCCCAATTCCTAATTCCCCCACATCCTCAACCCCCGCCCGCAACAACTCCCCCACGCTCCACGCCTGGGCGATGCAGCCGCGCGGCGCAAAAGGCGGCTCGGCGTCAAATATCTCCGAGACCGTGCCCAAGCCCGCCTCGTTCAGGTGCGCGGCAAAGCCATCGAGGAGGGCGCGACTGCGCTGGCGGCCCACGCGGCCGTGGCAACGACAGAGAGCACTGATGTACGGGCCGATGAGCCAGCCCCACACCGTGCCTTGGTGATACGCGCTGTCGCGTTCCCAAGGGCCGCCCGCATACCGGGAGCAGTACGCCGGGTCGCTCGGCGAGAGGCTGCGCAGGCCGCGCGGGGTCAGCAAGTGTTCGTCAATCACAGATAAGATCCGCCGCGCCCGCTCGTCCTCGACGAGCGGAAAGGGCAGCGAGAGCGCGAAAATTTGATTGGGGCGGATTGCCCAATCCGGCCCCTCGGGCGCGACCACGTCGCACAGGTACCCCCGCTCTTCGCACCAGAACCGGCACTCAAAAGACGCGCGCACCGCAGCAGCGCGCTGGCCATAATCGGCCCGCTGACCAAATGTCTCGGCCAAGTGCTGCAAAATTTTGAGCGCATTGTACCAGAGCGCATTGATCTCCACGGGCTTGCCCATGCGCGGCGTGACCACCCAATCGCCGATCTTGGCATCCATCCACGTCAGTTGCACCCCTGGCTCCCCAGCCGCGAGCAGACCGTCGGCATCAACCCGAATCTGATGGCGCGTGCCGCGCTCGTGCCAAGCGGCTATATCCTCTAACGTCGGCCACAACTCACTGGCAAACTCGTAGTCCTCGGTGTATTGCAAGTACTTGTAAAGCGCGACAAAAAACCACAACGTCGCGTCAACAGCGTGGTACTCTGGAGCCTCTCCCTCGTCGGGAAACCGATTGGGTATCATGCCCTCGCTGACGTGCTCGGCAAACGCCGCGAAAATGCCCCGCGCCTCGGCAAAGCGCCCGGTGGCCAAGCAGAGACCGGGCAGAGCGATCATGGTGTCGCGGCCCCAATCCGTGAACCAGTGATAGCCCGCGACAATGGTGTGCAGGCCGTCGCCGCGCCGCACCAGAAACTGATTGGCCGCCCGTGCCAGCGACCGCAGCACAGGATCGGCGGTCCAAGGAGCGCGCACCTCCACCTGCTGGCGACGCTCGATTTCGTCGGCAAGTAGTGCGAGAGGGTCGCGGCAGGGGGGAAGTTCGGTCGCTGCGACTACGCCAACAGTCTCTCCGGGGGCGAGTTGCAGACGCAGGTAGCCGGGTGTGAACAGGTCTTCGCTGTAATCAAGGCCGCGCTCTTCCTCGCGCGGATATTGGAAGTTGTAGTACCAGTCCGGAGCGGCCTCCCAAGATGCGTCGGCAGCGTAGATGTAGGCAGGGGGCTGATCGGGGTAGGGTTGATAGGCCAGCACATCGTCGGCCCAAGCAGCAGTGCGGGCGACTTGATCGTTGGCCTGCATCAAGTGGTGATAGTCTCGGCCCGCGAAAAAGGGGCGCAATTCCAAACAAAGCGGCTCAGACGCTTCCACCAGTTCGTACGCGACGACCAAGGCGTGCTCACCTGCCAACAACGCCAGCCGCTTGCGCAACACCCACCCATCCCCCGCGTACGTCCACGTCGGCACCGGCTCGGACGCGAAAGCAGTTAGCCATTGGTCGCCCCGTGGATGAATGACTCCGGGAAAAATGCTGCAACCTAGCTCGACGCGTCTTGTAGGTAGGACCAAGGTTTCGTCGAGCCGCGACAGCAGCACCACCCGGCCAACCGGCGGACAGGTCGCCACAACCAGCAGGCCGTGGTAGCGCCGGGTGTGTGCGCCGCTAACCGTAGAGGAGGCCCAACCCCCCAAGCCATTGGTCTCCAGCCACTCGCGTGCGAAGTTGTCCTCGCTGCCTTCAGGTACTACTAAGTCATCGGCGGTCACTACTTATTGGCAATAAGCGAGTCCACGACCGCTGGATCCGCCAGCGTCGAGGTGTCGCCGATGGAGTCGGTTTCGTCAGTGGCTATTTTGCGCAGGATACGGCGCATGATCTTGCCCGAGCGCGTCTTGGGCAACCCCGGTGCCCAGTGGATGACATCCGGGGTGGCGATCGGGCCAATTGCCGTGCGCACCTGTTGCTTGAGTTCGTTCCTGAGCGCGTCGGTGTACTCCTCACCCGCGTTGAGCGTCACGTACGCGTAGATGCCCTCGCCCTTGATGTCGTGCGGAAAACCAACGACCGCGGCCTCGGCCACCTTGGCGTGCAGCACCAACGCGCTCTCGACCTCGGCCGTGCCCATGCGGTGGCCGGAGACATTGATCACGTCATCAACGCGGCCGGTGATCCAATAGTATCCATCCTCGTCGCGCCGACAGCCGTCGCCCGTAAAGTAGTAGCCCTTGTACTGCTGGAAATAAGTCTGCTCAAAGCGCGCATGATCGCCGTACACCGTGCGCATTTGCCCCGGCCAAGGAGCGCGCAGGGCCAAGACACCAGTGACGCCGTTGCCTTCTATCTCCGTGCCTTTCTCTGGGTCGAGCACGACCGGCTCAATGCCAAAGAAAGGGAAGGTGGCCGAGCCGGGCTTGGTCGGAGTCGCCCCAGGCAACGGCGAGATGAGGATGCCCCCAGTCTCAGTCTGCCACCACGTATCGACGATGGGACAGCGTTCCTTACCGGCGTTTTTGTGATACCAGCGCCAAGCTTCGGGATTGATCGGCTCGCCGACCGTGCCCAGCAGGCGCAGGGACGGCATCTCGTAGCCAGCAGGCCACTCCTCACCAGCCGCAGCAATCGCGCGAATGGCGGTCGGGGCCGTGTAGAACTGATTGACGTTCCACTTCTCAATGGTCTGCCAATAGCGGTCCGGGTTGGGATAGGTGGGAATGGCTTCAAACATCACGGTGGTCGCGCCGTTGGCCATTGGGCCGTATACGATGTACGAGTGGCCAGTGACCCAGCCGATGTCGGCCGCGCAAAAGTAGATGTCGCCGTCGTGGTAGTCGAAGACGTACTTGTGCGTGGTGCCCGTATAGACCATGTACCCGCCGACCGTGTGCTGCACGCCCTTGGGTTGCCCTGTGGATCCAGAGGTATAGAGGATGAAGAGCGGATCCTCGGCGTCCATGACCTCACAATCGCAGTCGGCGTCCGCATCGGCCATCAACTCGTGCCACCAGCAGTCGCGGCCGGCCTGCATATCTACGGCAAAATCCGCGCGATCAACCACGATGCAGGTCGCCACCTCGGCATCCATGCGCGCATCCGCGTCGGCCATGGCTTGATCCGCCACGGGCTTCATCAGGATCGGCTTGTCGCCGCGATGAGTGCCGTTGCAGGTGATGACCGTGGTGCAGGTGGAATCGACGATGCGGTCGGCGAGCGCGTCTGCGGAAAAGCCGCCGAACACGATTGAGTGAATGGCACCAATGCGGGCGCAGGCCAACATGGCAATGGCCAGTTCAGGCACCATCGGCAGATAGATAGAGACGCGGTCGCCCTTTTTGACGCCGCGCGCCTTGAGCACGTTGGCGAATTTGCAGACCTGTTCGTGCAACTCTTTATAAGTCAGCGTAGCATCTTCCCCCGGCTCGTTGCCCTCCCAGATGATGGCGACCTGATCGCCTTTGGCATCGAGGTGCCGGTCGAGGCAATTGTACGCAATGTTGGTTTGGCCACCGGCAAACCACTCAATCGCAATCGGCCCCGCGTTCATGTCGTAGTTGTACGACCGCACGGCGTCCCACTTCTTGAACCAGTGAAACTCCGCGGCCTTTGCGGCCCAAAACGCCTCTGGATCGGCGATGGAACGCGCGTACTCTTCCCGGTACTCATCCATGCTTTTGACGTGCGCACGGTCGCGTAAATCAGCATTAGGTTCATAGACTTCAGACATACGAGCTAACTCCTCATTAGGGTGGAAATAGCCATCAATAGCACAAACTACTTACCACCAGCCACCGGCGGCAAGGGCCACTCGTCGCCAGCCATGAAGCCGCCATCGACGTAAATGCACTGCCCGGTGACGTAATCCGAGGCCGGCGCGGCGAGAAAGACGGCCGTGCCGACCAAGTCTTCGGGCGTCCCCAAGCGGTTGAGCACAACCCGTCCCTCGCCCCAAGCACGCATGGTGTCGTCGGCCCACAGCTTCTCACTGAGCGAGGTGATTATAAAGCCCGGGCAGATGGCGTTGACCTGGATATTGTGCGAGCCGAACTCAATGGCTTGGCCCTTGGTGAGCTGGCCGACGGCTCCCTTGGTCGCGGTGTACACCGAGACCTTGGCAAGAGCGTAGCCCGTGGTCAACGAGCCGATGTTGATGATCTTGCCGCCTTGGCCGCGCTCGATCATCTGGCGGCCGACCTTCTGGCTGAGGAAGTACAGGCCCTTGAGATTGACGGCCATGATCTGATCGTAGTTTTCCTCCGAGACTTCGACGATGGGCTGGCGGATGTTCATGCCAGCATTGTTGAACAGAATGTCTATAGGCCCGCATTGCTCCAAAGCCGTGTCCATACCCTCTAGGTCGGCCATGTCCAACTCGACCGCGCGTGCCTTGCCACCGGCAGTCTCAATGGCAGCGACAGCTTCGTCGAGTTGGCTGCGGGTGCGGGCGGCACAGATAACCGTGGCTCCGGCTGCAGCCATGCCTGCGGCCACGCCGCGACCAATGCCGCGACTAGCACCGGTGACGAGAGCAACTTTTCCCTCTAGCGAAAATAGACTCACAATACACTCCTTCGTTGGTTGAGGTTGCGTTGGTTGATTAATGATAAGCGGGGTTGGCGTTCCAGCAAGGCTTTTCAGACGGGTACTGAAGCGATCAGGTACTCCAGTCTTTCGTCTCCCAGCGGCGCGATCTCGCAAGCCCGCCCAGCCGGCACCAGCGCGGTCGCACCCGCGTCCAAGGCGCACTCCCCCACGCGCGCCCGGCCGCGGACGACCGTCAGCGACAAAAACGATCCCTCGGCCCTGTGCTCGGCCTGGCCGCCGTCTAAGCCGCAGCCGCGCAGCACAAAATGCTCGGACTCTACCAGCACTTGGCCCCGCAACACGGGATGCGGCACCGGCCCAGACAGACGCTGAGCAAAGTTAATGACCTCAAGAGCCTGCTCCCAGTGCAGCTCGCGCGGCCGGTCGTAGTCGTAGATGCGGAAGGTCAAGTCGCTCGTTTGCTGCACCTCGTACAGGACAACCCCCCGACACAGGGCGTGTACCGTACCCGGCGGCAAAAAGAGCACGTCCCCTTGCGCGACCGGGTAAAAACGGACGACCTCAGCGACGCGGTTGGCCGCGTGGGCAGCGACAAACTCCGCGCGGCCCACTCCCTCGGCCAACCCGCAAGCCACGCGGCCACCATCTGATTGCAGCACGTACCAAGCCTCCATCTTGCCGCTATCGACCAACCCGTTGCGCCGGGCGTACTCGTCGTCGGGATGCACTTGGATCGACAAGTCTTGCTGAGCGTCGAGCAGCTTAATAAGCAGGGGAAAGCGCCCACCGTAACGCTCCCACACCGCAGCACCGACCAAGTCGGCGCGATGCGTTTCCACCAACTCGCGCAACGAGCGACCGTCCCCTGTCCGACTCTCGCGGCCCTCGTACGCCGACAGTTCAAAGGACTCGCCAATGAGCGCATCGTCTGGCAGGGCCTTGCCGTAGAGTGCAGCTAAGCGTCGCCCACCCCACACCATCTCCCGGTAATAGGGCGTCAAGGGAATGACATCGGGCAATGTATCCATACCTAACGCCCCAACACCAACTCCCGCGAGGTCGTCAACAGCGCCTCCTTGCGCGGCAAATCAGCAGCCAGCGGCAATTGAGCTACGCCGATGAGCCGCCGCATAATCTCCATGCCAGCAAATTGCAGCGCCAAGCTATGGGAAAGCGAAGGGCTAGCGCCGTAGTAGTCAAACGCCGACTGCGCCAGTTCCAAGGAACGACCGGCGAGCAACAGATGGCCGACGAGAATGCCCACATCGAATTCCGGCGGGCCAAAGAAGCAAAACTCCGGGTCGATGATCCACACGTCCCTGCCAGCGCGCACCCAACTGCCCGGATAGAAATCTCCGTGCAACAGGCAAGAACCATTTTCCAAGTAAAGCGCGCCCAACTCGTCAATGGCGCTGCAATACGCTGCATCATCTTGCAAGACCCGAGCGGCCCGCGCCAGCCCAGGTGTGATCGCATCGAGGTCGAGACCGTTGTCCGGGCGCAGTGGGAAGCAATACAAATGCTCGTGGTTGAGCTGGCGCATGGCGCGGTTTTCCAAGCGCGCTCGGGTCGGCTCGTCAAAGGTCGCCTGATGCAAGGCCGCCAACCACTGGCACAAGCCCAGCAAGTCTGCAAACGCGGCCTCGCCATCATTGTACAAATCGGTACAATCCGCGGTCTCCCCCAAGTCTGCAAACGCGGCGACAAAATTCTCTTCGTCCCAACCCAAGAAGCTAGGCATACGCTCGGCCACCAGCGGGCAACCGGCAACCGCTTGGTAAAAGGCGGCCTCCACCAGCACCCGTTCCTTGGGCGCGGGAATGTCCGGGTACTTCTCGACCCAAGGACGCGCCTGCTTGAGTATGAAGGAACGCTCCTCGGTCTGCACGCGCAGGGTGAGGTTCATATTGCCTTCGCCAGCGCGGCCTAGCCCACACACCGATTCCGCCGGCAAAAGCCACCCCCGAGAGCGCGCGTACGCGGCCAACTCTTCGGGCTGGTCGAGGTGCAACAACGTGTAATCTACGCGGTTTTCCATTTTATATCGCGTTCATTCAGCCAACCATTGCCTGCTACCAAACTAAACCCCCACCCCCGTCCCCCGCGCCAACTTCTCGCCCTCAATCAAGTATTCCTCCCGCACCTCGGGCGCAATCGTCCGCCAGACCAAGAAGCGCTTGCGCAGCACGTTGAGGAAGCTGGTATTGAGCCGCTGCCAGCTCACCACGTCGCCGCTGACGCGCTGCAAGTGCATCTCGATGCGGTAAATGCCCGGGATGTCGTCGGTCGGCAAGGTGCGCAGGAATACCCGCTGGCTCACGCCCAAGTCGTAGGGCGCGAGCCACACCATTAGTTCCAGCACATAGACCGGCTGCGCACCGCCCTGCTCCAAGTGAAAATCCACGCCCTCGGTCATAAAGTCGCCCACCGACCCCTCGCCATACGACGAGAAGACCCGGTGCAAGTACGCGCACGAGCCTAAAGCATCGCCTTTGCCCAGCGTAAAGGGAAAATCAAAGCGCCAATCGTCGCCGTCGGGAGGAGGGAACTCCCAGCGCCGCGTCACGTCGGGCACGGCCATGGCCGCGGCCTTGCGCGCCGGATACAGCGTCGAGAGCACCACCACTACCATTACCACCAAGGTCGAGAAAATCGCCGACAGCGACGAGTAGTTGAGGAACATCCCGCCCAACAGCGCGTAGTGCGCCAGCAGCAGCGTCGTCGTCTGCCCCACCAAATAGCCCAGCACTGCGCCGACAATGGCAAACACGAGAGCCTCGGCAATGAAGAGCGCGGCAATGTGGCTCGGTGCCAGTCCCACCGACGAATACACCCCGATCTCGCCGGAGCGCTCGTACACGGCCCCGAGCATGGTGTTGAGCACGATCAGCGAGGCAATCAACAAGGGCACGAAGAGATTGCCAATCCCTGCTAAGGACGCCGATCCCATGGATGTGTACACCCGCACGCGGTCGCCAGCCCCGACAAAGAGCGGCACGGCCACCCGCGATACGAATTCCTCCACCTCGGTGAGCAAGGTCTCCCGATCGGCAAAGCCAGCGATGGCAATCGAGCGCAGCGTACCGCCCAAATCTGCTACCTGCTGGTAGGGCAAGAACGCCACATTGTTGGCCATCAAGTGGGTAAAGGTCTCAATCGCGGTCGTGTCCATCAGGCGCGGGTCCAAATCGGCCATTTGCTCCATCTTCTTGGCCTCGGCGACCGTATCTACCGGCATCGGACTCTCGTTGTCCAAGTCTCGCAGGTGGTCGATGGCCTCGCCGTCGATTAAGCCAATGACCCGATAGGAGCGCCCCATCAGCCATATCTGGGCCGTGCCCACATCCTCCGGGCCAATGCCCAAGATCTCCGCCATAGCCGCCGGCAGGATGCACACATCGCGCTCACCAGCCACAAACCAGCGGCTCTTCGCTCCCACCAACAACTCTTCCAGCCCCATTAGCGCACCCTCGCCTGGAGTCACCCCGAGAAGAGCCGAGGCAAAGCTCTTCTTCTGCGCCGGCTTGTGTTCAATGTCGATATAGGCCCGCTCGCCAATGACCTTGGAGGTGATCCACGACCTCGGCAACACCTGCGCTTGGTCGCCAAACGCGCTCTCCGCATAGTCGAGTACCGATAGCTGCAAGCCCTTCCAGCCTCGGTCGCGCAGCAGGGCACCTTCGTAGCTGGGCACATTCGGGCGGGGGATCTGATAGAACTTGAGATAGCTCTGCACTGAGGTGAAGGCTTGGGCCGTAAAGGTCAAAAGCGTCAGCGTGACGACCGTCAGCGCGGTGCGCAACTTGCGCTTGCGGAGATTGGAAATCCCCAACGACGCAGCCGCGGCCGTGGCGCTGAGGCGACCGATGTCTGCTTCGTGGACGCCAGCGGCGGCCCGCTTGCGTTGGCCGACGGCGCGGGTAAAGCGGCCCAGAATCATCATCAGGGCCGTGCCGCCGATGGCGAAGATGACGAAGGCCAAAAAGATGATGTACGGCGACGAACTCAGCTTGAAGGCCGGGTGGATAAAGCGCATGATGAGGAAGATCGCCAAAAAGAAAAACGCCGCGCCTGCCACTTGGCGGCGGATATCGGCAAAGCCGAAGAACAGCCGCTCGCAGCAAAACGAAAACGGCAGCAGCAGCGCAAAGTAGAAGATCACTCCATAGACCGTGTCGTCCGCAGTCGATTTGATATCTGGATAGCCCCGCCCTTCGAGGCCCCACGCCTTGCGCGTAGCCCGCTTGAACTCGCTGTAGCGCCGCGCCTGCAAGTGCTCTTCGGCCTCCAACAGGGCCAAGCGCGCCTCTTCGTGCAGGCGCATGAACTTGTCGTTGCGCACCCCGTAGCGCGCCAACTGCTTGATCCGCACGTCGTCGAGAACCCACATGTCGCGCGCGGCCGCATACCCAGGACGCAGCACCACGCCTTGATCCACGAGATAGCCGCGCCCGAGCGCCTGCTTCATCGTCGCCTCATCCACGTCGGCTGGGCGCACCGGCTCAGCCACCCATGCGGCGGGCGCGCCGCTCAGCAGGTAGCGCACGCCGAAGAGGCTCGTACTCATTAAGGCTTTGACCCGAGTACCGGGCTGGGCGTACACCACCGAGGCAAGCGTTACCTTGCCTTCTTCATTGCTCTGCCTTTCGACAAAATCGGCTCCCCACGACTGCGGCACGCCGTCGCGCTCGTCGAGTACGGTGACGTGATCCAAAACCGACAGGTAGCGCGAGTCAACCGTCTCAAACAAACTCAGCGCCCGGCACTTGAAGAGCACTTGCAGCATCTCGTTCTCCCACCAGCCCCACGGATGCTCGGTCGGGTACGTCTCATCGCCCTCTTGGCCCATGTCCGGTGCCGAGATGATTTCGCCGTAGGGATCGAGTTCGTACGCGCGGATCGCATTGCTCAGCCGATTCCGCATGATGTCAAAGCGGAAGCGACCCGCGTCGTCAGCCTGTTGCGCGATCAAGGTACGCACCCCGCCGACCGAGTTCGGGCCGAGCTGCTGATAGGTCACTAGCGCTTGCGGCACCGGCTTTTTGGGCACGGCAAAATTGACGTCGCGGTCAAACCAGTAGATCGCGCCCGCCAAGCTGTGACCGTAGTCTTCCAGCTCCAACTTGGTCGGCTTGAGCAGTTCGGCATCGCGGCCAGCCCACGCCAACATGGCCGCGAGCGTCTGGACCTGCCGCGTGAGGTTTTGCACATTCACCGCTTCCGGCAAGTCGAGCGGCGTGTCGATCCGCTCGCGCGCGTCATTGGCCGTGGCGAGGGCGAGGGCCTTCTGACCGACGAAGGCCGCGGCCTCGCTGGCAAAGGCGAGCGGGATGGGCATGAAGTTTTTCCACGTGCGCTTGGGCGGGGCAATGCCCTCGTAGTGGCGCGTGGTATCGCCAAAGGTCTCTTCGACCGCGAGACTCAGCCGCTTGGAATAGGGCGTCAACATGTATTTGACGTAGTTGTCAGTGCGCCACTTGGGATTGTAGAAGGTGCCCATGCCAAAGCTAGCCGTGCGATCGGAGTGGCTCGACAGGTCCAGCGATAGCATCAGATCGAAGTCGATGCGCTCGGCTTCACTCATGCGCTCGCGGAAATAGTCGCTGCGGCGGCTGTGCCGATAGAGGAAATCGTTGATCCCAGACAAGCCCTCAAAGTGCCCGGAGGTCGCCAAAAAGAGTACCGAGTAATGAGGGCGATATTCTTTGAGCAGTTCCACTAGCTGGAGCAGAGCGACGATCCCAGCCGCATTTTCCGCTCCCGGGGAGAGAGCCGGCACGACCGAGATGGCATCGTAATAGGCTTGGATGACGATGGTTTGGTCCTGCCACGCCTGCGGCTTTTCCCGGCTCTTGGCCGGCAGCATCTCCGGCGACCCGGGCAGGTAGCCATACACATTGTGCGCTTCCACCCCTTCCCAATCCATCCGCGCATTCAAGTGGACGGCGACCGGCCCGTCTTGCAGGCGCACCAACAAATCGAGCGCATCTTGCCGCTCGAGCCAAAATCGCGGGATGTCAACCGGCACCTTGAGGAACTTGTCCGCGGCCTGCTCGCGGTTGACGCCGCCGTTGTCAAAAAAGACGATGGCCTTGGCCCCCAGCGATGCGGCGTGGAGGTAGTTTTGGCCACAGGCAAAGTCCAAGAGCACGACGCTGCCCTGCACGGGCTGGCCGTCCAACGCTTTGAGTTCCCCTTGACCTCCGTAGATCAGGGTACCGCGCACGCCGGCCGGCCCCAATGAGGGCGTGCGCACGCCATTGGGCCACAAGCTGTAGAGCCGCTTGCTATCGCCGCCCTGCACCACCAACTCGCCGCCGCGATCTATGGGCACGGCCACCTTAAATGCCTCGCTCTGCACGTCCTCCAGCCCCAACGCCTCAAACCGCTGGCGCACGTAGTCGCGGGCCTGCCGCTCCCCCGCATAACCCGGCACCCGCGAGCCGAAGGCAGCAAAGCGCGCGATCTCAGCGGCAATGTCTGCTTCGTCAATGCCGGCAACTAGGGCGCGAAGCTCGGCGGCTTGCGCGGAATCCACCATCCGCGCTTCAACTGGCGGATTGGGTGCCCAGCCGAAAAAGTCGTTTACCGCGCGATTGATTGCTCCCGGATCGCCGAAACCGACGACCGCAATCATCGCGGCAGCGAACACCAAGAAAAACGCATTAAGTAACTTGGGTTTGGCCATGAAATCTGCTTTGTCTATAGAATGGGACGAGCGGCTGTCAAGATAGGGCATCGGCGAGGGAGGTTCAAGCGCGGGAGGCGGGGTAGCCCTAACCCGTGATCGCGACTCGACGAGGAGTTGCTTTTGCTTTCTATCTTACAGTACCGTATTTCTGTTTGGAGGACATATTTAATGAATGACCACTACACCTACCTCATCATGTGGTCGGCTGAAGACAATGAACATGTGGGTCTATGCGCTGAATTCCCATCGTTAAGTTGGCTAGCGCCTACGCCTGCTGTAGCGTTGTCCGGCATCCAGCGCCTTGTGCGCGAGTGTCTCGCAGACATGCGCTCCACTGGAGAAGCCGTACCGGAGCCAATAGCGGACCGTAGCTACAGTGGGAAGCCTAATCCTTACATATAGTGAGGAGAAATCGTGAAGTCACAACTCGTAAAATCGCTCTACTTCATCAAAGACCCAAAGATGTTCTCTGACCGCTTTACGTTTGGGCTCCAGCCATCGGCCTTGAGCGACAAGGAGTACGCCCGCATGAAACGCCGCATCAGCCTCAAAAAGGACCTTGGCTGGCAAGAAAACGAGGATCTTAGACAGGTTATTCGCAAAGGCGATATGTGGTCAGATTTTCCCGCGAAGAACTACGCGCTGGTAGGAGTCGAATTCGGGCTAGGAGATGAAAAGCAACGAATTGATATTCTCTATATCCGAGACGATGGTGGAATACTACCTCGGTTTCTTGAGACCAATGACATTAAAAACAAAAAAGTTCGTATTCTGCCGAAGAGCGGGATAATCATGGACGAGGACTTCAAACCCCAACTTGTAAAAGCTGTTCGATATCTGAACGAATGTTGTGGTTTCTGGATTCGGTTAGTCCAAATCAAGGCGTTTGTTGCGGATGATTGGAATCCTGACATGGAAAAATACGGATTTCGTATGGATTTTACTGATGTCCAAGGGATCTGTTGGAGACAAGACCACGGAAACGATAAAAGAGACGCTTTTAACTAGGATTGCTGGCGCAGGTTTCGGTGATGGACAACGGGCTGGGCGATTCAAACAGTCGGTTTCCACGACTGATGGAGCGATGGGGACCTCTATTGTGCCAACAGAAGTTATAGCTGCTCAACTGACAAACGGTGCCAATCTCCCGAAGTCAATATCGCCCCGTGATGGTATGCGGTAGGTGAACATAGTACGTCCTCGGTAGTTGCTGATCGCAAAATCGCCTTTGCTGATGATGTCCATTCCGATCAGTACATTGTGGCCTCCTGTTAGAGCTGGGGCCTCAAGAACTGAGAGGTGCTGTATAGCGACATTCTTCTGGTCACGATTCGGATGTTGTGTGGGGAGTACGATATTTACTAGATAGCCGTTGACTACCTGTGACCCGAACACCCCTTGTACGCGGGATTGGGCTGTGGGTACCAGCCCACAGCCCTCAGCTAGGTGCTTCGTAACCATCGTCTTTGTTGCGCCTGTATCCCAGATAGCACTGTACTCGCGGAAAGTCGATTTGTCCTCGCCTTGGGGATCATAGGCGGCACAGATGAAAACCGGAGTGATGAGAACGGATGCAATCCCCCGGGCGACATAGGTGAACGTACCCTGCGCGATATTCTCAGTCATCTATGAGAAGCATATACGCGAGTGGTAGGTCTGTAGCGTACTTTCTGGATCTGAAGAGCACGGCTGTACTAGGAAAGTGCCAAGCGCATGTTCCTTTGTTGTCTGCCGTATCGCCTCTATCTCGCTGGAGTACACCCCGATGACGCGGTGATCTTTGATGACGATCACCTTGCCCTCGTACTGAGCGGCTAGCTCTGCTTGGTGGTCCAAGTAGTATTGGAACTCATCTCTTAGTGCCATGGGTATTTCCTTTGGCTACTTTAGGGTGAGCAAAGAACCGTTCCGCTTCGATACTTTTAGCTTAACCGTTTAGTAGCGGCAGAGCAAACGGCCTTAAGATACGCCATCGCCGGGCACCACTTACCCATGAAAATAAGCGTGCCCCTCGCCCATGAACCAGAAAATATCCACCAAATACGACAGCCCAATTCCCAAAAAATACCCGGCAATCAGCCCCATAAAAAACGGCCGCGCCTGGCGATAGGCCGCAATCCCCCCATAGCGCATAATCGCGCTCTTGGCCACCCAAGCCAGAAAGACCGAAAACGCAATAAGTCGCGTCATCCACAGCGGGGCTACTGCAATACCCACCGGATGCAGCGGCCACCAGTGCAATCGATACTGGAGAAAAGCTAAAATTGAGTACACCACCATCCCGATCCCAAAGTAAGACAGCTTGTTCCAGTCGGTCGGCCAAGGATCGTTGAAATGGCGGATCACCCCGTTGTATGCCATACCCCCGGCACCACCGCCAGCGATAAAGTACCAAGAGCCAAAATTGCCCGCGCCGTATTTGTAGCACAGCGAGAGGACGAAATAGAGACAAGTAGTGAAGCCCACCACCGCAGCAATGCCCAGCGCCAAGGCCATCGACCGGCGAACCCGGTACAATTCCCCAAGCCGTGCGCCGTGCGCCGCCGCCGGCATAAAAAGCGATTGCACATCCCCGAACCAAGTATAGGAAACCCCCAGCGCCACTAAATTGTGCCCGCCGATACTCGTGCCGGTTATCGCCAAGGCAAAGGCTTGAGCACCCACTGGCGGCGTCAAAAAATAGACCCCGGCCTGCACCACCAGCCGCGTGATACCGTAGTACGCGACCAACACGCCAAAGACAAAGAGCGCGGCAATGTGCAGATCCATCCCAGATCGCCACAACCAGCCGAGGATATAGACCAACGCGGCCATGAAGCCGCAAACCGCCGTGCGATAGGAAACCATTTCCTCGCTGTCGTCTATAGTCCGCCGTCCCCCCAAGGCTTGGCGCACGACCGCCACTAAATGCCCCCGCGCCATCCACAAGCTCAACAGCACCATTGCCGTAAATCCGCCCCACGCCTGCCAAGAAAGCGACTGCATTCCCCAAACGAAAGCATCGGGCCGCGTCACGTCGTAGCCAATGCGGTTGGTAATCCCCTCTTGCACTACGGCTACTAAATAAAAAAACACGATGCTGAACGAGACGCTGGTGCTGACCAGATACATAAAGCCGATCACTGGGAAGTAGAGCATCAGACTGATGGTGGGAAACTCCCGGCTCAGTTGCAGATTAACGGCGTGGTTGAAGTTGATTTTGGGAAAGCCGATGTAGAACGAGCCAATAATGTTGAACAGGATCATCCCCAGTGGAATCGCCGCGCCAATCCAAAACCCCTTGGAGCGCACAATCGCCCGCCCATCGTCGTCGATCAGCAATCGCGGCATTTCCATCAAAGGGAAGACCAGCCGCTCGTGCTCGACCCACTGGCGGCGAAAGATCACCACCAAGCAAAAGCAGGCGAAGTACACGGTCAGGATCAGGCTCAACAGCCAAAACAGCGGCCCGATCCAGGCATCGAACGGCAGGGCTTGGCCCTTGGGCAGTCCCTCGTAGAACCAGCGCATGGCGTCGCCGTCGGCGCGAGGTACGACCCAATCGGGCAAGTAGGGATGGATATTGCCCGCCCAATCGTTTTCTGGGGTGGCTCCGTAGTACGGCGATGAAATGATCGCCAACAAGGTGCCGACGATAAAGGTCGGAATCCCGGTCGCCGCCAAGCCCATAATCACAATGATCGCCAACTCGGCAGGCCGCAACGCCCACGTGGGCCGCATCCACCGCACCAGTGCATTCGCCAGCAGAACCACCACAAAGCAAAAACCGGCACTCGTCGGAAAGTACGACCACGTAATCTCCGAAGAGCGCACCATCCAAATCGAATAGGGTGCTCCCATGACAATGGCCACCACGACCACAATCCCCAGCACGGCCGAGCGCAAAGTCACGTTATACCACCCCTGCTTAATAGATAATTTACATTATCCATTTTTTTATATATTTACTGTTTAGCTCAACGTACTGACTATGTCCACTAACCGCTTCATATTCATACCCCTTATCCTCGCACTGCTGCTGACGGCTTGTTCCAACAGCACCGGCCCGGACAGCAGCCCGCAATCCCTCTGCACGGACGCGCCCGGCACCATCTGCACTTGGGCCGGCACGGGAGAAGCTGGTTTCAACGGCGACGATCAACCGCTGCTGGCTTCCACCCTCTACTGGCCCGTCGATCTCACCTTCACCCCTTCGGGTCCCTACCTCCTCGACTGGAACAACCACCGCGTGCGCCGCGTGACCCCAGAGGGCACCCTCGTCACCGTCATCGGCACGGACTTCGTCGGCGACGGTCCCTACGACGAATCCGATCAAGTACCTCCTGGCGCACCCGGCACCGAAGTCCACCTCAACCACCCGACCCATCTCCTACCGCTGGCCGACGGCACCCTGCTGCTGACGGCTTGGCACAATCACAAGCTGCGCCTCTACGACCCGCAGACCGGGCTGGTCCAAGTCATCTGCGGTGCAGGTCCGGGATTTGCCGGCGACGGCGGACCGGCTCGCGACGCGTTGCTGAGCCAGCCGCCGCAAACGGTCTTAGGCCCTGATGGCGAGCTGTACATCCTCGATCAGCGCAATCAGCGAGTGCGCAAAATAGACCCCGACGGCATTATCACCACCGTCGTCGGCACCGGCGTCGCCGGGTTTGCTGGCGATGGTGGCAGCCCGCGCGACGCCCAGTTGCACATGCCGGCTGGGGCCAACCCGCCGCCAGCGGGCAGCTTAATTTTTGGTCCGCAGGGCCGACTCTACATCGCCGACGCCCTCAACCACCGCATCCGCCGCGTTGACTTTGACCGCGACCTAATCGAAACAGTGGCTGGCACGGGTGCGGCCGGGTTTACTGGCGACGGTGGACCGGCTCTCAGCGCCGATCTCAACAACCCGCGCGACTTGGCCTTTGGTCCCGATGGTCGGCTCTACGTTGCCGACGAATTCAACCACCGCATCCGCGCCCTCGACCTAGCGACTCGCATCCTTGAGACTGTTGCTGGCACCGGCGAGGAAGGCTTTTCCGGCGATGGTGGACCGGCCCGCAACGCAGCCCTCAACCGACCTGCCGGGCTCGACTTTGACCCGCAGGGTCGGCTCTATATCGCCGACACGTACAACCACCGCATCCGCCGCGTCATCTTGCCATGATCTACCTAGCGCTCTTACTCATCCTGTCCGCCTGCGGAGAAACGCCCACTGGCCCTAGCGGCCCCTATGGACGCATCGAAACTTTTGCTGGCACCGGCGACGCTGGCAAAGGCCCGGAAGAGGCTCCGCTGCTGCAAGCGCTCTTCTACCTGCCGCAAGACCTGACCTACGGCCCCGATGGGCGGCTCTACATCCTCGACTGGAACAACCATCGCGTCCGCGTCACCACCAAGGCCAGCGTCCTCACCCTGACGCGACAGAGGAATCCACGATACCGAGGCGACGACACCAAGAACAGCGTCACCACCCTGATCGGCACGGGCGAACTCGGCGACGCACCGGCCGGCCGGGCGCGCGAGGTCGGTCTCAACCATCCGACCCACATCGCTTTTGATCCGCTCGGACGCCTGATACTCACGGCTTGGCACAATTCGATGATCCTGCGCTACGACTTTGCCACCGACTATATCGAGCCGATCTGCGGCACAGGCGAGCGCACCTACAGCGGCGACGGCGGTCCTGCCATCCTAGCGACGATCAACCTGCCAAGCGCTACCGCTTTTGACCCGCTCGGACGCATGTACATCTCCGACCAAGAAAACCAGCGCATCCGCATGGTCGATACAGACGGCACGATTTCCACGGTCGTTGGCACCGGCGAACCGGGTTTCTCCGGTGACGGAGGGCCTGCGGACCAAGCCCGGATCTACGCTCCTATAGGCCAAGCGGCCCCGCCGACCAGCCGCATCGCCACCGACGAATTCGGCAACCTCTACATCGCCGACACCTTCAACAACCGCATCCGCAAGATCGACTACGCGACCGGCATCATCACCACCATCGCCGGCAATGGGGCCTTCCCTCCCATGTCCGGCGGCGAGCGCGACGAAGGGGCTGCGGCCATCGACGTTTCGCTCTACTGGCCCTGCGATGTGGGCACTGACTCCGAGGGCCGAGTCTTTTTCGCCGACACCTTCAACCACTGCGTGCGCTACATCGACCTCGACGGCACGATCTACACCATAGCCGGCCAGTGCGGCAAATCCGGCGATACGGGTGATGGCGGCCCGCCACAGTCCGCCCTACTCAATCGCCCGTATGGGATTGAATTGGACCCAGACGACAACCTCTATATCGCCGATACGCGCAACCACCGCATCCGCCTAGTGCGGAAGTAAAGGGCTGCTAATCGGCCAGATTGTCCCCGACGATCACCGCCCCCGCAAATCCCTCAGCTACCATCCGCTCGGCAAAGGCCCGCACCTCGGATTGGGGCAGCAACGCGTTGTTGCTGATGATCAAATCCATCCCGACGTGGCTGATGCCGCGCAGCCCGTTTAGGCTTTGCAGTGCGCCGTTGCCACTGACCTCCAAAAAGTCCCGCACACGTGCCAAGTGATGTAGGCCCTCTAGGCTTTGCAGCGCGTCGTTGAACCAGATGTCCACGCTGCCTTCGATCTCCACGAGATGCGGCATGTCCGTCAGGGACGCAAGCGATTCATTGCGGACCAGTGCCAAGCCCCCGCTGACAGAAGCGAGATTTTCCAACCCTTTGAGCGAGCGCAGGGCCTTGTTTTCAAAGATCAACAGTCCTTCCACCACGTGAGCGGCCTTGCCAGCCGCGGGCGTGGGCAAAGGCGGTGATGCATCCGCCGGACCTAACCCCGCTCCCACGCTTTCAAGCCCTTCCAGCCCCGCTAGGCTTTCCAAACGGTCGTTAAACCAAATCTCGACGCTCCCCTCGACGCGCCGCAGCCCTTCCAAACCCGTCAGCGCAACTAAGCTACTCCCGACGATCTGCAAGTCGCCGTCGATGATGTAAGCATCACCTCCCCTTTCTCTAAGAGCCGCAATATCTTCCGACGACGCAATAACAACGCCCTCTTCCAAGACGATCGGCGCTACCGGTGCTACTGGATCTTTGCCACAGCCTGCCAGCGCGACGAGCAATGGCCAGATCAACCTATAGCAATCCTGAAAGGCTTGAACGATTCGATTTGCGGATCGTCTTGTTTCTACTATTCTGCGTCCATCTGCGTCCATCTGCGGATTATCTGGTGGATAATGTAGAATTGCTATAGCACCCAATTCAAAAATCCCGCGCACACCGAATCCCAATGTCTATATCGGTCAATCGCGGATCATAGGCTTCCCGGTTCGCCGCGGGTAGGGACTCCTTTTCAAACCACCACGACCCACCCCGCAGCACCCCAAATTCTCCGCGCAACGGCCCCTGAGGATTGTCCCGTGGGCTTTCGGCATAGTACGTGTCCCCGTACCAATCGGACACCCACTCCCACACGTTGCCCGCCATGTCGTGTGCCCCGTACGGCGATACTCCTTGGGGACGACTGCCCACCGGCTCGGTCGCTCCAGCGATAAAGCGAAAGTTGGCCTCGTCTCCTTCCAACTCGTATCCCCAAGGATATATGCGCCCATCGGTTCCGCGCGCGGCCTTCTCCCACTCGGCTTCCGTCGGCAGCCGCAGGCCAGCCCACGCGCAATAGTCGAACGCGCTTTGGCGGTTGACGCAGTTGATGGGATGCGTGTCGTCTATGTCTTTGTCCCAATTGCAGTTAGGGGCATAGGCTGGCTCTTCGCAGGCATCGTCCTCCACGCAGCGCCGATACAGTCCTATGGTGACCTCAAACTGGTCGATGTAGTACGCGGAAAGAAAAACTTGGTGCGGCGGCTTCTCGTCTGGGTCGCCCGCTTCCCATCCCATCACAAAGAGGCCTTCGGGCACGAGGACCATGGCGTGATCGGCCTTGTTGACTTCAGTAACCGGCGTAGCATCCTCGGTGGATGGAGCCTCGCCGGACGAAGCAGGCGCAATCACGCGATCCTCGCTCCCGCTCACCTGCCCTGAGTCCTTTTGACCGCAACCAAGTGCCCACAAGGCCATGCACACCAGTACGCGACTCACCATGAGGCCCCTCAGAGGCCGTCTGAAAATTCCGGGTGTACTCCAAGCCACGTCATCCCGCATCTGCGTTCATCTGCGGATACCTTCTCAGAACACGACCTGCGACACGGCCTTGGAAATCAGCGCAATGGCAATCGACGTCATGCCAATCAGCCCCACGCCGCACGAGTACCCGGCCAGCACGATGGGTGCGTACGCGTACCAACGCTCGGGGCCAAAGCGCTTTTGCAAGTAGAAGCGGCCCAGCAGGGCACCGACGAAGTTGAGGATGGCAAAGTGCGGCCAGCCGCCGAGGCCGGCGACAAAACCATAGAAGATTCCCAGCGGCGCACTGAATGCGCTCAGCAGCGCGTACAATGCGCCGCTAAAGACCAGCCCAATCCCGATGTAATCCCAGCGAATAATTTGCGTTACCAAGCTCTGGCCCGCGCCCGGCAGCGTTGACTTGGCCCAGAACGCCTGCATGGTGGCGTGGAAGGGCCACATCTTTTGCACGAACGGGTACGCCGAGGAGGGAATCGGCCCTAACTTCCATATCAGCGACCAGAACAGAAAGCTACATACGAACATGACAGCCAAGGTCAGGGCCGTCATCTTGACGATGCTGCCAAAGCGAGTGCGCGTCAGCTCTAGCTGCTTGAACACTTGCGCCTCGTAGCCCCACTGGAAGATCGGCACCGGCGCGAACCAGATCCCAGCCCCTTGATAGCCAGACAAATAGAAGCTAGCCTCGCGCAGATAGGGAAACGTCACCCCCTGCGGCGATCCGGTCAGGCCGATCATTCGCGTGCCGATGTACGAGTAGATCGGCGTCCACACAAAGCCGAAGAGCGCGGTGATCCACCAAGGAAAATCGGGCACCAAATAATACACCATCAGCACGAAGCCCAGCGTGCTCACCGCCCAGATGCCCAAGGCCATGACAATGCGGATGTCGCCGCGCTCAGGACTGGATCCCCGATCCGCTTCCCGATTCGGCGCACGCTCCTTGCCAACGGCGAGCAAGACCTTGCCCGCCGTATAGAAACCCACAGCCGCAACCACGATGGCCCCACCCAGCGAAAAGCTCAGCCAGAAGTCAAAGGTATTGGCGATCTGTGTGGGGATCGACGACATGCCCGGCTCCCAAGTGTGCAGGATGCCGTAGGCATAGAGGATGGGATTGGCGACCAAGTTGACCAAGATAGACGAGGCAAACACCCCTACTACGACCCAGAACGGCAACACGAGGCCGAACAGTACGTGGATCAAATCCGTGGCCAAGCCGATGACTGCGGCGGGCAAAACCGCCTTTAGCGGCACGGTGAAATCGATGAAGGGAATCGGCAAAATCGACACGGTCTCGGTCAGAAAAACCGACGACAGCGTCGGCACCACCACGTAGAATACGCCCCACACCGCCCCGATAAAAGCCCCGGTGCTGAACACGTGCCAGCGCCAGCCTTCCTGCTTGGCTGAGGTCTCGGCGAGGGCGGTAGCGCCGCCGGCCTGCACATAGGCCATGGGAAAGGGCAGGCGCTCAATGTCGTGAGTGATGCGGAAAAGCACATAGCCCAACGACAGGGCGTTGACGCGTTGCAGTGCAACGGCGCAGAGGAGGATGACGATGGGCTTGAGCCACGCGCTGTCGAGGAAGCTGCGCTCTAAAAGGGCCTCTGAACCACGCGGAGGTACGACCCAAGTTGGAATGTGTTCGGCCAGTCCGTCGGCCTGGGGCGATTGGATCAGATATTGATCCCAGATCAACACGCCGAATGGGCCGCCGAAGAGGTCGGCCCCAGTGCCTAACTTGCCGCCCATCATCACCAAGCCGCCGGCGACCCAGTAGAGGATGATGATCTCCTGAGTCCGCAGGGATACGAAGGTGCGCTTGGCCATTTCGATAAAGAGAATGAGCGTCACCCACTCGGCACCCCCGGCCATGCTCATCCCAGTCACCAGCCCGAGGTAAATCGCGCCCGGCAGCATCACGAAGCCGACGAAGAGCGCCGCCCACAAGGTCTTTGCATTAAAGCCCGGTTCAAAAGGGGCGTCGGCGGGCATAACCGCGAAGTGCTCTTGGGCGTTGGCCTGCGACAAAATCACTCCCCCCGTTTGCTCAGTTCTGCGCCAACTCGTCGTCCAAATACCGCAGATGCTCTTCATACACGTCAATCTGCGCGGCGTATTTTTGGCGCGAATCCCGCAGATAGCTGTTGAAAAACTCCCGCTCCATGCGCTCTCGCACGTCCCGCTCGACCGAATTCCGCACCTGCTCTAGCTCTAGGCCATGATAAACTTCTGGAGACCGTTCGATAACCCGGAAGATCGAATAGCCTCCCCGCGTCTGGATCGGCCCTTGGAGTTGGTTCAGCTCGGCGTTCATCACCGCATTCATCCAAACCTCCCCCAAAAAGGGGGCCTGTGATTCAGAGACGTACAGGAGGCCATCTTCGGCGTTGCGACGCTGGCTGTGGGCGCGGGCTAACTCCGACCACTCGGCCCCGGCCTCAATCTGCGCTGCGATCTGACGCGCCTCGCTCGGGGTTTCGAGCAAAATTTCCTCTAATTGCGCGTGAGGGGGCGTTCGAAAGCGGCGCTTGTGCTCCTCGTAGAAGGCCAGCAGTTCGTCCTCAGTCGGCGCGGGAGTCTCGGTCAAGATTTGCTCGCGCAGTTTCATCAGCATCAGGTTGCCCAACGCTAGTTCATGCGACCGAGCGAAAGCCTCGCTTTTATCGAGGCCCTTGCGCCGGGCGTCGTGGGCCATAAGGCGGGTGGGAAAGTGGTCCTCAGATAGTTTCTCGTTGACGGCGTCAGCCGTGGCTTCCGGCCACAGTTGGCCCGATGGCCGCACGGCTTCTAAGACCTCTGTCACGTCCATCTGCAAGCCTTCGAAAGCATAGACTGTGCGCTGGCGTTGGACCTCGTCCAAGTCTGCATAGCTAACCACGCCCTGTAAGACGCTTACTACAATATCCATGCCCTCAGCGTCAAAAACCGTCTCCAAGTCCCACTTCAGGTGTCGCAGGTACGATTCGCGCAGTTGCTTTTGCTGCTCGTCGCTGAGTGCCTTGCGGATGCCGTCCTCGACCTCGACCAATTCAGCGCGACGACGTTCTGCCACTTTGGCAACGATGAATCCTCCGTGCAAGGGGACCGACTCGGTCACGCCGCCTACGGGCAGGGCGAAGACCGCTTGTGCTAGGTCGCGGGGACTATCGAAGGGCGAATAGGCTAGCTGCCGGATCTCACCAGTATGCATACCGTAATAGAGATCGGCGGCGAATTGACGGCCTACTTCTGCAAAATCCTCGCCCTGCGCCAAAAGCGCTTGCACCTGACGCGCCTTTTCCCGGTTAGACACAAAAATCTCCATGGTGGTGACCTTTTCACCCCACCCCGGTCGCGCGTAGGCTTTTTCGATGTCGTCCTCAGTCACCGCGACCTTGGCTGCAACATTGCGCCGCAACATCGCGTCGGCGAGGGCCTTGGTCTCGCGCTTGGCGAGTTCGGCTAAGACCTCTTCGTCGCGCTGCAAACCCCGGTCGCTGGCCGCCAAAAGCAACACTTGGCGGTCAATTAGCGTCTGCAAGTTGTCCCGGTGCTGCGCGCGCATAACAGCCGTTTTGAGATTGGCCTCAAAGGTGCGCAGATCGGCCGCGGTAATCTCGACCGCGCCGACCTTGGCCAACAGATGGGCATTGTCCGGTCGCTCTTGGCCACAACTAATGCAGGAGGCCCCGATCAGCAGTCCGACCAACAGCGGTTTGTGCATAAAAAGAGGAGCTAGACGGAAGGTCCAGCCCCTCGCAGTGAAATATCCTGCCATACGTACTTATCCAGATGTGGGGCAGCGTCGGGACTCAACCCGCTCCGCCCGCGCTGGCCTTTTCCCTCGTTCCTTGGTCCACCGCAAAGCGGAACTCGACGTCGATGGTCTCTTCGGGATTACCGCTGGCGTCAAACGAAAGCACGAATTCGTGAAATGTGAGCAGCAACTCGTCGTTTTCCGGCAGCAACGGATCGAAGACTAACATGCCTTTTTGGCTGCTATCGCGGAAGATCGGTCGATGGCGGTGAAAAACCGTCTTGTAGATAATGCCCATGCGCTCCAAGTTGATTTCGCGCTCATTACCCGAAGTGCCCAACTCCATTTTGTAGTACTTGGTGAAGCTGTTGCCCCCCTCCACGACGGCCCCTTCGCGCCCGGGGTCGTAGTAGCGATAGGTCTCGCCGCCCGATTCCATGAGCGCCTTGGCCGGATCGAATTCGATCTTGGCATAGGTCTTGTTTATGACCTCGATTTCAAAGACCGTAAACCGCGGCGGGATATAGCCCTTTTCAGGATCGATGTCGTCCCGAGTGTAGGGGTTGACGTGGCGACCGTCATATAAAGGTGGGAAGCGCTCGTTGAGTTCGGGATCGCTCAGGTGCCGCACCCGGATTAAAAGCCCCTCTTTGCTAAAGACCATCGAGCTGTCGTCCGGATCGATGGTGTAGTCGCCGCGGCCCTCGGGCAGGACGGGCATCACGTGCAGGTCGTACGCGAGTTGGGGCGGCACCAGCCCCCCGCAACTCCAGACCAGCCCGAGCGCCACTAAGCCGACGAGCGCCAAGTACCTCGCTTTCATAAAATTGCAACTCCCTTTTTGCTAGCTGTTGTCAATTGGTTGGTTCCTCGGTCTCAATGTCGATTTGTCCTACACCCGCCATGGTGGCCGATTCCATCGCGTCGATGATATAGCCGTGCGCCGCATCCGCGTCCGCAGTGATAATCAGCGTCGATGAGCCGGTGCGGACCTTCTCGCGCTCTAACCAACTCGCTAGCTGCCCCATAGCTACGAGCTGCCCGTTGATTTCGAGCTGGCCCTCGCTCGAAATGCGCAGATTCAGCTTCTTCTCGGCCTTGAGCTGATCGTAGTGAACCGAGTCGGGTAACTCAATCTTGAGCTGAGTGGCCTTGACAAAGACCGTGGTAGTCATAAAGAAGATCAGCAACAGGAACACTGCGTCGATCATCGGCGTCAGGTTCAGTTCGAATTCGCCGGCTTTTTCGGCCAGCGACTGTCTCCGTCTAGCCATGACGCTATCCTTCTCCGCTCTTGGCGAAAGCGATGGCCTCAATACCCTCGCCGCGGGCGATGTCCATCACCTGCACCACATAGGAGTGCGGTATTGAGCGCGCGGACTCCAAGATCACGTTCTTGGTGTTGTCAGTCTCAATGACCTGCCGGATCTTTTCCGCCAATCTCGCCTTATCCGTGACCTCGCCATTGACTTGGATCGTCTGATCCGGGTCAATCACGATGTTCATGTCCTTGGTCGCTCGAGACTCGCCTTCGCCGCCCGGCAGATCTACACTCAGGCCCTTGGGGTTGACGAAGGTGGTCGCCACCATGAAGAACACCAACAGCAAGAACATGCAGTTGATCAGCGGAGTTAGATCCGGGTTTTCCGAGGTCTTGAAGGCACTTTTGCCGAATCCGCTCTTTCGTCTCTGCCGCATCGCCGCGTCTCTTTCTGCCTAGCTGGCCTCTTGCTGACTGGCTTGGAAGCGCACCAGCAGGGTATTGGCGAAGGCGTGGCAGTACAGCTCCACGCTCTTGAAGACCTTTTCCGCACGGCCGGAGAGGTAGCGGTGGAAGATGATGGTCGGAATGGCGACGATAAGGCCACTAGCCGTCGTGATCAGGGCCTCAGAGATGCCACTGGCCACAGCCGCCGGATCGCCGGCTCCGGCGCGGGCAATCGCGTCGAAGGCATTAATCATACCCATGATCGTGCCCAACAGCCCCATCAGCGGGGAGAGGACGCCAATGGTTCCCAGCGCGTTGAGCAGGCGACCGAGATACATCTCACCGGCCTCCTCAGTGGCCAAGATCAACTCCTGACGCATGTCCTCTAGATCCGTGCGATTTTCCAGCACTAGGGTGTCGTAGCGCTTCACCAACGCGGCGAAGATGAAGTTGAGCACGCCACTTCCCTGGCGAAACAACTCAATGGCCCCGCCTTCGCCTTGGCTTCTGAGCACTTCCTCTGCCTCATTGAGCTGCTGTTCGGCTTCCTCTTCGTCCGGGACCGTCAGCAGACGCCACAGCCGTTCTATGATGATGGCTAGGGCGATCAGCAAGCAGAGCAACAGGGGCCACATGATAGGTCCGCCTTTGAAAAACTGGTCAACTAAAAAATTCTGCTCCATTACAACCTCCCGGTATTATGTCCTACTTTGCGTTGCGTTAAAAGCTCACTAGAGCCGGTTTTCCACAATCCATTCTCGGTGCAGTTTGGCAAAACTGACCACGTCGGCGTTTTCCGGCTTGTCCCCGCCCTTTTCTTCTACTACCTGATAGTTTTCCACCGCCTGCGACCACTGGCGCGTGATTTCATAAACCAGCCCCAAGTTGCAGTACGCAGCCAATTCCGTATAGGTGCCGGGATAATCGTGGATAATTTTCTGTAGAGCTGGAACGGCCCGCTCGTAGTCTTTGGCTTCAAAGAGCTTCATGGCCTCGTTGTAGCTAAAGCTGGCCTGGATCTCGCTTAGCTCTTCCACTAAAGTTGTGGCCCGCGAGGCCTCTTCGGAGTTGGGATATAGCTTGAGTACTTTCTCGTAGGCCGCCATGGCCTCGTCGTAAGACTGGATATTGTAGTAGTAGTCGCCAATGGTAAACTGCGCTTTGGGAGCGAATTCGCTCTCGGGGTAATTGGCAACTAGGTCTTGCATCGCGCCTACTGCTTGCTCCATCTCCTCTTGTTCGACAAAGGACCAAGCCAACGCGTACTGTGCCGACCCGCCGTATGGCCCTTGGGGATATTTGGCCAAGAGGGCTTGGTATGCGGTCACGGCCTCGGCAAAGGCTTGCTCGTTGTAGTAGTTTTCGCCAATGAGAAAAAGCGCTTCTTCCTCGTATTGGGATTGGAGATAGCGCTCGACCAGTTCGGTAAAAGCGGCGGCGGCGGCCTTAAACTGGGTCAGGGCTTGGAGGCTATGGGCCAGATAGTATTGGCCGTGAATGCGGTTGGCGTTGCGCGGATATTTGTCAACAAAGGACTTGAAGCTTTTGGCTGCTGTATCGTAGTCGCCGTAGCTGATTTCGGCAAAGCCTTTGGAAAAGGCCAAGTTGCCGCTCTCGCCTGAATTCGGATAGCGCTTGAGACCTTGGGCAAAGATGCGGGCAGCTTCCTCGTATTTCTTTTGCTGCAACAGCGCATTGCCGATGATGGAATAGGCGCGTTCTTTGCGGTAGTAACCCGCCTGATTGTCGTCTTCAAACTGCATGTCGAGGAGCTGGCGAGCGAATTTCTCGGCTTGGACAAAGTCCTGCTGATCGTAGTACAGCTCGGTCAGGAGCATGCTAAAAGTCGCCTGCTCCTGGGGGTCGTCCGACGCGGCGATGAGCTCTTGATAGTAGCTAGCTGCCTCTTCTTGCCGCCCCAAGCGGATCATGCCCGCCCCCAGCGTGCGGAAGGCGCTGTCCTTTATCTGGGGCGCGGGATCGCTTTCGAGCAGGGCCTTCATATCATCCAACGACACCTCATAGCTCACGCGGGCCTTGGCCGTGTCGGCGATGGCGTCTTGCTGTTTGGCGACCTCGTAGTACGCACCGCCGCGGGCCAGCAGCGAATTTTGCAGGATATGCGTGGGCGGATTCAGCGCAATAGCCTGTCCCCAAGCATCTATCGCACCGGCGAAATTGTCCTCGGCAAAATGCACCCGAGCCAAGGTGTAATACATCTGTCCTTTTAGGGTCTCATCGCCGGCTCGATCCAAGGCGCTAGAAAGAGCCTTGCGCGCCTTTTCGTACTCTTGTTTGCCCATGTACAGCTCGGCCAACTCGACCTGCACGGTAGGCCACTTGTCCCAACCCTCTTCCACCGTCTCATAGGCGGCGATGGCACTATCTGTATCCTCGAGGCGCTTGTAAGTGAGTCCCAACTCCATCCGCGTCGTATTGCGCAGTTCCGAATCCGGGAAGCGGTCGAGGAAGGATGTATATATCTCCTCGGCCCGTTTGAGTTCGGATGCGGCATAGGCTATGCGGGCCAACTGCAAAAGGCCGTTGGGAGCCGCCAGATGGTCCGCATACTCATCGACTAACCGCTGGTACAGCGGCTGTGCTGCCTCATTTTTCTTTAGGATTTGGTTGGCAAAGCCAGCGTTAAAAAGCACGTCCGGTATCAGGGCATTGTCCTCGCGCTCGCTCAGGAGTTGGTCGTAGCTTACGAGCGCCTTGGCGATTTCCGCGTCCGCTCTGGCCGGGTCTTCACCGCGGATCTGCCGCCCGTATTCCTGGTGGCACTGGGCGATGCGAAAGAGAACCTTGTAGCGATCGAAGCCGATGCGTTGGGCCACATCTCCATAGGCATTGAGGTATATCTCGTATTCTTGGGCCGACTTGAGGTACTCTTCCTGGTCGAAAAGCATCAGGGCAACCGTTAGCTGCGTGCGGGCTTGGAAGAGCTTGTCCTCGACCTTTTCGATGGCGTCCTTGTACGCGACGATGGCCGCTGTCGTGCCCTGTTCCTTCTGTACCAACTCGGCGGTGCGGATATAGCTATTTTGTACCAAGACCGGCTCAGCCGCGTATTCGGCCGGGAGCACGGCATAAGAGGCAAGAGCCGTTTCAACCTCGCCGGTACGCGCATAGATATCGCCTTTTTTTAAGTGGGCCTTGGCAACTAGCTCGCGTGCGGTCTCCTTGACCAAGCCCTTGAGCTTGAGGGTGGTCATCTCAATGATTTCTTCCTCGGTCATCTGCGCGAAGTCGTAGCGGGCGATCAGACGGTCGAGGTACGCCAGCGCATCTTCGTACTGCCCTAGCTCATCGTAGCTCTCGGCGATCTGGAAGAGCGAGCGATCGGCATTAGAGCCTCTAGGGGCCAAGATCAACACCTGCTTGAAGCTAGCGATAGCCTCCTCGTAGCGCTCCAATTCAAAGTAGGACCACGCTCGGTCATAATGAACGGACGCCTCGTAGAGGCTGTGAGGGAAGCTGTGTAGCAAAGCGTCCCCCTGCTCAACGACCTTCTCGTACTCCTTGAGCTGGTAACTCGTCTGAATCATCTGGTACTGCGCCATCACTCGGGTGCGATCGTCGACGTGCTCGTCCGCAGCTAGGGTTCGGAAGTGGTCGCGGCTCTTGTTGAGATCTTGCAGCGCCTCCTCGTAGCGAGCGTCAGCCTCGGCTTCTTTTTTCTCCGAGCGCAAAAACTGCGAGCGCTGCAATTTTTCGAGCCCTAGCTTGTTGTAGGTATTGCCTAGCTGATACGTGGCACCCACGCGCACCGGCAGAATGAACTCGTCAACCGCTACGGTTACATCCTCCACGTTGATCATGGCATTGCTCTCAGTGGAGAGAATGACCTCATAGCGCTCAATGGCTTTGTCGTAGTCCCCGAGCGCATAGAGCTTCTGACCTTCCTCGAAGCGGTCTTGCAATTCCACCGGCGAGAAGAAGCGCGTACTCAGGCTGGCGACCGCGCCGACCGCTGCGATTAGCAGCAGATTTACCACAATCATGGTGTCAATCTCCTAGCCTAGAACCCGGCCACAATATCAAAGAACAGGCGCGAGTTGTCGAAGCTATCGGAAGCGCGTGTGGCATCGTCGTACTCTCGATTAGTTCGAATAAAGCCGAACTGGGAGGCGAGATTGTAACCGTAGTGATCGGAGCGGTTGCTCATCATTAGCACCACCGTCCACTCTTTAAAATCGTTGCTCTCGTTCACCCGGTCCAAGCTGGTGTGCCGCCAGAAAGGCAAGCCTTGGAAGCCCAGTTGCAGATTGGACTTGGCCGTCAGGTCGAAGCGGGTCCTGATGATCGGCGCGTAAATCGAGAACGAACGAATACTGCCCTCGCCCGTGGCATCTTCGAGTATGCTCGAATGCTCGCGCAACAATAGGTGTTTGAACATCGGGCGGATGTTCAGATTGCCGGCGTTAATCGTATAGTCGAGCCGGTTGACCATTGTAAAGGTCGAGAGCACTCCGGCTTCCTGCTGGGTGCCGTCGTCGAACTCGTCCTCGACTTGGCTGTTGTGAATCCACTGGACGCTGTTGATGACGTTGAGGTTGGCAAGCTGCCGAAAGGTCGAACTGATGAACAAGGTATTGACCAAGCTATTGCGCATGTTCAGCGGATCGACATCCGGCGGAAAAATCTGCGAATTGAGATCCCGCGCCTCAATCATCGGACCTTTCAAGTGTGGGAAGGGGCTGGGTATCCGCTGGGCAAAACCCACGTCTTCCCAGATGTACACGTCGTCGCGAATGTCGTCTTGGACCTGCTTAATGTCCTCGTTAATGCGAATTTTGCCCAAATAAGGCGAAGTGAAGTTGTGCTCGTAGCGGGCGTAGATGGCCTTAGCCTTACCGCCACCGGCAGGCTCCTCCATGGTGTAGTAGCCGACTGAGGCCCATTTGCCCCAGTGTCCCAAGCCTTTCTTGGTGGCCACTAAGTGGATCCCCCGGCGGTCGCGAGGGTAGGGATAATCGGGCAATGCGTCGTTTTCGCGGTAATCAACTACGCCGTTATTGTTGAAGTCGATACCGTAGATGAAATCCGGCGGATCGGCGTCGTAAAAGAGGATCGGTTCAGTCCAGTCGGGTATCCCGTTGAAATTCTGGTCGCTGTCCGGGATTAGGTCGTTGTTTTCATCTAGCCCAGGGAAAATGCCCGAATCCGCCTTCTCCGCACTGGGCAGTTCGTTGAGCATCTCGTCTGGCCACTGGTCGTTGTCGTCATTATCGGTCATGACGGACATTTCCTGCATCTGTGGACACACGAAGCAATCGTCGCTGAAAAAGGCCACGCCGCCGCGGTCGCTGTCGTAGTTGCCGCTGTAGTCCGGGTCTAGATTGAAAATTTCGCCCCCGACCTCAATCGGGCCTACTTCCTTCTGGGCGGTGAGGAAATAGCCGAGGGCCTGCTTGTCAAAGCGCTTGCCGGCATTGCTGCCCACCGGGAAGAGGAAGTACTGGGGATTGGCGACCAATTCGCCCTTTAATTTTAGTCCTTTGAGGCTCAAGTCCCAGTCCAACCCATAGAGCGCCTGACCGGTGGGGATGCCATAATCAAACTCGACCACCTTGCGACCCGAGTCGCTGCCGTCGGAGCGCAGGACCGTATAACCTACCCGGCTCGGATCGAGCAGATCCCACTTGTATTGCAAAAACGGCTGAGCTTGGGTAGTACCCGGATCGGGTACCACCGGCCACTGATTAAAGGCGTCAGGATTTTCTGCTAGCACATCCTCGAGGGGCTTGACTCCGTCCTCGCCTTTCAGCCCTGTAAAGGGATTAACGTAGCTCCTGCCGCCCGGAGCGTATCTGTCGTCCCCTTCGGCTACCTTGTCCACGTTCCTTTGGTGAGCCCGCTGGTCGAAGAACAAGTGCTGTTGGCGCACTAAAATGCGATAGTCGCCCTCGACATCGGCCAAGAAGCGCACGGACTTCATCGTCAGACCTGGAACGAATCCGTCGGGATCGGCCGAGTACTCCGAGGCATCCGGGAGGTTGAATTGCGGCATTTGGAAGCGGAAGACCACTTGCTCGCCGCCGGCTACCGACAACCCACCCTCGACTCCACCGACGGGATCGATCATCTTCAAACTCGAATCGTACTCAGGATCGCCTTCAATGCTAGTCAGGCGCACCCGCTGCCCCTGCGACTCTCCGATGATCACCACATCTACGTCATAGACAGTAGCCGCCCGGCCTAGATCGTCGGGCGAATCGTCTTCGATAATGACTTCGATGAAAGAGGGCGGCAGCATACTGTAGGGGGTATCGCCCTTGAGGAAGGAGCCGTTCTCATCAGCCGTATTGGCCATGTGCTGGTTGAAGTACGTGGCACCCATGCGCAGCACATTGCCCAGCTTGGTCTCCCAGTGGCCGCCAAAAATCAACACTGGCGAGGTCTCCCGAGTCGCTTTGAAGGTCGAAAACTTGGCGGCGTTCAACAGGTCGCCGCCTTGGCTCAGCATCAGAGTGAACCTGTTGTCCGAGGAAGCGCCATCGAGTAGGATGCCAAGGAAGCGCGGATCGCTAAAGGTCAGATCTGAAAATTTGGCGCGGATGTCTTCGCCCAAGGTCACTCGGTAGTTCCAGCCTTTGTACGAGTCGTTGAGCATCACCAAATTGGCGAACCATCCTAAATACTGGGCGGTACGGGTGTTGATATTGCTTTCCCCAGGGCGGGAAAATTCCCAAGAGAAGACATTGAAACCGCGCGACAGGTAATTGCCCAAACGGTCGTAGCGGTTGCGTGCGTTGATCACCGAAGGATAGGGATCGTACTCCTTGCGCCCGTAGTTCAAATACGGTTCGGGATGGCCGAGGTTGAGGAATTCCCGGTTGCGCAAAAAGGTCTGCGCTTCGGCTTCGGCACCCAGCATTCCCAACCCAACAAACGCTAGTAGCGCGGTCCTTACCAGGCTTCTTCTCGCATTACTACTCATGGCAGCTATCCTCATTAAATAGAGATTCGATTTTCAGTCGCATTCCACCTCAGTGCTGGCGATACCCAACGCTGAACCGATGCACGCCTCCATAGCCGGAGAGGTGCAGGGGATATGAATAAGCATAATCGAAATGCCATTGCTTATAGTTGTGTCCAAGTCCCACGTTGAGCTCCCTTTCGTCAAAACCCGAACCAACTGCGGCTCCGCCCATGCGGAACCGAGCGCCGTTGAGGCTCACCGTCCGCGTCTCGTACCCCACTCTGAACTCGGTCCGCCCATCGCGGTGCTCAATGTCGAGCAGGACTTCCCGCCCCGCCAAGTTGAGCAAGGCCGCCGCAACCACGGCTGGCTTTTCTTTGCCTGCGGCTTGGCCACCCGCAGCGATGTTCGCGCCGTTTAAGCCTTTGGCGACCAATGCCAAGCGCAGGTATGCCCATGGGTGTATGAAACCCACTTCCCACGTTGCACCTACATCGAGGTGCCAAGCCCGGTGCGACAGATCGCCAGCCTTCCAAGCGCTGGTGCGTAAGCTGCCGCCTAAGGCGAATCGCTCGTGCAACGGCCGCCCGTAGCCCAAGGCAATCACTTCTTCGCGCCAGCCGTCAGCACCTAAAAACGAGAGGCCCAGTTGCAAGCCGCCGCCCCGCAAGGGGCCAGTGACCGACAAACCGTTTAGGGCTGGACTTTGGTCCAACCCGGGATAGAGCAATGCGTGCGTCGTGCCAGCCTGCCACTTTTGCTGCTGGGCGTTGCCAGCCGGATTGTACCAAACGGCCTCAGCCGTCCGAATACTGGCGGCGAAAGCGCCGCCGAGTGCCGAGCTCTGGGCACCCCGTCCCGAAAATTCAAAAGCAGCGCCGACCGGGGAAACGAGAGCCAGCAACAGGACGCTAGTACGCCACCACAAAAGTACCTCGGCGCGCCTTATCGCCTCCTTCTATCCCAACCTCGTATAGATAGAGGCCTGGCTCGACAATCCGCCCCCCCTCATCGCGGCCGTCCCACTCGAACTGATAGGTCCGGGCGCTTCCCGTCTGCGCCAACTGGCGAATCGGCCGACCGGTCAGGTTGTAAACTTTCAGCACGACCTCCCGACCCTCTTCGATATTGCCAACGACGAAGGCAAAGTGTGCATATTCGTCTGCAAAAGGAGAGAACGGACGCGGCTCTACCTGCACTTCGCCCAAAAGCTGCAACGGCGTCCCCGCAGCCAGTACCGTCCAAGTGGCACCCGGCATTTCCCGCCCCTGCTGCCAGTTCACGTACCCGTCTCTGTCGCCTTGGGCCTTGTTGCCAGCCTCAAATCGCATGGCGGTCTTGTCGCGCACAAAGAGCGCCGGCCCCTCAATTTCAACGATCGCCATCGCCTTGATCTGCTCGCTATGAGCAAGTTCTATCAGCATCCCCTCCCGATCCGGCGTCGAGCCCCAAGTGTAGCCCTCTGTAGGCGCGAGTTCTCGACCATCGACGCGCACGGCTGTTACGCTGAGCAAGGGGCCTTGTACGCGCAAGAGATCAACTCCGTAATCATCGACGCCAGCCGCGATCTCCACCCGGTAGATCAGCGTTGCTTCCTCTCCCTTGCGCAGCGCATCGGATACCACCACCTCGGCCAAGAGCTGCTGGGCGACCAAGACTGGATCGTAGTCAATGGCAATGCGCTTGAGCGCCGGGCTGACAAAGGGGGCCGAGTTCGTCAAGTTGGCCCGGTACGCCAACCGCGCAACTGGCTCGTCTCCACTATAGAAAAATTCCCCGTCCGTGTACGCCGCCACGCTTCCCCAAGGCTCCTCTGCACCCTCTGCAGAAACTCCGCGCACCTGCAGTTCAATGCCCGTGCGCTCTGGGCGCTCTGCTTGCCAGCGAATCTGCCCTACATTGACCAGAGCAGGCGGAATGAAGCTATCCTCTATGAAGCCTTCGCTAACGTAGCCCACGCCAAACACCTCGATTTCCCCGATGGCGACCCAGTTGCTGCGGTCTTGGCGGATCAGTGTCAGCCGCACGAAGCGCCCCTCGTGCGGAATCGCCTCACCGCGCTCGTCGGTTGCGGCCCAAGTAGAATCTGCGCTCGTGTCTACATTGAGAACGAAATTGTCCGGTTGTTCGGCCAACAGATGCCAAACTTGCGGCGCCACTTGGGCGGCTGTTTCAAGCCTGTACCCACGCATGAAATACTCGGGCTGGTTCAGCGCTGTCTCGCCAGCTAGCACTCGCACGCGCTTGATCGCCCGGTCCAGCCCGAGATCGACGATAAACTGCTTGTCGAACACGTGGTTAGTGCCCGAGATCCACTCGCTTCGCACGAGATCAATCGCGCCATCCGTTAGGGGCACAGGCTTGTCGAAATCGTCTATCACTGATCGTCCTAAAGCCACGTTTACATCCTCGTCCAACTGCGCCAGAATGACGAGGCTATCTGGATGCACCTGGACGCCTTGAGTCGTTCCCAAGGCAAATGTCTCGACCGCATCTACTACCCAACTATTTAATTCAGCACGACACGGACTGAATTCAAACAACAGCAAAAGCACGCCCAGCCTCAGCACTTCAGAATAGCAGTTTCTGCGTCAGGCTGGTCACCACGGCAATGGCGAGAGCTTCCTCCAACTCCCTAGAATTGAAGGTCATGACAATACCGGCATCCACTGGATTTTTCTTGCTCACTTTGCCGGTTTTGAGATCCTTGACTGAGACCTCGACCTGCACTCTTTGCGTTTGCGGGGAGAATACTTTGCGCACCCGCTGACTGGTAATCAGAGCCGTACCGCTAATTTCCAAATCGGCCTCGTCCGAGTCCTCTGACACTAGCGTGAAGGGATTATTCACTTGCCGCACACTGTCTTCGTCTAGCACTTCGACCCGATCCGTCTGCGTGAAGATCCGCACCTTGTTCTTGCGGAGTTCCCGCAACAAGACGCCCGACAAATCCTCTATGCGCGAAGGCCGAGTAATCTGCACCAGTTTATTTCCCTGGCTAGCGAGGGCGTTAGTAACGTACTGGGTGCCTTGGCTACTGACCGAATTGGCGGCCCTCGGATCAACCACGTTGGCCTTGCTCTCAACCGGGAATTCCTTGACGTATATTTTGACCGGCATCGACGGCGGATTGGGCAAACTGGTGTCTCTGAGTGCCTCGTATTTCAAGGCACAGCCCGTCGAGCCGATAAGCAGCATCACTCCGAGGTATTTGACCATCTTTTTCATCTAATTACTCTCCACCCAACGCACTCCGTGATCGACATTGAAATGGAATTTCAGATCGGTAAATTCTACCGGATTGCCGTATCCTACTTGAAATTGATCAAAAGCCAGAATGAAGTCATTTACTTCGAAGGTGAACGACTTAGTCTCTGTGGGCAGCGGTGGAAAGGTCAACTTGCCAACGTACCTAGAGCCTTTGCGCACGGGTTTTTCCCGGTAGTACTCGCTCTTGGCCCAGATCGGATTGCGGTCCAAGCTGGCGTGATAGCGCACATTGCCTTCTTGTCCTCCCCACTTCAAATAGGAATAGTCGAAAAACTCGTTCTTGTCGTACCAACCTCCCGCCCCTTGGCGACAGAGTAGGCGGCTACCGTCGTCCAAGCGCAGAATGGTTTGCGTGGGATCTAGCTCCACCCGCTCCCGCGTGCGGTTGATCACGGTTACTTCAAAAACGGTCCACAGAGGCGGCGTATAGTCTAAGCCGGGAATTTCGACGCCCGTGAGCGTATAGGGCGTGAAGCGAGTACCGTATTCGGCATCAAGCATGGAATCGTCGTAGAACTTGACCTTGACTTGCACCCCTTGTTCGCTCCACACGACCGAGCTGTCGATCGGATCGATGTAATAGGTCTCCCCATCGGGCAGGACCGGCTCCAGCTCGATGAAATACTCCCGCTGAGAATGCGATTCGAGGGATCTGAGGGTAGCGCACCCCCCGGCGACCAAAGCCACGCACAGGAGAATGCGAATGTGTTTTGCGATGAGTCTCATGTGTATTCGCATCCTTAGAAAGGGGATATCAGCTCTACGAAGAGAATGCCCTGTTTGGAATCGGGCCGCCCTTCATGGCTAAAATCCCGCCGCGTGCGCTGGTAGCCGAAGAATATCGAATTGTCGCGGATGCCAAAGTAGTCTGCGGTGATGCTCAGCATAGCAAGATAATCGGTCTGACTATACGTCCCATCCTCAAAGGCGCGATCCCAGTGCTTAAACGGTAGCAAGGGTAGCCCCTGTACGCCTAGCTGAAAGCTGGTCTTGGGCGTGAGTTTGTACTCTCCCATTACGATGGGAATGAAGTCGCTGTACGATTGCCGCGGGGTATCTTCGCTATCGACCTGCTCAACTATCGTCCGATGCTTCAACTTAGGCGTGACGCTGAAGGCACCCCAGCTACGGGTGTAGTCGATCTTGTTGACAAAAGAAAAACGCGAACGCACGTCTTGGGGCTGCAACAACCCACTGCCGTCCTCAAGCTCAATTTCGGCTTGGCTGTTGCGCTGCCACAGGAAGCCGTTTTCAATGTTGAAGCCGCGAAAGCCCTGATAGGTGCTATCAAAAAAGAGGAGATGCACAAAGCTGTCGCGCATCAACAGTTCGTCCGGCGTCGCCGGTCGCCAAAAGCCCGCGAGCTCGGGTGGGCCGTCCGGTTCGTTAAACCAGTTGATGACTTCGACATCGTCAATGGGCACTCGGTACACGTAGGTGTGATCCGGGATGTCGTCTTTGACCTGCTTGGCATCGAAGTTGATCCTCAGTGCGCCAACGCCGCGCTTCTCCAACTCATAGGCGTAGCGGAAGTAAAGCCCTTCAGACTTGCCCGGGCCGGCGATCTGCCTGTTGTCGTAGCGGCCTATGCTGATGAACTCGCCCAAGCGCCCCAAGCGGTCATAGCGGAGAAAGATGTGCTGGCCCCTTTGGTCGCGTGGATAGGGATAGTCCGGCTTATTGTCGTTCTCGCGGAAGTCGGGCACATTGTTGTTGTTGAAGTCGATACCATAGACAAATTCGGGCGGCTCTGAATCGTAGGTCAGAAAGGCCTCTTCCCAATCGACGATGAAGTTTTCGTTACGATCTACGTCGGGGATGTTGTCGACGTTCTCGTCGAGGCCGGGGTACACTTGGGCATTGGGAAAGCCCGGATACAACGTGCGCGGCTCGGCAGTAGCCGTATCGTTAGTGTGCTCGTCGGAGAAGGCATCATGATCGTCGTTATCCTCGTGGAGGGGAAACTCCTCAGTGACCGTATTGACTCTCTCTCCGGGAGCAGGCTGCCCATCGTAGTGGAAGGCCATGCCACCTCGGTAGCTGTCATAGCCGCCGCCGTAGTCAGGCTCCATGCGGTATATCTCGCCACCCAACGCCAAGCCGGCGGCTATATCCTTGATGCCCTTGACCCACCACGCAAAGGCGCGCTCACTGCTGCGCTCGCCTTCGTTATTGCCGATCGGGAACATGAAATTTTGCAGGTTGTGCGCCATCTCGCCGCTGACTTCCAGCCCTACTAACTCAACCTGATAGTTAATCGAGGCTAAGCTCTGCCCAGTGGGGATGCCGTAATCAAAGGAGACCATCCGCCGGTTTGCGCCGCTGCTGTCGCTGCCATCGGCGCGGACAACGGTATAGTATATCTCCTCGTCTTCGTCCGTGTACCACTTGAACGGACGCCGAATGGCCCGCTCGTTACTTCTAGTGATGGGAGCTGGCCAAGCCGACTCGGTGATCGCCGCGGTGCCTCGGCGGTCAATACTGAAGAAGTCGTGGGTCTGACTGACGCCGACTCGGTAGTCGCCAGCCACATCGGCGACAAATCGCGCCGAGCGCACCGTCACGTCCGCCGGAAGGACGAAGGTGTAAACCACCGGCACCTTGCCCTCGGCCTCGTGTCCACCGCCGACGCGGACGCTACCACCCTCCGGTGGTCCAGCTTCTAACAGTGGGTCGTAGTCCGGGTCGTCGTCGAGGCTGGTTAAGCGCACCGACTGTGTGTTGCGCTCGCCTTCGAGGACGATGTCCACCCCATAGACAATGGCATTAGCCCGGGCGTCGTCGGGCGAATCGTCGGCTACGAAGACGCGGATAGTCTTGGGGCCGAGCATCTCATAGGGCAAATCGCCGCGCCAAGCGCTAGTGCGCGACAGGGCCGGCGAAGCCATAATCTGGTTGATCAGGGTTCCGCCAACGCTGGCGAAGCTACTTACTTCGTGCTGCCAGTGGCCACCAAAGAGCAGTACCGGTGAGTTGTCCCAAGCGTCGTCCCCCTCTTGGCCAAACGCCCATTTAGAGAATAGCTGGGCACCCGAGTGATCGCCACCGCGCGAGTATAACAGAGTCGCCCGCTCTCGCTCCTTGTAGTTGATATCCATGCGCAGCACGTTCATCTTGCTACTGGTCAGCGTGAGTGGCGTGAATATAGTGCGCACATCTGATCTTGTGGTCACATGGCCCACCGTGGCGGTCCAGTGTAAATCCTTGTGAGTATAGTGACCGATCCGGAACGACCGATACTTGTGGTCGATATAGCTATACCCACTAAAGTCGTTGCCACTGCGCGACTCTTCTATCGTCAGGAGCCGCCGATAGCCGCCGCCCATATAGTTGCCCATCCGGTCCCAACCCACGTTGCGGGTACTTAGCGAGCGACCCGACGGGGCAGCCCAAGCAACGGTCTCGCGGTAGTAAGCAATGTACTTTTCGTCGGCGTAGTTGAGATAGGGGACGCTGATTGCGGCGTTGAGGAACGCCCTTCCCAACCCTCGATCATAGCGGTCTTGGGGACCGCGCAGAAAGGGGGGGCGCTTTTTCCACGGGGGATCTTTAGGCGTGCCAAGAGTAGGGTCGTAATAAGGCAGCGGACCGGCGGATTCGGGGTGGCGCTGCGCCTCCACTGGCGCGGACAGACCAGCCCAAGCCAGCGCGAATAAGACCACCCAGCCCTTGACAACACGGCATTTTAGAAAACACAGCATGAAAACCCCTCGCCTCGCGAGTCATATTGAGCAACCTGAAGATTAATGGGCGAGAACATAGGTTTGCCTAAGCTCGCGGGTCAAGAAAAAAAAACGGGAAGCAGGCGTCAAGCCGCTTCCCGTCTTTGTTAAAATCTATCCAGAGGCTATTGATTACTGGACGAAGGTCTCCTTTACACGGCCCCAAGAATCTTCCTCGACCGCCGTGCCTGTCGGGCCAGCCGGCGTATCCACAAAGACCCAGTTGGCAAACTCGGACATGTTGCCGCCCGCCCAAGCCACGCACTGAATTTGGCCGCCGTAACCATCTTCGCCATCGGAATCAACCGCTAGCCAAGTAAAGCCCATCTCAGAACCAACCGTGGGGGCTTCAAAGAGGTTACCGTTGCGCAGGAAGGTATCCCACGGCAACCTGCCTTCAATCACGTAGTCCGCATCCCCAGTGTCGCCGAACTCGTCGCCGGCATCGCGGAAGCCGTATTCAAACCCCTCAAGCGCGTCGGGATCGTGGACATCCACGCGCGCATTGTCCACAGTAGTGATTAGGCAGACAGACAGCTCGTTCGAGCCAAAGGGCACGGCCATGAAGTTGACTACGTTCAGGTTGACGTAGCTAGCCGGGGCCGGGTCGCCGCACGCGCAGTCCTCGTTGTTCAGGTCGAGGTAGAGAGACATGCTGTCGCGCTCCCACCAAGCCCGGGCCTCACCTCCGCCCTCGGTGTCGCGGACATTATCGCTAACCTCAGTGATGTAGTACAGGGCATCGTCGTCCCAAGCCTGCAAGATTACCGAAGAGAAATCGGCGTCGGTGCGGCCTTCACCAGCTACTTCGGTCTCGCCGTTTTCATTGAGCTGGTTGGTGCTGACTTCGCTGGACTGCTGCTCTATACTGCGCCAGCCATACTCTTGACCATCGAGTTGAACCTGGCTCGGCGAGCAGGGAAATTCTAGCGCACCAGCCCACTCATCGGGAACCGTCATGCGGTCGCCGTCGAGCGTGGGGGGTTGGGTGAACTTGGGTAAGTCGAAGTAGCGTATCGGCGGCTGGGCATTGGCCAGCGTCGTAACGCAAAGGGCTGCAATCGCAGCCAAAAGAGTCAGCTTCTTCATTACTGCATCTCCTTAGCTTGAGAAGTGGACGAGCGATTTGAACGGTTCATAATAAAACCCCTGTCAAAGGGTTGTCAAGAAAAAAAGTTGCTCTGCGAGATCATCCAAATTATATCATAAGCAAATGCAATACACTGATTTTCCACTGCGACGCGCATGATTTAATCCCGTGCAATATCTCTTCATAATTGGATCGGTCCTCGTATTCGGGGGCCAGCCGGCCAACGCCCAGCCGCACATCTACACCATCGGCTTGGTCTTTACCAATCTCGTCGATCAAGAGATCCTGCCCGTCCACCTCGCCGAACAACATCCCCGCCTGATGTTGGAAATCGAACGCGCGATCAGAGATGTCTTTACCGACTTGGGCCGCTTCCGCGTCGTGCGCTTGCGGAGCATCCGCGAGGCCCGCGATCCCACAGGGCAAGAATCCATCGATTACATCGCCCATTTCACTTTCAACAAAGCCCATAAAACATACCACAACCAAGTCATTCATTACTACGAAAACATGGGCCTATTAGACGATAGAGGCCCAAGCGAAGACCAGTCTTACGAGGTGATTTCCCTGCCCTCCATCGTCTGTCAACTCGAAGTCAAGCTGGAGGATTTACACCGCGACAAAATTTTCTGGTCGGACTTGCGCGACTCCTCAGCCGTGATACCTTATGACCAACAGCTATTCCTTTATAATACTTGGAAGTATCCAGGCGCATCACATCCTGGTTTGACACAGGCTTTCCTAGCCGATCTTCTCCGCTTGCAAATGGCTGATCCCGCCACAGAACGCGCACTCAACGTCGCCGAGCGTTGGTTTGTCTCCAAGCCCAGCAGCGACCTCACCATTATCCGGGGGGTGTTAAAGGGGCTAGCGGACGATATAGCACCCGACCTAGACGCGAATTTGCCGCTAGAGGGCCGTATAGCAGCCATCTTACCCGAACGGAAAGGAAAACCCCACGTCCAGCTAAACATCGGTGGTCGGCACGGGCTGACAAAGCGAATGCGGTTCGATGTGTGGCGGCCTAGGCCATCGCAGCAAAAAGTGGGGCAAATAGAGGTGGTTGACGTGGATTCTACCACGGCCATCGCTCGGCTGCGCAAACTCGATAAGAAGCTCAAAAAACGCGGAGATGGCCTACAGGTCCAAGACCGGGTCATTTCCCCCAAACGTCCTTCGAGGAGGTCACTATGAGTAAAAAATGGGTCTCCACGCGCTTTACTTCGCCCACTCAGGATTTTGATCTCGACAGTCTGGTTCGCCGCCTGCGTCGGGGTTTCTTTATAGCCCTAGCTTCTGCTGTGGCCCTCGTCCTAATCGTCGTTGCGATCAACCCCTTTAAGGAAGATGAAAAGAAGGCACCACGGCCCCTAACGACCAAATTCATCAAGCGCGAGCCGCGGCTGACCAAGCCGCTGGAACTGCGCAAAATCCCCCAGCCCAAGCGCCAGCTCGCGCGCCGCGAAGTCCAGCTAGCGCAAGCGCGCATGGACCAAGTACAGGCCACGGCCTCGTTCAACACCCGCAGCCTCATCGCCGGCGTCAGCGGCTCGGGGATTCGCCTTTCTGGACAATCCGCCTTCAGCCCAACGGGTACCATGACTATCGAGCCGAAGCTGACGGCCGCGGCTGTGACCAGCACCCGCACCTCCGAACACAAAATCGACATGGGGCTGGAAATGCTCGATGTCAACGACATGGACACTGGTCGCTACCGCGCCATTATCGTCCAAGACGCCACGGACAAGCAGGCCATCAAGGGCTTTGTCAAGCTGGCCCAAGTCATGTCCTCGCGGGCATTGGCTGGCGGTACCACAGGCTATGGCACGGTCACGCTCCGCGTCCAAACCATTGATCGGCTACGCGACGTGCTCAACGAGTACACCGGCCTCAAGGCCGAGTTCCTCGGCTTCGTCACGTTCGACGACCCGCGCCTAATGGAAGTACCCATCATCCTGCCGCAAGGTGCGCCCACCGAGGCCGAAATGGCCAACTTGGCTCAGTACTTAATGTCGGGTGGTTTTACGTTTAGCGGGATCTACGGCGAGGCACTGGAAAAATACGGCGGCCTAATCCGCGGCAAAGACTTCTGGTCTGAGCGCCTGCCCGAGGATCATCCCGTCTATACTGCCTTCTTCGACATGAGTGGAGGCATGCCTTTTGGCTATAGTCCTTCGTTGAGTCAGGGTAAGTCAGGAGTCAGGCCCTGGAACTATCTGCTCGGCCATTACATCAAAGGTAGGCTAGCGAGCATCACGCCCGGCGACGGCGGCTGGGGCTGGGAAAACGATGTGCGCGGTGGGGACTCTACGCGCCAGCTACAAATGGCGGTCAACGTCATTATCTACGCCCTGACGCAGGAAGGATCGATCACTCAACGCCTCATGCAGATGGTCAACTAGGCTTTCCTACAAAGCCAATTTCAAAGCAGGTGTCGGGTTTCCAATTCTCGACACCTGCTTTCACTTAAACCGCCCATGTCCAAGCTCGCCCTAGCAAGCCTCTGCGTCAGCCTATTGAGCTGCGCCGCACAACAGGCCGAGTACTACATCGACCAACTCGCCGATTCGCGGCGTCAAGTCCGCCTCGATGCCAGCCACGCCTTAGTGCAACTAGGCGGCGCGGCCGTCGAGCCTTTGCTGGACCGCGCAACCACCGGCAGCGATAGCCTGCGCTACATTACCGCCCAAATCCTCGGCCAAATCGGCGACCCGTGCGCCACCCCCTTCCTCAAATCGCTCCTTCGCGACGACAACCGCTATGTCCGCGAACAGGCCGTCCGCGCCCTCGGCCAGCTCGATGATCCCCGTCTCCACACAACCTTAGCCAACGTCCTCGCCGACGACCCGGTCTCCGAGGTGCGCGGTGCAGCAGCTTGGAGCTTGGGCAATCTCCGCGATACCACGGCCGTCCCCTTCTTAGTGCGCGCCTTGGCGGATACCATCCCCTCGGTGCGCCGACAGGCCCTCGCCGCGCTTCAGTTTCTGTGGACCTCGGAGGCCGAAGCGGCGGTCCTCGCCGCTCTACGCGACCGCGACGACAATGTGCGCTACATCGCTGCACAGCTATTGGGACACCACCGGACGCACCGCGCGCTCGACGCGCTGTGCCTCGCCTTGACCGACGACAACATCTGGGTCCGCGCGGAGAGCGCCCGCACCCTCGGCCGCATCGGCGACACCACAGCCGTAAGGCCGCTAGAGCGCATGTTCGCCGAGCGCGAAGGCCCCGACCACGAGGCCGCCAAAGAAGCATTGCACTTGCTCACGGGCCTAAATTACGCGGTCGCCCCGTGACAGCTTCCTTCGCCCCTGCGTCCATCTGCGTTTATCTGCGGATAGCCGATCGGGCGCTTTCACACAGCATCTAAGCCTTGCGCGTCTTTCCGCTGTTTTGCGCTGTGCTGCTATGCGCCCTCCCCCTGCGCGCCCAACCCAAATTTAGCGACCAAACCGCCGCCGCTGGCATCACCTACCGCAATGTATTTGGCGGAAAAGAGAAGCATTACATCTTAGAGTCCCACGGCAGCGGCGCAGCCTTCTTCGACCACGACTCCGACGGCGACTTCGACCTCTACATAGTCAACGGGGCCACCTTTGCCACGTACCGAGACCGCTCGGGGCCGGGCAACGCGCTCTACCGCAATCGCGGCGACGGCACTTTTGCGGAAATCACCCGAGGAGCTGGAGTCGGCGACGCTGGTTGGGGAGGGGGCGTAGCCGTGGGCGACATCGACAACGACAACCGCCCGGACCTCTACGTGACCAACTACGGAGCCAACGTACTCTATCGCAATCGCGGCGATGACCGCTTTGCCGATGCGACCCAAGCAGCGGGCGTTGGCGGCGATCAATACAGCGCCAGCGCGGCCTTTTTCGACTACGACCGCGACGGCGACCTCGACCTCTACGCGGCCAACTACGTCGTCTTCGACGCCGAAAACCTACCGGCTGAGCCACAACTCTGCACCTTTTTCAGCGGCCTCCAAGTCTATTGCGGTCCCAAGGGATTAGTCGGCGCACCAGACGTGCTCTACCGCAACGAAGGCGACGGCGCATTTACCGACGTCACTCAAGCGTCGGGCGTGGCAGCCGCTAACCGCTATTACGGCTTGGGCGTAGTGCCGGTCGATTACGATTCCGATGGCGATAGCGACCTCTTTGTCGCCAACGACGAAACTCCCAACGTGCTCTTCCAAAACCAAGGCGACGGCACCTTCCAAGACGTCGCTCTCATCGCGGGCGTGGCGTACAATGGCGACGGCGACGTCGAAGCTGGCATGGGCGTGGACTTTGGCGACTACGATCAAGACGGCGACCCAGACCTATACGTAACCCACTTTTTCACCGAGACCAATACGCTCTACCGCAACGAAGGTGGCGTGCGTTTCTCCGATGTCACGACCACGGCTGGACTCGCCGCGGCCACAGTAGAGATGTTGGGTTGGGGAACGCGCTTTTTCGACTACGACAACGACGGCCGCCTCGACCTTTTCGTCGCCAACGGCCACGTATATCCGCAGGTTGACCAAGCAGAAACCGGCACCACCTACCGCCAACCCAATCAACTCTTCCACAACGAGGGCGACGGCCGCTTCACCCCAGTGTCAGCCGGCCTTGAACTGACGCAGGCCAAAGTCAGTCGCGGCACCAGCTTTGGCGACTACGACGACGACGGCGATATCGACCTCTTCGTCGTCGAGCTAAATGACGCGCCGACTTTGTTGCGCAACGATGGAGGAAATGCGAGCAATTATCTCGTGTTACAGGTCTTTGGCCGCGAGGACAATCGCGCTGGAGTCGGCACTCGCGTCAGTCTGCAAGCCGCCGGCAAGCGCCAGTGGCGCACAGTCAACGGCGCAGCCAGCTATCTTTCGCACAGCGACCTACGAGTCCACTTCGGCTTGGGCGCGGCGCAAGCCATTGACCGCGTCGAAATCACCTATCCCAACGGCAGCACCTACGCGATCGAGAACGTGCCCGCCAACAAGCTCTTAGTCGTTCGCCAAGGGCAGGGGCACGCTCTCCTCGAACTAGGCGCGAATCCTTTTTAACGATCAACCCGCGCTGTGCTCGGCCCGCACCCGCTCGATTTCGGCGAGGCGCTCCTGCGCGGCAGAAAATTCGGGATGGAGTTTGAGGAGCTGTTCAAAGACCGCAGCGGCCTTGTTGACGTAACCGAACTCTAGGTGGAGCAACCCCACGTTGTAGCTGGCCTCCGGTGAGCGTGGCGACCGGCTCACAGCCCGTTTGAGGCTGGCGAGCCGCCCCTCGTACTCCTTGAGCTTGGCAAAGACCTGCATTAGCTCCTGGCCCTCGTCGCTGCGACCCTGCTTGAGGTAGAGCTGGGCCAAGCTGTAGTGGGCACCCGCGTGGCCGGGGTCGCGCTTTATAGCCTCCAAGTAGTAGGTGGCCGCCTGTTCCTCGTGTCCTAACTTGGCCGTCACCGCACCCAAGCGATGATAGGCGTTGGCGTGAGCCGCATTTTTGAGCAGGCTTTGGTGAAAGTAACTTCGCGCTGCTTCGAGCTTGCCTTCCTGCTCGCTGATGACGCCGAGGTCGTAAAACGCGCCCGCCGTCTCGACGCCGAGGTCCACGGCTCGCCGATAGGCCGTCCTTGCTTCTTCATATTGGCTCAAGGCCATGTAACTCTCGCCCAAGTGCGCGTACACCTTCCCTTCGTCTGGGTGATCAGCGAGGGTGCGCTGGTACTCGGCAATGGCATCGCCCGGGCGATGCTGCAAGTGATAGATCCTCCCCAAATTGGCCCGAGCTTGGAGGAAGGTCGGTATCAAGCGCACGGCTTCCTCGTACTGAGCGGCAGCCTCTGCGTAGAGACCCTGTTGATGGTAGAGATAGCCAAGATTGTAGTAGATCGCCCCGAAGTCGGGCCGCAGCGCCAGCGCCTTCTTATAGCTGTCCTCGGCCGCTAAAAAGTGGCCCAATCCGTCGAGTGAAACGGCGAGACCAATCCGCGCCTCAAAGTGATCGGGGGCCAGCGTTAGTGCCTGTTCAAAGTGGGGAATTGCCTCGGCAAAGCGCTCTAGCGCCGCGTGAATCACGCCTAGATTGCTATGGGCTTGGGCGAGGTCTGGATCCAGCTCGATGGCCTGCTGGTAGTAGCGGGCCGCTTCGTCCATTTGATTTTGGGTGCGCAAGCGGTCGCCTTGCTCGACGGCTTTTTGCGCGGCGTCTGCTCGGTACTGCAAATACCAGTACGAGCCGCCCACGCCGAGGGCAATCACCAGCGCGACTATTCCTAGATAAAAGAAGCTACGGCGCGGCACTCGGTCGCGGTTCTTTTTATTACGAGCCATCCGTGCGTTGCATTTACTAGCGAGGGAAACACTTGGGCATGAGATCAGGCGCGCCGAGCGCGTTTAGCGCACCATCGCGGATGTATAGACGATCGCCTCAAATCCTGTCCATCCCACCAATCCCATAAATCACAGTCCTACTGCCGGACGACCTCTATGGCGGTCATGATCTGATCTTGACCCCAAGTTCCTCCGAGCCGCAGCGAACTCGTCGCAATGGAGCCGGTGATCGTGTCTTCTTCTTGGGTGAAGGCATAAACCGTCTTAGCATTGAGGTAGCGCACCTCCAAGGTGATCTGCTCGGGATCGTCGGGTTGAAGGATGTTGATTGCCTGGATGAAATCGTTGCGGCCCTCGCCATAAACCAACGTGGCAGACACGGTAACTTGCTTAGGAGAAACCCGCACAATACTTATTGTAACGGGACGATCTTCCCCGCTGACGCCATTGGATAGGGCGAAATTCCCGGTGCCTTCGTATTCGCCGATCCAAGCATCGGCGTAATCGGATGTCGGTTGAACGGCTTCATCCGAACCGCAACTCAGGGTGGTCAACAGGCCCGCTAGGGCCAACCATGTCCATTGTTTCATCGCGCGTACCTCCGCAGAGTTTTCGTTCGGCAAAAGTATAGGACACAATGCGCTGCGAATCAACCGCTTTGCACCGCCGCCACTCGCCAATTCTCCCCTCAGTTCGTACACTATGCAGCGCAAAATGTATCCACTGCCAAAGACGCCAACGCGCCTAAGTATCGCGCTCGCCACCTTGTTGGGCTGCGCCTCCGAGCCGCCCCTTCCCGCGCAGAGTGCCCAGCGCTACGAACAGGCCCGCCAACACTTAGCGGCCGGCCGTTTGGACTCCGCCGCTCACGTGCTCAAAGCACTCGTCCAGCGCGACACTCTGCACTACGAGGCCGCGCTCGCGCTCGGGCAAATCTACTTGCGGCAAAAGCGCTACCAACAAGCTCTGTCGCCGCTCGCCCGCGCGCAAAAGCTCGCGCCTGAGCGCATCGAACCTCGATTGCAGTTGGCCCAAACTCTGAGCAAACTCGGGCGTCAAGCCGAGGCGCGCGCTCTTTTCGACTCCATAGTGACGGCCTTCCCCGGCAACGTGGTCGCCTGCATGGCATACGCCGACCTTCTAATGACGCAAGACCAACCCGACGCCGCAGGTGCCCTCGCCCAGTACGAAGCCATCCTCGCCGTCGATCCCAAACACTACCGAGCGCGCTCGGGCAAGGCCGCCTCGCTTTTGCGCTTGGGCGATTTTGCTGGTTCCGCTGTCCGTCTCGACAGCTTGCTCACCGAGCGGCCGGACGACGTGTATCTATCCTTCCTGCTGGGCGCGGCCCACCACCACTTGCGCCAATATCCCGAGGCCGTCGCCGCGTACAAGCGCGCCATTGACGTGCTGCCTCCGGCGTCGCCGCAGCGCACCGTGCGCCAGTGGAATCTGCGGCTGGCCTATATCGAGGCGTACGGCACCTACCCGGGCGACCTTGAACCGGCCCATCAGATCGGCTTGGCACCGCTGGCCGAGGCATCGCCGGTGCGCTTCACCGATGTGGCCGCAACGGCTGGCGTCGGCAAGCGAGATCGGGGACGCGGCGTGGCGTGGCTCGACTACGACACCGACGGCGACCCGGACATCTTCGCCGCGGGCATCCAAGCCCCGCACGCGCTCTATCGCAACGATGGCAACGACCGCTTCGCCGACGTATCGGCCGCAGCCAAGCTCGCAGACCCGCGCGGCGGCTGGGCAGCCATTGCCGCAGACTACGATGGCGACGGACGCCCAGACCTCTTTACCACCCGCGAAGCCTGGGAGGGTCTCGCGCCCAACTCGCTCTACCGCAATCAAGGCGATGGAACCTTCCGCGATGTCGCGCCCCGTGCCGGCGTCGCTGGTGCAGACGACAGCTTCATGGCCGTCTGGACCGACTACGACAACGACGGCCTGCCGGATCTGTACGTGGCCTCGGGCATCACCGGCAGCGGCCGGCCCAACCGCCTGTACCACAACCAAGGGGACGGCACCTTTGCCGACCGCAGCGAGCAGGCTGGCGTGGCCTATCGCGGTAAAACCCTCGGCGTAACCTGCGGCGACTACGACGGCGACGGCGACAGCGACCTCTACGCCATTGACGTAGCCGCCCCTAATCATCTATACCGCAACGACGGGCAGCACTTCACCGACGTCACCGCCGAGGCTGGCGTGGCCAAGCCGGGCGAGGGCAGCTACGTGGGATTTTTCATCGACAGCGACGGCGACGGCGATCTCGACCTCTTCGTTTCGGCCATGAACTTCTACGAAGACATCGTGCAGTCGCAGGTCACGGGGCTGGCCTTGCGCCCGACTCGTGCCTATCTGTACCGCAACGACGGGACGGCCTTCCGCGACATCGCCCCTCAGCAGGGGCTAGCCCGCTCCTTCGGCTCGATGGGCGCGGGCTATGGCGACATCGACTACGACGGTCTAATCGACATCTACCTGACCAACGGCGGCCCCATAATGGCGCGCTTTGAACCCAATACGCTGTTTCACAATCGCGGTGACCGCTTCGCCGACATCACGGCCGCGGCCAGTGTCGGCAACCCGGGCAAGGGGCACGGCGTGGGTTTTGCCGACTACGACCTCGACGGCGATCTCGACCTCTATACCGCGGTCGGGGGCCACTACCCAGGCGACCTGTGGCCCAACAGTCTGTACCGCAACGAGGGCCACCACAATCACTTCCTCGGCGTGGATTTAGGGCCGCAAGCCATCGGCGCACAATTGCGCCTGCGCGCTCAAGATCTGCTCGGAGTTGTCGAAATCAGCAGCGGTCCGGGATTCGGGTCGTCCAACAGCTTGTCTCCGGCTCTCGGCTTGGGAACACGCACTCGCGTCGATACCCTCGAAATCCGCTGGCCCACCGGCACGCAGCAAGTGTACGCGGATCTGGAAATCGACCGCTTCCACCGCTTCGCCGAGCAGCCCTGAGATGGCGTGGCGACTGCTCTGCGCGGCATTTGCGCTCGCCTCCTGTGCTTCTGAGCCAGTACCAGATCCAGTCGATCACCTCGCCCGCGCCCGCACTCACTTTGCAGCAACCCGCTTTGAAGAAGCGGCCGCAGCCGCCCGCGCCGGGCTAGCCCTCGACTCGACGAACGCCGACCTCCACAATGTGCTGGCTTCGTCCCACGCGGCGCAGGGACGCTACGCACTGGCCATAGCATCCCTCGAAACAACCGTCCGCCTTAAACCCGACTTCGCCATGGGCTTTGTGAATCTCGGTGGGATCTACACCAAGCTAGGCCAGTACGATCGCGCCGATCCCTATCTCCAGCGCGCCGTCCAGCTCAATCCCGACAACTCGCCAGTGCGCCGACGCTTGGGCGAGCTGTACTTGGCCACGGGCCGCTACGCCGAAGCCACCCGCGAACTGCTCGAAGCCCTGCGCCTGTTTCCCAACGACGCCACGCTCTACTACTACCTCGGCCAAAGCCTCGCGGCCGAGGGCCGACAGGATGATGCCTTGAAGGCCTTTCAGCGGGCCACCTTGCTCGACATCGGCTTTGCCGACGCCTTCTATCGCCTCGCCACCCTCGCCCGCAGGGCCGGCCGCGACACCTTGGCGCAGCAAGCCCTAACGAGCTTTTCGCACCTACAAGCCCTCAGCGGCAAGGAAGTCAAGCGGCTGCGCGCAGCCATCCTCAACGCACCCGAAGAAGCCGCCCATCACTACAACCTCGGCCTGTTCTTCGTCCGGCACGGATATTTTCCCCAAGCCGAGAACAAATTCGACCGAGCCGTCGCCCTGCGCCCCGGGGATCTCGATCTGCTCAACCGCCTCGCCGGCGACCTCCTGAAGCTGCAACAACCCGAAGCCGCGCTGCGCTACTTACAGGTCGCCCTCGACCAAGACCCAGCGTATTTCCCCGCCTTGCTCAACGCCGGCCACATCGCCGGCCAACTCAGACGCTACGACGAGGCCATCGCCTACTGCCGCCGAGCGGTTGCAGTGCGCCCAGACGACGCCGAGGGTTGGTATCTCCTCGGCTTAGGCTTGTTCAGCAATGGGGAACGCGCCGCTGCCGAACAGGCGTTGCACCGCAGTCTAGCACTGAGTGCAGACGATGCTGCGCTACGCGCTAAGACCCAGCAACTGCTCAACTCTCTGCAACAACAACCCACAGGAACGCCGTGACCGCACTGCTTTTGCTCTTTTTCCCCTCGGCCTCCATCTCGCTTGTAGCGAGCCAGATTCTCGCGTCGAGGATTGGTCCCAACACTATCAAGCCGGACGCGCAGCCCTCGCCGACCTACTTGCCCGCAAGACCAACCATCCCTAACGCCCATAGGAGTCCTTACATGAACCGCCCCCCCACAGAGTTCAAACGCATTGCCGCTGACGATCTCAGAACCTTTGGCACGGCCTGCCTCCGCGCCGCTGGCATGTCCGCCGCACACGCAGTGCAGTTGGCCGACCTGCTGACCAATTCGGACTTGCGCGGCGTGCGCTCGCACGGCACCCGCGCCCTGTACGGGTATTGCTGCACGCTCCGCGACAAAAAGGCCAACCCCGACCCAGACATCCGCGTCCTGCGCGAAAGCGACACCCACGTCTTTGTCGATGGCGATGGCAGCCTCGGGTACGCGCCGACCATGCTGGCCACCGAACGCGCCATCGCCAAGGCCAAGGAAAAGGGCCTCGCCATCGGCGCGGCCTGCCACATTGGGCACTACGGCTCAGCGGGACACTACGTGCGCCGCGCCATGGCGAAAAACTGCGTGGGCTTCTCAGTGCAAGCAGCCTATCCCCAGTACTACTCCAGCAACGACGGCAAGCGCGCCGCCCACTACGGCAACCCGCCCCTGTGCTTTGGCCTGCCCGGACAAGAGGGGCCACCAGTAGTGCTCGACGTGGCCACTTGCATCCTCGCCGACTATCAGCGTGGAGAGCCAATCGAAGCCATTGAAGAACTGATCCCCGCAGCCTTCTTCAAGTCCATGGGCTACACCGCAATCGCCACCCTGCTCGGCGGAGCTTTTGTCGGCCAAGGCGGCGACCGCGCCCGCGAGATTGCCGCGCAATGGCCGACCGCGCGCATGGGCAGCTTAATCCTCGTCCTCGACTTGAGCCTCTTCGCACCCGCTCCACAGGTGCGCCACGGCGTCGATGAGTTGGTGCGCCTAGCGAGCGAGCAGATGATTCCACTGCGTGGGTACGACGAAGTCACTCTGCCCGGCACGCCCGAACACCGCAACGAGGAAGCGTACGCACGCGACGGCATTCCCATCGGCTTAGAAGACGTCGAGCGCTTAGCCGAGTGCGGCCGGGCCTTTGGCGTTGTGCCCCCGTGGCTGGACTAACGCCGCGTCGATTTCTACCTTAACGAACCGCAAAAAGGAGAAATTCTATGAGCCTGACGCGCGAGCGCCACGCCGAGCTAAAGCACTATGCCATCCAATTGCGCCGTCTCGTCGTCGAGTCGGTACACCACGCTGGAGCCGGCCACCTAGGCGGCCCCATGTCCGCGGCCGAATTATTCGTCGCCCTGTACTTCGCCGAACTAAACATCGACCCAGACAGACCCCGCGACCCAGACCGCGACCGCTTCATCCTGTCCAAGGGGCATTCCTCAATCGGCCTCTACGCGGCCTTAGCCCTGCGCGGCTACCTGCCCATTGAAGAACTCGCCACCTTTGACGCCATTGACTCCCGCCTCCAGGGGCACCCAGACATGAGCGTCCTCCCCGGTCTCGACATGTCCACCGGCTCGCTGGGCCAGGGCCTGTCGCCCGGCCTCGGCATGGCCCTCGCCGCCCGGCTGAAAGGACAGGACTTTCGCACTTGGGTGATGATCGGCGACGGCGATTCGCAGGAGGGACAAATCTGGGAGGCGGCCTTTGTCGCGGCCCGCTACGGCCTCGACAATCTCACCGCCATCCTCGACTGGAACGGCCTCCAGCAATACGGCTGGGCCACCGAAAAGGGCTACGGCGTGCTCGACCGCTTGGCCGCGCAGGAAAATCCACTCACCCGCTGGCGCGCCTTTGGCTGGAACGCCATCGAAACCGACGGCCACGATTTCCCCGCCATTTTCTCGGCCTTTGCCGCGGCCAAATCACATCGCGGCCAGCCCACCATCATCGTCGCCCGCACGGTCAAGGGCAAAGGAATCTCCTACATGGAAAACGACTTCAACTGGCACTCCAAGCCAGTGACCGACCAAGACCTCAAACAAGCGCAAGACGAACTCGCCGCGCAGGAGGCCGCGCTGTGAACCTCTCTACCACCGGCGAGATGCTGGCCCAGCGCGATGCTTTTGGCGACGCGCTCATCGAACTCATTGACCGCGATCCGCGCGTGTACGTGCTCGACGGCGACTTGGCCAACTCGACCAAGGCCGACAAAGTCTCCCGCGAGCGGCCCGACCGCTTCCTCGAAATGGGCATTGCCGAGCAAAACATGATGGGCGTCGCCGCTGGCATGGCCACCTGCGGCCTCGTGCCGTGGCTGAGCAGCTTCGCCTGCTTCATCGTCAACCGCGATCTCGACCAACTCCGCGTCGTCGTCGCCCAACCCAACCTGCCGGTCAAGCTCTGCGGCGCCTATTCGGGCCTATTGACCGGCAAAACCGGCAAAACCCATCAAGAAGTCGCCGATATCTCCGTCATGCGGGCCATGCCGAACATGACCGTTTTGGCCCCAGCCGACGCCGTAGAAGTCCGCGCCTGTATGCTGGCGGCCAACGACCGGCCCGGCCCTGTGTACGTGCGCATGACGCGCGATCCGGAACCAGTCATCTTTCCAGCCGACTACGAGTTTGAGTTGGGCCGCGCCCTTGTCGTGCGCGAGGGCACGGACATCACCCTCATATCCACGGGAGCCCAAACCCCGCGCTGCCTCGCCGCGGCCGACGAATTAGCGAGCGAAGGGATCTCGGCACTCGTCCTGCATGTACCCACCCTCAAGCCACTCGACGCAGATGCCATTGTCGCCGCGGCCGCGCAGACAGGCTGCGTAGTGACAGCCGAAGACCACACCATCGTCGGCGGCTTGGGCGGCGCGGTCGCTGAAGTGCTAGGTGAACGGCGTCCCACGCCCATGCAGCGCGTCGGCATCCGCGACGTCTTCGGCGAATCCGCACCTAACGAAGACCTGCTGCAAAAATACGGCTTAACCCCCGGGCACGTGGCGCAGGCGGCGCGGGCGCTGCTCTCTTGACCGTCGCATCCAAATACCCGTAATTAAATGAGACTCATTTACCGCAACCGATAGCCACAAGCTGCTGATGACGCGACATACTGGGTTCACTTCAGAGTGTTTGTTCACCAGTAGAAGCTCATACGAGCCATTAGAGTGCATCTTTGATGCACTCTTTTTCTTTGGCCGGTACCATAGGAAACGAGAGACCACATGAAAGAGGGTTTGTTGCAACTGTTGAAGCTCCAAGAAGTCGATAAAAAACTCTTCTCTCTCGAAGAGGCCAAAGAAAAATATCCCGCTGAGATCGACCTGCGGCGCAGCAAGATAGCAGAAGCGCGGTCCATTTTGTCCGATCTAGAAGCCCAAAGCGCGGAGCTAGCCAAGCAGCAGCGGCACTGCGAGCGCGAGATCGAAAGCAGCAAAGCCACCCTGCGCGAGCGCGAGGAGCGCTTTTCCGTAGTAACCACTAACAAGGAATACGATTCTCTCCAGCTCGAAATCGAGATTTGCAAAAAGACCATTGCCGAGCACGAGACGCAATTGCTCAAAGCCCTTGAGGGCCAAGAGCGAATTCAGGGACAAATTGACGAAGAGCAAGAGGCTTTTGAGGAAGTCCGCGCAGTCGAGCAAGAGCGCATTGATGAACTCGAAGGCATGCTCGGCACCATGCAGGAACAAATCGACGAAGTTGAAAAGAGTCGAGAGGTGGTCGCCAAGAGCATCGATGACCAATTGCTGCAGACGTACAAGCGCAGGAGGGGACGGCGCGGCATTCGCGTCGCAGCCGTACACAAGGAAGCTTGCGGTGCTTGTTACCACCAAATGCCCGCCCAAATGCTCAACGAGGTACGCGTCGGCGACCGCGTCATTCACTGCGAGAGCTGCGGCACCATTATGGTCTGGGACGAGCAGTTGGTTTGATTTTGGGAGCAGTAAGTCGGGCGGGCGCGCTAGCAGGCCTCAGTGGCCGCTGGTGAGGAAAGTCCGAGCTCCACAGGACAGGATGCTGGGTAACGCCCAGGGGGGGCAACCCCACAGACAGTGCCACAGAAAACACACCGCCCAGCTTGCTGGGTAAGGTTGAAAAGGCGAGGTAAGAGCTCACCGCACCTGCGGCGACGCAGGTGGCAGGGTAAACCTCATCCGGAGCAAGGCCAAATAGGGGAAAAGAGGTGGTCCGCCTCGCTAAATTCCCGGGTAGGCCGCACCGAGGCGACCGGGCAACCGCCGCCCCAGATGAATGCCCGCACAGCGCACTTCAGGTGCGTGGACAGAACTCGGCTTATAGACTTACTCCTCCCACACCCGGGGCCCGGCGGCTCCGGGTGATTTTTCTGTTTTTGGAGAGCTAATGTTCCCTCTGATCGCCGCGCTGGTGTTGATTGCCGCGCGACTACCCGCCCAACAACCCGAACGCTACGCAATCGAGCCCCTGGTCTCGCAGCTAGCCGAAGGCTATATCGACTGGACGCAACACGCGCTTTTCGCCTATGGCGACGGTACCGCGCCCGCGGCAATCACCGACCCTGTGCAGCAGCGGCTCCACGGATTGCGCAATGCCCGGGACGCGGCCTTCCGCAACATGCGCCAACTAATCGGCCAAGTGCGCCTCAACGCCGACACCCAACTGCAAGACGCTGGCTTCGATCGCGATTTTCAAGACCTCGTCCGCGTGGCCATTGGTTCGCAAAGCGAGGACCAAGGACGCTATCGCATCGCCGTGCGACTGCTTCTGCTAGGCGATTTCGCGGCGGTGGCACTACCTCAAGTCGAGCCTATAGACCCAAGATCACACGACCTCAGTTACTTCGACGACTCCCCCTCAGTACCAACGACCGCCGATTCACTAACAGCACCAGTCAGCGCCGATTCGCTGATGCTGGCCATAGCCGATTCACTCGCGGTACCAGCCGTAGCCGATTCGCTAACAGCACCCGCCACCGACTCGCTCGCAGTACTAGTCAGCGCCGATTCGCTGACGACGCCAGCTACCTTCGACTCGCTCGCAGTGTCCGCGACCACCGATTCGCTAACGCTATCAGCTACCTCTGATTCACTCGCAGTGGACACCCCCGACTCGCTGACGACGCCCCCTACCGCCGATTCACTCGCGGCAGACGAACTCGTGTTCTTCGTCCCCGAGGCACCCTATACCAGCCTGCTCGTCGACGTCCGCGGTCTCGGGCTGCAACCGAGCATCGCGCCGAGGCTGCTCAGCGCGGCTGGGCACGTGATTCACGGCGCGGCCACCGTGGACCGCAGCCTCGCCACGTCCTACGGAGTTGTCGGCTACGAAGACGACATCGACCGCGCTTACATTAGCGAACGGCTCGGCGGGGAAGAGGCCAACCCTTTCGTCGTCAGGGCCACAGGCACGGCTGGCCGCTACTCGGGCGACGCCGTCCTCGACGACTTCGATGCCGTCCAAGTGCTGCAAGCCGACGAGGTCGGCGACTTCTTGCGCCAAGGCCGGGTGACTTTCCTCCTCGGCCCTTCGGCTGAGCTCTGGTCGAAGCCAGCGCCAGCGGCCTTCGACGACGCCTATTTCGATTCTACCTATACGGACACTTTCATCTTAGAGGGAACAAAAAATGAGTTTGAGTTTTACGGAGAAATGGAATCAAGCGATCCGCAGGAATAACTCGCTGGTCTGCGTCGGACTAGATTCCGATCCCGCACAGCTACCTGCCAGCGTCCGCTCCAAAGCCGATCCCGTTCTCTACTTCAACCAGCAAATCATCGACGCCACCTGCGATCTCGTCTGCTGCTACAAGCCCAACTTCGCTTTCTACAACGCCCTCGGCACAGACGGCTTTGCCACGCTCAAACGCACCCTCGACCATATCCCCGCGGACATCCCGGTACTCATCGACGCCAAGGTCGGCGACATGGGCAATGTAGCCGCGCAATATGCCCGTGCCTTTTACGAGGTCCTCGGCTGCGACGCGCTAACGGTGAATCCCTATATGGGCCACGACTGCGTCGCACCTTTCACCGCATACCAAGACCGCACCACCTTTCTCGTCTGCCTGACGTCCAACCCTGGTGCCGACGACTTTGCAAAACAACTCATGGGCAACCGGCCCCTATACGAGCGCGTCATTGCCAAAGCCCACGAATGGAACGCGGCCAACAACATCGGCCTAGTCTTCGGCGCAACTCAACCCGAGCACTTGGCCCACTTCCGCTCCCTAGCGCCGGACATACCCTTGCTAATACCCGGTGTCGGCGCACAAGGCGGCTCTATAGAGCTAGCGGTCAAAAACGGCTGCGACGCTCGCGGTGCGGGCATCCTCATCAACTCCTCGCGCGGCATCCTCTACGCCTCCCAAGACAGCGATTTCGCGGCTGCGGCCCGGCAGGCGACCCTAACCCTGCGCGATGCCATCAACGCTCATCGCCCTTGAGCCGTTGCCATCGCGCATAGCTATCTCTATTTTTTGCTACGCGTCGGGGTGTGGCGCAGTCCGGTCAGCGCACCTGCTTTGGGAGCAGGATGTCGTCGGTTCGAATCCGACCACCCCGACCACCACTTTCCCTCCAGCACCTTTCTCTTCGCACAGCGAAATTCGCACTTCTTTCACGGCAAGGATGAATCATGGCACGAGAAATCAAGGCTTTGCTCGACGAGGAAATCGCCGCGTACGCAGCGCGCAATCCCCGCTCCCAAGCAATGTTTGCGCGGGCCAAGCAATCGCTACCGGGTGGCAATACCCGCACCGGCATCCACATTGACCCTTTTCCCTTGTACGCCGACCGCGGCGAGGGAGCCTATCTCTACGACATCGACGGGCACCGCCTGATCGACTTCGTCAACAACAACACAGCCCTGCCCTTGGGCCACGCCCATCCCGCCATCGTCACTGCTCTGCAGGAGCAAATCGCCCTCGGCACTGGGTTTTCGCGGCCCCTCGCCCTCGAAGTGGAGATGGCCGAGATGCTCCGCGCGCGCATGCCCGCACTGGAAAAAATGCGCTTTTGCTCCTCGGGCACCGAAGCCGTACTCAACGCCCTGCGCGTAGCGCGGGCCCATACCGGGCGCACCAAGATCGCCAAGTTTGAGGGAGCCTATCACGGCATCGACGACAGCGCGCTAGTGAGTTACTTGCCGCCGCTGGGGCCGGAGTTGGGACCAGCTAACAAGCCGCAGGGCGTGGCTTCTTCGGCCGGGCTGATGGCCCACACCCTCGACGAGGTGGTCGTGCTGCCGTTCAACGACGCGGCGACCTGCGCCGAACTTATCGGCGACTGCGCCCAAGACCTAGCCGCCGTGATTGTGGATCCGCTCTCCACGGCCGCTGGACTGACGCTGCCAGAGGCCGGTTTTTTATCGAGCCTGCGCGAGGCGACCACCCGCGCTGGTGCCCTACTGATCTTCGACGAAATCGTCAGCTTCCGCTTCGGCCCGGGCGGGACGCACACGGCCTATCAAGTACGGCCCGATTTGGTCTGTTTGGGCAAGGTAATCGCCGGTGGAACGCCCGGCGCAGCTTTCGGCGGCCGCGCCGACGCCATGGACCTATACGATCCAGCCGACGGGCCGCAGATCCAACAGTCTGGGACCTTCAACGCCAATCCCATCGCCCTAGCTGCCGGCTTGCAGACCCTCCAAGCACTGACCCCAGAGGCGTACGAGCAGATGGAAGGGCTAGCGCGGCGGGCGGCTGAAGGGTTGGAGGCCGCGTTTGGCGAGGTCGGAATCGCCGTGCAGGGGGTCGTGGCTGGGTCCATATTCCGGCTGTACTTCCTCGCACAGCCACCGCGCAATTTTCGCGAAGCGGCTCAGGACGACGCGCAGATGCAGCGCTGGTTGTTCTTCGCTCTGCTCAACAAGGGGCTGTACACGCGGACGGGCGGCAACGTATCGCTGGCGACCGAGACTCACCACATCGACGCGCTGGTGCAGGGGGTGCGCGAGGTGGTGCAAGTGCTGTAACGTCCCACATGACAGCTAGCGCATGGCGGCGCGTACTTTTTTGCAGCCTGTCCCTGAGCATAGTTTGCTGCGGCGGTTGGGGCCGTCAGTCCTCGCCAGCAAAGCCGTCGGTTGCAACCCCAGCAACAGCTCACTACGCCCACTACTGTGCCGACTGCCACGGACCCGATATGGACGGAGGCATGGCTAGCAGCTTAATCGACGGCCGCTGGGATTACGGCGTAAGCGACGCAGCCATCTTCGCAAGCATTGCCGTGGGGATTCCCGAGGACGGCATGCCCGGATTTGGCGCGGTAATGGACGCAGACCAAATCGACGCGTTAGTGCGCCTGATGCGGGAGGCCGAGCGCACACAATCCCATTAATCCCCCACCGACTGCCGCCGTGGATACAGGACATCCGTACGGTATTGACATTTATCGGACAGCTATCCAACCAAGGGTTTAAAAAAGATATGCGATACAGTATTTATCTGATTTGCACTCTCGCTTTTGCAGCAAACGCCTCAGCCCAACAGATCGTCCAATCCGAGGAACACACCTTTCGCGTCGAGACCTTTGCCACCGGCTTGGGCGTGCCGTGGGGTCTCGCGTTTCTGCCCGATGGACGCTTGTTGGTCACCGAGCGCGAGGGACGGCTGCGCATCGTCGGCACCGACGGCGCGGTCTCTCCGCCCATCGACGGCGTGCCTAAGGTGCTCGCCAAGGGACAGGGCGGACTGATGGACGTGGCCTTGCACCCCCAATACGCGGAGACCGGCTGGATTTACCTCAGTTACTCGGATCCGCTGCCTGGGCCATTGGGCGGCATGTTAAGCTATACATCCATCAGCCGCGGACGGCTGCAAGACGAAGAGTTGGTCGATGTAGAAGTGATTCATCGAGTCCCAGATCAATTCTACACTCGGCACTCCCACCACTACGGCTCGCGCATCGTCTTCGACCGCGAGGGCTATCTGTACCATGCGATCGGCGACCGCGGCCAGCGGCCCCTCGCCCAGAACGTGAAACTGCCCAACGGCAAGATTCACCGCTTACACGACAACGGCGGCGTCCCATCCGACAACCCCTTCGTCGGCGGCAACGGAGCCATTGCGTCGATCTGGTCCTACGGCCACCGCAATCCCCAAGGCATGGCCCTGCACCCAGAGACCGACCAACTATGGGCAGCCGAGCACGGCCCTAAGGGCGGCGACGAACTCAACCTTGTACAGCGCGGCCTAAACTACGGCTGGCCGGCCATTACCTACGGCATCAACTACAACGGCACACCCATTACCGACCAAACCCACGCCGACGGCATGGAGCAGCCGCAGACCTATTGGGTGCCGTCGATAGCGGTCTGTGGCATTGACTTTTACACCGGTGAGCAGTTCGTCAACTGGCAAAACGACTTACTGGTGACCTCGCTGCGCTTCAACCGCCTACACCGGCTGCGATTGGCGGGCACAGAAGTGGTACACGATGAGATCGCATACCAAGGCGAGTCGCGGATGCGCGACGTGCAGACCGGACCGGACGGCGCGGTCTATCTCGCGGTGGAAGACCCAGGGCGGATTTTGCGGCTGGTGCTAGTGGAGTAACAACGGTGAGACGGAAATAGTCCACTCGTGGTGTATTACGTTCCTTGATTAGTAGTAGATATGAACAAGGACTGCGATAGATGAACCACATCCAAATTATCGAACAAGTTTACAACGCACTCTCTGCGAGGATCACCCAAGGCGAGATCCCAATTTCTCTTCGGGCATCTGCCTTAGTCGGCACAGTCCAAGACGACCCATTTGACTGCTGGGTTGCGGATATAATCAGAAACGCGCTTCCAAATATCGAAGTATTCCACTCAGGAAAATTGACTACTCCGGACCTCGTATTGAGGTACAAGACCGCCAACTCACTGCTCGGTCTCGAGGTCAAAAAGCTCATCCAAAAGGAGGACGGCAAAGACCCACGAGGTCTTACCATTGACTACAATAGCTGTCTTCCCTGTGGGAAAGCCCTTGTGAAGGTCGGAGAGAACACTGTCGAGGTGCCTTGTTTTTATCTTTTTGCGCTTCTCAGTCCCGATAGCTCTTCCATGGTCACGACAATTCTAATGGATGGAGATTTCCTCAATTACGATTTTGAAATCCACAAGGATGCAAAATATGCAAATCAAAGCGAGTATGACCACGGCCCTTACGGAGAAGGTTCCATCCGTCACCGCAGGATGTACACCTACCCGAATCCTCTCAACTATAAGCTGAGCTTTTTCCATTTACGGCATATCCTTATTGTCAAACAGCATGAACTGGCATCCTTTGCTACACGATGGGCACCCTGTACGGACTTAATCATCCGTGACGATAAATATGAAAACTCTTTTCACTATATTGTGATTGACTACACAAGCGACGAAAAACTCCCTTTTCCACTGGAGAAACTCCCCGTACATCAAGACATTTTCAAAGCGTGTAAAGAGCGAAAGCCAAAAGAGCGTACCGCAGCCATGCCGCAACTCCCGGAGTAGAAAGATGCCCCAACTCATAGAGACCGAATTTCCCTATGCTCGTCTCTCTGCAATCGCAGAAGCCGAGTCGTGGAGAAAGGAAGTCCACCGTCCAGTATATTACATCCACAAATGGTGGGCACGTAGGTTGGGATCTGTTTTTCGGGGCATTTTGCTGGGCGCATGTCTCGACGAAGGAGAGGACTTCTGGAAACGCTTTTATGGGAAGAACGATTTTTCTAAAACTGTAATTTTTGACCCTTTCATGGGGAGCGGAGTTACCGTAGGAGAAGCAATTAAGCTTGGTTGTACCGCTTTAGGCCAAGATATCAATCCAGTCGCGTATCTCGCATGCCGCGCTGCTTTCACTAAGTACGATCCGCCCGAAGTCGTCGCTACATACCAGAACCTTGAGCACACGGTCGCCCCCAAACTACTAAACTACTTCGAGACGCGAACAGAAGAAGGTAGTAGGGCAACCGTACTGTACTACTTTCTCGTCAAGGTCGTGTCATGTCCACAATGCGATGAACAGATCGACCTCTTCAAGTCTCGCATTTTCTCAAAGAACGCCATCCCGCGCAAAGACCCCAGTGCCCGTGCACTCTGCCCTAGTTGCGGTGCCGTTAACGCGACGCGCTACGATGCTGATTACGTGAAGTGCTCGGATTGTGGCACGACGTACAACCCACAACAAGGCAATATTAAAGGGGCGAAAGTCGAATGCGATAAATGCGGCCATACATTCCGCCTTGTTGAGCGGATGAAATCAATGCGTGAGCCTCTTGGTTATCGCCGGTACGCCAAGATGATTCTCACCACGGATGGGCAAAAGCGATACGCCTCTATGAATGCTTTTGATGACGCCCTTTTAGAAAACATCGCACAAGAGTTTACTTCCACCAGATCCTCCTTTCCTCAGATTGAAATCACACCGGGTTATAACACAAACCAGATTTTGAAGCACAACTACCGCTTCTGGCATGAGTTGTTTTCCGATAGACAGCTCCTTTGCATCCACCACTTACGGGAAGCGATTCGTCAGATTGACCACGCCGATCATAGGCTCCTCTTTGCCTGCCTGTGCTCTGGAGTGCTTGAGTTCAATAACCTATTTACATCTTTCAAAGGGGAAGGAACAGGGGCTGTGCGGCACATGTTTTCACATCATGTCCTCAAGCCCGAAGTGATGCCAATCGAAGCAAATGTCTGGGGTACGAGTAAGTCGTCTGGATCGTTTTCCACCTTGTTTCGCTCTCGCATCCTAAATGCGCTTACCTACAAGGCCGATCCAACAGAGCTCTATGTGACATCGGGGAAGAACAGTAAAGTTGGAGGAATAAATCGGCCTCTCGCCATTCCGGTGTCCAACGAGGTTGCCTTGTCTAATAATGGGAACGACGCAGTTTACCTCACTCAAGGCGATTCCAGTCGTACCAGTATTCCAGACCACAGTGTAGACATCGTTGTAACTGATCCCCCATTCTTCGACAATGTCCACTATTCCCAACTCGCCGATTTTTTCTTTTACTGGCTGAACCAACTTTTGGATTATTCCAAAGCCGAAACAACGAGACGGAAAGACGAAGTTCAAGATACGAGTTCTGTTCTCTTTGCCAACAAACTGACATCCGTGTTCGCCGAATGCCACCGCGTTCTCAAGCATACCGGGCTTCTCGTGTTCTCCTATCACCATGCTCGACACGAAGGGTGGACATGTGTCCACAGGGCTATCCGACATGCTGGATTCGTGTGCAAACAGGCTTATCCGATTAAGGCTGAGATGTCCGTTTCCACGCCTCTGAAACAGGCAAAGACGCCGATACATTTGGACTTAATACTCGTCTGTGGCAAGGAAGATAACGGGGCTACCCACCACGTCACTAACGTCGACATTACCCATGTTCTACGCAGTGCAGAGGACCAAATTCGCGCCCTCAAATCGGCTAATATATCCGTCTCACTCGGAGATGCGAAGGTGATTCTTATGGGACGCTTCCTATGCGAAGCTCACCGCCTGTGGGACCTGGACAAAGAAGAGACATTCCTGTCCGATATTGAAAGACATATTGACGACTACGTAGCTGACGTGATCAAAGTCCAAGGAGAGGTTCTATATACACAAGACCCCTCTGAACAACTGGTCCTTTTTGAAGAGATGGCCAAGTATTTGACCCATAGGGGAGAGTTCGGAGCAAGACGGTAAATCGCGGTCTTAGATGAGGTTGGTGGTAAGGAAAGCAACCAATTATGGAAAAGCGAACGCTTGGCCGCACGGGCCTTGAAATGTCCTCGCCCAGCTTCAGGAAATTGCCGATACGGTGCCGTTCCGGCCGTATGAAGAGCCGTTCGGCCTACCGTTTGGCCGGCCCTATAAGGGGCCTCGCCAAGCCGCGCCGCGAACTCATTCCTATTGCGGCTTGCAGCGACCCATCTACTTTGTGGATAGGATCGTCCGCCACGCCGGGGAAATAGCGCTCTACGGGCAACAAGCCGGAACTGACGACGATCGTGGGCACCGATCCGACGAATCCGGCGTCCATTCCTCCTTCGTCAACGCTAATGCCGTTTGCATCGACATCGTCAAATTCCACCTGATAGCGATATACTAACCGGCTCGTGTCCGATCCGGACAGGTACTCTGCCACGCGGGTATTGGGGCCGCTGGTAGCATCGCCGACCCGAATGACAATCCAAGAGTCGTCCTCGGGCGCGTACACGTCCGTGTTGAACGTCAGGGCGATGTCAATGTTCTCGCCATAGCGGTAAGTGTACCCGTCGATCGGTGTCGATATGATCTCGGTCTTGTAGGCGCGGTAGGGACTAGGACGTCCCTTGACCCGTATCCTGAGCGTCTTGTTGGGATCTCTTTCCCACTTGGTACCACCAGCGCTCCGCAAACCGAGATAATTGTGAAGAGACCATCCCTCTTTGGCCTCTGAATCTTCCCCGAAGCTGTAGGTCGTAGCGAATTGGGCGACGTTGCCGTTTGCGTAACCTCCACCGCAACTGAGCAGAAAGTAGTAATCCGCGTCCGACTCTAAATAGGTGTTCTCCGGTGCCTGCCACTCATTGCGCCCAAAGTCGTCCAAGCGACTTCTGGTGAGATCAGCGACCTTGGTGATAAGGTAGCCTTCGCGGTGATAGAGGCCCGCGTTTATCGTCCTGTACCGGCTCTCATCCGCATCGCGCACATGTAGAGAAATACCCGTCAATTCATACCCACCTTGCTTCGGGCCGGTTCTAAACCCTTGATACAGTCCGTCCCGACTCTCACACAGAGTTACGTTTCTGTCGGACCCTGAAAATTGCAGCGTATTCGTCACGAGTGTGGTAATCGGCGGATCGTATTCAGCGCGTGCAGTCCCAGCGACGACAAGTGCAATAATCACGGCTAGAAGCACCGTTCCAGCTCGCCGTTGTGAGGTCCCTCCCTCAGCATCTGCCACCATCCGCTTACGGTCGTCAATCAGCGCAGCTATCATGGCTGGCCTCCTTCTTTTCTATTGGCTGCTAGGATGAAAAACTCCTCTCAGCCAATGCTTATGCATAAACCGTGCCAAACTTTTAGCAGATGGACTAAGTCATTTGTATAAAGGAAGTTAGGAGAATTGATGTGGGAGAATGGGCATTGCCAAAATGATGCAGAATGCCTGATTCCCTTACATTTTTACTTTTTGCTAGGTTTTTTGGTTTTCCTAACGGTTCTGATTCCTGTGGGTGCCAACTGTGCATTGAAGGGGGGCAAGCGTTGGCGTTGGTGGGCGATCCACCGTTTGAGCCATCTCAGGC
>JAJEGS010000030.1 GCA_022819745.1 Candidatus Latescibacterota bacterium | reverse complement strand
ATGGTAACCCCTGACGAGGTTGACTACATGGACGTATCGCCCAATCAACTCGTTAGCGGGGCGGCGGCCCTAATCCCCTTCCTCGAACACGACGACGCCAACCGAGCGCTTATGGGCTCCAACATGCAGCGCCAGGCTGTGCCGTTGCTCTTTACCGAAACACCGTATGTCGGCACTGGCATGGAGAACAAGGTCGCGCGCGATTCGGGGGCGATCGTCGTAGCCCGCAATCCTGGCGTGGTCGTCAGCGTCGATGCCGAGCGCATTATTGTGCGTCGCGACAAAAAGTATAGCACGCGGTTGACTCCGTTGGACACAGCAGACGCCGACGAGTACAAGTTGACTAAGTTCGCCCGTTCCAACCAAGACTGCTGCATCAACCAGCGGCCCTTGGTCCAAGTTGGAGACAAGGTACAGACCGGTCAGCCTTTGGCCGATGGTGCCGCTACGGACCGCGGGGACTTAGCCCTAGGCGTGAACGTCCTAGTTGCCTTTATGCCTTGGAACGGCTACAACTTTGAAGATGCTATCGTCGTCAGCGAGCGCCTCCTCAAAAAGGACATCTTCACTTCCGTCCACATTGAGGAATTTGAGTTGCAAGTGCGCGACACCAAACGCGGTCAAGAGGAGATTACCCGCGAGATTCCCAACGTCAGCGAAGGAGCGGTGCGCAATCTTGACGACGAAGGCATTATCCGTATTGGGGCCGAGGTCGGTCCTGGCGATATTCTAGTCGGCAAAGTGACGCCCAAGGGCGAGAGCGAACTGTCGCCTGAAGAGCGTCTCTTGCGGGCAATTTTCGGCGAGAAGGCCGGGGATGTCCGCGATGCGTCGCTGAAAGCTCCTCCCGGCATGGAAGGCGTGGTCATCGACCGCAAGGTTTTTTCGCGCCGCGAGCGGAGTAGTTCGTCCCGGCGTCGGGAGAGCATCGCCGCTTGTGAGAAAGAGGCGGCCGAGCGCAAGGAGCACCTGATTGCCGAGCGCAATACTAGGTTGCTGGAGATGGTGGGGAACGTCAAGTTAGGCAGCTTGAATCACCAAGATGGCGAGTTAGCAGTTCGCAAAGGCACTCAACTGAGCGAGCGGTTGCTCGAGCGGGTGGATTTCTCCACGCTGCAGCCCGAAGAGGACTGGACCGCAGATCCCGAAGTCAGCGTTGATGTCGCCGAACTGTTGCGCTATGCTGAAGAGCAGCTAAAGCTGATCGACGAGCAAACGGAGCGCCAAATAGAACGCATCACGCGCGGTGATGAGTTGCCGCCGGGCATCGCGCAGCTAGTCAAGGTCTATGTGGCCAAGAAGCGCAAGCTTTCGGTCGGCGACAAGATGGCCGGTCGCCACGGCAACAAGGGCGTAGTCGCGTATATCGCGCCGGAGGAAGATATGCCCTTCCTCGAGGACGGTACGCCCGTAGATATTGCTCTCAACCCCTTGGGCGTGCCCTCGCGCATGAACTTGGGCCAGATCTTTGAAACCCATCTAGGCATGGCCGCCCATGCCCTAGATGTGCATGTGGCGACCCCGGTTTTCGACGGGGCATCCCTCGACGAGGTGAGAGCAATGCTCGACGAGGCCGAAATACCCAATGACGGCAAACAAGTGCTCTACGATGGGCGGACTGGCACCAAGCTAGATAAGAGAGTAACTGTAGGCTACATATATATGTTAAAGCTTTCGCACTTGGTCGCCGACAAAATTCACGCTCGCTCCATCGGGCCGTACTCGCTGGTCACTCAGCAGCCCTTGGGAGGCAAGGCACAGTTCGGCGGCCAGCGCTTCGGCGAAATGGAAGTGTGGGCACTGGAGGCCTACGGTTCAGCGTACACGCTCCAGGAAATGCTGACTGTCAAATCCGACGATGTCGCTGGGCGTTCCAAGATATATGAAGCCATAGTGAAAGGAGAGAATCCGCCGGAACCAGGCATTCCAGAATCGTTCAACGTGTTGGTTAAGGAACTACAGAGCTTGTGTCTGGACGTGATCCTCGAAGATAGTAGGAACGTCGAGACCTCAGCATAAAGCGTAAAGGGGGTGCCCGTGCAGACTGCCAATACATCGCGCAAACCGACTGATTTCGATTCCATCCGCATTCAACTCGCTTCTCCCGAGACCATTCGCGCTTGGTCGCAGGGGGAGGTCACCAAACCCGAGACGATCAACTATCGCTCCTTCAAGCCGGAGCGCGACGGGTTGTTCTGCGAACGCATCTTCGGTCCGGTCAAGGACTGGAACTGCCACTGCGGCAAGTACAAGGGCATCCGCTATCGAGGCGTAGTATGCGACCGTTGCGGCGTTGAGGTCACGCAGGTCAAGGTTCGCCGCGAGCGCCTCGGACACATCGAGCTGGCCGTACAGGTTTCCCACATCTGGTATTTTAAGTCGCTACCTTCGCGCATCGGTGCCTTACTTGACATCACGATGCGCAATCTTGAGCGCATCCTCTACTACGAGTCCTATGTCGTCATTGACCCACGGGGCACACCTGTGGAGAAGCTGGATCTTTTGACGGAGGAGGAGCTTTTCGAGATACAAGAAGAAGGTGGCGACCCCGAGGTGGAGATGGGAGCACCTGCAGTCAAGCGGCTCTTAGAGGAGATCGACATTGAAGAGCTCTCGGCCGAGTTGAGAACTAGGGTCAGGATGGAGAGTTCGATCCAGCGCAAGCAAGAGTCACTCAAGAGGCTCAAGGTTGTCGAAGCCTTCCGCCAGTCTGAAAACCGACCTGCGTGGATGATTCTCGACAACATTCCAGTCATTCCGCCGGATCTGCGCCCCTTGGTACCCTTAGAGGGTGGTCGCTTCGCCACTTCCGACCTCAACGACCTCTACCGCCGGGTCATCAATCGCAACAACCGCTTGAAGAAGCTGATCAACATCAAGGCTCCCGAAGTCATTCTGCGCAACGAGAAGAGGATGCTTCAGGAAGCTGTTGATGCCCTCTTCGACAACGGGCGTCGCTCGCGGGCCGTGCGCGGCGACGGCAATCGCTCGCTCAAGTCGCTCAGCGATCTGCTCAAGGGCAAACAGGGCCGTTTTCGCCAGAACTTGCTAGGTAAGCGCGTTGACTACTCGGGCCGTTCGGTCATTGTCGTCGGTCCAGAACTCAAACTGTATCAGTGCGGTCTGCCCAAAGGAATGGCCCTAGAGCTGTTTAAGCCATTTGTAATCAAAAAGCTAGAAGAAAAAGGGCTGGTGCAAACCGTCAAGAGCGCCAAGAAATTGGTCGAGCGTGAGCGCCCAGAGGTCTGGGACATTCTCGAGGAGATCATCCGCGACCACTGCGTATTGCTCAATCGGGCACCGACATTGCACAAGTTGGGCATTCAGGCGTTTCAGCCCATTCTCGTCGAGGGCAAGGCCATTCGCCTGCATCCGCTGGTCTGCGCTGCCTTTAATGCCGACTTTGATGGCGACCAGATGGCCGTGCATGTCCCGCTCTCGTTCGAGTCCCAGATCGAGGCGCGGCTTCTGATGCTTTCTACTAACAACATCCTCAAGCCGGCCGATGGCGAGCCGGTCATCATGGACAACCCTCAGGACATTGTGCTCGGCAGTTATTACCTGACCAAGGTGCGTTTTAGCGAAGCAGGTGGAGTCGAGCGCACCTTTGCCAACAAGACCGAGGCGGTTGCGGCTTTTGAAGCGGGTCGCATTACCTTGCACCAGCCGGTCTTGGTGCGCATCGATGGCGAGATGGTGAATACGACCGTCGGTCGCTTGCTTTTCAACGAGATGCTCCCGGAGGAAATCGGCTTTATCAACCGCACGGTTGACAAGGGTGATATCAAGAGGATTACCGCCCAAGTGCATCGCCTGCTGGGCAACAGGCACACAGCCGAGTTCGTCGATCAGCTCAAGAATATGGGCTATCACTACGCGACGCTGGCCGGAGTATCTATCGCCGTTGACGATGTAGTCGTACCCGATACTAAAACCAAGCTCATTGACGGAGCACTCAAGGAAGTGGAGAAAGTCCGCGATCAGTATGCCAACGGCATCATTACCGATGGCGAGCGCTACAACAAGATCATCGACATCTGGATGCATACCACATCGGAGGTCTCGCGCGCGGTGCAGCACACGCTTGAGGAAGTCGAAGAGGGCTTTAACTCGGTTTACATTATGAAGGATTCCGGTGCGCGCGGCAGCGAGGATCAGATCAAACAGCTAGGCGGTATGCGTGGCCTGATGAACAAGCCGCAGAAAAAGCTGACCGGTGCTGTCGGCGAAATCATCGAAACGCCAATTATCGCTTCTTTCAAAGAAGGGCTGTCGGTGCTCGAATACTTCATCTCGACCCATGGAGCGCGCAAGGGTTTGGCCGATACGGCTCTGAAGACGGCCGAAGCCGGATATCTGACGCGGCGGATGGTCGATGTGGCTCAAGATGTGGTGATCAGCGAAGAAGACTGCATGACTAGCCAAGGGCTGAAGATCGGCGCTCTCAAGGACGGAGAGGAGGTAATCGAGCCGCTGGCCGACCGCATCGTCGGTCGCGTATTGCAAGAGGACGCCCGCGATGCCGACGGCACTGTGGTAGCTCAAGCAGGTATCCTGTTGGAAGAGGAAGACGCCAATCGCATTGCCCAAGCAGGTATTATTGACCCATCCTCCGGTAAGGAAGAAGTGCATATTCGCTCGGTGCTCACATGCGAGTCCGAGCGCGGCGTGTGCATCAAGTGCTACGGACGCAACATGGGTACTGGCCGCGAGGTCAATGTGGGCGAGGCCGTTGGGGTTGTGGCAGCACAGAGCATTGGCGAACCAGGTACTCAGCTCACGCTGCGAACTTTTCACATCGGCGGTACGGCCAGTCGCATCGCCGAGCAGTCGCAGATCACCGCGCGTCGGGCTGGTCGCGTTCAATTTTCCAATGTCGATACGGTGCAAAACCCGACAGCCGGCGTCACGGTCGTCGGTCGCAACGGCGAAATTGGCTTGCTCGACGAACAGAATCGAGTTCGCTCGTCTATCGCCACCCCTTATGGCGCAGTGCTCAAGGTCGCAGATGGAGAGCAAGTCGAGATAGGGGATGTGCTGTACGAATGGGACCCATACAACAATGTGATCCTCACCGACCGCCCGGGCCGGATCCTATTCACAGATATCAACAAAGAAACTATGCGTGAGGAATTCGACGAAAGCACGGGCCTGAGCGTCCGCAGTATCGTCGAACAGCGCGACCGTTCCCTGAGTCCGCAAATTGATATAGAGAGCGAAGAATATGGAAACCGTTCTTTTATTATTCCGGTCGGGGCGCGTCTGCTGGTCGAAGATGGAGACCAAGTCGCACCGGGGCAGGTGTTGGTCAAAATTCCACGCGAGCGTTCCAAGACGCGCGACATCACCGGCGGTTTGCCGCGCGTTGCTGAACTCTTTGAGGCACGTCGGCCCAAGGAACCGGCGGTCATATCGGAGATCGACGGCACTGTGAGCTTTGGCGGCCTAGTTCGCGGCAACCGCGAACTGTTCGTCACTCCGCTGAATCCCGAGGACGAGACAAAGAAATACATGGTGCCCTATGGCAAGCACTTGCGAGTACACGAAGGCGACCGGGTTGAAGCTGGAGAGCGCCTCTCCGAGGGTTCGGTCAACCCGCACGATATTTTGCGGGTCCAGGGGGTGAATAAGGTGCAGGAGTACTTGGTCAACGAGATTCAGGATGTCTATCGCCTCCAGGCTGTGGAGATCAACGACAAGCACATAGAGGTGATTGTCAAGCAGATGCTGCAGAAGGTGCGCATCATTGACCCAGGCGATACGAACTTCCTCGAAGGAGAAGAAGTGGATAAAATCCGATTCAACAGGGAGAATGATAAAGTCCTCTACGAGGGGGGAGACCCAGCCACCTGCCAGCCGATTCTTTTGGGCATTACCCGTGCTTCGCTGCGCACGGATAGCTTTATCTCTGCCGCCTCTTTCCAAGAGACAACGCGCGTATTGACCGAGGCAGCCGTGCAAGGCAAGATAGACCACCTGCGCGGCCTCAAGGAAAACGTCATCATCGGCCGCTTGATTCCAGCTGGTACCGGGCACTATCAAGATGGCACCTATGAGAACTTGGAGCCCGAAGGCAATGGCAAAGCCGAGTTGACCGAAGTGGCGGCTGCGGAAACAGGTGTTTTAGGCGAGTAGTATTGACAGCTATACAATCTATATGTAAGTTATGAGCTTGCTATTTATTACGGAATGACGAGGAGAAACAGCGTTTGCCAACGGTTAGCCAGCTGGTCCGCAAAAGCCGGCAAAAATCACTAAAAAAGACGGACTCCCCAGCGCTGAGAGGCTGTCCCCAGCGCCGTGGCGTTTGTACGCGCGTTTACACCCAGACGCCCAAGAAGCCCAACTCGGCTCTGCGCAAGATGGCTCGTGTGCGTTTGACTACGGGGATTGAAGTTACGGCTTACGTGCCAGGCGAGGGCCACACGTTGCAGGAACACTCCATCGTCTTAGTGCGCGGAGGTCGCATCAAGGACTGCCCTGGTGTGCGCTATCACATCGTGCGCGGTGTCCTCGATGCGACGGGCGTAGCTGATCGCCGTCAGGGTCGTTCCAAGTATGGCACCCGGCGGCCAACCTAGGTATAAACAATGTCGCGGCGTAAAAAAGCAGTCAAACGCAAGCTGTTGCCAGACCCGAAATTCCACAATGTCTTGGCAGCGAGGTTCGTAAATTCGCTGATGAAGCAAGGCAAGAAGAGCGTGGCCGAGCGCATATTTTACGACTCGATAGACTTGGTCGTAGAGCGCAGTGGCCAAGACGGGATTGATATCTTCCAGAAGGCGCTGGAAAATGCCAAGCCCATCGTTATGGTTAAATCGCGTCGAGTCGGTGGTCAAACGTATCAGGTGCCGGTCGAAATGCGGCCAGACGAGCGCACAGCTCGTTCGATTCGCTGGTTGATTCGCTTCGCCCGCGAGCGCTCTGAACGCACCATGGCCGAGCGGCTGGCCAATGAGTTTATCGCTGCGTCAAGGGGAGAAGGTGGGGCTGTGCGAATGAAGGAAGAAGTCCACCGCATGGCCGAGGCGAACAAAGCCTTCGCCCACTACAGATTTTAGGGAGTTCCTAGGCCAAATGGCACGACAGTTTGCACAAAAAGACACGCGCAATATCGGGATTGCGGCTCACATTGACGCTGGCAAGACTACCACGACCGAGCGGATACTCTACTATACTGGCCGAGTTCACCGCATGGGAGAGGTCCATGACGGTACAGCGACGATGGACTGGATGGAGCAAGAGCGCGAGCGCGGAATTACCATTACCTCGGCCGCTACTGCTTGCCAGTGGAAGGATCACCGCATCAACATCATCGACACGCCCGGTCATGTGGATTTTACTGCTGAGGTCGAGCGTTCACTGCGCGTACTCGACGGTGCCATAGGCGTTTTCTGCGCGGTCGGCGGAGTTGAACCGCAGTCCGAGACCGTCTGGCGCCAAGCCGACAAATACCGCGTCCCGCGCATCGCTTTTGTCAACAAAATGGATCGCAACGGGGCTGATTTTTTTCAGGTACTCAGCATGCTCCAAGAGCGATTGAACAGCAATTTTGTGCCGGTCCAGTTGCCCATCGGCGTTGGCGAGACGTTCAACGGCTTGATAGACTTGGTCGAGATGAAGGCCATTACCTACGAAGAGGCTAGTCAAGGCGTCAAGTTTTTCGAGGACGAGATTCCTGCGGATTTACTAGAGGGGGCCTTGCAATACCGCGAAAAGCTGCTAGAGTCGGTGGCTGAATTCGACGATGGGCTGCTCGAAAAATTTCTCGAAGGAGAGGAAATTCACCCCGACGAAATCAGAGCTGCGCTGCGCCAAGCCACCATCTCGCTGAAGGCCGTGCCCGTAACGTGCGGCAGTGCTTATAAGTATAAAGGCGTCCAGCGCTTGCTCGACGCGGTGCTACACTATCTGCCGTCTCCAGCCGACGTCGGCGAAGTCAAGGGAATGCTGCCCCATTCCAGCGCGGAAGCGGTGCGTCCTGCCCTTGACGATGCGCCTTTTGCCGGGTTGGCCTTTAAGGTTATGACGGATCCCTTTGTCGGGCGTCTCACCTTTGTTCGCGTCTATTCAGGCGTGCTAAGCTCAGGCACTTATCTCTATAATGTGACGACTGAGCGTCGCGAACGCACCGCGCGTTTGCTAGAGATGCATGCCAACGACCGCACCGAGTTATCTCGTGCCTATGCTGGTGACATAGTCGCGGTGGTCGGCCTCAAAAACACGACCACTGGCGATACGCTTTGCGACGAACAGCATCCCATTGTATTGGAAAAGATCGAATTCGCCGAGCCGGTGGTCCACGTGGCAATTGAGCCAAAGACGCGGGCGGACCAGGAACAGCTATACATTGCCCTGTCCAAGCTCAGCGAGGAAGATCCAACCTTTCAGATCAAGCTCGACGACGAGACGGGCCAGACGATCATGTCGGGCATGGGCGAATTGCACTTAGAGATTCTTATCGATCGCCTTTTCCGCGAATTCAAGGTCGAAGCCAATGTCGGCAAGCCCCAAGTGGCCTACAAAGAAGGGCTGCGCAAGGCCGTCGAGAGTACAGGTAGGTTCGTGCGACAGACCGGAGGCCGCGGCCAGTACGGGCATGTCGAGTTGGAAATCGAGCCGGGCGAGCCGGGCAGTGGGCTAGTATTTGAGTCGAAAATTATCGGCGGCAACATTCCTAGGGAATACATAAATCCAGTGCGCGAGGGCATTATTGAAGCGATGAGCACCGGTCCTGTTGCCGGTTACCCGATCGAAGATGTTAAAGTCGTGCTGGTAGATGGGTCGCAGCACGAGGTTGACTCATCGGAAGTCGCCTTTAAGGTCGCCGGGTCCATGGCCTTCAAAGACGGTGCCGCGAAGGCATCTCCCTATCTCATGGAGCCGATTATGGAGTTGGAGGTCGTCGTCCCCGATCAATATCTGGGCGACGTTGTGGGTGATCTCAATTCGCATCGCGGCGAGATACAGGGCATCACTCCCCGTTCCGATGCCCAAGTCGTCAAGGCTTTCGTGCCGCTGAGCGAGACTTTTGGCTACGCCACGCGCCTGCGTTCGCTGACCCAAGGCCGGGCGCTTTTTACCATGCAGTTTTCAAAATACCAAGCCGTCCCAAGCAACATCACCGAACAAATTATCGACAGCACTCGAGCTTAAGCGGTAACCGCCTTCCAGCAACAGGAGAGGATTTAAGAATGGCTAAGGAACAATTTCAGCGCAACAAGCCGCATGTCAATATCGGGACTATTGGCCACGTCGATCACGGCAAGACCACTTTGACAGCGGCTATCACCTTGCACTTGGCCAACAAGGGCTTGGCCCAAGCTAGGAGCGTCGATGATATCGACAATGCTCCGGAAGAAAAGGCACGCGGGGTGACGATCAATGTCTCCCATCAGGAATACGAGACCGACAAGCGTCACTATGCGCACGTCGATTGCCCCGGCCATGCCGACTACATCAAGAACATGATTACCGGTGCCGCCCAAATGGACGGTTCGATTTTAGTCGTTAGCGCCGCTGATGGGCCGATGATCCAGACCCGCGAGCATATCCTATTGGCCCGCCAAGTCAACGTGCCTAGCATTGTCGTCTATCTCAACAAGGTTGATCAAGTAGATGACGAAGAACTTTTGGACTTGGTTGAGCTAGAAACGCGGGAGTTGCTCTCCGAGTATGGCTTTGATGGCGACGATACTCCGATAATTCGCGGTTCGGCCCTTGAGGCGCTTGAGGGATCGGACACGCCGACCGGCACCCAGTCGATTGACGAATTGATGAATGCCGTTGACGAGTTCATTCCCGATCCGGTACGCGATATTGATCAGCCTTTCCTGATGCCGGTCGAAGACGTGTTTACGATCCAAGGACGCGGCACGGTTGGGACGGGGCGCATTGAGCGCGGTCGGGTCAAGGTCGGAGAAGAGGTGGATATCGTCGGTATCAAGGAAACGCGTAAGACCACGGTTACTGGCGTCGAGATGTTCCGCAAGTTGCTCGACGAGGGCGAGGCCGGAGACAATGTCGGTCTGCTGCTGCGCGGTGTCGAGAAAGCTGAGTTAATGCGTGGTATGGTCGTCTGCAAGCCCGCTTCTGTTCAGCCGCACACCAAGTTTAAGGCCGAGGTCGTGGTGTTGACCCCCAAGGAGGGTGGCCGCGAAAAGCCCTTTTTCTCCGGCTACCGTCCCCAGTTTTTCTTCCGCACTACCGACGTCACCGGGAGCATTGCACTGCCCGAGGGCACCGAAATGGTCATGCCCGGCGACAACGTCAACATGGAAGTAGAGCTAATTCAGCCGATTGCCATTGAGCCGCAGCTGCGCTTCGCCATTCGCGAGGGCGGTCGCACCATCGGCTCCGGCGTCGTCACCGAGGTCTCTAATTAGGAAAAGTCGCGTTAGGGAGATACGAGCCAGTGGCAGTTGATAGAATACGCATTCGCCTCAAAGCCTACGACCACATGGCGTTGGACAAATCCGTGGACGAGATCGTCCAGACGGTCAAGCGCAGCGGGGCCCGCATCGCTGGCCCGGTGCCGCTGCCGACGGCTCGTACGGTGTACACCGTGCTGAGATCCCCACACGTGGACAAGAAATCGCGCGAACAGTTCGAGACACGGATTCACAAGCGGCTCATCGATATTTACGATTCAACGCCGCAGACTGTGGACGCGCTGATGAAGCTCGATTTGCCGGCGGGCATCGGCATCGACATAAAGGTTTGATTTGGATCATGGGCGTGCAGGTAGAAGTACTAAATAGCGAAGGGCAAGCAAACGACTCTGTGGAATTGCCCGAGGATTTGTTCGACATTAAGGTTTCGGAGTACGCCCTCTACCGAGCGGTCGTCGCCACCCAAGCAAATCAGCGGCAGGGGACGGCCTCGGCTAAGACCCGCTCTGAAATAGCCCGCACGAGCAAGAAGCACCACCGCCAGAAAGGCACGGGTTGGGCGCGTCGGGGTTCACTGCGCTCGCCTTTAGTGCGCGGTGGTGGTGTGGCCTTTGGTCCTCGTCCTCGTTCTTATTTTTCTAAGCTGCCCAAGTCCCTCAAGCGTTTGGCATTCCGCTCGGCACTCACGCTCAAAGGCACGGAGGGGCAGGTCAAGGTCGTCACCGACTTCGACTTTCCCGCTCCTAGCACCCGTTCCTTCCAGCAGGTTATTGAAGCGTGCGGTCTCAAAGACCAGAAAGTCCTGTTCGTCACTGCGGAAAGCTCCTCCGTGTTGATCAAATCGAGCCGCAATTTGCCCAAAGTGAAAATTGCCCATCTTGGTTCGCTAGCTACCTATGACTTGCTGGCAGCAGATGTGGTTTTATTTACTCGTCAAGCCTTTGACCGACTGGTAGAAACTCATGGCCGAAGGGGCTGAGAAGATGAACCCGCGAGCGATTATTCAGGAGCCGGTGATCACCGAAAAAGCCTCAGTGTTGCGCGAGGGCAACAAATACGCTTTCCGCGTTCATCCCAAGGCCAACAAACTCCAGATCCGCCAAGCAGTAGAATCCATTTTTTCGGTCAAGGTCGAATCCGTCCGCACTATCAAAGTCCCCAGCAAGCCCAAGCGACAAGGGATGTACCTAGGGCGACGTGCTGGTTGGAAAAAGGCTTATGTGACGCTCCGGGCTGGCGACTCCATTGAATTTGCAGAAAATACCTAGCTAAACTGGACTTAAGATGGCAGTTAAGAAATTCCGCCCCACAACTCCGACGCTGCGCTACAAGACGGTCAATTCCTTTGAGGAACTGACGCGTAGCAAGCCCGAGAAGTCATTACTTGCTGCGGCTGTTAGCAAATCGGGCGGGCGCAACAATCAGGGCCGCATGACCATGCGTCGGCGCGGAGGGGGGCATAAGCGGCGCTATCGCGTCATCGACTTCAAACGCACCAAGCTTGGTGTGCCGGGTCGGGTCGCCGCGATTGAATACGATCCCAACCGCTCGGCGTTTATTGCTCTGATTATCTATGCCGATGGAGATAAGCGTTATATTCTCACGCCTTTGGGCCTGAAGGTTGGGGCCGAAATCTCCGCTGGTCCCGATGCTCCAATCCGGGTCGGCAATGCTCTGCCGTTGGCCAATATTCCCCTGGGAGCAACGGTTCACAATGTCGAACTCAATCCCGGCCGCGGTGGGCAGCTAGCGCGCAGCGCGGGTGCTGAAGTGCAGCTTCTTGGGCGCGAGGGCGGGCGGGCGCAATTGCGTCTCCCTTCCGGGGAGAATCGCGAAGTACCCGTCCAGTGTATGGCCACCTTGGGGCAAGTGGGCAATATAGAGCACGCCAATATTGTCATTGGCAAAGCTGGCCGCTCCCGTTGGTTGGGGCGCAGACCTAAGGTGCGGGGCGTAGTTATGAATCCGGTTGACCACCCGCATGGGGGGGGTGAAGGCCGATCTTCAGGTGGACGGCACCCGGTCACCCCTTGGGGCAAGCCCACCAAGGGGTACAAGACGCGCAAGCGCAAAAACCAAAGCAATCAGTGGATTATACGTCGGCGCAACGCGAAGTAGCGAGAGATTATGCCAAGATCGATCAAAAAAGGCCCTTTTGTTGACGGGCACTTAGCAAAAAAAGTCGAACACCTCAATCGCACGGGCGACAAGCAAGTCGTGCGAACTTGGTCGCGGCGCTCGACCATTACGCCCGACTTCGTCGGCCATACGCTAGCCGTTTACAACGGCAATAAGTTCATTCCAGTGTACATCACTGAGAACATGGTCGGGCACAAGCTCGGCGAGTTCGCCCCGACCCGCACTTTTCGCGGTCACGGAGGCCGGTTGACCGAGCGCGGCACGAGGATTCAATAACATGGAAGCCCAAGCCGTCCTCAAACAAATTGGCGTACCGACCACTAAAGTGCGCCAGCTCATCGACCTGATTCGCGGCAAGCCAGTCGATGAGGCGCTTACCATTCTCCGGTTTTCACCTCGCCCAGTGGCCAAGCTAGTCGAAAAGACCCTGCGTTCGGCCATATCGAATGGGATCAATCAGGACGAGGAAAATCCGGTTGACGCCGATGATCTCTACGTAACGCGTGTCTTCGCCGACGAAGGACGCGATCTCAAGCGCATTCGTCCGCGGGCCCGCGGCTCGGCTGATCGCATTCGCAAGCGCCACTGTAATCTCACGGTCGTCGTCAGCGACGAGGTCAACTAAGGGGGACACCTTGGGCCAGAAAACACATCCATACGGCTTCCGTCTCGGGGTCATCAAGCCTTGGCGTTCAAATTGGTTCGCCGAAAAAGATTTTTCCGAGTTACTCAAGGAAGACCTTGAGTTGAGGCGCTATGTGCGCCAGCGCCTACAGCGAGCTGGCGTATCGCAGATCAATATCGAACGCCAGCCTAAGCGAGTTACCGTTGAAGTGCATACAGCGCGTCCTGGTATTGCCATTGGTAAACGTGGGGCCGAAGTCGATAAAATTCGCGACGAGCTCAAGGTATTGACCAGCAAGGATGTTTCTCTCAATATCCAAGAGATCAAGAAGCCCGAACTGGATGCCCAGCTAGTGGCCGACAATTTGGCCCGCCAACTAGAGCAACGCGTTTCCTTTCGCCGAGCCATGAAGAAATCGGTAGCCTCATCGATGCGCATGGGGGCCGAGGGTATCCGCATCGTCTGTTCCGGGCGCATCGGTGGTTCGGAGATGGGCCGGCGCGAGCGTTCCGAGCCAGCCGGTCGGGTCCCGTTGCACACGCTGCGCGCTGATATCGACTACGCCATGGCAACGGCTTATACCGTGTCGGGGACTGTGGGCGTAAAAGTTTGGATTTGTCACGGCGAAGTTATGGCCGAAGGAGAAGGGGCCGCTCAGGCGGTCTGATTACAGCGAGGCTCTCTTATGTTGATGCCCAAGAAGTCCAAGTGGAGGAAGCAAGCGCGAGGTCGCATGCGCGGCCAAACCAAAGGCGGGGACATGGTCTCTTTCGGCGAATATGGCCTCAAAGCCCTTGAACCTTGTTGGATTACCAGCCGCCAGATTGAGGCTATGCGCGTGGCGATTAGTCGGGCAATGAGCCGTACGGGCAAGATGTGGATTCGCATTTTTCCCGACAAACCGATCACCAAGAAACCGGCCGAAACCCGCATGGGTAAAGGCAAGGGGCCGCCCGAGGGATGGGTTGCGGTGGTCAAACCTGGGCGGGTGATGGTCGAGCTTTCTGGGGTACCCGAAGACACGGCCCGCGAGGCATTCCGCCGTGCTGGCCACAAACTGCCCATCAAGACCAAGGTCGTCAAACGAGTATGAGGTTATGAAGGTCAGCGAATTGCGCGAAATGAGTTCAGAAGAAGTGCAAAACAGGTTGGAAGAGTTACACGAGGAATTCTTCAACCTGCGTTTTCAGCACGTAGCCGGCCAGTTGACTAGTCCCATTCGGTTGCGGCAAGTGCGGCGCGATATTGCCAAGGCGCACACCGTGCTCAAAGAGCACGCACTCGGCATTCGCTCCTTGGCCGGCGGGAAGTAGGTGACAGATGGCTAAAGAAAAGAGATACCGGCGTCAGGCCGAAGGCCGAGTGCTCAAGGCCAACAACACTAAGACGCGGATCGTGGCGGTCGAACAGCGCATTCCGCATGCCCTGTATGGCCGGATCATCCGCCGCACCGCCAAATTCGTCGCCCACGACGAGCGAGAAGAGTCGCAGGTTGGCGATCTCGTGCGCATTGAGGAATGCCGCCCCATGAGCAAAACCAAGCGTTGGCGGCTAGTTGATATATTAGAGCGGCAGTAAATTTAGGCTTTTAGGAACCAAAATGATTCGGGAATACAGCGTAGTCAAAATGGCAGATAACGCCGGGGCCCGCACAGGTCGCTGCATTCGTGTACTCGGCGGCTCTCGCAAGCGCTATGCCAGTATTGGCGATCTGATCGTAGTCGCCGTTCACGGTGTAGCGCCGAACGGGCCTTTAGAGGAAGGGCAAGTGGTCAAGGCCGTAGTCGTGCGGACCAAGAAGGAATATCGCCGTCCCGATGGCTCTTATATTCGCTTTGATGACAACGCCGCTGTATTGGTCAACGACGACAAAGAGCCAACAGGTACTCGCATATTTGGGCCTGTGGCTCGCGAGTTGCGCGAAAAGCAATACATGCGCATTGTATCGCTGGCACCCGAGGTAGTCTGAGGAAGAGCGCAATGGACATTCGCAAAGGCGATACAATACAGGTCATAAGCGGCAACGACAAAGGACGGCGCTCGACGGTACTTAGTGTGTTTAAGGATCGGAGGCGGGTCATCGTCGAAGGCGTGAATATGCGCAAACACCACACCCGCCCCACATCGCGTGATCCTCAAGGGGGTATCGTTGAGCGCGAGGCACCCATTCACGTTTCCAATGTCATGATCGTTTGCCCCAAGACTGACTTACCAACTCGCATCGGTCACAAGAAATTGGACAATGGCAAATGCGTGCGCGTCTCTGTGCGTAGCGGCGAAATGATTGATCCAGAGTAAGCCATGTACGAAGCCAGACTCAAAAAACACTACCGAGAAGAGGTCCTGCCTCAGCTCAAGACCCGCTTCTCATTTAAAAACGACATGCAGGTTCCGCGCCTGCAGAAGGTCATCGTCAATATGGGGGTCGGTGAGGCAGTCCAGGAGTCCAAGGTGCTCGAAGGTGCGGTATCCGAATTGACGGCCATCACCGGTCAAAAGCCCACCATCCGCCAAGCCAAGAAGGCGATCTCAAACTTCAAGTTGCGCGTCGGTATGCCGGTTGGCTGCATGGTCACCTTGCGGGGGGGGCACATGTACGATTTTCTCGACCGCTTGATCAGTTTCGCCTTGCCGCAGGTGCGAGATTTTCGCGGGGTTTCCCCTAGAAGCTTTGACGGACGAGGCAATTACAATCTAGGCATCAAGGAACAGATTATATTCCCCGAGATCAACTACGATATGATCGACCAAGTCCGGGGCATGAATATCACCATCGTCACCTCGGCCAAAAGCGATGAGGAAGGTCGAGAGTTGCTCCAGTTGCTGGGCATGCCCTTCAGTCAATAAAGTTGGAAAGAACCCGCTAATGCCAAAGAAATGCTTGATAGCCAAAGCGCAGCGCAAACCCAAGTTTTCCTCGCGAGCCTATACCCGTTGCCACCGCTGTGGACGTCCGCGTGCAGTATATCGCAAATTCGGACTGTGCCGCATCTGTTTTCGCGAGTTGGCCCTCAAGGGCGAGATCCCGGGTGTTAGTAAGGCGAGCTGGTAGCATGGAGAAATCAATATGAGCATGACAGATCCCCTAGCGGATATGTTGACCCGCATTCGCAACGCCTGTAGCGCCAAGCATTCGAGAGTTGATGTCCCCGCCTCCAAGCTAAAGCGGGAAGTGGCCCGCGTATTAGCCGAGTCCCGTTTTATCGACAACTTCGCTTTTATCGAAGACGGCAAGCAGGGCATTTTGCGGCTCTATCTGCGCTACGATCAGAATGACAATAGCATCATTCGCGGGCTAGAGCGCATCAGTAAGCCCGGGTTGCGTCAATATGCGAGTAAAGCCGATGTCCCACGTGTGCTCCGTGGCCTGGGCATCGCCATCGTTTCCACCTCTAAGGGAGTGATGACGGATAAACAAGCGAGGATGAACGGCGTAGGTGGCGAAATCCTCTGTAGCGTCTGGTAAATGAAGCCACCGGGAGAATGTTAGATTGTCGCGTATAGGCAACAAATCCCTTCCCCTACCGCAGGGTGTTGAAGTCGCGTTGGCTCCTGCCAAGGTCTCCGTAAAAGGGCCAAGAGGCCAGTTACAGGTGCCGTTTGTCGCTGAGTACCTCGCTGTGGCTCAGCAAGACAGCGTTTTAACGGTGACGCGGAAAAACGAAAGCAAACAGGCTCGCTCCCTACACGGATTGACCCGAACCTTGATCGCCAACGCGGTCGAAGGAGTCTCCGAGGGTTTTTTCAAGAACTTGGATCTATTCGGCGTAGGGTACCGGGCTGAGGTCCAAGGCAAACAGCTCGTGCTCCACGTAGGTTATTCGCATCCAGTGATCTACGAGGTGCCCGAGGAGATCCAAGTCGAAGTGTCCCCAGGTGCGGGTGGGGCACAAGCCCGCATCGTCGTCCGGGGCATCGACAAGCAACTCGTGGGTCAGGTGGCCGCCGATATCCGCTTCAAACGTCGCCCGGAGCCCTACAAGGGCAAGGGGATTCGCTATGAGAACGAGACCATTCACTGGAAACAGGGCAAGGCGGCCGTAGGCTAATGAAAGACAAAAAACACTTGGTAGAGAATCGCCAGCGGCGTCAGCGGCGGCGACACCGGCTGCGCAAGATCGTCTCCGGTACGCCCACGCGTCCGCGCATGGTGGTGCATCGTTCCTTGCGCCATATCGAGGTGCAGCTAGTCGACGACGTGGCGGGTCATTCCCTTTTAGGGCTTTCGACTCAGGCTCAGGAACTAAGGGAACGGCAGTTTGACAGTCGCGTAGCGCAAGGGCATGAGGTTGGCAAAATGATCGCTGCTAAGGCGCGCGAAAAAGGCATTGAGCAGGTCGTCTTTGACCGCGGCGGATTTCTCTATCACGGGGTAGTCAGAGCCGTGGCCGACGGAGCGCGGGAAGCTGGCTTGAATTTCTAAGGGAGAACGGCGTGGCGAAAACAGATAATAGCAAAGCGAAATCCGATCCCAGCGGTACAGAGCTGAGCGAAGTTGTCGTCCAAAACAGCATCAAGCGAGTTTCGCACGTGCGCAAGGGCGGTCGGCGCTTCAGCTTTAGTGCAATGGTCGTAGTTGGCGACCGCAATGGCCGAGTGGGATTTGGTGCTGGCAAGGCCGGTGAGATCGCCGAGGCCATCCGCAAGGGGGCCGAGGCGGCCAAAAAGAACGTCTTCGAAGTCCCGGTGACCGATGGGACCATACCGCATGAAGTCGTCGGGGCCTTCGGCGCAGCTAAAGTCCTTTTTAAGCCGGCTACTCCAGGGACCGGAATCATCGCCAGCGGTGGCACCCGCATCGTACTGGAGTTGGCCGGCGTCCACGATATTCTGACTAAATCCCTTGGATCCAACAACGTGCAGAATTCAGTGAAGGCAACCGTCAAAGCACTGACGCAACTGCGCAGTGCCGAGATGATCGCTCGGGAACGCGGGGTGCCGGTGGAATCGCTCCGCGCTTGGGATTGACAGCCAATGAAACTGGTCATTACGCAGCGGCGCAGTGCTATCGGTCGCGCCAAAGGTCAAAAGGCGACGATCGCGGCCTTGGGAATCAAGCGCCTATATCAACAGGTCGTCCACGACGACACGCCGCAGATCCGGGGTATGATCGCCAAAGTCAAACATCTGGTTTCAGTTGAAGAAGTAGCAAATTAAGCGAGAGTGTGCCATGCGTCTAGAAAACATAAAATGCCCTCCAGGGTCTAAGCGGAACCGCAAGCGGTTGGGGCAAGGGCCGGGTTCGGGGACGGGCAAAACCGCGGGCAAAGGCCACAAAGGTCAGCGGGCTAGGTCCGGTGCTAGACGCGGTAATCGCGTTGGGTTTACTGGCGGTTCGCTGCCGCTGTATCGCCACATCCCCAAGGTGGGTTTTTCCAACCACAAATTCAAAACGACCTATCAGGTAGTCAATCTGCGGGATCTCGAAGAGCGAGGACTTAGCGGGGAAGTCGGGCCAGAGCAAATGGCTGCTGCCGGATTGATCGCCAAGCCAGCGGGATTACTGAAGGTCCTAGGCGAAGGAGAGCTGAGTCAGCCTCTGACGGTCAAGGCGCACAAATTCTCCGCTGCGGCAGCAGAGAAAATCGCCAAAGCGGGCGGCCAAGCCGAGGTGATTTGATGCAACTCGTGCAGAGTTTCCAAAACTGCTTCAAAATTCCCGATTTGCGCCGTCGCATCCTCTTCACTTTAGGGATTTTGATCGTCTATCGCATTGGTGGTCAGATCACGGTCCCCGGCGTCGAATTGGTCGTGCTTAAGGAGTACTTTGAAAGCGCTGGGAACACCCTCTTTGGGTTGTACGACATGTTTGTGGGTGGTGCTTTCACCCGTGGGACGATCTTCGCGCTGGGCATTATGCCCTATATCAGCGCCTCGATTATTTTGCAGTTGCTGGGCGCGGTTATTCCCTACTTCCAGAAATTGCAGCGCGAAGGCGAAGAGGGGCGCAAGAAAATTACTCAGTACACGCGCTATGGTACGGTCTTTCTAGCGGCTGCTCAATCCTACGGCGTCAGTTTTTTCATTACCAGCATCAAGGCCCCGTATTCGGGTCAGCCAGCCGTTGCCGATCCAGGCATTGGCTTTACGCTGGCGACCATGCTGACGATTACCACTGGCACGATCTTTATCATGTGGTTGGGCGAGCAGATCACGGAACGCGGTATTGGCAACGGCATTTCCCTGATCATTTTCATCGGCATCATCGCCGAGTTGCCCTACGCAATCAATCAGGAATACAATCTCTTTATCATCAACCGCGGTTTCAGCAAGAATATCATTGAAGAGCTCCTCCTCATCGCGCTCATGTTTGCCGTAGTGGCCTTTGTGATCTTGTTGACTCAGGGCTTGCGCAAAATTCCCGTGCAGTACGCCAAGCGCGTCGTCGGACGCCGGGTTTACGGCGGCCAGACCACGCATATTCCCCTGCGGATCAACACCGCAGGCGTGATTCCAATCATATTTGCCCAGTCGATCATGTTTCTGCCCGGCACGATCACGCAGATGTTCCCTGGCCATGAGTTCATGCTGGCGATTGGTTCGTTTTTCTCGACCGAATCCATGTTTTATTGGTTTGTCTATGGGCTAATGATCATCTTCTTTTGTTATTTTTATACTGCCATCGTCATGGATCCCAATCAGCTTTCTGACAACATGAAAAAGCACGGAGGATTCATCCCTGGCGTCCGCCCCGGTCCTCGGACTGCCCAGCACATTGATGGCATTATGACGCGCATTACCCTGCCGGGTTCTATTGCCCTCGCTATGGTGGCCATCTTTCCTTTCTTCGTCACCAGGCAATTCAACGTGGCTCCTTCTTTTGCCCAGTTTTTTGGTGGGACAGGGCTTTTGATCGTCGTTGGCGTGGCTTTAGATACCTTGCAGCAGTTAGAGTCCCAGCTAATGACGCGCCACTACGAGGGATTTATGAAGCGAGGCAAGATCCAGGGACGCCGTGGCTAAACCCCACTTGGAGCGAGTACCGTGAAAGTTAGAGCATCCGTCAGCAAGCGCTGTAACGAGTGTAAAATAGTCCGTCGGAACGGGGTCGTGCGCGTTATATGCAAGCGCAATCCCCGCCACAAACAGAGACAAGGCTGAGGAATAACACTATGGCGCGCATAGCAGGTGTAGATTTACCCCGCGACAAACGAGTCGCCATCGCATTGACTTATATCTTTGGCATTGGGCATACGACGGCCAATCGCATCGCCTCTCAGGCGAGGATTGAGCCCCAAACCCGCATCAACGAGTTGAGCGAAGATCAGGTCAGCAGTTTGCGCTCGATCATTGAGGTCAGCCACAAGGTCGAAGGTAGTCTGCGCGGCGAAACCACCATGAATATCAAGCGGCTGATGGACATCGGCTGCTATCGGGGTTTGCGGCATCGCCGCGGGCTGCCGGCCAACGGCCAGCGCACCAAGACTAACGCCCGCACGCGCAAGGGGCCGCGGCGAGCTATTGCTGGCAAGAAAAAGGCCCCCGTCAAGTAGATCAACCCAAACGGAGAGGATTGACCTTTGCCGCCCGAAAGACGCAAGAGACGCAAGAAAGCAAAACAGGTGGAGGCTGTGGGCGTGGCGCACATTCTGGCCACGTTCAACAATACGATTATCACTCTTACCGATACCAGAGGCAATGTGATTTCTTGGGCGACCCCAGGGAAAATGAGCATCAGGGGCAGTCGCAAATCTACGCCCTTTGCCGGCCAGCTCGCCGCTGAAAGGGCCGCCCAAGAAGCCATGAATATGGGATTGCGCCGCGTGGAGGTCTGGGTCAAGGGGCCGGGAGTAGGGCGCGAGTCCGCCATCCGCGCTTTGCAAAACGCCGGGCTCGAGATTTCCGCCATCCGCGACGTGACGCCCATGCCGCACAACGGCTGTCGGCCGCCCAAGCGTCGCCGCGTTTAGAGGAGCTAACCACGTTATGAGCAGGCATACAGGTCCCAATTGTCGCTTCTGCCGCCGGGAAGGAGCTAAACTCTTCCTCAAGGGCGAGCGCTGCAACCTCGAAAAATGTTCCTTTGAGCGGCGCAGTTATGCCCCAGGCCAACACGGTCAGGGCTTGCGGCGCAAGCAGTCCGACTATAGTGTGCAGCTACGGGCCAAGCAAAAACTAGCTCGGCTCTACGGAATCCGCGAAGGCCAATTCAGGGGCTATTACAAGGAGGCGTCGCGCGTGCCGGGCGTTAGTGGCGAAAACCTGTTGCGCCTGTTAGAGCGCCGCCTCGACAACATTGTCTATCGGCTCGGTTTCGCACCGTCGCGCAAGGCCGCGCGCCAGTTAGTGCGCCACAACCACATCGTGGTAAACGGCAAACGGGTTAATATTCCTTCCTACCTGACCCGGATGGGCGATGTGGTACAGGTCGCCGAACGCAGCCGCCAGCTAGAAGCCATTCACGAATCGCTGCGCCGTTCGCGGGAGACTGTGCCTTGGCTGGCCATAGATAAGGTCAACCTGACTGGAACTGTAGCAGAGGTTCCCAGCCGCGAAGACATCCCCACGGTCGCCGAAGAACAATTGGTCATCGAATTTTATTCTCGCGTCTAAAGTTTTACTCCGCCCAATTCATCAAGGGGCAAAAGGCTAAAGTATGAAATTAGAAGGTCTCCAGATGCCGAGGCTGGCCGAGGTCGAAAAAGAAAGCCTCAGCGATACTTATGGCATGTTTGTCGTCCAACCGCTCGAGCGCGGTTTTGGCGTCTCTATAGGACACGCGCTTCGCCGCGTCTTGCTGTCCTTTATCCAAGGAGCCGCGATCAAGCAAGTCAATATCGAAGGCGTGCATCACGAATTTTCCACAATTGAAGGGGTGCGCGAGGATGTGCCGGAGATCGTGCGCAACTTCAAGGAAGTGGCGCTTCGCTATAGTGGCGAAGAGGATCGCGTCTTGCGCGTTGAGCGCACGACAGGAGGAACCTTGGTGGCCAAGGATATAGAAGTGGACCCTAGCGTCGAGGTTCTGAATCCCGAGCTACACATTGCCACTTTGGATAAAGGGGCTTCTCTGAAAATGGAACTGACGGTTGGCTGCGGTCGCGGCTATCAGTTCGCCGAGGAGAACAAAATCCCCGAGCAGCCTATTGGTGCTATTCCACTCGATACGAACTATTCGCCGGTTCTCAAGGTCCACTACGATATCGAGAACGCACGCGTCGGGCGGCGCACCGACTACGACAAGCTGATTATGGAAGTCTGGACTGATGGCTCCGTGCATCCCGAAGATGCCATGTCCCAAGCCGCCCAAATCCTGACTGAACACCTAAACCTTTTTATTAATTTTACGGAAGAGCCCGAAGGCATTGAGGAAAAGGAAGTTGATGAAGAGGCCAAGAAGATCGTTCAACTCTTGCAAACGCCCGTCGAAGAAATCGAGTTGACGGTGCGCTCGGCCAACTGCCTCAAAGCCGCAGGAATCACCCATCTTAGGGACTTGGTGTCGCGCACGGAGGCCGAGATGTTGCAGTATCGCAACTTCGGCCGCAAATCACTCAACGAGTTGCAGAAAATACTCGAGGAAAACAATCTTAGCTGGGGTATGGACTTGACTCCGTACGACGGTATTGAGATCGACCAAACAGCGGATAATTCGCTGGCGGAAGAATTCTAGCCATGAGACACGGAAAAAGAATAGCCAAACTGGGGCGCACGGCTCCGCATCGCAAAGCCATGTTGTCCAACATGATGGCCTCGCTCTTTATCAACGAGCGCATCACCACCACTCAGACGCGTGCCAAAGAACTCAAGCGCACGGCCGAGCGGGTGCTGACTTGCGCCAAGAAAGGCGACTTGCACGCCCGCCGCCAAGTGCTACGCGTCATAGCCGACAAGCAGGTGGTCGCCAAGCTGTTTGACGAACTCGGCCCGCGCTACAAAAGCCGCAACGGAGGCTATACGCGCGTCATCAAGTTGGGCCCGCGGCGCGGCGACGGGGCATTTATGAGCATCGTCGAGCTTGTGGATCGCCCTAGGGAAGCCGCAGAAGAGACTCAGCAGGCCGAGACTGCAGCAGAAGAGGCTCCTAAGGTCGAAGAATAAGGTGGGCGTCCAAAGGTAAGTAGTGACGGGGCAAGATGATGACCATCTTGCCCCGTTTGCATTTTAGCTAGGTAACACGTGAAACGAGGAGATCGCATCGAGATCGAGGTCGCCGCCCTCACCACCAAAGGAGACGGGCTGGCCTATGTCGGGCAGCGCGAGGTCGTCGTGCGTCAGGCTGTTCCCGGGGATCGGGTCGCCGCCCGGGTCGTAAAGAAGCGCAAGGGGCGCTTTGAGGCCGAGGTGGAGGAGTTCCTTACAGAGGGCTACAAGCGGGAGGAGCCTCGCTGCGCCCATTTTGGACATTGCGGCGGCTGTCGCTGGCAGGAATTGCCCTATGCGGCCCAGCTTGCCGTCAAAGAGCAGATGGTCGCCAGCGCATTGGCGACTAGTGGGCTAGCGCTGCCGGTCGTAGCGCCGATTTTGCCCAGTCCGACTCCCTTTTTCTATCGCAACAAAATGGAATTTTCCTTTGGTACGGATCGCGCGGGCTTGTTGCAACTGGGCTTGCACGTGCGCGGGCGTTTCAATTGGATCTTCGATGTCGAAGAGTGCCATCTACAATCTGACACTTCCAACCGCATCGTCGGAGCAGTCCGCCGCATCAGTCAAGCGTTGGGTCTGAGCGCGTACGACCTAAAGCGGCATCAAGGGTTATTGCGCTTCTTGGTTGTCCGCGAGGGCAAGCGGAGCGGGGAAGTAATGGTCAACCTCGTCGTGTCCTCGTATCCCGACCTAGGCGTCCAACAACTCGCCGAGCAATTGTTGGATGCCGTACCTGAAATTGACGTTTTGCTCGTCACCTTACACACCGGCAAGGCCCAAGTCGCGGCCGGGGAGCGCGAGTTTGTGCTCAAGGGAAGCGGGCGCATCACTGAAGTGTGCGCCGGCCTCGAATTCGACATTTCTCCCCAGTCCTTTTTTCAAACAAATTCGCTGCAAGCCGAGCGGCTCTACGAGGTCATAGCCCGCGTGGCTGGGCCGCAAAAGGCGGTGCTGGATTTGTACTGCGGCACGGGCAGCATCAGCCTTCTTTTGGCGCGCCAGTCCCAGTTCGTGTTGGGCATCGAAGTGGTCGCTGAAGCGGTGGAGGACGCTAGGCGCAACGCTGTGCGCAATCAGATAGAACACTGCGAGTTTATGGTCGGCGCAGCCGAGGACATACTGGGGGAATTGGCGGTACAAAGCCAGCATTTTGATCTAGCCGTCGTCGATCCCCCGAGACCTGGAATCCACAAAAAGGCACTGGCCAGTCTGTGTGCGTTGGCACCGCCGCGCATTATTTACGTCTCCTGTAACGTCCATGCGCTAGCCGGCGATTTGCGCGCCTTGGGCGAGGCTGGATACGGCGTCCGCAGCGTGCAACCCGTAGATATGTTTCCCCAAACGCCGCACTGCGAAGTGGTCGTCGAGTTGTGCAAGCAGGTCGTCTCGTGAGCGAGAAGCGCCATACGCAGCCACGGCTCTTGGTCGTGCTGCCCGAATCCCAGCAGGCCCGGGCGCTGATTTTCTATCTAGAACAGCGATCATATGAAGTACTCTGGGCGCACGAAGGGCAGAGCGCGTACGACATCCTCGACGCCGATGCGGTTGATGCGCTGATCTACGCCTTGCGCGAGAAGCGCATCGATGGGTTGCGGGTCCAGCAACTTGCCCACAAGCGCAATCCGGCCATCTGCGCGATTGCCATCGCCGGGCCTGAAGACATTGAGTTGGGAGTTGAAGCGATGCGCCAAGGGGCGTACGACTTTCAACTCCAGCCACTGAATTTTGCCAAAGTCGGCGCGGTGTTGGAAAAGGGTCTGAGCTACCAGCAGCTAGTGGGGGAAGTCTCAGACCTACAGCGCCGCTTGGACGAGCGCTACCGCTTTGACGACATCGCCCGTCGCTCGTCGCCGTGGCAGCGCATCTACCTCCAGATCGAACAGGTGGCTCAATCGCGGACTAGCGTTTTGATCACCGGCGAGACCGGCACGGGCAAGGGCGAGGTAGCAAAGGCCATCCACCAGCGGAGCAGGCGGCGGGAAAACGCCTTCGTCGAAATAAACTGCGGTGCTCTGCCGGAGAGCTTGGTTGAAAACGAGCTTTTTGGCCACGAGAAAGGGGCCTATACTGGGGCCGTAGCCGCGCGCAAAGGGCGCTTTGAACTGGCCGATCAAGGCACCTTGTTCCTCGACGAAGTCGGAGACATTCCCCTGCCGACGCAAGTAAAGCTCCTGAGAGTGATCCAGGACGGCTGCTTCGAGCGGATCGGTGGCACCCAGACCCGGCGGGTCGATGTGCGCTTGATCGCGGCGACGCACCGCGATCTAGAAGCCATGGTGCGGGAGGGCACCTTCCGGGCGGACCTGTTCTACCGGCTCAACGTGATTAAGATCGAAGTACCGCCCCTGCGCGAGTGCCGCGAGGATATACCCCTTCTGGCCGACGCGTTTATCCGGCAGTTCGCCGCCGAGAACAACAAGCGTATCGCAGGCATCCGGCCGCGAGCCTTAGACGTGTTGCGCGATTACGATTGGCCGGGCAATGTGCGGGAATTAAAAAACTGCATCGAAGGCATGGTAGTAATGTGCGCCCGCGAAGGGGTACTCGAAGTAGGAGACATCCCGCGCTATATAAACCGCCAAGAGCGCGTTTTTTCCGGGTTGGGTTTTCGCGTCGGCATGAGCATGGCCGAGATCGAGCAGATGGCCATTGCCGAAACCTTGAAGGCGGTTGGCAACGACCGACGGCGCGCGGCCGAAATTCTGCAAATCGGCCTCAGTACACTCTACCGCAAGGTAAAGCAATACGGCGGGACTTAACTGCGCTGATTGTAGTGGTGTTTGACGAGCGCGTTGAGTGCTTCTTGGGGATTGGCGACTACATCGGCGTCAATGCAGAACTGGCTCAAACCGGCTAGCTTGAGGCCGTGTCCGTAGTCGCTGAACATTTCTTCGCACAATTCGCCGGGTGCGATGTCCCGCGTGCTGGCTAGGGCCTCGATTTGCGCAGAGGCTTCCGGCGTGATCTCTAAGGCGATGTCGTAGTCGCGTTGGAAGTTGTCGATAAAACGGTGCAGCGAGGTGTCTTGGAGTAAGCGCTCTAGACCGGTCGCCGGATCGAGTACGGTATCGGCTTCGACCGTAAAGCGTTCGACGCCTACGGAAGGGAGCTTTTTTTCGTAGTTGATCAGTACCTTTTCAATAGCGCTGACCAAGCCTCGAGCGCCGATGTGCTCGGCGTGGGCGCGTTCAGCTAACAGGGCTAGGGCTTCGTCGGCAAATTCGATCTCAATGTCATAAGCGCGGAAGTCGCGCTTTTTGGACAGGATGACGCTACTTTTGGGATTGCGGAGGATGTCGAGGAGATCTTCGGGGCCGAGATCGTGCAGCACGGCGATGACGGGCAAGCGGCCGATGAATTCGGACTCGAATCCGTATCCGATCAGGTCCTCGGCCCGCACGTGCGACAGAAGCTGATCGGCATTGAGATGGGCCGGGTCGGCTTGGGAGCGAAATCCCATGGTGCCTTTGTTGAGTCGACGGCCGATGATTTCGTCGAGCCCGGAAAAGGCCCCGCTAACGATAAAGAGGATGTTGCGAGTGTTGACCTTCTGGCGTTCGATCTTGCCCGTCTGCTGCATTTGGATGACGGATTCCATTTGCGAGGCAATGTCGTGCGGAGCTTTGAGATCGACGTCGGTTTCCTCCATCAGCTTGAGCAGGTTGCGCTGGACGCCCGAGCGCGAGACATCTGGGCCGTGTACTCCCTGCGCGGAGGCGATTTTGTCGATTTCGTCGATGTATATGATGCCGTACTGGGCGCGTTCGATGTCGCCGTTGGCTTCGCGGACTAGATCGCGGACCAAGTCTTCGACATCGCCGCCAACATAGCCGGTCTCGCTGAATTTAGTGGCGTCGCCCTTGACGAAAGGGACGCCGATTTTGCGGGCAATGAGGCGGATTAGATAGGTTTTGCCCACGCCGGTAGGGCCGATCATTAGCACGTTGTTTTTGATGTTGCCAACGAATCCCTCGTCTTCTTCCGGGGGCAGTTTCAGGCGGTTGAAATGCGTGCAGATCTTGGTGGCGAGAATGGCCTTGGCTTCTTGCTGCTTGATGACGTATTGATCGAGATAGGCCTCTAACTCTTCCGGTTTGAGGTCGAAGTGGATAGCCTCGGACTCGACCGTCTGCGTGCCTTCGCCTTCGGTGGAGGACGCCTCGGGTTGGGCAGGCGCTTGCTCTTGTTCTTCGATTTGTCTAGCTAGGAGACGGCGCAGTTTTTCTGGGTCGATCTCCACTTTTTCAGCACGCGGTTGCATATATTTAACCTAAAGGAAAGGTTGGAAATGCCGTGGCGTAAAAAATATACTCGTCCTCTCAGATGCGGACAACCTAGGCCCCGTTGTCGGCAGTACATTGCTCGCTACGTATGCGTGGTCTTTGCGGCGGTGCTGATGCCGAACTTCGCCGAAGGTCAGGCGCGCACGTGGACGTATTCGGCCGACGCCGAAAAGGTTTTTGGCAATGGGCTTGCAGCTTATAAACAGGGGCGTTTCGACGAAGCTCTCAATCATCTGCGGCAGCTAGCGGAGTTCCCAATTAATCAGCGGTCCAGTGCCGGTCAGTTCCTCGTGGGAAAAGCCATGTACCGCTTAGGGCGCTTTGCCGAAGCCATCGACGCAGCCTTGGTCTTGCAGCGTAGGTTTCCTACCAGCCGCTACCTGCCCAATGCCCGGCTGTTGATTGGCGACTCGTTTTTCAACAGCAAGCACTACTTTGAGGCCGCATCCCAGTACGGTCGTTTGTTGGCCACGCAAGCCCCGCTTGGCATTCAAGCCCAAGCAGCCGAGCGGTTGGCGGCCATGTATTGGAACGGACAACTAAAAGAACAAGAGCGGACGCGTCTGCGTCAGGCCGTAGGGGCTGGGCGGCTGCGCGAGGCCCTGTTCTTCGGCCGGGCGCGCTGGTATCAGCGCCTCGGCTGGCAAGAGGAAGCCGCCCAGGCGATGCAGACTTATCGCGACAGCGTCGTCAGTGGCATATTCGCTCCGATAGCCGCCGTCTGGGGGAGTGATCTGACCGCATATAGCCCGCGCGTTGGTTCGGAATCGCCCCGGTTGGGCTTACTTCTGCCGCTTACTGGGCCGGACCAACAGTACGGCGAGGAACTCCGCCAGGGCGTACTGTTGGCCAATCGGGAGGCCGGCAGTCCCTTTGAACTGGTAGTTGACGATACCGGGATTGACTACGGGAATTTACCCATCGCTACCGATCACAGCAGCGACATTAGCGAAAGCCTGGCCAGCGGTTTGTTGCGCGTGGCATACGGTGCCCAGCGGTTGCTGGATCAAGGCGTCGTGGCCATCGTCGGCCCGCTCTGGAGCAGAGAAAGCGTGGTGGCGGCCACGGTCGCGGGGCGCGCTGGCGTTCCCCTGCTGGTGCCGCTGGCTCGACAGAGCGGCTTGGATTCGCTCGGCCACAGTATTTTCCAGTTGAGCACAGTCTCGAAAACACAAGCGCGTCTGTTGGGCGAGTACGCGACTCTCGTCCTCGGCTTGGAGCACTTGGCGATTATTTCCCCTCTCAGCGACTACGGCTGGGATTTCGCGCGCGAGTTTACCCGCATTGCCGAGCGCAACGGCGGCCAGATCGCGCACAGCGATTGGTATGTGCCCGAAAAGACCACGGATTTCCGCTACGTCTTCGAGGAGATTCGCAAGGCTGGTTTTGCGCTGAGACCGCCGCCGCCCGACACGCTTGAGGTGGTCGAAGAAGAGCTAAAAGTCGAGGAAGAGCTAAAAGCGGACATGTTTATCGACACCATCGACGGGGTGGTGGTGGTGGTCGAGAACTTTGCGGACGCCAAGACGATCGCGCCGCAGGTGCATTTTCACCGCTTGCAGACCCAAGTCCTCGGCAACGATGCTTGGTGGGATCCCGAAGCCATCCGGCAGATGCGCCCGGGCGAGCGCAAAAATTTCGACGGGGTCATTTTCGTTTCCGCGCGGCAGGCCGAGTCCGCGGCTGAGCAGTCGTTTGTCAGCAACTTTCGCAAGCAATTCCGCCGCGACCCACACTACGCGGCGGCTGGTTACGACGCCACCCGCTTGCTCATTGACGGGTGGGAGCAGGGGCACCGCGATCCAGCCGCGCTAATTGAGTGGTTGGCTACGGTCCGTTTCTACCAAGGAGCCTCGGGCACCATTTCTCTGTCCCCGGATGTGCGCTCCAATAGCGCGCTGACCTTGCTCAAAATCGAGCACGACAAGGTGCGCTCCCTCGGCACGGGCGATCTCCCGGAAATGGGTGCCGCCGGATGGGACTCAATGCATCGCCAAGTATTGCGTCCCTAGTTGACCGAATTTATATTAATAAGTTTGTATTTTTAGTTATAACGAGAGCCAACGCCATGCCCACATACGAATACGAATGTCAGCAGTGCGGCCACCGGTTTGAAGAGTTTCAAAGCATTACGGCCGAGCCGCGCCAAACCTGCCCGGAAGCAAGTTGTAAAGGCCCGGTCAAGCGGCTCATCGGCATGGGCGGCGGCCTGCTTTTCAAGGGGACGGGCTTTTACATAACGGACTATCGCAGCGATGGATACCAGAAGGCGGCTAAGGCCGATAAAGACAGCGGCAGCAGCAAGGCAGGCGACAAAAAGGGCGATAGCAAAGCGAATGTCGCCAAAGCCGATTGAGGAACTTTCCCGTGCGATGCTCGGTTAAATTATAGATGTGGTCGAGGATATTACTGGGAATATTTATCGCCGGGTCTTGGTGGACAGGTTGCGGTCAGCAAAGCGCTGAAGAGCTGTTCGCGGCCGGCGAGGCCGCGGCGGTTGATCCCGCCACGGCCGACCAAGCGGTCGCGCATTTTACGGCTTTTATCGAACGCTTTGGCCAATCTCCCAAGGCACCGGAGGCGCTGAGAAAACTCGCCGGCTTGGCCCAGCAGCAAGGGAAGATGCAGGAGGCCATTAGCTATTACGAACGCGTGTTGGCCGAATATCCCGCTAGCGAGCACGGCGACGAAGCCCAATTTATGATCGCCTTTATATACGAGGAGCACATCCGCGACCTAGCGCAAGCGCGGCGGGCCTATCAGCGCGTGATTGAGAATTACCCGGATTCCGAACTCGCGGCCAGCGCCCGGCACCTGTTGCCCAACGTTGGACGCACTCCTCAAGAATGGGTTCAATTTCAGGACGAAGCTGCCGCTCCTTAACACGTTAGAAGTTGCCATAGAGGTTTGAGGCAGATGGGCCCAGCCGCTTGCGAATCCGCAGGGCGGTTTTTTATTGGCTGAAGCCTAAGCATGTCGAGATTACAGCCGATGACGCAAACAACAATAGACATCCACGCCATTAGCGAGCAGGTCCAGCGCGAGAGCGCGGTGGTAGAGCGCATCTTGCAGGAAATGGACCGGGTCATCGTCGGCCAACGCACCATGGTAGAGCGAATCCTGATGGGGCTATTGTGCAATGGCCACATCCTCCTCGAAGGGGTGCCTGGACTAGCCAAGACCCTGACGGTAGCGACGCTGGCGAGGATCGTAGCGGCCCAGTTCAAGCGGATCCAGTTTACCCCCGATCTTTTGCCCGCGGATCTGACCGGGACCACCATCTACAACCAGCACCAAGGGATCTTCATACCCAAGAAAGGCCCGATCTTCGCCCATTTGATCTTGGCCGACGAAATAAACCGAGCACCAGCCAAAGTGCAGAGCGCGCTGTTGGAGTGCATGCAGGAGCGGCAGGTGACCATTGGCGAGGAAACCTATGCCCTCGACGATCCGTTCTTGGTCATGGCCACCCAGAACCCGATTGATCAAGAGGGAACCTACCCCCTACCCGAGGCCCAAGTCGATCGCTTCATGCTCAAGGTGAAAGTCGATTACCCATCGCGTGCCGAGGAGCGGCTGATATTGGACCGCATGGCCAACGACAGTCCGATTGAGGTAGAGCAAACGGTGGGCATCGACGAAATACGCCGCTTGCGCGAGGTGGTGGAGATCGTCTATATCGACGACAAGGTCAAGGATTACATCGTCGATCTCGTCCAGGCCACTCGGCGACCGGCCGACTACGGGCTGGCCGATATGGCACCACTGATCGAGTACGGAGCCTCGCCGCGGGCCGCTATTTTTCTCGTCCGCACGGCGCGCGCCCACGCCTTCATCCAGCGGCGTGGCTACGTCACCCCCGAAGATGTCAAGGCCGTGGGGGCCGATGTACTCAGGCATCGGATCATCGCCTCGTACGAGGCCGAGGCCGAGGAAATCGACAGCGATCACATTGTGCAACAGCTTTTCGACCACATCGAAGTTCCCTGAAGCCGAGGCGCGCCGTGATTCCCAAAGAGATACTCGACAAAGTTCGCCTGATCGAGATTCACACCCGCAGCATGGTGAACAACCTCTTCGCGGGCGAATACCACTCGGCGTTCAAGGGGCGGGGGATGGAGTTTGCCGAGGCGCGCGAATACCAGCCCGGCGACGACGTGCGCCACATCGACTGGAACGTGACGGCGCGGGTGGGAGCGCCCTTCATCAAAATATTCGACGAAGAACGCGAGCTGACCGCCGTACTGGTGGTAGATGCCAGCGCGTCCGGGGCCTTTGGCTCACAGCAGCAGATGAAGGGGGAAATTGGGGTCGAAGTTTCGGCGTTGTTGGCCTTTAGCGCGATCAAGAACAACGACCGCGTGGGCCTGCTCATCTTCACCGACGAGGTCGAGGTTTTCGTGCCGCCGAAAAAGGGGCGCAAGCACGTGCTGCGCGTGTTGCGCGAGTTGCTGTACTTTCAGCCGCAGGGGCGCAAGACCTCCATCGCCGGTGCCTTGGAATACCTCAGTCGCGTCTTGCACCGCCGCAGCGTGATCTTTGTCATTTCCGACTTTCTCGACCAAGGCTACGAGCCGGCGCTGCGGCACATGAGCCAGCGACACGACTTGATCGCCGTGGTGGTGAGCGACCCGCGCGAGTGGGAGCTACCCGATGTTGGTTTTATCAACCTGCAAGACGCCGAGACCGGCCAACAGGTGCTCGTCGATAGCGGCCACGAAGGAGTGCGTGCGTTTTTCGCCGCCGAACAGCGGGCCGCGGCCGAGCGCCGCAGTAATTTATTGCACAAAGCGGGCGTTGACGAAATCGCGATTGATTTTTCGCGCCCTTATGTCGAACCTCTCATTCACTTTTTTCGCGCGCGGATGCAGCGACACTAAGGAGGAAGTACGGTGATTGAAGTACGCGAACTGTCCAAACACTACGGAGATGTCGTCGCCGTGGAGAATGTGTCCTTCAACGTTGACAAGGGCGTCATCCTCGGTTTCCTCGGGCCAAATGGCGCGGGCAAGACTACGACGATGCGCATACTTACCTGTTATCTGCCACCTTCGCAGGGCGAAGCCAAAGTCGCTGGTTTCGACATTGCAGAAGAATCTATGGAGGTGCGCAAGCGCATCGGCTATCTGCCCGAACAGCCACCGCTCTACCACGATATGACGGTAGATGCCTATTTGCGTTTCGTGGCCAAAATCAAGGGCGTGCCCAGTGCGGCTCTCAACAGCCGGATTGACGACACCATGGAAAAAACCGGCATCGCTCACCAGCGGCACACGGTGATCGGCCATCTGTCCAAGGGCTACCGGCAGCGCGTTGGTTTAGCTCAGGCCCTCGTCCACGAGCCGGAGGTGCTCATCCTCGACGAGCCGACTGTGGGTCTCGACCCCAAGCAGATCATTGAAATCCGCGAGGTCATCAAGGGGCTGGGGGGCGACCATACGGTCATTCTCAGCACTCACATCCTGTCGGAAGTGAGCATGACCTGCGGGCACGTGGCGATCATCAACAACGGCCGCATCGCCGGCCAAGGCACGCCCGAAAGCCTCATGGCCCAGCTCAAGGAGGGCGAGGTGCTGCGCGCTCATATAGACGGCCCCAGCGAGCAGGTGCTGGGCATGATCGGCCAGCTAGAGGGCGTGCTGGAAGTGGAAGCCGGTGGTGAGGAGGGCGCGTATGTGGTGACGAGCGCACCCGGAGCCGACGTGCGCGACGACCTGACCCGCAAGGTCGTGGAAAGCGGCTTCAGCCTGCGCGAGTTGCGGCCGCTCGACATGACCCTCGAAGACATTTTCCTGAGCCTGACTAGCGAGGAGGTAGCAGCTTAAAATGCGTAATTTTGCCGCCGTGTACACCAAGGAGATGCGCTCCTATTTTGTTTCGCCGGTCGCCTATGTGATCGCTGGCGTGTTCCTGTTTCTCTCGGGCTATCTGTTTCGCAACATCCTGATGCAGTTCAACCTCTGGTGTTTGCAGTTTGGCCAGCGGGCGCAGATGGGGATGGGGGGGATGCCGGCGCTCAATCTCAACGAGATGGTCGTCACCCAATTCTTCGCGGTCATGGACTTCATCTGGCTCTTGGTCATCCCAATGCTGACCATGCGGCTGTTTGCCGAGGAGAAGAAGTCGGGTACCATCGAATTGCTGATGACCTCGCCGCTGCGCACCATCGAGGTGATGTTGGGCAAGTTTTTTGCCTGTTTTTCGCTCTACGGCATCATCGTCAGCCTGACGCTGATCTACTTTCTCATTCTCGAAGTGTACGGCTCGCCCGACTGGGGCCCGATTTTTTCCGGCTATTTAGGCTACTTGTTCCTCGGCGCGACCTTTATCTCGGTGGGCATCTTGGCCTCGGCGCTGACTGAAAATCAGATCGTCGCCGTGCTGCTGACTTTTGGCATGTTGCTCCTGTTCTGGCTCATCGACTGGTCGGCGAGCTTTGCTGGCCCGACAGCCGCCAAAATTCTGCAGTACCTCTCCTTTATAGCACACCTCGAAGATTTCCAGCGCGGCGTCATCGACACCAAGGACGTGGTGTTCTACCTGAGCTTTACGTTTTTCTGCTTGTTTTTGACCACGCGCGTCATTGAATCGCGGAGATGGAGGCGCTGAGCATGAAGGCATATACCACGCCCTTAGGGCTGGTCGGCGCGGCGCTGATGGTCGCGGGCGGCTTGGCCTATCTGCTCAATGCCGAGAGCGGCTCGGTTGGGCTTTTCAACTTGGCACTCGGCGCCTTGATGGTGGCCGCGGCCGGCCTGCTCAATCCGGCGCTCTTCCGCCAGTACGGCCGCTGGCTCAACGCCTTTTGGGGCGGCATCATGGTATTTGGCATTGTGGCCATGGTCAATTTTTTGGGCAACCGCTATCCCGAGCGCTTCGACCTGACTGAGGGTCAGCTACACAGCCTCGCCGATTTGACGGTGGAGACGCTCAAGGCGCTGGACCGGGATGTTCATGCCCTCGCCTTTATGGAGGGGGGAGAAAACGCCGAACTCGAACTGCTGTTGGCCGAGTTGGAGACGTACAACACCCGCTTCAGCTACGAATTCATCGACCCAGACCGCGACCCGCGCCGCACCGAGGACTACGGCATCCGCCGCTACGACACGCTGGTGTTGGAAAGCGGCGACAAACAACAGCAGATCACCGAGCTCGAAGAGCGCGAGATCGTCAACTCGCTGCTCAAGCTGACGCGCGAGCGCCAAGACCGGATCTACTTGACGGTGGGGCACGGCGAGCGCCAGCTTGCCAGTCAGCCCGATGGGCTAGAGCAGTTAAAGGTCCAATTGGGGGCGATCGACTATGCGGTCGAGGATTCGCTTTTTCTCGCCCGCGAGGGGGCGGTGCCCGAAGATTGTGTCGTGCTGGTCATCGCTGGCCCGCGCACGCCCTTCTTCCCGGTGGAGGTCGAGGCTATACGTTCCTATCTAGCAGCAGGCGGTGCCCTGTTGTTGCTTTTGGACCCGCTCGCCGACAGCGGCTTAGCAGAGCTGTTGGACGAGTGGGGGGTAGCGGTCGGCGACGATTTCGTCATTGACACCAGCGGCATTGGCTCGCTCTTCGGCCTCGATTTTACTACGCCGGTCGCTCTTTCCTACGGCGACCATCCGGTCACGCGCAAGCACCAGGGCTTGATGACCTTCTTCCAACTCGGGCGCTCAGTGCGCTTTGACGAGAGCAGCGGCCGCGAGGGAGGGGCCTTGGTTATGACGTCGGAGGCCGGTTGGGCCGAAACCGACTTGAGCGTACTCACCACTGAGGGCAATCAGACGGTCAAGCTCGACGAGGGCGTTGATCAGCCCGGGCCGGTGTCCTTGGCTGTTGCAGCCCGCGACACTGAGGCGGGGGGACGCTTGGTGGTCTTTGGGGATTCGGACTTTGCTACCAACCAGTACTTCGGCGTCCAGGGCAACGGCGACTTGGCGCTCAACGCCCTGAGCTGGCTGGCCGAGGACGAGGCCCTGATCTCGATCCGTCCCCGCGAGCCAGGCCACAACCCCATCGCCCTGACTGAAAGCGATGGCGAGTGGATCTTCTGGCTCAGCGTGGTGCTCTACCCAGGGCTGATCGCCTTAGTCGGCATTGTGGTAGTATCGCGCAAGGGGCGCTGGAGCTTGGCCGACTTGAGCGCGGCCGGGTTGGGCATTGTGATTTCGCTCGGCATTGCCGCGCTGGTCAACTTCCTCGGCGACCGCTACCACCTCCGCAAGGACATGACGGCTGACGCGCTGTTTACGCTCTCGGACGATACCCACCGACTTCTCTCACCCCTCGCAGACAACGGTCAGTACGTCAGCGTCAAGACTTTCATGGGCGAGATGGAGAACATGCGCTTTGAGGATCTCTTAAAGGAGTACAGCTATGTGTCGTCCAACTTCGACTACGAGTTGCTCGATCCGCAGAAAAACCGGCTGCGCGTCGAGCAGAACAATATCCGCGAGCGCGGGACTTCGATTATTGAAGTGATCGACGAAGGGCAAGTGCGCACGGAGCGCATCACCGCCCAAAGCGAAGAGGCGTTGAGCAATGCCATTCTCAAGGCGCTCAAAGGCCGCGAGCTAAGGGCTTATTTCACCAGCGGCCACGGCGAGGCCGAACTCGACCAAGTCGATGAGCTTGGCTATTCCACCCTCAAAGGCCGCCTCAAGGAGCTAAACTTCGCGGTCGAAGGGGGATTGACGCTCGCAGAGCCGGTGCCCGACGACGCTACATTAGTGGTAGTCTTGGGGCCGAAGGAGCACTTTGCCGCGGCTGAGGCCGAGGTGCTGGGGCAATACTTGGCTCGCGGGGGCAGCGCGCTGTTTTTGCTTGATCCGGGCCAGCCGACCGGGCTTGAAGCACTGCTGAACGAGTACTCGGTTGAGCTAGGGCAGGACTTCGTCGTCGATCTGAGCGGCTTGGGCCAGCTCTTTGGCGCGGATGTCTCGGTGCCGGTGGTCATCAACTACGGCGATCACCCGATCACCGAAAAGTTGTCCGGCGGTACGATGAGCTTCTTTCCGCTGGCGCGCTCGGTGCAGATGACCGAACACCGGCTCAAGGAGCCAGATATCGCCGCGTTGGCGTACACCCACAAAAGCAGTTGGGGCGAAGCGGACCTAGCGCCCATAATGGGCGAGGGCGGCGAGGTGGATTTCGACCCAGAAGTAGATATGCGTGGCCCGGTGCCGCTGGGTGTGGCCGTCTCCGCAGATGCTGACACCAGCTTGGCACCCGGGGGACGGACGCGACTGGTGGTCATCGGCGACGCGGATTTTGCCTCCAATCAATACTTTGCCCAGCAGGCCAATGGCGAGCTATTCCTCGGCAGCGTCAGTTGGCTCACTGAGGACGAAGACCGCCTGACCATCGCCGACAAGCAACCCGCCTTTAACCCCATCAACCTGATCGGCAATCAGGGCGCGATCATTCTCTGGGTCTCAGTGTTTATCGTGCCGTTTGCGGTCGCTTTGTCGGGCATGGTCATGGTGCTTCGGCGCGGCTATCAGACCTATGCTGACGGCTTTGTGTCGTGGCTGGTGTACACCTTTTGGGGCAATGCGATGTTCTTCTTCATCAGCGGTATCATTGCTACCAGTGAGGGGGCGGTCTTTGAGGGCGAGGTCAAATTGATCGCGGCCTTGGGCTCGGCGGCCATTGGCTATGGCCTCTATCGGCACGCAGCGTGGGCTTGGCAATCCGGCTTGGTGTTTGCGGTGCTGTGCGCCGGCGTGGTCGCGCTGACGATTTTTACCGGTGCCAGCCTTGGGTTCTCGCTGATTCCCAACGAGACAGTCCAACTGATCTACGCCGCGGTTTTTGTGGTCAACGCGGCCATTCTCGTGTGGATTAAGAAGGTCTTTGTACAAGAGGAGCAAGCATGAAATTCAAGACCAATATCGCAATCGGTGCCGTCTTCGTGGCGCTGTTGGCCTTTGTCTATTTCTACGAGATCAAAGGCGGCGAGGAGCGCCGCCAAGAAGCCGAAAAATCCAAGCAGCTATTCGTCTTCCAAGAAGATGATGCCCAGCGGCTTGAACTGTTGCGCGGCGACGATGCCTTGGTGTTGGACAAGGGCGCGAGCGGCTGGAACTTGAGTGCGCCTATGACCGACGGCGCGGACCAAGAGGCCGTAGATCGCTACTTGCGCAATTTGCGCGAGTGCGAGCGGGAAAAGGTCGTCGTCGATAGCGCGGCGGCGAGCGCAGAGGAAGCCGCCCAATACGGGCTTGATGCGCCGAGACTCAAGGTGCGGCTGCAAACCGAGGATGGAGCCGAGCAGGTGGTGGCTTTTGGAGCGGACAGTCCCACCGACCGCTTCACCTACGCCCAACTGCAAGGCGACAATCCCGAGATATTTGTGGTGCGCGCTTGGCGCTTTGACAACCTCGACAAACGCGCTTTTGACCTGCGCGACCGCCGGGCGCTGGCCTTTGCCAAAGACGAGGTAATGCAGGTGCAACGGTGGGGTACAGGCGGCGAGACCGTGCTAGCGCGGGCCGAACCTGACTGGCAAATGCGCGAGCCGGTAGTTGCCCGGGCCGCCGCCGACGCAGTAGATGGCCTGCTCGACAAAATCGACCAAGCCGAGATTGAGGCTTTTGTCGCCGAAAATCCAGATACCAGCGCCTTGGCCGCTTATGGCTTGGGGGATCGCGCGTCGCAGGTGGAGCTCGCCTTGCTCGTCGGCGAGGACCGGGCCGAGAAGCGCTTGGCCATTGGCGGCGCGGACGAACAGGGCCGTTGGTACGCGCGCGACGCTAGCCGGCCGCAAGTCTTCTTGGTCGATTCGACGCTGGTACAAGAGCTTACCAAGAGCATCTCCGACCTGCGCGACAAAGAGCCGCTGCGTTTCGAGCGCGATCAGGTCGAGCGCATCGTCTTGACTCGCGGGGCTGCGACCGCATTTGCGGCTGACAAGGACACGAGTGGTGTGTGGCACTTGTCCGAGCCTATGGGGCGCGACGCCAAATCGTGGAAGCTCAACAGTCTCCTGAGCGACTTGGAGCAACTCGAAGTCGAGGATTTTGCCGACGAATTGCCCGACGAAGCTACGCCTGCCTTCAGCATCGAGCTACTCGGCGAAGGGCAAGCCTTGCTGAGCGTGCGCTTTAGTGCAGCCGCCGGGACCTCGTACTTACAACAGGAGGGCGACGACGCGGTGTACGTCGTGAGTGGCGATGATTTCGCCGAGCTGGATCTGGATATAGACGATGTAGCGCAAGCGCCCAAAAAGCCGGCTGCACCCGCCGCTAGCAGCGAAGAAGATCCCAACGACGGCGGCGCTGACAGTCCGTAATGTATCTCGGCGGTCTGCTCGCCGCGCTCGTCGTTCTCGCTGAGGGGCTGCACGCCCAAGTCCCTCGGGCCGAGGCGGCCCTGGACACCGCGGCTGCTCGGGTCGGCGATCCCATCCGCCTGACGTTGACGCTCTACCACGACGCCACTGCGCGTCCCGAGGTGCCGGACCTATCCCAGATCCTAGGAGATTTTGCTCCCCGTTGCGCCGACTGGCACCAACGCGAGGTCGCGACTGAATTCGAGCTAGCGCAAGAATGCGAACTGCGTCTCTACGAACTGGGGCGACACGATGTACCAGCCGTGGCCGTGCCCTTTGTCACTGCTGCGGGCGATACGCTCCTGCGCGCGACTCAACCCTTAGCCATAGAAGTCATCAGCGCCCGAGGCGAAGGGGAGGACCAACTGCGCGACATCAAACCGCCCGTGCTCATCAGCGGGGGAGTGCCGTTGTGGGTGGTCGTCGCAATCGGACTGCTGGCGTTGGCGCTTTGCGTGCTCGGCGGCATTTGGCTCTGGCGTCGCCGCACCCGCACCCCAGAGCCTCCGCCCCCGCCCGAGCCGATAGACTACGCGGCTGAATTCGCGCGCATCGCCGAGAGCGGTCTGCTGGAACGCGGCGATTTCAAAACATACTACTCGCTGCTATCGGAAAACCTGCGCCGCTTCTTGGAGGAGAGCGTGGAAATTGAGGCCATGGAACAGACTACGTCAGAGTTGGCGGACGCGCTGCAGGGGGCTGAAGTCGAAGGCGTGCTTAGGGAGCAAATCATCGACTATTTGGCCGCGGCCGACTTGGTGAAGTTCGCCCGCTTTCATCCGGTGCTGGACGAGGCCCGGCGCGCACCGGACGGTGGCCTAGCTATATTGCGCGCTATTGAGGCGGCGGTCGCAACCCGCGCTGTTGAGGCCCATGCAGAACATCCGGTTTGAAAATCCCGAGTGGCTGTTGTTGCTGCTGCTGTTGCCCGTCTTGCTCTACAGCTATGTGCGCGCGCACCGGGGCCGCCAGAGCAGCGTGCAGTTTTCCGACCTCGGCGTGTTGCGCCGCGCCACCGCGTCGCTGTGGCCCAAGCTCCGGCACGGCCTCCTCGCGTTGAAGATACTCGGCTTGGGCTGCCTCATCGCGGCCATGGCCCGCCCGCAAGCCGGGCGCGAGGTGCGGGAAATATCGGGCGAGGGCATCGACATCATGCTGACCTTAGACATCTCGTCGAGCATGGAGTTGAACGACCTAGACGAAGGTCAAAAGAGCCGCTTACAGGTGGCCAAGGAAGTGGTGGCCGACTTTATCGCCGGTCGCCACAGCGACCGCATCGGCATGGTTGTCTTTGCCGGCGAGAGCTTCACCCAGTGTCCGCTGACTCTCGACTATCGAGTGCTGTTGGAATTTCTCGAGGGCGTGGAGATCGCCAGCGAGGAATGGGATGGCACGGCCATTGGCATGGCGCTGATCAACGCCTGCAACCGCCTGCGCGACTCGGATGCCGAGAGCAAGGTGATTATCCTGCTGACCGATGGCGTGAATAACGCCGGTGAGGTCGAGCCGTTGACCGCGGCTGAGGTGGCCGCGGCCGTGGGCATCCGAGTCTATACGATTGGCGTAGGCAGCGACGGGGAGATTCGCCGACCCGTGCGCGGGGTGTTCGGCACTCGCTATCAGACCGTACAGGTGGAAATCGACGAGGAGACCTTACAGGAGGTGGCCGCGCGCACCGGCGGCCAGTACTACCGGGCAACCAGCGAGGAAAAGCTAGAGGCCATCTACCGCGAGATCGGCGAGTTAGAGGCGACCGAGATCAAATCCGAAATCCACCTGAATTACTCGGAGCGCTTCGCCTATTTTCTCTACGTGGGCTTGGGCTTGCTGTTGGTGGAGATGTTGTTGGCGAATACCCGTTTCCGTTCGTTGCCTTGAGCCGTAGATGGACGCAGAATCGTTCAATCATTCAGGACTGCTATGTGACAGGGGTGTGTAAGGTCGGTTAATATGCGCTTTGCGAACTTGTACAATTTTTGGTTGCTGTTGCTGCTGCCCTTTTTGGCGGCCTTTTTGGCTTGGGCGCTGTGGGTGCGCCGCCGCGCCTTGGCGCGTTTTGCCCGCAGTCCGCTGGCCGAGAAGCTGACCCGCAACCTGAGCCGGGGCCGCCAAGTGGGAAAGCTCGTCCTATTGGGGCTGGGGACTTTCTTTGCGATTCTCGCGCTGACCGGCCCCCAATTCGGCACGCAACTCGAAATGGCCGAGCGCAAGGGCGTGGACGTGATGCTGGTGCTCGACGTGTCGCGCAGCATGCAGGCCGAGGACGTCAAGCCGAGCCGTTTGGCGCGGGCCAAATACCAAATTCGCGGCCTGTTGGACTTGCTGCGAGGCGACCGGGTTGGGTTGGTGGTTTTCGCGGGCCAGGCTTTTGTTCAATGCCCGCTGACGACGGACTATGGTGCCGTGGAGTTGTTTCTCGACGTGCTGGACGCCGGGGCCATACCCGTCCAAGGGACGGCCATTGGCGACGCGGTGCGGCTGGCCGTGCGATCGTTTGAGGAGGGCGAGGGCCAGCACAAGGCCATCGTGCTCTTTACCGACGGCGAGGATCACGTGGGGCAGCCGCTGGCAGCGGCGCAGACAGCCGCCGCACAGGGCGTGCGCATCTTTGCCTTGGGGCTGGGGACACCCGATGGCGAACTGATTCCCACCGAGGAGGAGGGCGGCGGCGTGAGTTTTCACAAGGACCAGCGCGGCCAATACGTCAAAACCCGGCTCGACGAGAGCACCTTGCAGGACATGGCGCTGGAGACGGGGGGCGATTACTTTCGCAGTACTTTGGGAGGCGCGGAATTGGACGCCTTGTACGACCAGATCGCCGAGATGGATCAGCGCGAAATCGGCTCTACCCGCCTCACCCGCTATCAGGAGCGCTTCCAATGGCCCTTATTATTGGCACTTTGCTGTTTCTTTGCCGAGGCTTTCTTAGGCGATGCGCGGGTGCAGACCCGCGAGTGGAAGGGACGGTTCGCCTAATGGGTACACTGTGGGTCGTTTTGGGAATCTGGCTGGTTGTCTGCGGAGCGACCGTGGGCGATCCCGTCGCCAGCAAGAGTGCCGAGGCGCTGGAGCACTACCAGCGCGGCGAGTACGATCGGGCCCTACAGCTCTACCGCGACGCCCTGCTCGACCGGCCCGACGCGCCCGAGTTGCACTTCAACGTCGGAGACGCGCTTTTTAAGCGCGGCGAGTACGACCAAGCCTTGCGGGAATTTGAGCGCGTGCTCAGTGCCGAGGAGCAGAAAATCCAGGCGCAGGCCCATTACAACATGGGCAATAGCTTCTTTCAGCAGCAGGCGTTTGAACAGGCCGTCGCCGCGTACAAGCAGGCGCTGGAGCTAGACGCGGCCGACGAGGATGCAAAGGTGAACTTGGAATTGGCGCTGGAGAAATTGCAGGAGCAGCAACAGCAGCAAGAGCAACAGCAGGAGGATTCGGAACAGGATCAACAGGACCAAGAGCAACAGCAGGATTCAGAGCAGAATCAACAGAATCAGGAGCAGCAGGATTCAGAGCAAAATCAACAGGACCAAGAGCAGCAACAGCAGCAAGATTCGGAGCAGGATCAACAGGACCAGCAGCAACAGCAACAAAGTGAGCAGGATCAACAGCAGGAGGAGCAGCCCGCCGAGCAGCAGTCTATTAGCCCCGAGGAAGCGCAGCAGCTCATGGATGCGCTCAAAAACCGCGAGTTGGACGCTCAGAAGCGCCGGTTTCGCGCCACTGGCAAAGCGCAGACTAGGGACTGGTGAAGGCGCGGCTGACCATACCATTAGTGCTGTGGGCGCTGGCGGCGTCCAGCGTTGCAGCGGCGACGATTCAGTTCGAGGCGTCCGTCGATCGCACGCGCGCTAGTCAGAGTGAGCCGATTCGCCTGACGCTCCGCATCACCTCCGACAAGCAGTTGAGCCAGGTGACGCCAGCGTTTGAGCTAAAGGATTTCCATGTCGAAGGGCCAGCGACTAGCACGCGGATGGAGATGAGAAACACCGACATCACCTTTTCCCGCGATCTAACGTACATCCTCTATGCCAAGCGAGTCGGTACTTTGACCATCGGTCCGATGCAACTGGAAATGGACGGCGAGCGCTATGAGACCAAGCCCATCACTGTCGAGATCGTCCAAGGTGCCAGCCGCTCTCAAGCGGGTCAGGCAGACGATCCCCCCATATTCGTGTTGGCGCGTGCCGACCACAAGCGGGCTTACGTGGGGCAGCAAGTCACCGTGTCCTACGACCTGTTCTACCGCATCCAACCGCGCAACGTCAGCTTCAATAAGCTGCCGACTTTTGTCGGGTTCTGGACCGAAGATCTCTTTGTCGCCCAACAGCTAGAGTCACATCAGGAGATGCGCGGCGGCGCGTCCTACAACGTCGCGCCGCTGCGGCGCGTGGCCCTTTTTCCCACTGGCGCGGGAACCCATGCCGTCGGCACATTGGCCGTTTCCTGCGACATCCCTCAACAGCGTTCGGGTCGCGGCGGCGTGCTCGACGACTTCTTTGCTGGCGATCCGTTTTTTGGCCGCTCGCGCTCAGTGCTCCTGCAAAGTGAAGAATTGCAAATCGAGGTGCTGCCGCTGCCCGAGCAGGGCCGCCCTGCGGAATTTACCGGCGCAGTGGGGCGCTTCCAACTCAGCGTCGAGGCCCAGCCGACCCAAGTCGCGGTCGGAGATCCGGTAACGCTGCGCGTACTGATCGAGGGCGAGGGCAACATGGCCTCGGTGCAGCCTCTGCAAGTCGATGCGGCCACTGGCGTCAAGCTCTACGACCCCAAGGTCGAGGAAGAAGAGCGGATCACCAACGGCGTGTACGGGGGCCGCCGCCTCTTCGAGTACATCTTGATTCCCGAGCAGGGCGGTACCTTGAACATCCCGCCGTTGCGCTTTGCGTACTTCGATCCACACCAAGCGCGCTACGAGGTACTCAAATCCGCTCCGATTACCATTCACAGCGAGGGAAGTGCCGAAGATGAAGGGGTGAACTACGGGCTGAGCCGGCGCGACATCGAGGCCGTCGGGGAAGACATTCGCTATATCAAACCCGACGCCGAAATCCTCGGCGCGGGATCCATGCTGTACAACAGCTATTGGTTTTGGACCTTGCAGGGGGCGCTGCCCCTCGCCTTTTTTGCCCTGCTTGTGTGGCAACGCCACCAGCGGCGCTTGCAGGGCGATGTGGCGTACGCGCGTCAGCGTCGGGCCAAAGGCGAAGCTGGCCGCCGCTTGGCTCGCGCCGATGCCTTACTTGAGGGCGGCACTGAGGCCGAGTTCTACGGCGAGGTCCGCGCTGCGTTGCTGGAATTCGTGGCCGATCGCCTCAACCTTGCTGCGGCTGGTTTGACCGTTGAGGTCTGCGCTGAGGTCTTGGCGACGCGCCAAGTCGAGGACGAGACGATTGCCGCGTTGCGCGATTTACTGACGCGCTGCGATTTTGCGCGTTTTGCTCCCGCGGGCGGCCCGCCGACGGATCGGGCGGCAGCGCGGCGCTTGGCCGAGGAGGTAATCGCGAGTTTGGAGAAGCGGATATGATGAGCGCGCTAGCACTGTTGTTCCTGTTGGGCACCCAACTCCACGCCGGGGCTGCGGCCGGGCAGTACAACGAGGCCAATGCGCTCTATCGGGATGGGGATTTTGCCGCGGCGAGGCGCAGCTACTTGGCGGTAGTAGAAGCTGGGGTGCAAGACGCACGGCTCTACTACAACTTAGGCAATGCCTGCTTCAAGTCCGGGAAGCTGGGCGAAGCGATTCTCTGGTATGAGCGGGCGCGGCGCTTGCTGCCGCACGACGAGGACATTGAGGCCAATCTGCGCTTCGCGAACCTAGTGAAGAAGGACCGCGATCCACAAACTGAGGACGGCCTCGGTGCGCTGGTGGTCGCGCTGGTGGCCGCCTACTTCTGGCCTACGTTTAACCAACTCAGCCTATTGTTCGCCGCGGCGTTTTTCGCGGTCTTTGTCTTGGGGGTGCGGTGGTTGTTTGTCCAGACGCGCCCCGGTGCGCTGTGGCTAGTCGGGATGTTGCTCTGTGCGGGGCTGAGTGTTGGGTCCGCGCTGTGGCTAGGGACGCGTCTCCACCATCAGGCGCAGACGAGCGAAGCCATCGTCACGGTTGCCGAGGCGTACGCGCGCTCCGGCCCCGATCTCGGTCAGACGGAGGTTTTTGTCGCACACGAGGGGACGAAGGTGCGCTTGGTGCGGCAGGAAGGCGGGTGGATGCTGGTGCGGCTGGCCAATGGGCTCGGTGGGTGGATGCCGGCGGAAGCTCTGACGCGGGTCTGAACCAGTCTAAACAACGGGCGACCACAAGGGTCGCCCCTACATTTCGCGTAGATCAAACCACAACCAAAAACAAGGATAAGCCATGAGCACGCTCAAAGTAGGTATCGTCGGCGTCGGCGGGATCGCCCGCACGCATCTCCCCGGCTGGGAGGCTTCTAGCGAAGCTGAGTTGATCGCTGGCAGCGACATTAGCGAGGATGCGCTAAAGCGCTTTGGCGCTGAAAACGGAGTCACCAAGCTGCACACAGATCCAGAGGCGCTGTTCAGCGACCCCGATATCGACATTATCGATATCTGCACGCCCAACATGTATCACGCCCCCTTGGCCATTGCTGCGCTGTCGGCTGGCAAGCACGTGATCTGCGAAAAGCCCTTGGCTCCCACGCCCGAGGATGTTCTTCAGATGATCGCGGCGCGCGATGCCTCGGGCAAGGAGCTGATGACGGCACAGCACTTTCGCTTTCAGGGGTCGTCCCGTGCGCTAAAGGATGAGATAGACGCGGGCACGCTCGGCGATATCTACCACGCCCGCAGTTGGATGCTGCGCCGGGCTGGGGCACCGGTTGGCGGTGGGTTTATTCTCAAGGAGCACAGCGGCGGTGGCCCCTGCATCGACATTGGGGTTCACATCCTCGATCTGACCTTGTGGTTTATGGGGCATCCCAAGCCGGTGGCCATTTCGGGCGTGGCTCGCGCTGAATTGGCGCACCAAGAAGGGGCTTTCAGCCAATGGGGCCGCCAGCCAATCCCATCCCACTACGATGTCGAGGATTTTGCTGCGGCCTTTGTGCGCTTTGACAACGGCGCAGTGCTGATCTTAGAGGTGAGCTGGCTTTTACATCACCCGACCCAAGGCGAGGACATGCAGATGTGGCTCTACGGCACCCGAGGCGGCGCGCATTGGCCCCAGTGCTCGATTTGCGAGAGCAACAACCAGACCCGCCAGCAGTACGATCGCAAGCTCATGCTGATGTACGACGGCCTCGAAGCCCACGCGCAGGAATGCGTGGAGTTCGCCGCAGCGATTGCCCAAGGGAGGCCCTCGCCGGTGCCGCCGGAGCAATCTTTACAGGTGATGAAGATCCTCGATGGGATCTACCGCAGCCAAGAGGCGGGGGAGGAGATACGGCTGGATTGAGGGGGGCTGACGGCTAGGCGACGAAGCGGATGAACGCATCCATTCACCCTAATAAAGAGAAAAGACAATGGCCAAAACCCTGATTTTACTCAGTCTCAATCCTCAACACTGGCCGCTTGAAGAATACGGATACCGTCGCCGCTTTCCGAAGGATCCGGTGCAGGCTTACATCTACCTCACCTCTCCACGGATGGAGATCTCAGGCTTCGTTGACTTCGGCAAGCCGATCATCGGCCCACCACAGGAGCTTGCTGATCGGATCGCACCCCATAAGCGCCAAGAAATGCTGGATTACTTTGGTGCGAAACCGCAAGGATTTCTCAGCCCCATTATTTTTAGCGAGACCTTCGACCCCATCCCGCTCCGTACGCTTCGGGAACACGTCAACGTCAATTTTCAACCCCACCCGAGTTACCTCGTCTTGGATAATCATCCCGAGTTGCGGGATTTCATTCAAGCGTGGCATCGCGGTGGAGCTAGATAATAAAATGGAATCTTTCCCGCCCATCTTCTATCTTCGGGAGAGCACTGGAGATTGTGAAAGGTAGGATATGCTCATTCGTCGTATCAAACAGACCAACCTGCTCTCATTCGGCCCCGACTCCGAAGAAATCGAACTCAAGCAGCTAAATGTAGTGATCGGCCCCAATGGTTCGGGGAAGTCCAATCTTCTAGAGGGAATTGATCTCCTTCGGTCGGCTCCACGAGATTTGGCTGCACCTATTCGTGAGGGCGGGGGCATACACGATTGGATTTGGCGGGGAAAACCGGAAGGTGCTGCTCGCATCGAGGCTATTGTGGAGAATCCGCAGGGGTCGCAGGCGTTGCGGTACTGGCTGGGTTTTGCAGAGCGCGGCCAGCGATTTGAACTGATCGAAGAGCGGATAGAGAACGAACAGAGTGATGAAGGACATGAGGAGCCGTATATCTATTACAATCAGAAAGGCGGGCAGGCGTTTATCACTTACAAGGATGAGACAGGCTTGGGGCCTACCGTAGAGGCTTCCGTAAAGGCGAAATACCCTAATGTTCGTCTTCGGCTAGGCCGATACGACTTGCGTCCCGAGGAAGTCAAACTGGACCAGTCCATCCTGTCTCAACGTAAAGATCCTGATCTCCCTGAACTGATGTACCTCAGCGAGGAATTGAGCCGCATTCGCATTTATCGCGAGTGGTCGCTTGGGCGCAACTCCCCACTGCGGTTACCGCAGAAGGCTGACCTACCCAACGATTTCCTGGAAAAAGACGGGGAGAACTTAGCCTTGGTGTTAAACAGCTTCCAAGGTAAGCCAGCAGTAAAGCGGCGTGTGCTGGACGCTTTGTGCAAACTATACGAGGGCATAACCGATTTCCACGTCAACATTGAAGGTAGCACGGTCCAATTGTTTTTACAGGAAGGCGACGTAGTCATACCGGCGACCCGCCTTTCGGACGGTACGCTACGGTACCTCTGTTTGCTCTCCATTCTCTGCCATCCGCAGCCGCCGCCTCTCATCTGTATTGAGGAACCCGAACTGGGTCTCCACCCAGACATACTGCCGACGGTGAGTAAGTTGTTGCTCGAAGCGTCCGAACGCAGCCAGTTGATTGTAACGACCCATTCGGACATGCTCGTTGATACCCTAACCAATGAGTGGTGGAGTATCGTAGTTTGCGAAAAGCGCGACGGGCAGACTGTGATACGTCGCCTTGATGAAGAGAAAATGGCCGCTTGGCTGGAAGATTATCGGCTCGGTGAACTCTGGAGTAGTGGCGAGATTGGGGGGAATCCTTGGTGAGCATCAAAGTATATGTCGAGGGCGGTGGAGACAAGAATCCAAGATTAAACAGACAATGTCGCGATGGCTTTAGTGAGTTTTTTAGGAAAGCCGGGTTTGAGGATTGCATGCCGCGCGTCGTCGCTTGCGGTCCCCGGCAAAGAGCGTATAAAAAATTTTGTACCGCCATTGAAGGAGCCAAAGACGACAGTTTTATCGTTCTCTTGGTGGATAGTGAAGCCGCAGTTGCAGCCAGTGATAGTCCTTGGGAACACCTGAAGAAGTGCGATAAATGGACCCAGCCCCGAGCCGCTGCGGATAACAGTGCACAACTCATGGTGCAGTGCATGGAAGCGTGGTTTGTTGCGGATCGGCAATCCCTAGGGGATTATTTTGGCAAGGACTTCAAAGCCTCCGCTTTACCTGCGCGAGATGTAGAAGCCATCGCAAAAGACGACCTTGAACGAACGCTGAAACAGGCGACAAAGTCGTGCTCTAAGGGATCATACAATAAGAGCCGGCATTCGTTTGAGCTTCTTGGATGCTTGGACCCGAGTAAGGTAATGGATGCCTCTCCTCATGCGAAACGGCTCATTGATGCGCTGAATAGGTCTTAAAGGTTCTCGTGTCGTCCCGATTAGTTTCGACGATGCTACTGAATCTTTCCTAAGTCTATCACGGCCCTGCCAGCCAATCGACGAAAGCGGCCGGAGGCTCAACCGCCATGTGGCCGTTGAGCGATTCGTGTTCAAAGCCGCACATTTGGTCGCCGACAAAGGCAAATATGCCGGTGGTCTGTGGGGTAAAGGCTAGTGCAAAGGTCAAATCGGGCACGGCTACTTGATGTAGGTCGAGATGGGGCAGGGCAAAGGTGTAGATGTAATCTCGGCTGGTCAGTTCAATTTCAATTTTTACACCAAGTGGAAGGTGTAACTCCTTCCCTGGCTTGATGATATCGTCATCGGTATGCAACGCGCCGTCGGGGCCTGGGTAGCGGAATTGCCAGGTGTACTCCTCCCCTGTGATTTGGATGCGCAGCGGTCCTGGGGGCAGGGTGGGCGAGCAACCGTCCACCCCCAACAGGAGCAGTCCCCAGATTAAAAACCGGATATGGCCGCGCATAGCGTATCCTCTTCTCGAACAGTCGTTTAAATCCAGTACCTTAAGGCGAAGTATTTGCGCTTAGACGCAAATAAACCAGCCCGTTCCTGCCTGTCAAGCGGCTTTACACGCGCTCTTGATCTCCCTAAAATCACCCCACAGCCCTCTACCAATCCTCTCAGGAGTACGGACATGCCCGTCATAACCACCAATATCCCACTCAATGCGCCAGCCCACTGGGCCGTGTGGCAGCGTTGCCTTTTCGACGCCTTGGACCAATCGGTGCAGCCTTTTCTCGACCACTTCACCCGCGAGGACGGCGAATTCATCTGGCAGGACGAGTGGGGCGGCGGCAGCCCCGACGATTTCTACGAGCCTTTTTTCAACTGGTCGCTCGTCTATTTGATGGGCGGCGGCGAGCACCTGTTGCACTTGGCCGATCGCCAGTGGGAGGCCATCACTCGCCAACTGACTCGCTTAGGCACGGTCAGCAAGGAATACGGCATCCGCGAAGACCAGATGCACCAAGCCGAAAGCGATATCTGCTTTTACCATTTGTGCCTAGCCCACCCCAACGCCCCTCGGCGCGTCGAACGGGCCTGCCGCTTTGCCGGCTTTTACCTCAACGAAGATCCCGAAGCGCAAAACTACGACCCTGAGCACAAGATCCTACGCTCGGGCCTCAACGGCAGCCACGGCCCCTATTTCGCCCCGCTGGCCGAGCGCGACAAACAAAGCTACAACCCTTTGGGCGGCAGCATGGAAGTGTACAATCTGCCCTTTTTCGACTTGCCCGGCATCACTAGTGTACAGGACTTGGCCGACCCGGCCAAAGCTCGCTTGATGGGGCAGACCCTGTTTGACCGCTGGCGTCAGGGCGATACGCCGACCAACTTGGCCGTCACCTCGCTGGTGACCAATGCCTTCCTGATTACTGGCGATGAAAAATACCGCGCTTGGGTGGTGGAATACACCGACGCTTGGGTGGAGCGTGCCCAGGCCAACGGCGGCATGTTGCCGGACAACGTCGGTCTGTCGGGCCAAGTGGGCGAATACTGCGCTGGCAATTGGTACGGCGGGCGCTACGGCTGGACTTTTCCGCACGGCTTTTTGACGTTGCAGAAAGCCACGCTCGACGCGGCGGCCAATGCCTACCTGTTGACCCGCGACCGCGCCTATCTCGATCTGCCGCGCCAGCAGATGGACCGCATTTTGGAACAAGGGCGCATGGAGGATATCCGCGACCAGTACATGAGCGTGGCCGAGCGCTGGGCGAGCCAATTTGCCGCCATGGGCGAAAAAAGCGAGACCTTGCTGGTGCCCTACCGCTACGGCGACGCCGGCTGGTTCGACTGGCAGCCCATGAGTCCGGTGTACCCGGTGACGCTGTGGAATCTGTCCATGGACGAGGGCGACTGGGAGCGCATGGAGGCCATTCGGCAAAAGGAAGCGTTCGACTGGGCCGCGGTGTTCCCCTTTCACAACAAAGAGGACTCGGGCCACGAGGCCCCTTGGGTGCGCTTTCTGGCCGGGGCCAATCCGGCCTATCCAGAGCAAATGTTGCAGGCCACGTACCAAGTGGCCGGTCGCCGCTTGGCCCAAATGCGCGCCGATCAAGATGTAGGCACCCGCCACCACGTCCACCACTGGCAATGGGGCAATCCCGTCTCTTCCGAAGCGCTCATCCAACTCACTATGGGCGGCCCGCAACCCATTTACAACGGCGGCCTACTGCACGCCCGCCTGCGCTACTTTGACGCCCAGCGCCGCCGACCCGGCCTGCCCGAAGACGTCGGCGCTTTGGTGGAAAAACTCGAAGCGAACCGCACGGTCGTGCGCTTAGTCAATTTGAACCACAACGAGAGCCGAGAACTGGTCATTCAGGGCGGCGCTTTTGGCGAACACCGATTTGGCCGGGCTACGTATCAAAGTCGCACCAGCGAGTATCCGGGCTGGATGGGCGGCTATGCGGGCACGTACGCGGCACCGCCTTTGGAGACTGAGGAGCGCCAGCTAGCCGTTGATGACAAACACCTGAGCATCACCTTACCGCCTCATTGCGAAATCACCCTCGACTTAGAGACCCAGCGCTACGTCAACGAACCTTCGCACCACGCCGGGCCGTTTTAAGCGGCTTGACAGGTCATCGACGCTTTGGTTTATTCCGAATAAGTGCTCGAAGGGAGCCCTCAGGTCCGCGGTAAGGGTCAAACCCACCTCTCAGCAAAATAACAGCCTTCTTTCAGCCTGCTACGCGGACACCAGGCGCTAACGAGAGAGGGTTGGCATGTCTAGAGCACTTCCCCGTAAGCCCCATATAGATTCCCTCAAAAAGCAGGCCCGGCAGTTACTCCAGGCGCATCGGGAGGGTCGGCCAGAAAGTCTCCGCAGCATTCGGACCTATATGCCTCATTTAGGCTCATTGTCCGACGAGGCCGTCCTGCAAAGGCCATTTACCTTGCAACAGGCCCAATGCGTCCTCAGCCGCGAGTATGGGTTTAGCAATTGGGCAGAATTGGTCCGAGCCGTTGAAATTATTCGTCAGGCCGAGTCGGCTATGCTGAGCCAAGTCGATGCCGCTCTGCGCAACGGGCAATCTATCCATGTGTTGATCCCCGAGCACATGGCGGCGGACATCGCCCAAAAGCTGACCGCTCATTGCGGCCAAGATCGGGTACTCTTGGTACTTCGCGTAAGCCAAGAGCCGTTCAATGTCTGGATCGACCGGATAGCCGCGGCGGCAGTGGTAGTTAGTCCCCCTGGAGAATTGGGCTTCCTCCACATGCATGAACGCTTGCAAAAACCCGAAGGATCATTGGATTTCGAGCAGCTTCTATCTGAAGCCCACGCCTTCGTGAACGTGCCGTTCAGAGAGGAACAGACGCCTTTGATCATTTCCGGTCCGGATGAAGAAACAGGTGTTGTCCACGACCTGATTTCCATGTATCTGACGGAGTTCTATGGGTTATACGGTTCGATGATAGACCATCGATATTGACCTCCGGTAATCAGATAGGTTGTAGGGGCAACCTTTTCCCTACAAAGCAGTTAGGACGGCTGCGACTTGTTCTTCGGTGGGTTCGCTGCCGTCGAGGATCAAATCCGCGTAGTGAGAGGTGGGCTGGATGTGGTGGCGGTACATTGGGCGAACCTGTTCTTGGTATTGGGCGCGGATTGAGGCGGGGGAACGGCCGCGCTCGACGCGGTCGCGGGCAAGGCGGCGCTCCAAGCAGAGCGCGTCGGCAGCGGTGACGAAAAGGCGCAGGTGGTAGAGGGCGTTGATGTCGGGCCAGTAGAGGGCAAAGAGGCCCTCGACGAGAAGGAAATCGGTGGGGGTAAGGCTCTGTTGGTGCGCTTGGCGCGTATGGGTGGCGAAGTCGTACACTGGGATTGCGACGCGGTGGCCGGCGGCGAGCTGGCGGAGGTCTGCGGCGAGGCGTTGGTGGTCCATGGCCTCGGGGGCGTCGAAGTTGATGCGGGCTCTTGCGGTTAGGGAGAGATCGGCTAAGTCGCGGTAGTACGCGTCTAGGGAGAGTACGGTGGCTGGGCCGGGCAGGCGGGTCTGGAGGGCGCGGGCAAGCGTGGTTTTACCGGAACCGGATGGTCCGGCTAAGCCGATGAGGCGGGGCGGTCTTTTAGCTTTGGAATAGGGCTGCATTCTTGACTCGTAAGATACAGTCTATAAGTTCAAAAAGACAGAGTTGTGGGAACGGTCCGATGCGTGTAATCCCTCCACCGGCGTGGTTCCCACTTCCAAGTGGTATTCAAAAAATTATAAAGAAAGGAAGAGCCAATGAACCAAATCGGGCCTTTCCCGATCAATAAGACCCACGAAGGAGATTGTCTAGAACTGATTCCGCAACTTCCGGACGAATCCGTGAATATAGTTGTGACGAGTCCGCCCTATTGGGGGCAAAGGCACTCAGAAGGGATCGGTATCGAAAAAGACCCGAGGGATTATCTACAGTTTCTCACGAAAGCCTTTGTGGAAGTTTTACCGAAGTTGAGACCGGAAGGGATTCTTTGGATCAATATAGGAGACGCTTACAACACCCCTGTGAACTGGAATCAGAAAGCATGGAAGTTCAGCACCTTGGGTGCAAAAAAACAAGGCTTTTCGGAAGACAACTCAGCGTACACCAAACCACGGGCGCGGCGAAAAGCATTTATCGATAAGGATGAAACGTGGCTTCAGTATGGCAATCTTCTGGCGCTCCCATATCGTCTTATTATCTCTCTTTGCGACGCGGGCTACTTGTTCCGGGGAGAAGTAATTTGGCGAAAGAAAAATGCCATGCCTGAGGGCCGCTGCCGACGCCCGCATCGTCAACACGAATCGATTTACTTGCTGACAAAGAGCGAACGGCATGGTTTTCGCGTGACACCCCCGATTAAGAGCGTGTGGGAGTTCGCAAACGAGAAAATCGACGGGCTCAAGCATTTCTCACGCTTCCCAAAGGAATTGCCAATTCGTTGCATTAAAGCGTACGGAACCTGTGGAGAAGATGTTGTGGTTTTAGACCCGTTCTCTGGCTCGGGCACTACGGGAATCGCGGCACTGACCCTTGGCTGTTCCTACATAGGATTTGAAGTTGACCCCGAGCAAGTTCAGGCCTCCAACAAACGCTTGGAGGAAAGCGAAGGGCCAAATTTGGAATTATTTCCGAAATCGGCGACCCTCCGAAACGACGAATCTAGTGAAGGCATCGTCCGGGTCGGTGAAGTCACATGAATAAATTTGAGCCTTTACTAGGGGGGTATCGGGAGGAGTCGGACGAGTGTTCTTATTGTAGGAAAAGCACGCTGAGAAAAAGCCGTCATTTTCTATGTCTTTTCTCTTAGCGTTCCTTTGATCCTGACCTTCTCCGGTAAAGGTCCTGCCTAACTCGCCGCGATTGACGGGCTCAGGACTAGGGAAACTCTTGCAATCCATCGTCCATAGCGGGGAAATGTAGTTAGCATCAACGAGTGCTTGACTCATAGGAACATCGTCTGTCCGGCGTTCCGCAAAACTCGCCTTGACGTGAACGACCCCAATCATCCGTTCGTTTACGCCCTCGCCGACCGTTAGCATAATATCCACTTTGTCTGTTTCAAGGCGATGACCAACGTCGATACCGCAAAGAATCCTCGCCTTACGCTCGGAATCTTTACGTACCATGTTGATCCCCTGCTTTGCCAAAGTATCACCGTAATGTTTTTCGAGTACCAACTCCAAGGCCCAACCAGCAGTTCGTTTCCAGCTTTGCGCAAAGTCTAAGCGAGCATACTGGGCAGGATGGTTGTATGGATCACAGTAGGCGCGATATACGAGAAACCACCAGAGATCGGAGGGGTTAGCTTGAGGCCAGAGTTCAACGGCTTTCATGAATGTATTGGCCACACTTTCCATCTTAATCGTCTCGACTCGCTGGTCTTCAATCCCAGAGTTAGCAAGCAGAGCGAGCCCATTTCGCAACGTTAGGACTATTTCCGTGAACTGCTCCACGGTAGCATCTTCAAGGAGGTAGGTAGCATCGTATTCACCATAGGGAAAGTGAAGAACGAGATTATTGCCGACTTCTTCTGGAGTAATTGAGCGTTTTATGGCCGGAGCGTTCCCTTCTATGCCGTCTGCAAGGTCACGCAGGGTTTTGCCATAGAGTGAGAGAAGAGACATAACCACATCAAGACCAGGAAGGGCCGCACCGCTCTCGAACGCGTGGATCCATCCTGGCCCCAAAACAAGGTTACTTTCGACCTGTTCAGGCTCAAGTTGGGCTTCCTGACGAAATGTATGCAGTCGCCGAAAAAGCTGTGAGAGGTAATCGCTACGGGTCATGTTTAGCCTTGGAACCAAGCGGCAATGGCTTCGCGGCTGAGCGCGTTGGGGATGTCGGCGGCGCGGAGCCAACCCTTGCGGGCGATGCCGATACCGTAGCAGAGATGGTCCAGGCCACCGACGCTGTGGGCGTCGGTGTTGACGGCGATTTGGACGCCGTGGTCGCGCGCCTTTTTGACGTGCCGCCAGTCGAGGTCGAGCCGCGACGGATGGGCGTTGATTTCGAGGGCGACCCCACAGCGGGCGGCAGCTTCGATGATCGAGTCGGTATCGACGGCGTAGCCTTCGCGGTCGAGGAGCAAGCGCCCGGTTGGATGGCCGACGATGGTGGTAGCCGGATGCTCGATGGCGCGGACGATGCGGGCGGTCATGGCGTCGCGGCTCAGGTTGAACTGCGAATGGACCGAGGCGACCACGAAGTCGAATTGGGCGATCAGGTCGTCGTCGTAGTCGAGCGAGCCATCGCCGAGGATATCCGACTCAATGCCCTTGAAGATGCGGAAGGGAGCCAATTCCTCGTTGAGCCGGTCGATTTCCTCCCACTGGCGCTGGACGTCCTCAACGCGAAGTCCTCCGGCGTAGGCCGCGGCCTGGCTGTGGTCGGCAATGCCCATGTACTCAAAGCCGCGTTCTTGCACGGCGCGGGCCATGGTCTCCAGACTGTCAACCCCATCCGAATAAGTCGAATGCACGTGGAGCATACCGCGAATGTCGGCGGCTGTTACCAACTCGGGTAGTGTGTCGGCGGTTGCGGCCTCGACTTCGCCTTGGTTTTCGCGCAACTCCGGCGGAATGTAGGCGAGGCCCAAGGCGGCGAACAAAGCTGCTTCATCCGAACACTCGATGCGCTCGTCGTCGCGCCAGAGACCGCGTTCGTCGAGGACTAGCCCGCGCTCGGCGGCCTTAGCGCACAGTGCAGCTTGGTACTCCTCGCTGCCTGTGTAGTAATGTAAAGCCGCGGGGAAGGCTTTGTCTGGGACTACGTGTAAGTTGGCTTGCAGTCCGTGGGATAGCCGCCCTTCGGCTGAGCTCAGGTCGAAGTCTGCGCTCGGCACGAGGACTTCGGCGATATCCGGGTGGGAGACAAAGGCCGCAGTCGCGGCCTCGGCGTCGGTGGTGCTGATTACGAAGTCGAGCTGTTGGATTGTTTCTCGCGCTCGACGCAGTTCCCCGGCGATGGCAAAGTGTTGCGCGTGGGGACGCAAAACGGCGAGCAGGCTTTGGGCGCTTTGATGTGCGCTATCGACGCGGCAGTGGCCCTCGTGGGCGCGAATGAACTCGACGCCCTTGAGAATGGTTGCCTGGGTCTTGGAGCCAAAGCCCTTGAGGGCGGCGAGTTGGCCGTCGCGACAGGCTTGTTCGAGGGCGTCGAGGGTCTCAATGCCGAGGGCCTTGCGGATGGCGACGATCTTGCGCGGCCCCAGGCCGGGAACTCGCAGCATGTCGAGCAGCCCCTCGGGTGTTGCGGCCCGCAGCTTTTCATAGGCTTGGGCCGTGCCGGTGTCGGCCAACTCGGCGACTAATTCAGCCACGCTGTCGCCGATGCCTTTGACCTCGGTTAGAGTCCCGGCGGCGAGAAGTTCGTCGAGGGGGGACGTTAGGGTTTCGAGGGCACGCACGGCATTGGCGTAGGCGCGGACCCGGAAGGGGGAGGCCCCGCTGAGTTCGAGGAGGGTGGCGTACTCTTCGACAAAATCCGCGGCGATCCGGGCCGTTATCATTGCTTTTGCTCGTGCATTAGGTGGAGAATGTGTGATACCAGCGTCGCATTGCCCGCAGCGAGTCCGCCGGGGATGAGGGTATCGGCTTGGTTGTAGGTCCGCACTTGGTGGCCGCACGTGTGCATGAGGCCGCCGGCCTCGCGCACCAGCAGGTCGCCAGCGCAAACGTCCCACTCGTTTTTGTCTTGGATGCTAAAGTTGAGGTCGCAGGCCCCCGCAGCGACTAGGGCCAGCTTGTAGGCGACGCTGCCGACGGGGCGGATTGCGCCGAGGTGCGGGCGAAAGGGGTCGATCCCGCCGCGTTTGGTCTCGCTGCGGCTGACGACGGCCGTGGCTTGGCTGAGGGATTGTTCCTCGCTGCAAAACACGCGACGACCGTTGTGGAAGGTGCCGCTGCCAGATACGGCGGCAAAGATTTGCTCCTGCGCGGGATTGTAGATAACCGCTAGGGTCGGCGCGCCGCCTTCGACTAAGGCCACGGCGACCACGTACTCGGGGATGCCTTCGACGAACTCGCGGGTGCCGTCGATGGGATCGACGATCCACACAGCTTCTTTGGCGAGACGTTGGCGGTCATCGACGGTTTCTTCGGAGAGCCAGCCGCAGTCTGGGCGCAGATCGCGCAGGGCTTGCTTGAGGTAGGCATCGGCTTGGAGATCTGCCTCGGTCAGCGGATCGTTCCTGTCTTTGTAGGCAACCTCAAGGGGGCCGCCGAAGTACTGCAAGGTCAGCGCCCCGGCTTCGCGGGTGGCTGCTATGGTTTGTTGGAGTTGGGTCTGCATGAGAAAACCTGAAAATAGGGGTTGGTGTTGGGGAGAGCAATGGGCCGAGTGGGGGCATGGCGGCTTGACAAGACAAAGAGGCGTCGGGTAGATTGAGAAGGCAGAATCGACAATTTCAAATGAGGTGGAAAATGCGTTGGAAAATATGGATTTGGTTGCCGGTGATCTTGCTGGTGGCACGCGGGGCTGAGGCGACGATGGAGACCGAAGAGGTGCGGAGTCTGCTGCAAGAGATGCAGGCCGAAGAAGCGTGGGGCGAAGCCGTGTTTACCGATGGTCGGGTGCGCTCGTTGCGCGTGCAGGAGCTTGAGGCGGATTCAGTGGCGGTCGTCGAGGTCGTTGGTGCCTTGCAGGAGCGGGAGGCCGCGTATGCGCTGGCCGAAATTCGCTCGCTGCGCTCGCTGGGGACGCATCGCATTCAGGCGCGCCACGCCGCGTACCAACAGCCAAAGTCCGGGCTGTTGGCCTTCCTACTGGAGCTACCCGTGCCGGGCGCGGGCTATTTCTACATTGGCGAGCACAAACAGGGTCTCGCGCTCATGGGCATGACGGTGACGGCGGTGGGGATGGCCATTCTGACTGGTGAGGATACTGCGGCCGGTTGGGTGCCGCTGTCGGCGTGGATCAAGATCGCGTCGTTGTTCCATCTGCGCGACCAAGTCCAAACCATTAACAAATTGGCCAAGAACGTGGAACTGGGCGCTCTGCCCGGGCGCGAAGCCACCGTCCCCGCCTTGCGGCTGAAGCTAAATTTTTAGCAGCCGCACGAGGGACTATGCTTGACTGGATACCGGCCCTTGCGGGGGCCGGTTTTTTTATGCTCTCCCAACGCGGCTGATCCAAGCTCTTAGATCCATGGCCAAGCTGAGGAAGGTGGGTACCAGGAAGAGACAAGGTTGGAAAGCCTTATCAGCGAAAGGCACTTACCGCGTAGGCTGATCCGGCGGCTGAGGTTGGGAATCGAACCCATAAATACGGCGCATCGTCGGCGTGGCGCGTTCGACAACCTTCTCGTAGGAGAGAGCCGGAAGCGGTTGGTGCCGGAGCCGGCCTGTAGTATCCCGCTGCGGTCCGACTATACACACCCTGGGAACTCGCGCCCACGGATCAGGGGCCAGCCGTTGACAGGTTCCGGCCCGACAAGGCAACCGCGCTGTTTAAGGAGTTCGGTCTCTTCGGGTGTACCGATGTAACGCGTGTCCGAAGAGACGTAGTGAATCGACCAGCTTCGCCGCCGGTACGGCGTTGTATTCGGGCCGCTGCAATGGAGTGCCAGGCTGTGGTGAAAGGTCGCATCACCTGCCTTCAGTGGAACAGCGACCTCTTGGGCGAGCACATCCTCTGTCAGCATGTAGGGGAGATGGTCCCAGTTGACGAGGCCGAAGTGGTGGCTGCCCGGGATGAAACGCACACAACCGTTCTCGACAGTTGCATCGTCGAGCAGGACCTGGCATGTGACTTGGAAGTTGCTCGCGAAGAAGGCCCAGAAAATGGAATCCTGATGGTAGCGATTCGCTTTGGCGTATGGCGGCTTCGCGAAGACCTGGTCGTAGTAGAGCTTGATGTCCGGCCCCATCAGGGATTCGATGATGTCGACGATTTTGGGGCTTCGTACAAACGCATTGAAAACCGAATGGTGGTACGAAGGCAGGTTGAGATGACTTACCGTATCCAGCGGGTCCGCAACCGGCGTGCGATCTGCTGGGGCGGTTACTTCCCCTTGCGGGTAAACCTGAGTGCCGCGTCGGTCATGTCGGCTTCCGTGCGGTGTGGGCGGTTCTGCGGCTTGAGCCGTTCCCGGAGGGTGGTGAGAGATGTTGCCTTCCGGGTAGTCGGGGACGCGACCGAGCGCAAGGTCGGCGTAGTGGTTGCGCAGGGTCTCGAGTTCGTCCGTGGTCAGCAGTCCTTTGACGACGATATAGCCGTCTTGGAAAAATTGGTTTTTCTGTTCTTTGGTCAAAGTCATGAATGTCTCCGAATGGAAAGGTGCCGGGTGAGTGCGGCGATGATCTTCACCTGCCCCTGCAAACCGGGCATTGTATCACATTCACACGAAAGGTCCGGAGCTCGTCAACGGCCAGTGGTGGCAATACAACGGGTGAACCCCGATCAGACGCTACGTTATCCGGGCCGTAGAAGTCGTTGACGGTCGGCTGATCCAAGCCCTTAGATCCATGGCCAAGCTGAGGAAGGTGGGTACCAGGAAGAGGGTGAATAATGTGGACAGCAGCAGACCGCCGATGACGACGCTGCCCAAGCCCCGGTAGAGTTCGGAGCCTGCGCCGGGAAAGATGACTAGCGGCAGCATCCCCAAGGCGCTGGTAATCATGGACATGAAGATCGGCCGCACGCGGCTGAAAACTGAGTCGCGGATGGCCTCTTTGATGGGGGTTTCGGGCGCGTTGCGCAGGATGTTGAGCGTCTGGTGGACGATGAGGATGGCGTTGTTGACCACCACGCCGATGAGGATGACGAAGCCGAGCATGGTGAGGATGTCGAGCGGCTGATAGGTCAGCGTGAGGTTGACGACCTCCAGCCCGAGGATGCCGCCAGCCAGCGCCGGCGGTACGCTGAGCATGATGACGAATGGGTAGAGGAAACTCTCAAAGAGCGCGGCCATTAGCAGGTAGGTAATCACCAAGGCCAACAGGAAGTTCCACTGGAGCGCTTGGCGGGTGCGCCGCAGGTCGTCGGCCGAGCCGGAAAGCTGGATCTGGTAGGGAGGGGCTAACTGGCCAGAATCGACGAGGGGTTGGACGATCTGAGTCTGGATATCATCGAGCACCGTCTCTAGGGCGATGGTCTCCGGTGGGATGACTTGGACGGTGATGGCCCGGCTGCGCTCGATGTGGTTGATCTGCTCGGGGCCGGTGGTAACTTCGACGCGAGCCACGGCACTGAGCGGCACCAGTTGGCCGCGCGGGGTGTAGATGGGTAGGGCCTCAATATCCTGGGTGCGGAACCAATCCTCCTCGCCTCGCAACACCAAGTCGATTTCCTCGCCTTGAAACTGATAGCCATCGACGAGGGCACCGTCTAATAGTGCGTTGACCGCCGAGCCGATGTCCCGCGCCGAAAGCCCCAAGTCGGCGGCGCGCACGCGGTCGGGGAGGATGCGGACTTCTGGATTGCCCAAATCGAGGCTGGGGATGGGGCGGGTTTGAGCACCGGGTACGACTTGGCGGACTTGGCCGAAGATCCGGCCTCCCAGCCCGATGAGGCGGCCCAGGTCAGGCCCGGTGATCTCGATGTCGATGGCCCGTCCGCTACTCCCTCCGCGCTGGAAGAGGCTCGACTGCTGCACGATGGCGAAAGTACCCGGCACTCCGCCGAAGACTGGTCCTTGGATGATGGGTATTAGCTCGCGCACCCGCGTCGGATCGGCTGAGCGCGCGCCCATGAAGGCCGAGCGGCCAAAGGCCACGAAGAACATGTTGTCAACTGGCGGTCCCGATAGCGCTTGGGCTTGGGGACTGTCGGGGGCCGCGGCTGCCTCCCAGTGGGGCCGCAGGGCGTCTTCGATGGTCTGACCCACTTGGATCAGCTCGTCGAGGTTGTAGCCGGGCGGCGGTAGGATGATGCCAAAGACTAGGTTGCGGTTGCCGGTGGGCAGGTATTCGGATTTGGGCAGTAGGGTCCAGGCGATGACCAGCGAGAGGCCAATCAGCCCGGTGATGACGCCCAAGCGCAATACCGTGCTGCCGCTGATGCGGAAGACGCTTTGAGCGATAAAGTTGCGTGCGCGGTCGCCCCAAGCGGCTAGCACGTCCCCGCGCTGCTTGTTGCCGCCGAGGATCTTGTTGGCCAAGCTGGGGATGACGGAGATGGCCACGATCAAGCTGAGGACCACCGAGCAGGAGACCGCAATGGCGATGTCGCGGAAGAGCTGACCGGCCTCGTCCTCGACAAAGACGATGGGCAGGAAGATGGCCACTGTGGTCAAGGTGCTGGCGAGGAGCGCCCCCCAAACCTCCGAGGCTCCGTCCAAGGCCGCGCGGACGCGGGTTTTGCCCATCTGCTGGTGGCGGAAAATGTTTTCGAGCGCGACGATGGCGTTGTCGATGACCATGCCTACCGCAAAGCTCATTCCGGCCAAACTGATGACGTTGATGTTGCGGCCCAAAAGCCACATGGCCAAAAAGGTGCCGACAATTGAAATCGGGATGGCCGTGGCGATGATCGCCACCGAGCTGATGCTGCGCAGAAAAATGAAGAGCACCGTCACGGCCAGGGTGCCACCGATGATGATGTTGGAGCGCACCAAGCCGATGGCGCTGTCGATGTAGTCGGTCTCGTCGTACACCTGCGTGAGGTGGAGACCCTCGCGGGCCAGCGGCCCCTCGTTGAGTTCCCGGATGGTGCGGCGGATGCCGTCCATGACTTCGAGGACGTTAGCTCCAGTCTCGCGCTGGGCGTTGATGGCGATGGCTGATCGGCCCTTTTGCCGCACAGCGGCCCCGGCGCGGACGTAGCCGAGGCGGGTGCGGGCGATCTCACCGACGGTGACTCGGGTGCCATCGGCCGAGCGGACGACGACCTGCTCGATGTCGCTGGGCTGCTGGTACTGGCCGACGGTGCGCACGATGTAGCGGCGCTTGCCTTCGTCAAAGGCCCCGGCACTGATATTGGCGTTCTCCCAGGCGAGGGCTTGAGATAGGTCTTGGACGGTGATTTGGCGGGCGGCCATGGCCTGCGGATCGACGATGACCTGTAGCTGACGGTCGTAGCCGCCATAGATATTGCTCTGGGCCACGCCGGGCACGCGCTCAAGGGCGGTTTTTACTACTTCCTCGGCGTAGTCGCGGTAGCGCTCGACATCCAGACCGTCGCGGTCGAGCAGGACGTCGAGTATGATCCACGTAATGGCCCCGCCTGGGCCGGTGCCACCGGCCGAGAGCACGGGTCGCTCGGCGTCGAGCGGATAGCCAAATACTTGGTCGAGCTTGTTGGAGACCAACAGTAGCACGGCGTCTGGATCGACGCCGACGTTGAATTCGAGGGTTACTACTCCGCGACTGTCGTTGCTCTCACTGGTCATCAGCACCAGTCCCTCGACGCTTTTGAGCTGTTCCTCTTGGCGCTGGACGATCTCTTGCTCGACTTCTTCGGGGCTAGCGCCCGGCCATACGGTAGAGACCGTGACGATAGGGCGGTCGACGTCCGGGGTGAGCTGAACGGGGATGCGAAAGAGGGATATCAGGCCGAACAGCGCGACGAAGAGCACGCCGACGATTACGCTGACGGGCCGCTTTATGGCGGTATCGACTAGGCGCATGACGAACGGACTATGGCTGCCGGCGGATGATGCGCACGGCTTGGCCGTCCATCAGCCGCTCGTTGCCGCGCACCACCGCGAGGTCGCCGGGTGCGAGGTCGCCGGTAACGGCTACGTAGCCCTTGTGCGCCAGCCCGGTTTCGACGGGGCGGCTGACGGCCTTGCCGTCGCGGGCGAGGTACACGACCTGGCCTTGTGGCCCGGAGACTAGGGCGTCCTTGTGCACCAGAATCGAGGTCTGAGGTTGTGCGATCTGGAAGCGCACGCGCGCGGACATATTGCTGCGCATCCGGCCCTCTGGGTTGAGAGCACCAACGACGACCGGGAAGGTGTGGGAGGAGGCATAGCCCTCGGCGAGGATGACGGACACGAGGCCGGCGATGGGGTCGCCGCCGAGGGCATCGACGAAGATGTCGGCGCGATCGCCCAAGGTGAGCTGCGACACGTAGCGTTCAGGCACATCGACGTACACGCGGACGGTGTCGATGGAGATTACTTGAGCAATTTCGCCGCCGCGCCCGACCCATTGGCCGACCTCGGTAAAGGTCTGGATGATGTGCCCGGAGAAGGGGGCGCGGACGAAGAGGTCTTCTACTTGCGCTTGGAGGCCGGCTAGCTTGGCACGGGCGCGGGCCAGTTCGTAGGCGTCGTCGCGCAGGTCTTGCTCGGACACCGCGTCGGTGGCGCGCAACTGGCGGCTGCGGTCGTAGTTAAACTGGCGCAGTTCAAAATCGGCCTGCGCTTCGGCCAGCGAGGCTTGGAGTGGATCGTTGGCTAATTCAAAGAGGGGATCGCCGCCGCGCACGGTTTGGCCGGCTTCCGCGAAGCGCCTTAGTACTCGCCCCTCGGTCTCGGCGGCGACGCGGCTGGAGCGCATGGGCAGGATGCGCCCGACAAAGGAGAGGTCTTCGACAAGCGGTTGTTCGAGGACCTCGGCGACGATGACCGGCGTTGGCGGGCGCTCTTGGCCTAGGAGCGCACTGGGCAGCAAAGTCAGGAGCAGGAGGAAGACACGGAACATTTAATTTCCTTAGCGGAGTGAGAAACCGCCAAGAAAGTAGGAATTGGATTGAACTGGGACAATAGGAGCGCTACTTGCGCCGCAAAACGGCGGTCTCGCGCACAAATCGCGCGCGGTGGCGCTGCCCCCCGCTGGCTCCGTACTGGTCGATCAGACGCTCGATGCGGCGGATCCGCTCACCGGTAGGCGGATGACTGGCGAAGAGCTTTTCTAAATCAGAACGCCGGTGCGCTTCGAGCTTTTTCAGTTTTTCAAAAAAGCGCAGCAGGCCGCGCGGATCGTACCCAGCCTCGATGGCGTAGCGGACGCCGAAGGTATCGGCCTCGCGCTCGTCGTCGCGGCTGAAGCGGGCACTGCCGAGTTGGGAGGCGATTTGGCCAAGTTGGTAGGGATCTTCGCCGAGGGCGAGGCTGGTGAGGAAGTCCATGCCGAAGCGGGCGGCGAGTTGGTTGGCAGAGTGGCGGCCGACGATGTGGCCGATCTCGTGGGCGAGGACTCCGGCGATTTCGGCCTCGTCTTCAGCGATCAGCAGTAGGCCGCTATAGACGTAGAGATAGCCGCCGAGGACGGCGAAGGCGTTTATTTGTTTGGGGTCGTCGAGGACCTTAACGCGGTAGCGGATGCCGGGGCGGTCTTCTATGGCTGGGGGAAGTAGGGCCTTGGTGACGCGCTGGATGTAGGACTGGAGGCCGCGGTCGGGGTGAAGGCGTTGTTGGGCTTCGATTTGGGCGGCGAACTTCGCGCCGAGTTTGATTTCGGTTTTGTCGGAAATCAGGGCGTAACCCAGCTCGCGGCGGACCGTGGCGCAGCCGGACGAGAGGGTACAGGCGGCGATGAGCAGGACGAGGAAGGTGCGTTGGAGCATGGCCGTTGGCTTTCTTGCGATGGGTACAGGTTAAACACCAAACAGCAAGCGCCGGTTACTTTTTCTTCCGCGCGCCAAACTCGATCACTTTTTTTTGCGGCGAGAGGTTGATTTCGTCGAGTACTGTGCCGTCGCGCGCCGTCAGAGCTTGGACGATGACCTCGGCGACGTCTTCCGGCAAAATGTAGTTGTCGGACTCTGGGCCGGGGCGGAAATCCAATTCGTCGAAAAAGGGCGACTGGACCATGCCGGGATTGACCAACGTGACGCGGATGCCAGCACGGGCGCACTCGGCGCGCAGGGCTTGGGCGAGGCCGCGCAGAGCGAACTTGGCCGCGCAGTACAAGCTGCCTTGAGCCGTGCCGATGAGTGCGGCTTCCGAACCCATAAAGACCAAGTGTCCGCGCCCAGCTTTTTTGAGGGAGGGAAGGAAAGCGCGGGCGACGAAAACGTGACTGGTCAAGTTGAGGTCAATTAGGGCGCGGATTTGCTCGTAGGAGAATTGCTCTAGGGTGCCGAAGCGACCTACACCGGCGTTGAGGACTAGGGCGTCGAGAGCCGAGTAGGTGGCGACGAGGTTTTGTAGATGGTCGGGAAGCTGGTCGAGGTCGGCGAGGTCAATTTCGTGCGCTTTAAATCGGCGGTCATCGCAGGAAAACTTGCCGAAATCGCGGGCAATACCGATGGCGCGATGGCCGTTGGCGAGCAGCTTCTCACAGACGGCGCGGCCAATGCCGGAACTGGCCCCGGTGACTAAGACGCGCATATCAGACCTGTAGGGTGGTGGAGGGGCAGGGAAAGAAAAGCTCGGCGGGAATGTACTGGAGCAATTGATCCGCGCAAAAGTCGTGTAGCTTTTGGGCCAAGGCGGGCCGGTAGGAGACCATGCCGTCTTTTTCTTCCAAGCCATAGGCGAGGAGTTTTTCGTCTGGGTAGAGCTTGTGCATGGTTTTGTACATGCCCTGCGGCAGGCGGAATTGGCCTAGGCTGACTGAGTGCAGACCGTTGCGGCGCACCTTGGAGAACACGAGGGCGAACAGGTCGCGGTAGCGCTCCTCGTAGGCGCGGTCGTAGAGCAGCGGATCAAAGCGCAGCCCAATGGGCCAGCCGCGTTCTTGCAGGGCGGCTATGGCCTCCAAACGTCGGGCCACCGGTGGCGCGCCGAACTCGAATTGGTCGGCAAGCGCCGGCGGGGTCATGCTGAAGGCGACGACGCAGTTGGGCAGGGGCTCGGTGGCGAGTAGGGTTTTTATGCGCACACTCTTGGTGCGCAGTTCAAAGTACGCTTGCGGATGGTCGGCAAAGAAAGGGAGGAAGTCGGCTGTAAAACGGGTAATGCCTTCTAATGCAAGGCTGTCGCAGTCGTAGCCGGAGAAGAAATAGGGCGTGTCGGGCGCGTCCGCAGCGATGTGCGCGGCGATGTCCTGCTGGAAGTCTTCGTAGTTGACAAAGAGGACTAGGTGCGCCGAGCGGTACAGGCCTTGGAGGAAGCAGTAGCGGCAGTCGTAGGGGCAGTTGAGCAGGTGCGAAAAATAGTAGTTGCGCTCGCCGCCGATGCCGTAGCCGTCGGGGGCGGGAAGGACGCGCCGCCCGGCCTTGTGGGCGAGGATGAGCGCGGGACGGCGTTTTTGCAGGCGGAAGTTTTGCGCCGTGCGGTTGAAGACCTCGCCGTAGCGGGCGCAGGGGACTAGCTGAGCGCGGGGGAAGCGGTCCAGCAGGGCGCGGGTGCGCGGGTGGTCGCGGATGGACTCTTCGGCGTAGATGAAATCGAACATGGGCAGCAAACAGGTGACGAATCTAAACGATTTCCACAGACAAGTATAAACAAGGGATCCGTCATACGTAAGAATCTACTTGACAATATGTCCTCAAAAAGGGACATTGCGACTATGGAAATCGTCTATACCGAGGTCTTTGAGACTTGGCTCAAAGGAGGCATCATGAAGCTCAAAAAATTCGACGTAATCGATTTTCTCGACAACGATGAGGCGTTGATTGAATACCTCAACATAGCGCTAGAAGAAAACGATCCGAAGTACTTCGCCAAGGCTCTCGGCAATGTCGCCCGGGCCAAGGGGATGTCCTCCATCGCCGAAGCCAGCGGTCTGGGGCGGCAGGCGTTGTACCGGGCGCTATCCAGCGAGGGCAACCCGCGGATTGACACGCTCTTTAGAGTGCTGGATACACTGAACGTCCGGCTTGCTATCACCCAGTAGCTTCCTTGATTTAGATAGATACGGGGAAATACATCGAGCTTCCGCAAGGTGAAGCGCGGAAGTGACCGACGGCATTCCCGCGCTTCGCCGCGCCTTTGGGCGTCAACGTCGAGGACTAGCACCCTACTTATAGAAGAGGGATCGGCAGGATGGGGATTGGGATACTGTGTATGCTGGGGGTGTTTGCGTTGTGGAGCGTCATCCCGGTGCTGGTGAAACTGCTATTTCCCGTTTTTGATCCGTTCACGATCGCCTTTCTCCGGTTGCTGCAAGGTGCGGCGGTCGTGTCGGCCGCCTTTTTCGCGCGCGGCCATACCCTGCGGGACATTCAATGGTCTTGGTGGCACGTGATCGGGGGGGTGGGCATGAGCCTGAACTTCTCGCTCTATGCGTTGGCACTGAGTTATACCACGGCCAGCGCTGGCTCGTTGGTCGTCCAGGTGCAATACGTCGCGCTGACGGTGCTGGCCGTCGTCGTGCTGCGCGAGCGGTTGGGTATAGGGAAAATGGTGGGGATGGCGCTGGTGCTGGCTGGAGTCGCGGTGATCGTGGGGGCACGCGAGGATGTGGGCCACCTGTTTGCACCGCGCTATGTACTGGGCAATGTGCTGATGCTGTTGGCGGGGTTGGGTTGGGGAATCTACGCGCTCGCCAACAAGGCACTTGCACAGCGGGTGGGAACCGCGGCGATACTGGCCCCAATGATGACGATGGGTGTAGTGGTCACGGGCGCACTCGCCGCGACTCATTTTCAATTGCACTCGGAGCCGACGGCGGCCACGTGGATTATAGTGCTCGTGCTGGGCGTGTTGGCCACGGGCTGTGCGTTTGTTTTGGTCTCGGAGGGCATGAAGCGGCTCAGTGCCGTGCTGGTCGGTACGCTGACTGCTACAGCACCCATCGGGCAGATCGCGCTGGCCCACTGGGTCTTGGGGGAGCCAGTGACTTGGAGCTTGACTGGCGGTGGGATTTTGATCTTGGCCGGCGTGCTCGGTATGGTGTATGCCGAGCGATTTCAGGCCCGACGGCGAGACCTCGGCTAATATTTTTCTAGTCCTCAGCTACTAGATGCGCCCGCTCGGGCCGCAGAAGCTCTCTTAGTTTGGCGTCGTATTCTCGCTTGGTCGCCGCCTGATTTTCGGGTAGGCCGATCGCGACTCCCGCCGCAGTATAGGTCATAACCAGCGCCTTGCGCGGCTCGTCGTCTATATTGGTCGATCCGCCGTGGACCATGGACGTCGTCAGCACTGTTACCTGTCCCGCTTGTGCCAAAACCGGCTGCGGCGCAGCGTATTCCGGCGGCAGGTCCACCATTTTGATGCCCTGGACTCCCGGCATCGCGTCTTTCAGCACTGGATCGACCGAACGCGCGGCAGCTACTAGGCGGTGGCTGCCGGGTCGGTGCATCATCGGTGCCCGCTGCTCATTGACATCGGTCAACCACAGAAAAAAACTGCATACGACCCGCCGTGGCGTCGCAGCCCAATCCGCCAAGCTGTACTGGATATCGGTGTGCTGGTCGTAGCTGAACTCGCTTTCCGGCTGGGGATAAGAAGCCACAATCGCCGTCTGGAAAAAGCGGATCGCATCGGCTCGCAATACTCGTTTGGCGACCGCTTCAAAGAAGGGATGCTGGATCAGGTCCAGTAGGGCCGGCTCGTAGTAATTGCAGGTCGCTCCGTAGCGAAAACGCGGTGCCTGGTCCGGTTCGGCTGGTTTAAAAGGCAGTAGTGCGTCGATGGCGGCCGCGGCCGCGGCGATTTCTTCGGTCGTCAAAGGCGTGTCAATGGTGACAGCGCCCCGTTCCTCAAAGGTCCTTAATTGTTCGGCGCTGATCATAGCTCCTCCCTTGCTAAAGCGATCCTCAGAACTGGTATAGCAGGCTAAGGCCCGCTCCCCAGAACGAGGTGTCGTCCGTGGTAATAGTGTATAGAATCGGCTCGCCGCGCCCCACTGTGGAGTCGTGGCTGCGCAGTTGATCCCACTCGGTTTTTTCGCTTGCGAACTCGCCGGAAGTCATCCAGCGCAACTTGAGATCCAAAGCGGCGCGATCGCCGATCTGATAGGCCGCGCCGACGAGCAGTTGATAGCCTATGCGGCGGTCGGTCAGCCGCGCTTGGCCGATCGTGGTTGAACCGGCGATTTTCGCGTTCAAATCCGGGTCTGCAAACGTCCTAATCCGGCTGGGGTCGTCGTTGCGCTTCCAATTAGTAAAATAGTAAAACGATGTGCTTGCCATCCCCGCTCCAGCCCCGGCGTACGACACTAGCGCCGGTCCCAAGGCAAAGTCGTAGTAAGCGTTGGCGAACAGGTTGTGCGATTGCAAGTTGTCGATCCCGGCGATGGCCAATTCGATTTCCTGATCCTGCTTGTCGAGGGTTATTTCGTCGAAGATGGCAATGTCGGAGCGCTCGTCGTAGGTCGTGCTGCGGTGGAAGTACTCTCCCTCGATTCTGAAGGCTCCCCAGCGATAGCCAAGAGCGAAGCCCGACCCGATTCCAGAGCCGCCGCCAAACGCATTTTCCCATTCCGTTGGGGCTGGCACTGAATCGCATTCATCGCTCACTTCTAACCCGTCCGGATTGATGATTCGGTCGCACTTGGTGCTCCAGTCGTTGTCGGTGCCCCTCACGTCCATCGCCGGAGCAACGGCGATCCCCCAGCCCATCTGAATGTACGGGCCGTCTTGGCCTAGGGCGTGGCTGTAGAAGCTGAGCAGGGCGACCGTCCACAGCAAGAATTTTTGCGGCATCACAGTTTCCTTTCTTTAGGATAGGTATAGATGAAGCACAAACGAGCCGTATTATTCGTTTGCCAACGCTATTTTCAAGTTGTCCAACCGTCGTTAGGCTTTTGCCTGAGCATCTTTCGTCGCTTCTGGAATAAGAAAAAACTCCACTTCGTCTAGCCGCTGCTTAAGATGGGCTAATACTTCGTCGCGGTTTTGCAAGGCCAGCAAGTCGTCGTTGACAATGGGCGTCTTTGACAGCGCCTGCCAACGTGCGAGCAAGCCGCGCAACTGGTGCTGTTGCGTAGTGGTAAATTGCCAGCGGGTGGTTAGCTCGGCAAGGCCGGGCGGGTCGGCGTGTAGTGCGTGAAGCTGCTGGCTGAGTGCTCGCAAATGTTCGCCAACTTGGGCGACCGCATCGAGTTGCGTTTCTATTAACGCCTCCACTTTCTCCGCATTAAGTGTCTGATAGGGAGATTGCGGGTTGTCGGATACTACCTTGAGGCAGTGGACTCGCTCGCTGGTGGCAAAGCGCTGGGCGGCCTCGCAAAAGCCGCTGGCTTCCATGTCGTACGCAACGTCGCCAGTAGCTGGTTGTGCGCGATCGACGGTATGTAGCAAAGTGGTGCGACAGGGCGGGGGCGCGGTGAAGGTGGGGTAAAAGGGCTTGCCGCTGGCTGCGTCCACGATCTTATGCGCTAGCAGAGGCGTCCCCACTGCTTGGCTGCCGTGGCCGGCGATACCGATATTGAGCCAAGCAGCCGGTGTATCGCCGATCAATGCACGCAGGTACGCCGTGGCTGCTGCGGCGGCTATTTTACCGACGCCGGAGACAATCAGGTGTGTCTGCTCGCCCGCGCAGATGCGATAGGGATGGTCGCTCACGCCTTGGAGGCGGTGGAAGGCCAACAGCGGGCGCGCCTCAGCCGCGAGAGCTACTACTAAGCACAACATGATGGCTAATATACCGGCTGGCCTCCCCTCGGCAACTTGGTTTGACCCTGCTTGAGCAGGGGTCTAAGTTCTGTAAGACAAACGAGAAAGGGCACATAATGAACAACGAATTGAACAACAGCGGAGCTATAGTCCAAACAGGCTAAGGAGTATCCATGAACATCCAAATTGAATTGTCCGAACAATTATCAAAGGCTATATATGCCAACTACGAAAAGGCGAACTACACAGGTGCTATTCTCGATTCTATCTTCCTATTGAATGAAGTCCTTCGTGATCGTACTGGATGCGAGAGCGATGGGGTTTCCTTGGTTGGCGAAGCACTTGGTGGATCTGATCCCAAGCTTAAACTCACTCCTCTCAGGAGCGAGTCTGATAGGAATATTCAAAAGGGAACGGGGTCGCTTCTTCGTGGCGTTATGCAGGCTATAAGAAATCCGAGAAGCCATAAAAAATCGAGGATAACAAGGAGGTTGCTGACCGGATCCTCGCCTTCCTCGACTATCTCCTGCAGATGATCAATAAGGCCAAAGCACCTTTCGAGATCGGAGATATGATTCAGAGAATCCGTGACGAACACTTCGTTGAAAGTGAGGAATACACAGATCTCATCGTATCTGAGATACCAAAGGAGAAGCTCAACGATACACTGACTGCCATCTACGAAGCCCGGACCGAAGTAAATCCTCAAGTGATGAGACTAGTGGCTCACTCGATCCTCAATAGGTTGGATGCGGAAGATAGATCAGCGTTTGTGGCACTGGTATCTGAGGATCTCAAGACAACCGAAGATGACGCTACCATCAGGATTGCTACCAAGGTGTTCGCTGGAGACGAATGGAATCAGATCGCTCGCATAGCAAGGCTTCGGATCGAAAGTCGGCTACTGAAATCTCTCAAGGAAGGGGAGTACAAGGCAAATTCTGGAGAGTATCTCGGGGGGGCACTTGGCACTTGGCTGGCCAATATTATTGATTCAATGGAGTTAAGAGACCAAGCAATCTACACGTTAACCAAGAAGCTCAGTTCTCCCAATAGGGGCGAGCAGGACTACGTCTTCCGCTACTTCTTTCGATACCTCATAGGGTATGGGAAGAGACCCAATGACTTTATACTCCGGTTATGCAAAGATGGGCTGTCGTCTGGCGACAAAAGGTACTACGACTCACTGTCTGCAGAGCTCCTTTTCTCCACTGCTGAGTGGGCCAAGGAGTTGCAGCCATTGCTTGATTCCTTTGAGGAGAAGCCATACTCCGAGAAGAATCCATACATAGACTATGATGAATTACCCTTCTGAGGCTATAATATCAACTCCGTGCAGCGAATGCGAGGCGGCTACGGCACATTAACGCTACCACACGGAGACTTGCGGAAAAGCGATTTCCATAAGTAATCTTTCGGAGGTGGTACGCCAATAGTGATGATGTCCATAAATCCACCACTTTTACCGGATCCTTTGGCTGAAGATACAGGTCCCGCATATAGCTGGGATTCACATAGAGGGACGATCCCGGAGTCCTCTTCAGGCTCGGGATTGTTCCCATATCCAAAGGACAATATGTTCACCTCATCTGAAGTGCTACTGATGAATCGTTGGAGATCCAGTCCGGTCGAAGAAGAAATATAGTCCGCTAAAGCATCCTGTACAATCCAAATAGTTTTTCCACCCCAAGCCAAACTAACCTGTGATTTTACAATAAGTTGACTGACCATTCGCGCCCATACTTGTCTATAGTTAATACCGGGGCCTTCGTGGTCGTCTCCTTTCAAGATAGCATCTTCAAAAGCCATTCCTATTTGCGTTCTCTTCTTTTTGTTTCCCCCAGAGGTAGATGAGGTCATCACCTCGACTATTACTATTGGATCAGCGGGAAAATCGACTACCCAGTGCTCTCCAGCATACCTTTCTAGCGTGAATTTGTTTTGGGTCGCAATTTTCTCACATTCTCGCTCGCTCTTTTTAACTAGTTCTGATATTTCGCTAAGTGATTTTCTGCACCTTCCTGCCAAAACGTAGTCGAAGGTATAGTCAAATGTTTTCTCTTTTTCATTTTTATTCATTGAGAATTTTATCTTTACCTCAGACCATGCCCGATATTCGATTGCTCTATCTACTCCGCTATATTGGATCAGGTCCTCTCGAACTCTTGCTTGAAGATGAGAACAGTTGGAATCCCGCAGGGCGAATAAGCGCCTAGGACAAACAATCCAAGGCTTCCCACGCACCAAGAGTGAACAGACCCCAACCTGAATAGTATCTTTTTTAGGGAATTGTTGAGCTAATTGTGGATAGTTCCGCAAATTCAAAGCGGAGAGATGCCTATTGCCTCCACCATCACATTCATTCTCCATGAATGGACACCAAGCCCTCGTGCGACAGTCAATCGCATCAGGATGATTTGAGGTTAATGGATGGCCAAATACTTCAAAAATTTTACTCATTTAGGTACTCGAAAATTTTGCTCGCCAAAGCCTCTGCGAGAGGAGGGGGAACTGAATTCGCAACTTGCCTATGCTGGTCTAAGTTTTTCACGGTACCCGTTCTACTGCGTATAGGTCCTTTTAGGATATATGAATCGGGATAGCCATGAATTCTCATATATTCCCGTGGCGTGAGATACCTATCTTCGATGGGATGATAGAAAATCTCTCCACACCTTAATGTATTAGCAGGTCTATCCCTATGCAGCCTTAAATACTTTGTGGTGTCCTTTGATTTAAGACCTCTGAGTAATCTTTTACCTAAGTGAGGATGAGCTGCCAAATATGATCCCTCGGGAACCTGTTCGATGCGTTCCCTGTCCCTAGCTGGCGTTACATCGACGTGGCTGTCCTCGCGGTCGTAGAAAGTAGTTCCCCTAATTTTTGGTGAAGGTGTTCCTAGATTTTCAATTACGGAGCCGATACCGACATGAGGTTTATACGAGAACAATCCATTACATTCTTCTAGCGGTGCGTATGTTCGTTCTGGAAAGAGGAAGCCGTTTCTTTTCAGCGTGGCGATTACGAATAATCGCTCTCGCAGTTGAGGTACGCCGTAATCTGCGGCTAAAACAACTCTCCATTTGGAAGAATAACCAGCATTTTCTAAGGCTATTAAAAATTTCTCAAAAATTTCACCTCTTCGCTGCTCGGATCCTTTTGATGAGAGAAGCCCTTTTACTTGCTCAACTAAAATCACCTTTGGTTCTAGCTCTTCGGAAAACCGAACAATCTCGAATAGTAACATGCCTCTCTCGTCTTTTAAGCCAAGTTGCTTTCCTGCTAAGGAGAAAGATTGACAAGGGGGGCCTCCAAAAAGAAGATCGAGTTCGCCTTTTTCTAGGTTTAAGTCTTTGCGAAGTTCGGCTGGGTCAATCTCTCTAATATCTGACTCAATAATTTTGGTATCTCTTTTTTCGCGTTCTCTTGCCGCACGTAGGGTGTTGCAGCAGTGTTCATCTATTTCTATTTGTGCTAGAATATCGAATCCCGCATCCTGTACGCCTATATCCATTCCTCCGGCCCCAGAGAAAAGACTTAGCGCGTTATATCTTTGGGGACTATTCATCCTGAATTCACTCCTCCATCCTCAATAGATTAAGGTGAAAACCATGGCCGCTAGCTGCCGTTGAAGATAACGTAACACTTCATCGCGCCTTTGCAAGGCCAGCAAGTCGTTGTTGACGGCAGGAGTCGCCGGTGCCAGCGCTTGCCAGCGCGCGAGCAAGCCGCGCAACTGATACTGTTGCGTGGCCGTGAATTACCAGCGGGCGGTTGGCTCGGCGAGACCGGGTGGCTCGGCGTGGAGCGCGTGAAACTGCTGGCTGAGTACGCGCAAATGGCAGTGGGAGGCCAATAAGCGGGCGCGCCTCTGCCGCGAGGGCTACTACTAAGCACAACATGAAGGCTAATATACCGGCCGGCCTCCCCTCGGCAACTTTGTTTGACCCTGCTTGAGCAGGGGTCTAAGTTCTGTAAGACAAACGAGAAAGGACGCATAATGGACAACGAATTTTTCAAGGGACACGGCCTCGGCAATGACTACATTGCCGTTGATCCGGCTGGGCTCAGCTTTGAGCTGACGCCAGACAATATCCGCACGATTTGCGACCGCCATTGGGGCGTGGGCAGCGACGGCATTCTCGCGCTGGCACCGTCGCAAAAGGCCGACTTTGGCCTGAAAATCTACAACCCCGACGGCAGCGAGGCGGAAAAGTCAGGCAATGGTCTGCGGATATTCGCCCGCTACCTGCACGCCACCGGCCAGGTGCAAAAGCAGCAGTTCACGGTCGAAACGGAGGGCGGCTTAGTGAGCGTTGATTTGCACATTGATCAGCATGGTGACGCCAGCACCGCCACGGTGCAGATGGGGCGAGCGACGTTTGCGCCGCAAGCCTTGCCCTGCACGCTGGAAGCCGAAGAGCTGGTCGCGCAGCCGATTGATGTCGGCGGGCAGACTTTGACCTTTACCGGCGTCAGCGTCGGCAATCCGCACTGCGTCGTCTTCCGCGAACAGGGCGCTCGGTGGACTGAGGACGAGCTATGCTCTTTGGGGCCAGAGTTGGAAAATCACCCGCTCTTCCCCCGGCGCATCAACGTACAGCTCGCCGTGCCCGTGGGGCCTCATGCGATCTACATCCTGATCTGGGAACGCGGTGCCGGTGAAACGCAGGCGTCGGGATCGTCGGCGTGTGCGGCTGCGAGTGCGGCGGTGCGGCTGGGCTTGGTCAAAAGTCCGGTTGCGGTTAGGGCCCCAGGTGGGACATTGCACATCGACGTGAGCGCAAGCTACGACCTGACGATGAAGGGGCCGGTCTCCGAAGTAGCGCGCGGCGCGTTCAGCCCGTCGTTTGTGCGCGAATTGCGCTGAACGGCGTGTGGTAGCAGGGACTGCAATGCGCTGTTTAGCTTGGGTCGCGCTCGGTTGGCTGCTGATGGCCTCGGCTGCTGACGGCCAGGGCTTTGGCCGCAACAAGGTGCAGTACGCGGAGTTTGCGTGGCGGAAAATGGAGACTGAGCACTTTGACGTGTACTTCTTCGCCGAAGAGGAGGAGTTGGCCGCGTACGCCGCGCAAATGGCCGAGCGCCAGTTCACCGACCTCGAAAAGAAGTTCGCCCACACAGTGCAGCGGCGGGTGCCGCTAGTGGTCTATTCCTCGCACATCTACTTTGAACAGACGAATATCATCCCCAATATCCTGCCCGAGGGGGTAGCGGGTTTCACCGAATACCTCAAGGGGCGGGTCGCATTGCCGCTGAGCGGTTCCCTGCCCGAATTCGAGCGGGTGCTGCACCACGAGTTGGTCCACGTCTTCACGTTTGACCGGATTGCGCGGGTGCTGAAGCAGCACGGGATATTGGACTTCCGCCCGGCGCCGCTGTGGTTTTCCGAAGGGCTGGCCGAGTACTGGTCGAGCGAGCCTAACAGCTTTGGCGAAATGATAGTGCGCGATGCGCTCTTTGCGCGGCGGCTGGTGTCCATCGCCGAGATGTATCGCATCTACGGCACCTTTCAGATGTACAAGGAAGGAGAGTCGATCTGCCACTTTATGGCAGCGCGGCACGGAGCCGATGTGTTTGAGCAACTCTTTGCCAATTGGTGGCGCGGCGAGACCTTTGGCGAAATTTTTACGATTACGACCGGCGAGAGCTTGGACAAGTTCGACCAAGCTTGGCAATACCATTTGCACAAGCGCCACCTGCCGGCGATTGCCGACCGCGATCCCCCATCCGAATTGGCCACTGCCCGCACGCAGCGCGGCTTTAATATCAAGCCCGAAATCGTCCCCGGAGATAGCAGCGCATTCTACCACTTTCGCAACGATCAAGGCTATACGCAGATCGTCCGCACGCGCCGCGACGGCAGCGAACCCGAGGTCGTAGTCGAAGGCGAGCGCATGCCGGTCTTTGAGTCCCTGCACCCGCTCTCGACGCGGCTGGCCGCTTCCCCGGATGGCAAGTGGCTGGCGTTTGCAGCCAAAAGCCGAGGTCGCGATCACCTGTACATTTGGGATGTGGAACAAAAACGCGTGGTGGAGGATTTGTCGTTTGCCGGGATCGTCGCGATTGCGTCGCCGTCGTTCGCGCCCGACGGGCAGCGGCTGGCCTTTGCCGGCAGCGACGAAGGGGGCTGGACTGACATTTATCTGGTCGATGTAACGGGCGATAGCCTCCGCGCCTTATGCCGCGACATTTATCACGACCGCGAGCCCGACTGGTCACCGGATGGTCGGCACATCGTCTTTAGCTCCGACCGCTGGACCGGGGGACGGCGCGGTCGCTACAATTTGTTCCTATACGATTTGGCGACCGAGCAGATCTCGGCTCTCAGCCACGGCGAGCACAACGACGGACAGCCGCGCTGGTCGCCGGACGGCGAGCGCATCGTCTTTAGCTCTGACCGCGCGGGTGCGTACGATATCTATGCCTTGCAGCTAACGGGCGAGCGCACGGCGACCCAGCGCTTGACCCACGTGTTGACGGGTGCGTTTGATCCGGTGCTATTGGCCGATGACCAGCACTTGCTCTTTTCTGGCTATGAGAGCGGCGGCTTCCAAATCTACGAGCTGGCCGTGGATTGGGCCGACAGCGCGGAGGTCAGCTATCAGCGCGTGGATGAGGCGCAGGCCGAGCCGTGGTCGCTGGCGAGTCTGCACGGCCAGAGTGAGGTCGCCAGCCGGCCCTATGAGCGCAAGATGAGCTTCGACATAGCCCAGGGTCAGATCTCGCAGGACCCGGAATTTGGCACCTCGGGCGGCATTCAAGTGGCGCTGAGCGATGTGCTGGGCAACGATCAGTACCACTTCGTGCTCTCGCACATTGCCGCCAGCCGATCCGGTTTCTTCGACGGCCTGAACGTGGCCTTGACGCGCTTCCACCTCGGGCAGCGGCTCAACGCGTATTGGGGGGTATTCCGGCTCAACGACCGCTTTTCGAGCCGCTTTGGCCGCTTTGTGCGCGAAGAGCGCTTGGGTGCCCACATTGGGTTGAGCTATCCCTTTTCCCAGCACGACCGCATCGACACCCGGCTCTCGCTGCGCCACGCTGAAATCGACCGGCAATTTGAGGGGCGGAAGCTGTCGGGCTGGCTGGCCAACAACTACGTCAGCTATACCCACGACACTAGCCTGTGGATTCCGACCGGGCCGCTGGAGGGCCAGCGCTACAGCTTTGGGCTGGCGCAGACGATCGACTTTAAGACCTCGCGGCGGTTCAATATCACGCTCTTTGGCGACTACCGGCACTACTTCCGCCTCTCGCAGCGCAGCGCGTTGGCCGTGCGCCTGATGGGTCGGCGCTCCACCGGTGCGGTGCCCGAATTTTTCTCCTTGGGGGGCAGTTGGACGTTGCGGGGCTATCGCTGGCGCTCGCTGTGGGGCAGTAAGATGGTGCTGTACAACCAAGAGTTGCGCTTCCCCTTGGTCGATCGGTTTTTGCTCCGCTTTCCGTTTGGGGCCATGGAGTTTAGTGCCTTCCGCGGTGCGCTCTTTTTCGACGTGGGCAATGCGTGGAACTCCGACTTCGAGCAATGGCGCGCGGCGTTTGGCACGGGGGTGCGCTTGGCCTTGGGCGGGGTTTTCGTCTTTCGCGTGGATGCGGCGCGGCGCACGGACTTCAAGTCCATAGACAGCGACACGCGCTGGGATTTCTTCTTTGGTTGGGATTATTAAATGCGCTACGCCTTGCTCGGATTTTGCCTGTTGACGGCCTGCGGCGAAAAGGTGCTCTACCTCGGCGAGCCGGGGCGCAGCGCAGTGGGAGTTGAGCCGCCGCTGCAACTTTTGTGGACGCACAAAATGGACGGCTCGCCGCTGGGCGGCGCGCTCTTTGCCGGTGATCTGATCCTCCAACTGACGACGGAGCCGACCCTCTATGCGCTGAACCGACGCAATGGCACCCAGTTGGGCAAGCATGGATACGACAAGATGGCGTGTGCCCCGGGGCAGTTGGCCGGGGCGCGGTACGCGCTGGGGGTGTTGGGTCGCAAGCCTAGCTTGCGGGTTTTGGATCGGCGGACGGCAGCGGAGCTTTGGCGGCACGAGGGGTCATTTTGTCAGGTGCCGGTCGTGCGCGGCGATACCCTGATCGCGGTGGATGAGCAGGGCGCGGTGCAGGCGCTGCGTCTGGACGACGGGCATTTGCTGTGGCACGCCGAATTGGGCGGTCGGCCGCGGACTGAACTGACGCTGAGCGGTGATCTCGCGTTTGCTGGTACCGCGTCTGGGGACTTGGTAGCCCTGAATGCGGAAAGTGGCAAAGAGCGCTGGCGCACGAGTCTAGAGGAAGCGGTGCGCTCGCAGCCCGTACTTGCTGGAGAGCAGATAGTTACGGCGACAGCCTCTGGTCGGGTGCTAGCCGCGTACCGCGACTCCGGGCAGGTGGTGTGGGAGCAGGCCTTGGGTGCGCTGCCGACTCCGGGGCTAGCATTGGCCGGCGGTGTCTTGGTGGTCGGCTGCGCCGACAGTCACTTCTATGGACTAGACGCGGCTACTGGTGCCGTGCGGTGGACGTTTGCCACTGAGGGTGTGGTGCGGAGCAGTCCAGTCGCTACGGATCACACTGCGTATGGCGCTTCCAGCGACGGCCATCTCTACGCCTTGGATCTGCAAGACGGACATCTGCTGTGGAAATACCGGTTGGACGGCCCCGTTTTGGCACCGGTGTCCTTGGGCGCACAGGTCGTCGTCGTCGCCACTGAGAAGCGGCTTCTCTACGTGTTTGGACGCCACTGAGCGAGGGAAACGGCATGAAAAAGACGATTGCTTGGTGCTTGCTGCTGGTGCTTTCAGGTGTGCCGACATGGGCTGAGCCGTTAGAGCTAGCTCGGCGGTTGGCTCCGTTGGAAGCAGCTTTAGCGGAGCAATGGGCCGAGCAGCCAAAGCTTGGGCAGCAGTCGATGCCAACTGCGTCTGCGGCTCCAAGCAAGGAACAACGCTCGCGCAAAAAGCTCTACTTGAGCGCGGCCTTGGCCGTGGGGGCCGGTGCAGTGGCCTACTGGAGCAAGGAGCGGGCCAACGCTGCGTACGACCGCTATTTGCGCTCGGCCAGCGTGGTGCGTCAGCAGCGAGAATTGGACGCGGCCAAGCGCTTTGACCGCGTGACTGGCGCGGCGTTTATCGGCATGGAGGTAGGCTTGGTACTCAGTTCGTACCTGCTCTTTTTTAGGTCTCGGTCGTGAGAAGCTGTCTCTGGATAGGGTGCTGCCTCGGCGCGCTGGTCTTAGCTTGCAGCGACCGCCCGCGGCGCAATCCACTCGACCCGCAAGCCGAGGACCTGCAGAGCGAGTCGTTTAGTGCCTTGACGGCTTTGGCACTCGATGGTCAGGTGGAGTTGCGGTGGGACTTTTCCCACTTTTCCGATATCGAAGGCTACCGACTCTACCGCCGTCTGCCTGGGGACGAGTGGGAGCCGATCACCCCAGTGCTGGCACCAGACGCGACCACATATGCGGACGGAGGAGTGCAAAACGGGACGAGCTACGAGTATCAGCTCAGCTTGCTCGTCGCCGGGGAAGACGAGCGCCCTAGCGGCAGGCCCGTGTCTGCTACGCCCGGCCCAGAAGTCGCTTGGGTGGCTGATCGCCACGCCGGGCTGGTGTGGAAAATCAGCGCGGATGCGCGCAGTGCGCACTTTGCCCAGGGGCGCTTTTTCGACTTGGCGGCGATTGCGCTCGACGTGGCTAATGGTTCGTGCTGGGTCAGCGACCGGGGGTTTGCCGGGCTGTACCGGATTGCGGAAGACGGCGCGTTGGCTGCGCTGGGCGCGGCGGTGGAGAGCCCCGGTGCTCTGGCCATTGATGCTGCCGCGCGCATTGGTTGGCTGGCCGACGCGGGGCAACAGCGGGTCTTTTGGTTTTCCTTGGACGCGGCCGATTCGCTGGCCCTCATTCCGGTCGATGCCTCCTTTACTCAGCCTGTGGCGTTGGCCGCACAGGCCGGAGGCTGCTGGATCGCCGACCAAGCCCAAAGCCGCGTGCTGTTCTACCAGCCCGACGGCACTCGCGCCGCTGAATTCCACGTGCTGGCGGCTCCCAAGGCACTGGTGGCAGGCACAGGGGGAGATGTGTGGCTGTTGGGCGGTGAGGGGCACCGCTTGGCGCGGCTGGATCGCGCGGGCACCATCCTCTACGTGGAGTTGCCTTTTGCCGCGGCCGTGGGACTGGCCGTGGATGATGCAAGCGGAGCCTGCTGGGTATTGGGGGAACGGGATCTGGCGGTGTTCTCGGCTGCCGGGATATTGGAGCAGCACTGGACCGACGTGCCCGGCGGCAGCGCCTTGTCCTTTGACCCGGTGCAGCAGCGGGCTTGGGTCGCGACCGACGACGTGCTGTGGAAATTCACGGCCGAGGGCCAAACTCTTGCACAGCTCGTCGGCTTTTCTTCCATCGTCCGCATTGCCGTGAATCCAGGCCGCTGAGGCTGCCAATCCTCTCTTGCATCGGATTTACTCCTTAGCGACTTTCCTTAGTTGTAACTTTTATCCCGCGAGAACCAATTATGACCGAGCCAGTTCCCATTCACAGCATGACCGGCTTTGGCCGCGCCGCAGCCGAGCGGCGGAGTTTGCGGCTTGCCGTCGAACTGCGGTCGGTCAACAGCCGCTATCTCGACATACAGGTGCGCTGCCCGGCTGATCTCCAGCCCTTTGAGCTAGCCATCCGCGAGCGGATTCAGGCGCGGGTCAAGCGCGGCAAGATAAGCGCGCACATCGCTTGGGAAGAGGAAAGTCAGCCCGAGGCCCTGCCTCAGTTAGACGAAGAAGCCGCCAAGCACTATCTGGCCCAGCTACGGCGGCTAGCTGAATTGGCGCAGAGCGAAGCGGCGGAGAGTCGGGCTACGCTGCCGCCGTGGAAGGCGTTTTTTGCTCGCTTTAAGGGACTAGAGCATTTCAATGTTGGAATTGAGCGGGTGCTGCTGGCGAAGCTACCCAATCTCTTTCGCGTCCAAGTCGCAGAGCTGGATAGCGCGGTTGCGCAAGAGGTGCTGCGGGTGGGGTTGGACCAAGCGCTGGCCGAGTTAGTGGCCATGCGCGAGGCCGAGGGACACACTCTCGCCGAGGACTTGCGCGCTCGCGTCGAGGCGGTGGGGGTACATCTGGAGCGCGTAGCCGAGCGAGCGCAAGCGACCCGTGGTGAGGTTGCCGAGCGATTGCGGGAAAAGATCGCCTCGCTGCTCGCGCCCGGGACAGTTGCCGAAGATCGCCTCGCCACGGAGATTGCCCTGATCGCCGAGCGCAGCGACATCGTCGAGGAGATCGTCCGCTTCCGCAGCCACAATACCCAGTTCCTCGATACCTTGGCGCAGGGCGGCGAAGTGGGCAAGCGCTTGAACTTTCTCTTGCAGGAAATGCACCGCGAAGCCAACACCATCAGCACCAAGGCCGCAGATGCCGAGATCGCCCATTGGGTCGTAGAGATCAAAGAAGAGATTGAGCGGCTGCGCGAGCAGGTGCAAAACTTGGCGTGAAGGCATCTATGGCATCCGTGCAGATCATCACCATCAGCGGCTTGGCTGGCAGCGGCACCACCACGGTGTGCGACCGGCTGTGTGCGCGGTTGGGCTGGGCTTATGTCAATGCCGGAGCTGTCTTTCGCAAGCTGGCCCAAGAGGCGGGCGTGAGCTTGGCCGAGTTTGGCCAGCGGGCCGAAGCTGATGGATGCATCGACCGCCAGCTCGACGCGCGCTTGGTTGAGCAAGCGCGGGCGAGTGCGCCGGTAGTTGTCGAAGGGCGGCTCACCGGCTGGATGGCCCAGCGGCATCAGCTTCCAGCCCTCAAGGTCTGGCTGCAAGCGGCGCTGGCCGTGCGGGCTGAGCGCGTGGGACAGCGCGAGGGCAAGCCGGTGGCGCAAGCGCTCGCGGAAACGCGCCAGCGCGAGGAGTCCGAGGCCCAGCGCTACGCCGCGCATCACCAAATCGCCATCAGCGACTTATCGGTGTACGACTTGGTCGTCGATACCGAATGCTGCAACCCCCAAGCCGCCTGCGCGCACATCTTGGCGCGCCTCGATCAGCCATGAGCTTGCAGGGTCGCCATATCCTACTCGGAGTCACCGGCGGCATTGCCGCGTACAAGACGCCGGAAATCGTGCGGCTGCTGATGGCTGAAGGGGCTGAGGTACGAGTGGTATTGACCCGTGCGGCTGGCGAGTTCGTCGCGCCCAAGACGTTAGAAGTGCTTTCCCGCCACGCGGTGTACAGCGATTTATTCGGCCGCGATGCGGAATTTCCCGTCCTGCACGTGGGGTTGGCCGAGTGGGCCGACTTGATTTTAGTAGCTCCGGCTACGGCGCACTGTTTGGGGCGCATAGCCGGCGGTTTGGCCGACGACTTGCTCACCTCGGTGTTGTTGTGCGCGGGTGTCCCCGTCCTGCTGGCGCCGTCGATGGAGGAGAACATGTTCGCCAATCCCGCGGTCGAGGCCAATGTGCAGACCTTGGCGCAGCGGGGGTTCCACCTGCTCGAACCAGGGGTGGGGCCTCTGGCGTCGGGTGCGGTTGGCCGCGGGCGGATGCCCGAGCCAGCGGAGTTGGTTGAGGCGGTTGCGGCGCATTTCAGCGGCGACTTGGATGGGCTGAAGCTGCTGGTAACGGCTGGTCCCACGGTCGAGGACCTCGATCCGGTGCGCTTTATTTCCAATCGCTCGTCGGGCAAGATGGGCTACGCGCTAGCCGAGCGCGCTGCTGCGCGTGGGGCGCGCGTGTGGCTGGTTTCCGGGCCGACTGCACTGCCCGTGCCCGCTGGCGTGGAACGGCAGTTGGTGCGCTCGACGCGCGACATGCAGCGCGCTGTCGAGACCTTGTTTGAGCAAGTAGATGGGGCGATTTTGGCGGCAGCTCCGGCCGACTATCGCGCCAAGGAAGTGGCCGCGCAAAAAATCAAGCGTAGTGCAGCGTCCCGCTCTATCGAGTTGGTCGAAAACCCGGACATTGCCGCTGGGTTAGGGCAGCGCAAGGGGCAGCGGTTGCTGGTCGTCTTTGCGATGGAGACGGAAAAGGGGCCGGAGCGGGCGCGGGAGAAGCTGGTGCGCAAGGGGGGCGACTTAATCGTGCTCAACATGCTCAACGACGAAGGGGCTGGTTTTGCCGGCGACACCAATCGCGTTACCCTGATTGACGTTGAGGGCCAAGAGGAGGCCCTGCCTCTGCTGAGCAAGTCAGCGGTTGCCGATCGCATCCTCGACTGGGTGCGGACGCGGCGGGGAGTTTAACCCGTACTGAGCGAGGATGTCGCCATGGAAGAGCGGAGCGAGGACGTGCTGGACGAGGCTCGGCGTTATCTAGCCGATTTAGTGGCTTTTGAAGGTACCCAATTCACAGCACCGGAGGCGGTTGTGGAGCATAAGGCAGAGGAACCAGCAGTTGATACGCTAGAGGCATTTCGCAGCCAGATTTGCGAGTGCACTCGTTGTCGGCTGGGTGCGACGCGGCAGAATTTCGTGTTTGGCAGCGGCGATCCAGCGGCCGGCATCATGTTCATCGGCGAGGCCCCAGGGGCCGAGGAAGACCGCATGGGCCAGCCTTTTGTGGGGAAAGCCGGTCAACTGCTGACCAAGATCATCGAGGCTATGGACCTATCGCGCGACGAGGTCTATATCTGCAACATACTCAAGTGCCGCCCGCCGAATAACCGCGACCCCCTACCCGACGAGATTGAGCAGTGCGAGCCGTATCTCAAGCGCCAGATCGAAATCGTCCAGCCCCGCGTCATCTGCACCTTGGGTCGCTTTGCCGCGCAGACCTTGCTCCGCAGCAGCGAGCCCATGGGCCGCTTGCGCGACCAGGATCACCACTACGAGGGCATTCCCTTGGTGGCCACGTACCACCCGGCGGCCCTGTTGCGCAACTCCCAGTGGAAGCGCCCGACTTGGGAAGACATGAAGCGGGTGCGGAAGCTCTACGACGGGGTCGAACTCTAAATTTTTTGGAGCAGAATCATGACCCAGAGTCCAAATGGAGGCCAAGATCTCGGGCGGATGCCGCCGCAGGCCGTAGAGGTCGAGCAGGCCGTGCTCGGGGCGATGATGCTAGAGCAGCGGGCCATTGTCCGCGCCGTTGAAATCCTCGACGAAAGCTGTTTCTACCACGCCCCGCACAGCCGGATATTCGCGGCCATGACCGACCTTTTTGAGCGGGGCACGGCAGTCGATCAGCTAACCTTGACCGAGGAACTCAAGCGCCGCGGCCAACTCGACGATGTCGGCGGGGTCGTTTATCTGGCCAAGCTGGGGTCTGAAGTGGCCACGACGGCCAATATCGACTATCACGCGCGGATCGTTTTGGAGAAGGCGCTCAGCCGCAAGTTGATCGAAACTTCTAGCGAAGTCATTGAGCGAGCGTACGCGGCCGACGAGGATGTCCAGACCCTGATCGACAATGCCGAGCAGAAGCTTTTCACCCTGAGCGAAAACCAAATCGGCGAGGGTTTTGAGCTGCTGGAGAAGGTGATGGGCGAAACCTTCGAGCACCTCGAGCACGTCCACGCGGGGGCGGGCACGGTCTTGGGGGTGGATACGGGTTTTGCCGATCTCAACGACCAGATGTCGGGTTTTCAGAAGGGCGATCTGGTCATCCTCGCGGCGCGGCCCAGCGTCGGCAAGACGGCGCTGGCGCTGACGCTGGCGCGTAACGCGGCCGTGGAGGCTGGAGTTGGGGTGGCGATTTTCAGCTTGGAGATGTCTAAGATGCAATTAGCTCAGAGACTGCTTAGCGCGGAGACCAAGGTTGATTTGCACAAGCTCCGCACTGGCCGGCTGCGCGAAGAAGACTGGATGCACTTAACGCACAATATCGACCGTTTGGCTCAAGCGCCCATCCACATCGACGACACACCCGGTATCTCAGTGCTCGAAGCGCGAGCCAAGGCGCGGCGGCTGCAGCGCGAGTACGGGATCGACATGGTCATAATCGACTATCTGCAACTCATGAGTGGACATGCTAGGGCACAGAGCCGCGAACAGGAGATTTCGCATATCTCGCGCGGCCTCAAGGCCATGGCGAAAGAATTGGACGTGCCGGTCTTGGCCTTGTCGCAGTTGTCGCGCGCCGTAGAAAGCCGCACGGACCGGAGGCCGCAGCTATCGGACCTGCGGGAGTCGGGCAGCTTGGAGCAGGACGCCGATGTAGTGATGTTCATCTATCGCCCAGAGATGTACGATCTCAAGTCTCCAGACGGTGAGAGTCTGGAGGGCCTTGCTCAGATCATCATCGGCAAGCAGCGCAACGGCCCGGTTGGCTCGGTGGATTTGATGTGGAACAAGGAAAGTGCCACGTACGAGGCGATGGCACCTGGATGGCGGGCGGAGCCGGAAGAGTACTAGTCGGTCCCCATGTTCATCGACGAAATGACCATAACGGTGGAGTCGGGCAGTGGCGGCAATGGCTGCTGTTCGTTTCGGCGCGAGAAGTTCGTGCCGCGCGGCGGGCCGGACGGGGGCGATGGGGGCGATGGGGGCGATGTAATTTTCCGCGTTGATCCTCAACTTAACACGTTGCACGATTTTCGCTACCAACGCCACATCCGCGCTGGTCGCGGTGCCCATGGCGAGGGCAAGCGCCGGACGGGTCAGCGCGGCGAGCACGCGATTATCTGCGTGCCGCCGGGCACCCTCTTGCGCGACGCAAAGGGCGCGCTGATCCGCGACATGGTCGCGGAGGGGCAGGAGTTGGTCCTGCTGGAGGGTGGTCGCGGGGGTCGGGGCAATGCTCGCTTTGCCACGCCTCGCGTGCAGGCCCCACGGCGCGCTGACTCTGGGCGAGAGGGCGAGCAAATGGTGGTGCGGCTCGAGCTGAAGTTGCTGGCGGATGTGGGGCTGGTGGGCTTTCCCAATGCGGGCAAATCCACACTGCTGTCGCGGCTTTCCGCGGCCCGTCCCAAAATTGCCGACTATCCCTTTACCACCTTGGAGCCGCACTTGGGCATTGTGGAGTGGGCCGAGGGCGAGAGTTTTGTGTTGGCCGACTTGCCTGGGCTGATTGAGGGGGCGCACGAGGGCAAGGGCTTGGGCATGCGGTTTTTGCGCCACATCGAGCGCACGCGCATCCTGCTGTTTGCCATTGATTGCACCAGCCCGGACCCGCGCGGCGAGCTGGAGGCCCTCCGCGGCGAGTTGGATGCTTTCGACGAAGGGATGCGGCACAAGCCCGCTGGGATTGCGCTGACTAAGGCTGACTTGCTAGGGCCGAATGCGGAATTTGAAGATCCGTTTGCCGATTTGCGTGCGCCGCGCTTTTTGGTCTCGGCCGTTACCGGTCGTGGAGTGACTGAGATGCTGCGCAGTGTGGGGCAGGCGGTGAAGAAATTGCGGGCTGACGAGCAGGGAAAAACCTAAAGCACACCGTACCTAAAGAACTCTTGCAGCCGCCCGGAGGAGAATATGAACCGCGATCCTATCGTTGAAGAAATTCACCAGACGAGGCAGAAAATTTGGGAAGAGTGCGGCGGCGATCTCGACCGATTTCTAAACCGTTTGCGCGGTGCTGCAAAACAAGATCGCAGTCGCGTGGTAAGCACTACGTCTCTGCCCGCAGAAGCCTACGTCAAAAAATCGACTGAAGTGGTGGTTCGCGGACTCGTCGGTGCAATCCCGTACGTTGGAACACTGCTAAACGAAGCTATTTTTGAAGGGCGCGCCCGTCTTAAACAGGAACGTCTCGAAAAGTTCGTGGGGTATCTGGCAGAAAACCTTCAGACTCTTGAGACCGACAAAATTGATGTCGCCTATATTCACAGCCCAGAGTTTGTCGATTTCCTAGAAGATGTCTTGATACGAGCTGCCAAGGTGAGAGCGGAGGAAAAGCGGAAAAAACTGGCCGCAGTACTCGCCGGCCGGTTGCAGCACGCCGAAGGTACGCCTTTCGACGATCGCTTTCTAGATCTGTTGATTACCCTGTCAGACATCCAAGTGCGCATTTTGGCTGAACATCTGCGGGCGGTTGAGGAACGAGAGAATACAGGGGAAGACGCTGAGCATCGTCAGCCGAGTTACTACAATGTCTCAGAGTCAGAGTATCCTCTTTTGATCCAAGATTTAATGTCAAAGGGACTTTTCGTTTTTGCGGAAGGCTTTGGGAAGGTAACAGAACTTGGGCAAGCGTTTATCTACTTCTTAGAAAATGATGATCGTGCGCTTTGAGGCCGATGAGGAACGCGGTCATCGCATCCCTTGCCGAATCGACGAATGAGTCGGTGCATTAATCCCTAAAGCCAAGAAAACGCCGTGCGGTCTCGCCCATGATGAGTTGGCGCTGCTCGCTGCTCAGGTCGGGAAGCAGGTGGTCGAGTACCTCGACGCATTCGCCGTAGCCCGGGTCGGCTACAATCCAGGGAAAATCCGAAGCCCATAGCAGGCGTTCGGCACCAAAAGCGTCCAGCAGGCTGCGGTGCCAAGCGGCCAAGTCGGGATAGGGATAGGCCGCCTTGCTCATGGCGTATTGACCCGACAGATGGACGCAGACGTTGGGCGAATCGGGCGCAGGGCCGAGGAATCCGGTCGGCGGCGGCATCTCTGTGTCGATTTGCGGGCGGCCCTTGGCGTCCCAAGTGAACCGATCCTCGCGTGGACAGACCATTAGGTGATTAATCACGACGCGCACTTGGGGGAAATCCGCGAGGAACTGGGGCAGTAGTGGGGCGGAGGTAGCGCGCAGGTAGAGCCAGAGCACGTAGTCTTTGCGGGCGGCGTGTTCCCATATCGGACGGGAAAAGTCGCCGAGTGAGCGGAGCCGGAAGCCGATGATCGAGCCGTCTGCGGCGAGGCGATCCATGTGGTCGGCGGGTGCGGACGCGTCGGGCGGTATCAAGCCGATGCCCAAGAAGCGGTCGGGATAGGTGTGCAGGCAGTGTTGTAAATAGGCGTGATGCGCGAGGCTGGTGCCGCCGGTTTGCACGAGCACGGCTTTGTCGATGGCGTGGTCGGCCATATGCGCCAAGAGATCCTCGACGGGGGCTTCGCGCTCGGCGGGCATACTCGGGGTGGTTTCGCGCGGAAACTCGGCGCTGGGGCGGGCGAAGACGTGCAGATGAGAGTCAATACGCATAGTTTTATTGGGTTGGGATTAAGGTTTGAATAAAGATGGATAAGAGAGTCTCCACGGACAAGACACTGAAACAGGTGCGGGTGCGCGCACCCGCTACGTCGGCGAATTTAGGCGCGGGCTTTGACTGCTTGGGACTGGCGCTGGAATTGTACATGGATTTGACGGTGGAAGAAGGCGCGGGCGCGGGCTTGGAGATTGTGGCTACAGGCGAGGGGAGTGGGAACGTGCCTTTGGACGAGCGCAACGCCGTCTATCAGGGGGTGATGCGTGCCTATGCGCGGGCTGGTAAGACGCCTGGGCGGCTGCGTTTAGCCATTGACAGTCAGATTCCGCTGGCCAGTGGGTTGGGCAGCAGTTCGGCGGCCTTAGTCGCCGGTTTAACCGCCGGTGCCGAACTGTGCGGGATGGGGCTGGATCGGGAGGAGATTTTGCGGCAGGGTGTGGCTGTGGAGGGACACCCAGACAATGTCGCGCCCTGCGCGTTGGGGGGGATCGTCATCGCGGCTTTGGACGGTGAGGAGATTGCATGGGCGCGGATTGAGCCGCCGAGGGATTTGGCCGCGGTCGTGGCCGTACCGGATTTTCCCTTGCCCACGTCTAAGTCGCGGAGCGTGCTGCCCGAGCGGATTGAGCGGCGGGATGCGATATTTAACGCCGGGCGCGTCGGTTTGTTGGTGGCCGCGCTGCAACAGGGCGACTACAGTCTGCTGCGGATTGGGATGCAAGATCGGTTGCACCAGCCCTATCGAACGGCCTTGGTGCCGGGGATGGAGGCCGTGTTGACAGCGGCTACAGAGGCGGGGGCGTTGGGTGCGGCGTTGAGCGGGGCCGGGCCGACTGCGTTGGCGCTTGTGACCGATCGGAGCGCAGAGGTGGCCGATGCTATGCAGCAGGCATGGACTAAAGAAGGGATTGCCGCGCGAACTTTGGTCCTCGGCCTTGTCGCCGAGGGCGTTCAATGCGTGAAAGAGAGGTAAATAAGTATGGTCAGCGAAGCCGCACTTATAGACGACATGACGACTCCGACGCCCGAAGTCGTGGAGGCCGTGCGCCAGTTGGACGGGCCGATTCTGCTGCTGGGGGTCAGTGGTAAGATGGGGCCGACCTTGGCCGAACTGTTGGTGCGGGCTGGGGCGCAGCAGGTGATAGGGGTGGCGCGCTTTACGGACGCAGAGAAGCGGCGCTATTTGGAGGATGTCGGCGTGCAAACCATTGCTTGCGACTTGCTCGCCGACGGGGCGCTGAAGGAGTTGCCCGACGCCCCCAACGTCCTCTTGCTCGCCGGGTTTAAGTTTGGTGCCACGGGCAATGAAGACGCGACTTGGGCGATGAACACTGCGTTGCCCGGCGCGGTGATGGCCCGTTACGCCCAGTCGCGGATCGTCTATGTGAGTTCGGGCAACGTGTATGCGTATGCCAAGGCTCCGGGAGTGGGGGTGGACGAAGACGGAGCGTTGGGGCCGGTGGGAGAATACGCCCAATCGCGCCTGGGCGGCGAGCGGGTCGCCGAGTACGCGTCGCGGGTGCGGGGGACGCCCTTGGTCATTGTGCGGCTGTTTTACGCCACTGAGCCGCGTTACGGCATAATCCGCGATTTGGCCGATAAGGTGTGGCAGGAAGAGCCGATTGACCTGACTATGGGGTACGTCAACCAAATTTGGCAGGGCGACGCCAACGCCTATTTATGCCGTTTCTTCCCCCTGTGCGATAGTCCAGCCGACGTTATCAATCTGACCGGACCGGATACCTTGTCCGTGCGCGAGCTAGCCAAACAGCTAGGGAAGATCATGGGTAAAACTCCCCGCTTCACGGGCGCGGAGGCTTCGGACGCCCTCTTGGGAGATAGCCGGCGCTTGTGCGCGGAATTTGGCCGCCCGCGCGTCGGCCCGGAGCAGATGCTGCACACGGTGGCCGAATGGGTCATGGCCGACGGTCTGAGCTTGGGTAAGCCGACCAAATACGAATCCCGCAGTGGGCAGTTCTAATAGCAATCCCTACATCACGTATAAGATAATCCGCAGATGGACGCAGAATAGGATGCACAAGACGACCTACTACTCGAATCGTTCAAATCATGCCGCATTGCTAAATGACTGAGCAGATCGCCGAGGCCGCCGCCAAGTCCGTCGAGGTGCTGTTGGCGGACGGCACGAGTACCAGTGCGCTCCGGGACGGTCAGTTGTTGTGGTCGCTAGCGCATTTGTGGGATCAGCCGCGCTACCGGAGGCTGGCTGAGCAGGTGGCCGAGAGCTGTGAACGCGAAGAGGCTGCGGTGCGCGGCTCCCTTGCGTTGGCCGAGGGGCTGGCGGCCTGTGGATATTGGGAACGGGCGCGGACACTCGTCCTGCAAAGCCTAGTGCGTTGCGACGCGGCAGACTACATCGGCGAGTCGCCAGAGGGGCAACCCATGCCCAAGGGCGCGCGCTGTCTCGACGACTGGGCGCAGGTGCTAAGTGTGTGTACGCGCCTTTTGCACGACCATGCCGACCGCGAGTTGCAAATAGCGGCCGCTCGCGCCGTAGCCGCCATCTTGAACTACCACTATCACCCGGACTTGGGGGGGGTGCTCTTTGCCGTTCGCGGCGACTTTTTCCGCTTTGACGAGTATTGGGGAACCTGCGTCTATAGCGCGGCGGCTCTCGCCGCGCTGACCGCGCTGTTGGACGAGGCCGATCGCCGTAAGGAGAGGCACCTTTGCGCCTTGGCGGGGCGCTACCTGCACCAACACGTAGAGGCCGCTTGGGATCCAACCGAAGGCGGCATCCGCAGGGAGTACAGTGGCGACGTTTGGAGCGCGGAAAAGTCCGGGGCCGTCCAAGCCGCAGCCGTAGGTGCCTTGGCGACGTTGCACCGCTATCAGGGCGGCGATTGGGAGGCTGAATGGCTGGAGCGGGTGCGAGATTACCAAAGGAACTGTCCTACTGATCCGCTCACCGAGCTGCGCTGCTTAGTTCGCTGCACGCGGGAACCGAAGAAAAACTTGACATTGTGAAGTGAGAAAGCCATTCTGACCGCAGGCGTTTTGAACTAGTCAGGAGGTCTATCATGATCGTCTATCACGGCACGACGCGCCGCGCCGCGCGCCAGATCGCCCGCGATGGTTTTCAGCCGCGGTCGCCCTCGCGGCGGGTGTGGTTTTCGCGGGGCAAGAGTTACGCCAAGCAGCGGGCACACTCCAAATCGCGGCACACGCGAGATCGCCCCGTTGTGCTAACCGTAGATCTCGACTTGAAAACTCTGCGCCAGCGCTACGGCAGTCGGCAGGTGCGCGAAAGCGGCGGGGTCATCTCGATCAACGGAGCTATTCCCGCGTCCTCGCTGCGCAGCCACTACGGGCTGGGCCTCCCGGAGACTGCCGAGGAGATCGCCCGCTGGGTCAATGCCGTGTTGGGCGTCAAGGCGCACAAGGGCGTCAGCGCCCGCCACGAGGGCGTCTTGCGCTTGGCCCGCTGGATCGACAACCGGCTGGCGACCCGGCCCAATGCGCGGCTTGGCGAGAAGGAGTTGCTCGCTCGTGCTGCGCAGTGGATCCCCGACCGCTTTGCCGGGGTGGAGATCGACTTCGAGCACTTGCGGGTCTGGCCCAAGGTGGCGCGCGAGGCCGAAGCGCAGCAGGCCGCGTTTGAAATTGCAGCGCCCGTTGATCACCGCGAGGAAGAGGCCATTGATTGCTTAGAGTCGGACAAGCCACAGCGGCAGGTGCGCGGCCTCCAGCTCTTGGCCGATTTAGACGACCCAGACCTGTTCGAGTGGTGCGTATTGCTGCTCGGCGAGAGCCAGCCGCAAAGCACAGTCGGTATCCTCAAGGTGATGCGGCATTGCGAGGACATTCAGCCGGAGGTGTTGGTTCCGTATGCGGAGAGCGAGCACAAGGCGGTGCGCGGCGCGGCTATTGAGGTGCTGGTCCTACGCAGTGGGGAGGAGGCCCCCAAGTGGTTTTGGCGCGGCCTGACCGACCCGGTGCCGCACGTGCGGCTGAGCGCAGCCAAGTTCCTCGATCGCCTGGACCCGCGCACGCATCGCGACAGCTTTGAGGCCGCGCTCTACGACCCGCACCCGCAGGTGGCGCAAGCGGCGCGCAAGCTGACGCAGCACATGGGATTTGAGCCGCTGACTTGGTGAAGACTCAGTAGCCAAGGTAACTCCCGATCTTCTCCAGTTTTCCAGCATTCTATTCGCCCGCCTGTTCGGCCAAGTAGTGCTTAGCTGTTTCGTCGGCGGGGTTGATCTCGATGATTTGCCGGTAGTGTTCGCGGGCGCGGGGGACGTCGTGGCGGATGGCGGCGATGGCGGCTAGGGCGTGGAGGATGTTGAGGTCTTGGGGTAAGCGCTTGAGTAGATGTGCAAGCTGTAGCTCAATGTCTTCGATGTAATCGGGGACCTCGCGCTGCTCATCTGTTGGCGTCTTCTCATCCGGTTTGAGCGACGAGATCAACGTCCCCACCATCCCGAAAGTCCCCCCCAGCCCTCCAGTACCCCGGCGGGACTGGAATGGGACTTGGATGTCGAGCGCAGTAAGGCTCAAGGATGCGGCTTCGACAAAGGCGGTGGCGGCCTTAGCATAGCGCCCGGCTTCGGCGAGTGCGCTGCCTAGGTTGTAGTAGATAGCCGGGTTGTTCAGCCCGTAGGTGGCAAGCTCGGCGTAGATGGCCAACTCGCGGTCGCGGTCGTTTGCTGCAAAGGCGGCAGTGGCTTGGTCGCGGAGGGTGCTGAGGTGGTCTTCCACCTTGTGCAGGACCGCGGTAGCCGCCGGGTCGCGGCCGGGGACCAGCAGGGTTAGCTGGCCGCGCGGGTCGCGGCTCAAGACCGGGGTCTGGACGGTGAAGAGCAGTCCCTCGTCGGCTAGGGCCGTGGCGATTTTTTGCATGTAGCGGGGTGAGCGGGTACGGAGGAGGGAGTGCCAGCTATCGAGCTGATAGGTTGTGCCCGCGAGGTGGTCCCAGTCTGCTAGGGTCAGAAAACGGCGTAGCAAGTCTTGTAGGGCTTGGCCCTCGGCGACGAAGAAGGAGAAGGCATACTCCTCGCCTCGGTAAACGTTCACCAGATAGGAGCGCAGCTCGCGCTGGACGACGAGGGTATCGCCGAAGTAGCGGGTAAAGGCCAGCAGATGCCACAGCGGCAATTCTTCGCTGGCTTTTGCGAGGGCTTGGGCGATGGTGCAGGTTGCGGGGGCGTCTGCGTGGTAGCGGACTTCGACTTGGTCGATGAAGGCTTGGGGATCGACGTTGCGGCGTGCCAGTTCGGCGGCGACGCTGGCTAGGTAGGGGGCCTGATAGTTGGCGCGTTCTAGGGTGAGGGCGCGGACGAGATCCTCGTCGTGATAGGCGGCGAACTGGTCTGGCTGCATGTTTAATCGAGCGGCAGGCGCCGACGTGGACGCTCCTCTTCTTGGGGGCGTTCTAAGCGGCCGGCACCGCTGGTCGCCTGGCGGTAGAGGCGGACGAAACTCCGGCCCACCCACCAGACGAGGACGAGCAACGCGGCGATAGCGTAGGCCGAGTGGCGGCTTTGGAGGTCGGTGAGGTACTCCCAAACAATATCCATTATCCACCGATTGTATCCCCTACGAGAGACGAACGCAAGCTAGTTCGCCGGTCACTTTTAGTCTGGCTATATTAGAAGCGGTTTCACAAACCCATTCCACCAACCAACTATTACAATGACCGACAAACATCGCGTAGCCTTGGGGGCGATTTTTACCGAGTGCAATCAATTCGGCGGCGAGCCGATTGATTTGTCGTGGTTTGAGCGCTATGAACTGCGGCGCGGGCGCGATGTGCTTGCAGCAGAAGACGGGGTGGCCGGCGGTATGCTCAGCGTGCTGGCGGCGCGCGGCGTGGATGTTGCACCCCTGTTGTTTGCCAGCACCTGTCCCGGTGGGCCGCTGACGCGGGCTTGTTACGACCCACTCAAGGAAGAGCTTTTGGCGCGGCTTAGCGAAGCGCTCCCGGTGGATGGTGTCCTCATGCCGCTGCACGGGGCGGCGGCGGTGGAGGGCGGCGTCGATTTAGAAGGAGATCTGCTGGCTGCCGTACGGGATGTTGTCGGGGACGCTGTGCCTATCGTCGCTACGCTCGATTTGCACGCCCATATTTCCGCACAGATGATGCGCGCTGCCGACGGCTTGGTGGCTTGGGAAACCTATCCGCATCGCGATGCCTTTTCCACGGGCGAGCGCGGGGCGCGCTTGCTGTGCGACGCGCTCGCTGGCGCGTGCAAACCTGCGATGGCCATGGCCAAGGTGCCAGTGCTCACCGGGGCCATTCACGGCTCGACCGAAGACGACGATCCCTTCGCGCAAGTGATGGCCTTGGCCAAGGCCGGTGAGCAGCGCGACGGCATCCTCTCGACGAGTGCGATCTTGGTGCATCCCTATCTCGATTTTGCTGGCATGGGTAGCGGTGGGCTGGTGATTGCCGATGGCGACTTTGCCAAGGCCGAGGCCCTCGCCTGCGAGCTTGCTACGGCGTACTGGGAGCGGCGCTTTGCGTTAGAGCCAGCGCTGTACGCACCCGAGGATGCTGTGTGCGCTGGTTTGGCTGTCGAAGGTGGCCCGGTGGTGCTGGTGGAGGCTGCGGACTGCTGCGGTGGGGGCGCGGCTGGCGATAGCGTGGCGGCGTTGGCAGCGCTGTTGCAAGCGGAGTTGGACGGACCGGCGCTAGTGCCCTTGGTTGATGCCCGCGCGGCTGCGGCTTGTCACCAAGCTGGCGTTGGGGCCGAGGTGGAGTTGGCGCTGGGGCACGGGCACGATCCGCGTTGGGGACAGCCGATTGACGTGCGGGGGCGAGTGTTGCGGTTGAGCGATGGCCGCTTCCGCTATCGGGGCGGCATCTGGGAGGGGGTCGAAGGGCAGATGGGGCCGACGGCGGTGCTCGCGCTGGGCTTCGACGACTCGACTGAGCTCGCCGAAGTCCTGAGCTCAGCCGAAGGACAGATTCAGGTACTGTTGGCGTCGCATCCGACTTATGAGTGGGACAACGAGCAGTTTGCGGCTTTGGGGATGGATGCGGCGCAAGCGCGCTTTATCGTCGCCAAGAATCCCATGAACTACCGCCTCGCTTACGGAGCAATAGCCCAAGCTGTTTTTGTGCTCGACACGCCGGGACCGACACCGGCGACGGTGCGGCACTTGCCGTTTGTCCGGCGGGCGCGGCCGTTTTTTCCGCTGGATTCGGATATGGAGTTGGAGATGGAAGTTTTGCGCTCGGAGGCGCGATGCAGATGGAAAAATTAATCGCAGCTATTGACCGAGAATGGGTGGCCGAGCGGACCCGGGAATTGGTCGATATTTACAGCGTAACCATGGCCGAAGCCGAAGTGTGTCGCGCCTATGAGGCCATGATGCGCGAGGTCGGCTTAGCAGTCGATGTGCGGGAAGTGACTCCGGGGCGCAACAATCTCTACGCGCGCATCGAGGGCCGAGGGGATGGCCCCGCGCTGATGCTCAATGGCCATCTCGACACCATTCCCGTGGGGTCCTGCCCGCCCGCCCGCCGCGAGGGCAACCGCGTGTACGGACGGGGGGCGACCGACATGAAGGGGGGGATGGCCGCAGCTTTGGCTGCGGTCAAGGCGCTCTTGGAAAGCGGGGTAGAATTGCAGGGCGATTTGTGGCTGACGGCGATTGTGGGGCACGAGGAAGTCGAGGCGCAAAAGGACGGGCCGCTGGCGCTGATCGCCGATCGCAACAGCGGCCGGATTGGCGGCGACCGGATTTTGATCGTCGAGGGCCGCGACGCGCTGTGGGTGATGAGCATGGGGTCCATGGTCTTTACCATTACACTCGAATCGGACGCTGGCGGCAAGCACACCCAGTACGTGCCCTTTGCGGAAAACCCGCTCCGCTTTGTCGGTGCGCTCATAGAGCGGATCCACCAATATCAACTCGAACTCGACGCGGGGGATGCACACGCCTTGGCGGGTGCCGAGCGAATTGACCTAGGGATCGTCACCGGGGGTGACTATTTCAATCGCACGCCGCTGTGCTGCACGCTGACGGGGACCCGGCGCTGGATGCCGGGGCGCACTGCGCCGCAGGTATTGGCGGAGTTGGAAGCCTTGGCGCAACCGTTGGCCGAGGCTGGGGGATTGGGTCTGCGGGTCGAGATGGAGCACGAGCGCGAGCCTTTTGAGACGTCTGCAGACGATCTAGCAGTACAAGCGGTGGGGAGGGCGCACGAACAGGTGACTAGCCAAGAGGCAGAGTTGGTGGGGATGCGGATTGTGGGGGACGCCAATTTATACGTGCACGGGACAGGGGTGCCGACCTTTTACTACGGCCCCTCGAACGAGACGGCGCACGCGGATGTGGAGTGGGTAGAAGTGGATCGACTAGAGCGGGCGGCGCAAGTGTACGCGCTGGCCGCAGCCGACTATTGCGGCGTCGCATCCCCGGATTGAATGCCATGGATGTCCAAGCAATTCGCCGCGATTTCCCCGCGCTGGAGCAGTACACGTGGTTCCAGAATGGGGGAGTGAGTATTACGCCGGTGCCGGTGGCTGCTGAGTATATGCGGTGGACGGAAGAGATGGTGCGGCGGGGGCCTTTGCACATCGTCTATCCAGAGGAGGAGTATCCTCGGCGCAAGGAGGCGATGGAGCGGCTGGCGCAATTTTTTGGCGTGGCGGCTGGGGAGTTGGCATTGATGCGGGGGGTCAGCGAGGGGTTTCAGACGGTGGTGCGGGGGATGGAGTGGGCGGCTGGGGACGAGATTGTGATCAGTGCGGATGAGGAGGCGGCGCTGCTTTTGCCGGCGCTGCACTTGCGGGATTTGTACGGGGTCGAGGTGGTGAAGGTGCCGCTGATTGACGACGATGACGGGCAGGTGCAGGCCGTGGAGGAGCGGCTGGGGGAGCGGACCAAGCTGGTGGCTCTGAGCCATGTGACGACGGATTTGGGTTACCGCCTGCCAGTGGAGCGGATTTGTGCGGCAGCGCGAGTGCGGGGGGTGCGCAGCTTTTTGGATTTGGCGCATTCGGCAGGGCTGTATCCTTTGGATTTGCGCTCACTGAGGTGCGATTTTGCCGGGTTGCTCTCCTATAAGTGGATGTACGCGCCGTATGCCGCGGGGTTGCTCTACGTGTGGGAGGAAGCCCTCGACGCGGTGGAGGTGCGCTATGCTGGCGGGCGGGCTGAACAGTGGTTGGACCCGGTGGCGGACACCTTCGCGCTGCGCGAGACGGCTGAGCGCTTTCAGTATGGTCCTTGGTGTTGGCCGCTGGTGCTGGCTTGGGCCTTTGCCGTCGAGTATCTGTCGGCCATCGGGCTGGAGGCGATCTGGGCGCGGACGGTGGCGTTGGCTGGGCGGCTGAAGGAAGGGCTAGCGCAGATACCGGGTGCAGTGCTCTACACTCCGCGCTCTCCGCAGCGGTCTGCGGCGCTGGTCAGCTTTGGGCTGGCTGGCTGGAAGGGAGAGGAATTGAGCCAAGTCCTTCGGGATGAGTGGAACATGGTCATCAAGCCGCTGCCGCACGGGCGCGAAGGCTTGCGCACTAGCATTACTTTTTTCCTACTGGAATCTGAAATCGACGAATTGCTCGCGGCGCTGAACAGCTTGGCCAAGCAAAGGATCTAGGCGCGAAGGTCGCGTTTATTTCGCTCCACAGCGCCGAAGACCTGTCGATCATGGCTCATAGCGGCATTATGTCGTAGGGACGACAAGACGGCGTACAACCGGATAAGGATGGTGGCTTAGATTTTCTGCGGGGGGACGCCGTACTGGATGAGTTTTCGCTGGAGCGTTCGCAAACTGATGCCCAGAATTGCGGCCCCTTGAGTGCGGTTGCCGCCGGTGTGCGCAAGCGTATCTAAAATCATCTCCCTTTCCATTTCGTCCAGCCGCCTCGGCACGAAATCCAGCCGCTGAGATTCCGAATCGTCTGGAGGAGCGATTGGCAAAATGGACTCGATGTCGTTCTCGCCGACCGCCATGTTGCTGCCTGCGGCATTGATCACCAGACGCTCGACCGCGTTCTTTAGCTCTCTGACATTCCCCGGCCAGTCGTATTCGGCCATGCGGTCGAGACCCCGATCTGCTATTTCGACGAGAGCGATTCCATTCTGCTCGGCGAAACGCTCGGCAAAAACCCGCACCAGTAGCGGGATATCCGACCTCCGATCTCTGAGGGGCGGGACGGGAATGTGAATGACGTTGAGGCGGTAATATAGGTCTTCGCGGAATTGTCCCATTCTGACCGCGGTCGTCAAATTCGCATTTGAGGCTGCGACGACGCGCACGTTGACATCGAGCAATCGGGTCGCCCCTAAGCGTCGGACTTTCTGTTCCTCTAGCACGCGCAATAGTTTCGTCTGCACCTGCATTTCTAAGTCCCCGATTTCATCGAGGAAGAGGGTCCCATTGTGGGCTGCTGCAAAAAGCCCCTGCTGGTCCTGCGTGGCCCCGGTAAAGGAACCTTTCTCGTGTCCGAATAACTCGCTTTCGGCTAGCTCCGTCGGCAGAGCCGAGCAGTTAATAGCAACGAACGGCCCATTGCTCACAGCACTGAGCGAGTGGATGGCGCTGGCCACCAATTCTTTTCCGGTACCGCTTTCGCCCGTGATCAGAACCGTCGCTTTGAACGGTGCCGCACGGCGGATCTGATCAAACACCGCCTGCATCGCACTCGAGGTTCCCAGCAATTCGCCGAATCCCGTCTTCGCCTCCATCTGGCTAGCGGCGATAGGGTCAAATACCCGCTTGCGTTCGAGCGCGCGATGTACGGCAGTCAGCAGGTCGTTGGCATCGACCGGTTTGACCACGTAATCGACGGCACCTAGCCGCATGGCCTGGACCGCTTGTTTTACAGTTGTATAAGAGGTGAAGATGACTACCGGCAGCGGTGGAGTCAGTCTAATGGCTGTGCGCAGCAACTGCATACCGCCCGGCATCTTGATATCTATGAGCGCCACATCCAGAGATTGCGTTTTGAGCAGCCGCTCGGCGATGGTGCCATCGGTCGCTTCGACAACTTCATCACACCCGTTCTCCCGTAGGATTTTGGTCGCGATTGCTACGTGTTTTGGGTTGCTATCGGCGACGAACACGCGGCCTAGCAAAGGCGCATGAGCGATTGGATCGGAAGATGTCTGCATCGGTGGTTTGTTGCGCACTACGTCAAAGTGATGTGGTAGGGACGACAAAATGTCGTAGCCGCGATTTCGATTGTCAAGCTCCGCCTCGGGCCGAACCCGATGCAACACCATGTAATTTAAGGAATTGCCGCGAAGTCCGAGACGCGGCTCTAAAGAGTGGCACAGGCTTTGCTTTATTTCGTCCGACGACCGAAAAGGGACCACGCATACTCGAAGAAAGGAGTTGCTATGGAACTAGCAAGCGTGCTTGAAAGGTGGAAATGGTGGGAGCAATACTTTGCCCCCTTTGCCCATATTATCGTGGCTTTCGTCGTACTCGTACTCGGATGGTTGGTGGCTCATCTGGTGTCCTTGATCGTCCGGCGGATTCTGCTCAAGACGCGACTGGATGACAAAGTAGTAGGGTTGGTCATGGGCCGCGATGCTGCTGCGGATATCCATCCCGAACGCTGGATCAGCAAAGCGGTGTTCTACCTAGCGATGATCTTCGTGTTCGTTGCCTTCTTTCAGATACTAGGCATGACAGCACTGACCGAACCGCTCAACGGGATGCTAAACCAGATCTTCGTTTATCTGCCCAAGCTGGTGAGCGCCGGCGTGTTGCTTTTGCTTGCTTGGATCGCGGGCAGCTTGCTGCGGCGGGTCGTAACGGGAGTGCTTTCACGGGTCAATATCGAGCGACGGTTGGCTGAACCGGCAGGAATCGAGCCTACGACAGAGAGCGTGTTGCCGCAGACCATCGGTAACTTCGTGTACTGGCTTACGTTTCTCGTGTTGCTCCCGGCGGTCTTGGATGCTTTGGGATTGCAGGGATTGCTGCAGCCAGTGCAGCAGATGCTGGCCAAAATAGTTGGTTTCCTGCCCAACCTGTTTGCTGCTGCTCTCATCATGCTAATCGGCTGGCTCGGTGCGCGCATCGTCCAGCAGGTAGTAACCAATGTCCTTGACGCCACCGGGGTAAACGATTTTGGCCGTCGCGTAGGACTGGCGACCGGACTGGGGATTGAAAGTCTGTCGGGGCTTGCCGGTACGTTGTCTTATGCAATCATCCTGATCATCTCGGCCATCGCTGCGCTCGAATCGCTAAACTTCAGGGCTATCTCCGATCCCGCTAGTTCCATGCTGGAAGGGGCCTTGGCGGCAGTACCGTCTATTTTGGTCGCCGCTGGTATCCTCCTCATCGGCTATCTGGTGGCTCGATTGGTAGCCCGCGTGGTTGATGATGTGCTCCGGCAAATAGGTTTCAACGCGCTGCTACAGCGCCTTGGAATAGCGGAGGTGACCGTTGCTGAGGACCGCTCGCCTTCCATAGCGGAGGCGACCTCTGCTGAAGAGCGTCCTTCAACGACGGAGGCGACCTTTGCGCTGGAACGCCCGCCGTCGCAACTGGCGGGCTATCTCGCCATGGTGGCCGTGCTCCTCTTTTCTGCTATTGAGGCGACCGCGCAACTCGGATTTCAGGATTTGGCCGGTATGCTCGTGAAGCTGACGCTGCTGTTCGGCAAGATCGTCTTGGGCGCGGTGATCTTTGGTTTTGGGCTTTACCTCGCGTCTGTGTTTGGCCGCATCGCGTCCAGAAAAGGGGGAGCCTATGGCAGCATACTCGGCACTATCGTTCGGGTTGCGATTGTGGCATTGGCGCTCTTCATGGGACTCAGGGAGATGGGCATTGCCAACGAGATCATTACCCTCGCCTTTGGGCTCATCCTCGGTTCGGCAGCCATCGCCGCGGCGATCGCGTTCGGCATGGGGGGGCGCGATTTGGCCAAAAAGCACATGGAGCAATGGACGCAGGATCTGGAGGAAATAAACAAGGATGGTTCTTCGTCCTCAGAGGAGGGGTAACACCACTGTTGAGTTGGGGGTTGTAGGGTATCGGTCCAACCCCCAACTCAATACAAATCTTAACCCAAGGAGTAACACAATGATAAACACGCGCACGTTTTTGGCTTTGCTCACCATCATTTTCGTTGCATCGTCCCAACTGCGGGCGGTCTCTCCCGAAGACTACGATGTTCCAGTGAGCACGGCCCAGCAGCTACGCCTCGGAGGTACGTACTCCTACGCAGGCAGTGGCAGCGACACCGGAACCAGCGACGGCTCGGCCTCGCTGCTGTACCACCGTTATTACAACTCCCTGCCCTACGCTTGGGATATGAACTTCAACGGCGTCGGATTGACACGGCGGACGGCTGACGGTACGCAGGAAGGCTCCTACAATTTCGTAGCCGGCTCAGGGATCAGGAAGTATTTCAAGCCGGAAGGTGATCTTTTCTACTCCGGCGAACTTCGCGTCACGGGTAACAGCGACTTCGATCGCCCGACTTTCGACGTTACGCCGGGTGTGGGGTACGGACGCTTTATCCGCGTCACGCCGCTTGCCCAGGCGGTGCGTATTGAGCAATTCCTGCTGAGTGAAGGATTAATTGAGGGGCCGCTGCCGAAAAAGACGCTGATCGCGCTAGCGCAGGTGATCGAGCGCCAAGGCGAGTTTGAGACCGAATTTGGCGATCGTTACAAGGTCAAGTGGTTCGAAGCGATGGAGCAAGTTATCGCCGAGTCCGGACTGTTTGTCCAAGGAGGATTCGGGGCCGTCGGCTCGCTGCGCGTCGATGAAGTGCTCTTTCAAGAACATGTGAACGAGCGCTTTATCGGCTGGGACGTGCGCTCAGGCATCCGCTTCGAGGCGTTGACGAAGGACGCGGACACCCCCCGTCAGGACCCGGGATTGTCTCTAAGAGTGCGATACTCGCGGCCTGTGGGTTGGAAGTCCCAGTTCGACTTCGGTGCCCAGTACTCCTCGCCATTCACCGGCGACTTTGGCTCCAAGGTCTTTACGCTGTCGAGTTCGCTGAACTATCTGTATGAGGTGACCAATCGCATTGACTTTACGCTCAGCAACATCCTAACGGCTTCGCGCAGCGAACCGGATGTCGATGCAACAGTGGTTAATCAGGTGCGATCGGGATTCATCTTCTTCATCGAGAATCAGGTCAACCTCAATGTCACCGGGTCTATCGCCAAAGAGCGCGGCCAGGATCCCACGCAGGGCCTGAATATGGCTATCGAGTACCGCCTGCGTTAGAAAGGCTGCCCGAATATAGAGTAAGTTGATGGACAAGACGGGGCCGCCCATATTATGGGGACAGACGAGGAGTGGGTGGCTCTGCTGAGGCGGGGCCACCCATAAGTATGGAGGAACGTAGGGGAGAATGGGTGGTCCCGCCGATCTATGTTTGGGGGACAGGCCCGAACGTAGCGGGTCGGGCTAGCTGTGCTTCCGACGTTTGGTGAGATTGGATCTGTGACTGCGAAAAAGCGGACGAGAACACGTTATCCTGCCGTTGCGGAGCGGCGAATTTGCGGCTGGCGCGAATGGGCATCCCTGCCGGCTCTTGGTATCGTTGCGATTAAGGCGAAGCTCGATACGGGTGCCAAGACATCGGCATTGCATGCGTGGGATATCAATACGTATGAAGTCGATGGACGGCCTTGGGTTAGCTTTTACGTCTATCCCCTACAGCGCGACGACGTCTCGGTCGTGCTCTGCACCGCACCGCTTAGCGACCGGCGTTGGGTGACCAATTCCGGGGGCACGCGCGAGCGGCGCTACGTCATCTCGACTCGCCTCAGAATCGGCGCTGGCTTTTGGCCGATTGAACTCACCCTTACCAACCGCGACGAGATGGGATTCCGCATGCTCATTGGCCGCGAAGCCATGCGCGGTCGCCTGATCGTCGATCCGAACGCTTCATATCGCGCTGGTAAGCCCCGTAGGAAAGTGAAGAAATCCCCTAAAACCACTACCGAAAGGACGCGTTTATGAAAATCGCCATGCTGGCCCGCAACCCGAATCTCTACAGCCATAAGCGCCTCGTCGAGGCCGCGGAGGCCAAGGGGCACACTATCGACATTATCAACACGATCCAGTGCAACATGAATATCACGGCGCACCGTCCTCAAGTGATATACCAGGGTGAATCCCTTACCCTTAGAGGCTATGACGCTGTGATCCCGCGCATTGGTGCGTCGATTACCTTTTACGGCCTTGCGGTACTGCGCCAATTCGAGATGATGGGAGTCTGGCCGCTGAACGAGTCCGTGGCCATTGGTCGTTCGCGCGACAAATTGCGTTCATTGCAGCTTTTGTCGCGCGAGGGCATTGGCTTGCCGGTTACCGGATTTGCCAATTCGGCAAGTCATGCCGAGGAAATGATCAAGATGGTGAATGGCCCGCCCGTCGTTATTAAGCTACTAGAAGGCACTCAGGGCATCGGCGTTATCCTCAGCAATACTATGTCGTCGGCAAAGAGCGTGTTTGAGGCATTCCGGGGTGCTAAGATCAACATCTTAGTCCAAGAGTTCATCAAGGAAGCGGGCGGTGCCGACATTCGCGCCTTCGTCGTCGGCAACCGCGTCGTCGGGGCCATGATGCGCCAGGGTGCGCCGGGCGAGTTCCGTTCCAATCTGCACCGAGGTGGCTCGTCTATGAAGATCCGCATCACCCCCGAAGAGCGCTCGACCGCTGTACGAGCAGCCAAGGTGATGGGTCTCAATGTCGCCGGCGTCGATCTTTTGCGTTCCAACCACGGCCCCGTGCTCATGGAGATAAATTCATCACCGGGACTGGAGGGAATCGAGAAGGCGACGGGTTCCGATATCGCTGGGCGGATCATCTCTTTTATAGAGAGCCATGCCAAACCTATGAAGACTAGGACTCGCGGCAGGGGTTAATTGATGAAAGCGCGTGCGCCAAGACCATCGCAGGTCGTCTGCATCAACGGGTCGGAAGTTGGCCCTGGTACGCGGACCCAAATCGACCTGCCCCTTGTCGATCTTTCAACCCGCGTGCCGCTGACCATGCCGGTTCACGTCATCAACGGCCGCCGAGATGGTCCGCAGTTGTTCGTGTCGGCGGCCGTACACGGCGACGAGCTCAATGGCGTGGAGATTATCCGGCGTCTCGTCAAACTAAGCGCGCTGAAGCGACTCCGTGGGGCGCTTATCGCCGTGCCGATCGTCAATGTCCCGGGCTTTCTCAATCTCAGCCGGTATTTGCCGGACCGCCGGGATCTCAATCGCTCGTTCCCAGGGCTGACCAAAGGCTCTCTCACTGCTCGCCTCGCCAAGTTGTTTCTCGACGAGATCGTCGTGGGTTCCACCCACGGCATTGACCTGCACACCGGTGCCGTGCATCGGGACAACTATCCGCAAATCCGCGTAAACCTCGACGACGCCGAAGCCGAACGCATGGGGCGCGCTTTCGGTGTGCCGCTCGTGATCAACGCGGGATTTCCCGAGGGAAGCCTGCGTGCGGCGGCCCATGAGCACGGCGTACCGGTCATCGTCTATGAGGCGGGGGAAGCACTGCGCTTTGACGAGGCCGCCATCCGCGCTGGCGTCAAGGGAGTGATGCGGGTGATGCGGGAACTGGGTATGTTGTCGCCGCTGAGGAGCACCAGGCAGGCTCACGACCCCTTGATCCTGCGTTCAAGTCAATGGGTGCGTGCGCCCTGTAGCGGGGTTGTGCGGGCCATCAAGCCCATAGGAGCACGGGTGAAGATGGGCCAAGTCTTGGCCATTGTGTCCGATCCGCTGGGCGAGACGGAAACTGAGATAGAAGCTCCGGTGGATGGCGTGATCATCGGCCGCACCAATCTGCCTTTGACGCACGAGGGAGAGGCACTCTTCAACATTGGGTTGACCACGGGAACGCAGGTTGTGGCCCGCACGCTCGACGATTTCGATCCCTTAGAAGAATACAAATCGGGCGCGACCGGGGAGCTTGCAGAAACAGAGCCGGAAATCGTCTGATACAGAGGGAGACTGTCGCTGGGCTACCACGTCGGTTCACGCAACTGAGGATAGCTGCTAGATGCGCGTTGCCACTTGATTAACATTCAGCGACGGAAGGAATTTTCGTAAGGTATGACGACCGAAGATATGCTCGACGCTGTGCAACAGTTTTGGGGGACGGTCAGTGCTTCGACATTGCTCCCAGGACTCAATGTACAGGTCGCCGCGACAATTGTCGCAGTCCTCGTTGCGCTTCTGATCGGCCTAGTAGTCCAAAGCAGGGTCCGCGTATTCGAAGCTGAACCGAAGGCTGGACCGCTGCTCTACCTGCGTACAATGCTCTACCGGACGCGCAATCTGGTCTCTCCCGCGCTGAATATACTACTGCTGGGCGTCGCGATTGAGGTCTGCGTTGCTTCAGTGGGCCAGAGTTGGCTAGTCCGGATTGCCCAAAGCGTCGCGGTCGTCGCGTTCTTCTATCGCATCATCTCAGATTTTGTCGGCAATACCCTTGTCTCCGGTCTATTCACATGGATCGTGATCCCCTTGGCAACGCTCCGCGTCTTCGGTTGGCTCGATGAAGTCAGTGTGTGGCTCGATGCAGTTTCCCTCGATGTTGGCACCATCCGCATTTCTCTGCTTTCGCTCGGGCGTACCTTTGTTGCAGGCGGTGTGCTGTTTTGGCTTGGTAGCATCTTAAACACGTTTGGCAAAGAAGCTATCCGCAACCGCCACGCGCTGGATGTCGGGACGCGTGAGATGATCATCAAGCTGTTCCAGATCGGCCTGTATGTCAGCATCTTTCTGTTGCTTCTTGGGGCGATGGGCATCAATCTCACTGCTCTCGCGGTCTTTGGCGGCGCACTCGGCGTCGGCCTTGGGTTCGGCCTGCAAAAGATCGCTGCGAATTTCGTTTCTGGATTGATTATCCTCTTTGACCGCTCAATCACCCCTGGCGACTACATCGAGTTCGACGATGGACATTCCGGGACACTCCGCGAACTGAATATGCGGTCGGCGACTTTGGAGACCTTTGACGGCAAGGACATCATAGTTCCAAACGAACAGTTCATTACGTTGCCATTTGTCAACTGGACGCACAACAACAAGAAACAGCGCTACTCACTTGAATTCTCAGTGGCCTACAAGACCGATCTCCATACCATGCTACGGCTCGTGAGGGAGGTTGTTGCTAGTCATCCGAAGGTGCTGTCTGGGCCTGAGTTACCTATTGAGGAACGGCCGGACGCGGAAATCAGCAGCTTCGGCGATTCGGGTGTCAATATTCTAGTCGAGTTTTGGATGCTCGGGATTGATGATGGGGAAAATCGGGTCGGCGCAGATCTGCTTCTTATGATTTGGGATGTACTAAAAGAGAACGATATCGAAATCCCGTTCCCGCAACGCGATGTAAGGATTGTACGCGCCGAGGCGTGATAGCCTAGTTGCGAAAGGAATGATGGTGACGACACAACGAACTGGACCGACGACAGGTAGCTCCTCTGCAGCTTCCCAATCGGGGCACGGCTTTGGCACCGCGCCTGTTTTCCTCGCGTCAATCAGCACGATCCTCGGCGCGATCCTGTTCCTGCGGTTCGGCTACGCAGTCGCGCATGTTGGCCTTTGGGGCAGCCTCATGATCATCGTTATCGGGCATCTGGTGACCATTCCCACGGTCTTGGCGGTGTCCGAGATTGCCACGAATCGCCGCGTGGCCGGCGGCGGCGCGTACTACATTGTCAGCCGCTCCTTTGGCACTAGCATCGGCGGTTCGATTGGGATCGCGCTATACCTCTCGCAAGCGATTTCGGTTGCCTTCTACTTGGTCGCCTTTGCCGAAGCGTTCGAGCCTGTGTACGAATGGGTCGCCGCGACGTACGCAGTAGAAGCCGACCCGCGTTGGGTGAGCTTGCCGTGCACGATCCTGCTTGCCGTGCTGATGCTCACCAAAGGGGCCGGCCTCGGCGTTCGGGCACTGTGGATCGTCAGCGCGATTTTGGGGATGTCGATTGCCGCGTTCCTGTTGGGACAGAGCCCCGAGGAAATCCGTCCCGACGGGTTTCAGCTAACCGCTAGGATTGAAGGCGGCGATGCCTTTGGCCTCGTCTTCGCGACGTGCTTTCCGGCCTTCACGGGCATGATCGCGGGCTTGGGCCTTTCCGGCGATCTGAAGAATCCCCAGCGCAGCATCCCCCTCGGCACGATTGCCGCGACGCTCGCGGGGATGCTGGTGTACGCATTGGTCGCCATCAAGCTCGCCCAGAGCGCGACGCCAGAGGCGCTCGCCGATGATCAGTTCATCATGGCCCAAATCGCCCTGTGGGGTCCAGCCATCTACATAGGGCTAGGGGCTGCCGCCCTGTCCTCTGCCCTTGGTTCGATTCTCGTTGCTCCCAGAACCTTGCAAGCGCTAGCGCGCGATAATGTACTGCCCGTTCCGAAACTGAATCGCCTGTTGGAGAAAGGCTGGGGCAAGGCACAGGAGCCGATGTACGCAACCTTCGTATCGAGTGCCATTGCGATTGTATTCGTCGTGCTGGGCGACGTGGACTTCATCGCCCATATTCTCAGCATGTTCTTCATGGTGACTTATGGTGCCCTTTGCTCGGTATCATTCCTCGAATATTTCGCCGGCAATCCGTCGTACCGCCCTACCTTCCATTCGCGCTGGTACCTGTCGCTGCTAGGCGCAATAATGTGCGGCCTGATGATGATCCAAATGAATGTACTGTACGCGTTTGTAGCGATTTTTCTCATGGTGGTGACCTACTTTGGATTGCGCCGCACGCGGCGGGGAGAACGCGGCTTGGCGGCGATTTTCCAAGGGACGATGTTCCAACTGACTCGCCGTCTGCAAATCTCGCTGCAGAAGAACCGCGTGGTGAAATCGGAAGGGGGCTGGCGGCCCTCGATCGTCGCGATGACCCGTTTTGGGGAGCGCCGGCTAGGGCACTTCGACCTGCTGCGCTGGATCAGCCACCGGCATGGGTTTGGGCACTTCATTCAGTTCTTTCAGGGAGAATACTCGTTCACCAAAGAGATCGAAGCCCGCCTGCAGGTGGGTAAGCTGATCGAGCGGACCGAGGTCAGCGGGGCGGGTATTTTCGTGGATTCGCTAATTTGTCCTTCGTTCCAGACGGCGCTGGCACAAACGCTCCAGATGCACGGCATTTCGGGCTTGCCCAACAACTGCGTTCTGCTCGAATTCGACAAAGAGCATCCCGAAGAGATCAAAGAGACCGTACAGGGCGCACAGCTTGCCGCGGAATCAATGTTCAATGTCTTGATCCTGCGGTCAACGGATTACCGCTTCGGCTATCACTCCTCGATCCACCTGTGGGTGACCGAGGAGAATCTGGTCAACGCTCCGCTGATGCTACTTTTGGCGTACATCATCGTGGGGCATCGGGAGTGGAGACACGCCGAGATTCGGCTTTTTGTGTGCTTCGACTCTGAAAACGGAGAACGCGAGACAAACAAGCTGTCCAAGTTGATGACGGAAGGACGGCTGCCGATTTCTAGGCAGAATGTGACCTCGGTTCCTTGTACGACCCACGAAGCCCTTGAGCAGGAGGTGACCCTCCGATCTTCTAAAGCCGATTTGGTCATCGCTGGTCTGACCGATGACGACATCAAATCAGGTGAGACCGAGCAAGCCCTCCAGTGCTACGACGGGGCAAACGACGTGCTGTTCGTCCATGCGAGCGAGCCGGTCGCAATTGAGTAGTTTGAAATCGTCTAGCACGTTTTTCGGCGGGGATAGCTGCCCTTCGTCGGTGTAGATGTCGGTTGGATGGTAGTCTGTGAAAAATTTTCGCATGAGGAGCTAGCTACATGACTGAAGTTGCGATTGCTGCGGCCATCGTCATATTGGTGTCAGCCGTGTGTTCCCTGTTCGAGGCCGTTCTCTACTCGGTACCCGCGAGCCACGTGGAGACCTTGGTCGCCGCCGGCAGCCGGGCGGGGCGGCAGCTTCAGAAGTTGCGCGCCGATGTTCAGCGTCCCATCTCGGCGATTCTCTCTCTCAATACCATCGCCAACACGGGTGGCGCGGCGATCGCCGGGGCCGCCGCGGCTGAAGCATTTGGTGAGCATTGGCTCGGCTGGTTCTCGGCCGGGCTGACGCTGGCCATCCTGATGCTGTCGGAGATCATCCCCAAAACGACGGGCGTCGTGTACAGTCGGCCCCTTTCGCGGCTCATAGCTTGGCCGCTCGCGCTGCTCGTTTCGCTATTTCGGCCTCTGATCTGGGTCACGACTGCCGTGACCAGTGCAATCTCTCGCGGTCGCGACAGCGAGACCGTCTCTGAGCAGGAACTTATAGTAATGACGAGGCTGGGTTTGAAGGGAGGTAGTCTCCAGACGCACGAGGCCGAGGTCATTCAGAACATCCTCTCGCTCAAAAAATTCACGGTCAGAGACCTGATGACGCCGCGCGTCGTGATGTACGCGCTGGAAGCCTCGACGGTACTGGAAGACCTGCGCGGCGATTTGGAAACCCTGCGGCACACCCGCATACCGGTGTACAGCGATTCCGTTGACGACGTGGTTGGGTTCGTCCACCGGCGAGATTTGCTGACGGCCATGGCCGAAGACCGCTGGGATGACACCGTCGAGAAGATGACTCGGCCGGTGCAGTTTGTCTCCGATTCAGTGTCTGCTGACCATCTGCTGCCGATGCTGATGCACCAACATCAGCAGATGTTTGTGGTCCTCGATGAGTTCGGCGGTGTGGCTGGCCTGATCTCGATGGAAGATGTCATCGAAGAAATTATCGGTAAGGAGATCGTCGACGAGTTCGACGAGATTGCCGATCTGCGTCAGCTCGCGCAGATGAGACGCCAGACGACAGTGGACGAATCGATCGCGGCCGGGCGACGAAAACCGTCGGGCCCCGCTTCCCCCAGCCCTCCGAAGACACGACCGTGAGCCTCGTATTGATCGACGTTCCAAGGCGATCTGCCATGAAAAGCACACTGCTGATCTCTAATTCCTTGTAATTTCAACTGCCTTGGGGCTGGTCGGCGACCTTAAACATCGGCGGTAGCGAGCGACCTCCTCCAGCGTGGTATTCAAAGGAGCCGCGAGGGTAGGCAAAGCCCAATTGGTCGCTCTGGCCAAAAGCCTCGACAATTTTTCCCACAATCTCACTGGAAATGCGTTGCCGCTCGACCGCGATGGATTGATACCGCAGCCGCATAAATACCCCGGAATCGAAAAACTCCGCCCGAATGAACGGCGTTTGGCCGGTCTCCTCGATGATTGCTTGGGTCACTTCAGCAGCGCAGTTGATCAGTGTCTGCTCGGCCAGTTGGTAGTCCGAGTCGTAGGAAACCCGCACGGGTACTTCATCGAGAATGTACTTGGCTTCCTCGGAGACCGCGTAATTGGTGACCATCTGGTCGAACAGCACTGCGTTGGGGATCAAAATGCCCCGATTAGAGGATTCTTCGCCGCCAATGGTCCCACCTACTTCGCCCAACAGAACGTGCGTCGGGCTGATGTCGAGCACGTCGCCCCGCACGCCTTGGATGATGATTCGGTCGCCGATTTGGAAAGGACGCTTGATCATGACCATGAGCCAAGCGGCGACTCCAGTCACCGGGCGTTGCAAGGACCAACCTAGCACCATGCTGAGAAAGGCTGCGGTCAACCCCATAGCGGCCAATGAGCCGGACAAGCTGGCAATGACGAAGACGATGCCCGCTAGCATGAAGGCATACTTCAACAGCGATTGGAGCTGGCGGATATCTGCATCCTCGCGCTTTTGGTGCTGCATGGCCTTTATGAGGAGTCGTTTGGTAATTTTGTGGACGATTATTATGGCGATTAGCGCCAAAATGGCCGGAAGAATGTCTCTCACCATCTCGGGGACATAGTAGTTGAACCACTCCTCCACAGCGTGCAGCCAAGTAGTAGTTTCCTGTTCCATTGGTCAGCTCCTTTGATAAAAGAAAAAGCGCGCCGCGTCGGCCTTTTAATGCACCTTGCACCCCAAGTGGGGACAGGTCGAGTTGCAGGCTTGAAAGCGTATCATGCTCCCCAATTCATGTAAAATCGTCTTGGCGTATTACCTAGTCAATAGACCAGTTGCTTGCAAATTTCCTCCCCGAGGATATGGCGATATTGGTATTGTCAAGATATAGTCGGTAAATTTGGTTTTCGACTAACTGCAACGGCACTATCCAATGTTGACAGTTGTCAAATTCACAACATGGAGTTGTCCGTGATTAAAAGACTGTCGCACGAGCGCGAAGACTTGCGCGCTAGCATCACTTTTTTGGGCGAGGATAGATAGTTTGGACAGGTTTGAATTGCGCCTCAATCGGGGTGCCTACACGGTCTGGTGGCGTACTTTATTGATGGTCCTGATCTGGAGTGCAGCCGCTGCCGCAGAAAGCGAGCATCGGTTGACCATCCTGCACACCAACGACCTGCTGGGCCGACTGCGGCCAGAGCCTTATTTCGACGAAGCCGACTGGGGCGGTTTTGCCCGCTTGGCCCATCTGATAGAGGAGCAGCGCAGTGCTCACTCTGACTCCATTCTGATCGTGGACGGGGGCGATGCCTTGGGCGATTCTCCCCTCGCTGGTGTGGACGCCGGTCGAATGGTCGTGCGGTTGATGAACGCGATGGGCTATGATGCGATGGTGGTGGGAAACCACGAATTCGACTACGGCCTCGACTCCCTTCGCGTCCGCGCTAGCGAGGCGAATTTCAATGTGCTAAGTGCCAATGTGCGGGTAGCACCGGACAGCACGGCCTTGTTTGCCCCCTTTGTCCTCGTGGAGCGGGCCGGACTACAGATTGCCCTCATCGGCTTGCTCTCGCCCCAGGCCCTAAAAGTGATCAACCCTGTGAAAAATCCCGCTCTCAACATCGACGACCCTCACTTGGTTTTGAAGACTTTATTGGAGGGACCGGCAGGGCAGGCGGATCTGCAAGTGGTCTTGGTCCACATGAGCGCTCAGGAGGCACGCGACTTGGTGTGGGCTTTCCCACAAGTGGACCTGTGCATCGCCGGAGGCTTTGGCCGGGAAACCCGCAGAGGTGCTGGCGAACATGTGGTGCGCTTTGCCGGAGGTGGGCATTTGGTCTCCACGCCGGGTTGGGGCGCTTTCTTGGGACAGATGGACATGACCGTGCGCCGAAAGGAGGACAAGGTCGTCTTGGTGGATGTGCAGCCTCGGCTAGTGCCTCTAAGCCCCGAGGTTCCCCAAGACCAGACCGTGGCGTCTCTTATTGACGAGCAGCAAGAAGCCGTACAGCGAGCCCAGCAACAGCAGCTTGGCAATACCAATGAACCCATTGAGGACGCTGCCCAATGGGTCGCCGATCTGATCCGCACGCGGCTGAACACGGAAGTGAGCGTGATTAACCAAGGAACCCTGCGGAGCCTAACCTTGGATGGCGATATCCAGCTAGGGACTCTGGCCAACCTAGTGCGCTACGATGATGTCCTAGTTCGCATGGAGGTGCTGGGGAGCCAGTTGAAAGCTATGGCCGCTAGCAGCGCCAAGCGGCCTGCGGGAAGTCAGCGACTAGTTTTTTCGGGGTACGATGTCCAGACCAGCTTGATCGGCGGTCGGCCTCTAGTGCCAGAGGAGGAGTACCAAGTGGCCACTACTTCGTATCTAGCCTCTGGGGGGGACGACTACTGGACCAAAAAAGAGGCCCCCAATATGGAATCGGGGGATTGGATTACGCTGAAGCAGATGCTGGAGGATCACATCCGCAGATACCCCAACTTGGGGCGCTGGGACGGAGTGCGGCGGGGCGGACGGAGCGTTTGGAAGAACAGCACCAAGCTCAACGGCTCGCTGTCGCATACAACTCTCGACGCCTCGGCTAGCCGCTACAGCGGCGTCTCCTTTCTAGGGGGCCACGATGCCTTGGCCTGGAATGGACGGTTCGAGAGCCGCACCAGCTACTTGAGCCAGCGGGGCACACTGATTGCCCTGCTGCGCACCGGTTTCGGCCAGTTGCGCACCCGCGGCAGCCTCCGCGAGGCCGTGGACCGTTTGGAAGGGGACGTGCTCTACACGTGGTCGCAGCGCGGACTCGCTCCTTTTTTAGGGCTCGACATTAACACGGTATGGACAGCCGCCTTGGGGGAGAAACATCCCCTTGCGCTGCGGTTCAAAGGGGGGCTGCATAAAAAATTTGGCTCGAATGCTGGCGTCCGCATCGGTCTGGCTGTGGAAAGAGATCAGGTCCAAGCGACCAATGTAATGGGGCTAGAAATAGCACCCGAGTACAAAGAAGAATTGCGGCCGGGTAATGTTGTGTCCTCTCAGACCAAATTCTTTTGGGGCGTAAGGCAAAGGAGTACGCTGTCGCTGCAGAATTTCAACAGCCTGCGCATCCGGTTGCTGGGCAATCTGGCCGTTACCCTCGACGCCAACTTGTTTCTGCACCGCGATAGTCAAGTTCAGGCGCTGGCTGTCAAATCGGAACTGCAAGTGGGGCTGGGCTACGCTTGGAGCGAGAAATGGCTGTAAATGGTTTGAGGTACTGGAGCAAACTATGAAGGCGCTTATATGGCGATATGTGCCGTATCTCGTTGCTGCCTTTATGGTCGCCAACGGCTTTTTCACCTTGGCCATGGGCTTAGGCGAGATCTTTCACCTCGACCAGTATCTGGCTGTCGAACTGGGCGAAATGCGCCGCTATCTGGAAGTGGTCCCCGCCCCGCAGTTGGGTGGTTTCGTGGCGGTTTTCTTGGGCGTCGTATTCATCGTTTTAGGCAAGGGGTTGGCCGAGCGGCGACGGCGCGCGCGCAACTGGGCCGTGGTGGCGCTGCTGCTCAACGTTTTGTCCCATCTATACCAAGGACTGCCATTGCGGAACTGTATCTTGTCGGCAGCGGGTTTGGTGTTTTTGGGGCTATTGCGCACCGAGTTTTCTCACCACAGCGAGCGCCACCGCTGGAGCTATGCCGAAGTGATTGCCGTGCTGTCGATCATCTTCGCTTTGGCCTACGGCATTGGCGGGGCGTATTTGCTACGCGCTGAGTTCAGCGGCATTGAGACGTGGGCGGACGCGGTCTATTTCACGGTCGTCACGTATAGCACCTTAGGATACGGGGATATGCTGCCCCAGAGTACCAACGCCAAGTGGTTTGCTATCTCCATGGTGAGCGTTGGCATTGGATCGTTTATCACGGCCCTAACCGTATTGCTGGGACCGCTGATCGAGAATCGGCTAAAAGGAGTATTCGCTGTGGTGAGCAAATTTCAAAAGAGCGTGGATCACATAGTAGTGTGCGGCTATACCAAAGTAACCGAGAGCATCACCGATGAATTGCGCACGCGACAGGTGCCGTTCCTCATTATCGAAGAGCGCGAAGAGTTCGTTGCATATCTCAAAAACAGCGGCCTTGACGTTTTGCAAGGCAACCCCACGGAGCGAGCCGTGTTGGAGCAGGCCAATCTATCCAGTGCTACCGCGGTAATCGCGGCCACGGATTCGGACGCCACCAATACTTTAGTGGCTCTTACTGCCTGCACCCTGCGCGAAGCCGGGGAGCAGCACAAGTTCCGCATTATTGTGCGCATTGAGGACGAGGAAAATATCGCCAAGGTGGAGAGTATAGGCGTCGATGAGATCATCTCGCCTTCTACTTTGGGCGGACGACTCATGGCGCAGCGGGCAGTGGGCGTAGCGGAGAGTTTGGACCATGATTGATGTCTATGTAGATCGGTTGTGGGAATGGCTGATAAGCAGCCTCGCCGATTTGGTGCTAGGACTGCTCATTGCCTTAGCGTCTTGGCTGGCCAGCCGCTGGGTCAAGCGCTTTGTCTCCCGCACTGCCAAGCGCCTAGGCTGGGACGAAATCCTGTGGGATTATTTTGGTACGGTACTGCGCTACCTAACCTTGATTGTGGGATGGGTATCAGCCCTCAAGAAGATTGGTTTTCCAGTAGAAGCGGTACTGGCCACCTTTGGCATTAGCGGCATCATCATCGGTTTGGGGGCACGCCGGTCTATTGCCAATTATTTTTCGGGGTTGATGATGTTGGCAGCCCGGCCCTTCAAGCAGGGCGACCTCATAGAGTTTGGACCGCCGCCGCAGATCGGTCGGGTCACGGAGGTCAAGATGACATATACTGGCCTAGTGACGCTCGACAATGTGCGGCTGGTCGTGCCCAATATGGTGATCTGGCGCAATAAAATCGTCAATTTTTCTTCCCTTGGGCAGCGCGCCATCCGCATCCCCATCGCCGTGCCGTACGATGTGGATGTGGACTGGGTCGCAGACTTGGCCCTCGACGTGCTAGCCCAGCACGAGCAGGTACTCGACGATCCCGCTCCTTCCTGCACTGTGTCGGAAGTGACCGCGGAGGATGTGAAGATGATGCTGGTAGCATGGAGCGATGTCGATGACATGAATATCTTCGGCGAGGTGGTCATTCGCATGCGCACAGCTTTTGAGACCGCAGGTCTGGCGGTTACAGTGCCAGCTACAGCGATTGACCTGAAACGGGAGGAGTGAGCATGGTCCAACAGCAAGGCTTCTTCTCCCTCGACGAGGCGGTGGATAAACTCGGCTTGAGCCGCCCGGAAATATATCGCCGGGTGCAGGACAAAGCTCTCAAAGGCGAGAAAAGCGACCGCAATCTGTGCTTCGACCTAGAGGAGATCGAGCGCTATGCCGAGGTACTGAGGCAGGAGCGCGACCTATTGCAGGAGGCGATTGACCGTTGGTTAGCGTTTTTTGCCGGGCGTTTGGCAGACCGTCCTGGGGTAGTGATCGAGGATGTAGCCGACAAACCCGCTGCCGAACAAGTAGCCGAAATAGGCGAGCGCATTTTGCAGGACGCCTTGGGTGAGGGAGCTAGGGATGTGTATTTCGATCCTCTGTACGCTGGCTTGCGCCTGCTCTATAGCGTGGAGCACTGCCGGGAAATGGCCCGTTTTGAGGACTGCCTGACAGAGCCTTTGGGGACGTGGCTTAAGGGGCTAACCGTCTTGGCAGAAGCTGCGCCCGATCAATTGAGTGAAGGCCTAGCTAGGAAAACTTGGGGGGAGGTAGGCTGTCAGTTGCGGTTGACCGAAGTGCCCTCCACTTTGGGCTCTCATTTCCATCTCCATCTGTTCACTGATTACGAAGGGACAAGGTTGGAAGATCTGGGCTACATGCCGGAGCAAGCCGAACGCCTCAGACGAGAATTTGGGGCACACCCGGGGCTTTTCCTGCTCGTTGGCTCGGGAGGGCCCGAAGACGAGCGTCATCGCTTGGTGTTGGCCCGGGACTGGGCCGATGCGGGACGGTTGGTGGTGTGCCTGGATCACCGCGTTGGGTACCGGGCTGAGCAATTGGTGCAGCTAGAGTTACGAGATGGTGCTATCCCTGATTTTAAAACCTTGTGGCAGGCGGCGCTGGACATGAGTCCCGATGTTGTGGTGCTAGACGAAGTGCGAGATGTTGACCAAGCCCAAGCGCTGCTCGAAGGGGTGCGTAGCGGTGCTGTGGTGCTGGCCCAAATGCGGGCCGGGAGTATGATAGAGGCGGTGCAGAAGTTGCTGGAATTTGAGATTGACCGGGCGGCGCTTAGTCGGGTTTTGCTGGGCGGCACCGACAAGGCCGTTGTGCGTCGGCTGTGTCCCCAGTGCACTCGGCGTCGGCCTCTGCAGGACGAAGAAGCGGCGCGGCTGAATGCAGCAGTCGGCGATGAGGTCGGCACACCAGTGGGGTGTTCGGCGTGCGGCAATGGGTTCGTCGGGCGGCGACCGGTGTACGGGTTATGGCTGGCGGACGCCGAACTGGCAGCGTGGATCGGCGACCCGCAGGCCGCTCCACCTCTCCCGCCAACCGGGCCCGAGAGCCTGACCGCAGCCCTGCGTCGAGCTGTGTTGGATGGCGAGGCGACCCCGGAAGAAGCCTTGGCCTTTCTGCCGTGAATTCTCAGATTATTCGCTAGCGAATCTCAATACCTTGGGATATAAGAGAGGAATCAATGGAACACATCCATGTTATTATGGCCGGAGTAACCGCCATCATTCTCTTCGTTTTTGGGTTGGAGAGCTTTTCCACGGAGATTGAACAAATCTCTGGCGAAAAGTTCCGCAAGTTCCTCGCCAGAGCGACTAAAATTCCGGCCATAGGCGTCCTTATTGGTGCCTTAGTAACCGCTGTTATCCAGTCTAGTTCGGCGACCTCGGTAATCGCCGTTGGCTTGGTTAATGCCGGCGTTCTCTCATTCAAAAGCAGCGTGGGTATTGTCTTTGGAGCGAATATTGGCACCACGATTACGGCTCAACTAGTTGCGTTCAAACTCACGGCTTTTGCGCCCGTATTTATCATTATAGGCTTTTTACTTTCGTTCGTTCGCTCGAAAATTTCCATCTTCGGCAAATCCATATTTTACTTTGGCTTTGTCTTTTTCAGCCTCAATCTTATTTCTGCGGCACTCGCACCGCTCCAGAATGAACCAGCACTGACCAAGTACCTCATCCAGCCGCAGAATCCGTTATTTGCCATTTTGGTGGGTTGTCTATTTACGGCCGCGGTGCAATCGAGTTCGGTGACAACCGGACTGGCGATCATTTTTACGCAACAAGGATTATTGAGCCTTGAAAACGCCGTTCCGCTCATTATGGGGGCCAATATCGGCACCACGGCAACGGCATTGCTCGCGATGTTAAATATGGACGTTGCCGCCAAAAAGACCGCGCTCAGTCATTTCTTTTTTAATGTTGGCGGCGTGTTGATTTTTCTGCCGATTCTCCTGCTGTTCGGAGATAGGCTGAATGAGTTCGATGCCAACCCGGCAGTCGCATTGGCCAATATACACCTCGTATTTAACGTGGTGGCGAGTCTGATTTTCGTCGTATTGATCAATCCCTTCACTCGACTGGTTGATGCGCTTTTGGGCGAGGATAAGATGGATTTTGCGCGATTGGACATTCCGACGTTTAATGAGCAAAGCGCTTTTGAGACGGTGAAGTCCGACTTGCGCCGCAATCTCGCGGATCTGTTGGGCTTTTTACAGGAAAGCTACAATCTCGTGACGCTGAGCATTGAGTCCAACTACCGCAGCATCTTTGAAGCGTCGGCCAAGCGAATGGAATACGTCAACTTCTTGGAAAAGGAGTACGTGGGCTATTTTGCCAAAGCCGTCTCCTCCGTTTCCCATGAACGCGAATCGAGAGAATTACTGCGACTGCACACTCAGTTTGATTATCTCTTCCAGATATACGATTCAATAGAAGACATTTTCAACACCAAGAAAGCTATGAGCGAGCGCTACGTTGAGTTGAAAAGCGACATCTTACTTATGGTGCGGAAGCTCTCTAGCCAAACGCTGGCGTTGTTCGACGACATTCACAAGTCGCTAGCGGAGGGGGACCAATTGGACGTCACGGCAAGAGCTAACGAACTCCAAGGGATGCTGGACGAGATCAACCGAGATTTGCTGCCGTTGTTGGCAGATCCAGACCGGTCCGATGCCGGCACACTCTCCAACTTCGTCACCTATTCTAGACGCCTCAAGGACAAGCTAGTCAGTTTTGCCGCCTTGCAGGACACCGAACCAACGGCTTCGGACGAAGGTGAAGCGAAAGACGCCGAGTCCATCTGAGAAGCCGCAGCAATTGCTGGACGGTTGGGGCCGTTCTACGACCTAAGTTTGTTTCGAGCGATCGTCGGAGGCTGTTTCCTCTGCGGGCCGCGTATCGGTATCGTCCATCAGTTCGTGCAGGACGGCATCGACGACCTCGGTCTCTACTTCCTTGCCGAGCTGGGCAGCCGATTCGACGGCTGCCTGTGCCGCCACCTGCCCCGCCTGCTGCTCTGAAACGCCGAGATCGCCAGCCGCTTCGCGCGCCGCCTTCACCGCGTGCCTGACGGCGTTGCCCACGTGTAGCCCGGCCTCGCTCGCCCCTTGGATGACGCCGTGCGTGGCGCCGCGCAGTGCGTCGAGCGGATCGGTCGCGGTTTTGGCGAGCGCCTGCATAGTGCCCTGCATAGCTTCCTCGGCGACGCGTCCGACTCCCATCGCGACATCCGCCGCCGCCCACATGGCCCCTTCGGTCGCACCCGTCGCCACCTCAGCACCCTGTTTGCCGATCTGCTCTACTGTGTCTGCCGCTTTTTCGACCGACTGTCTGACGTGATCCGTCAATTGGCCGGCCCGCAACTGCCCGTAGTTGAGTCCTTCGACCGCAGCCTTGATGGTGGAGGATAGCTGGTAGGAAGTGACGCCGACGGCCACATCGAGCCCGGGTATGGGAGGGAGCCTACGGAGAGACTCTACTGGAAAATTTGCTGCGAAGCTCAAGCCTGGGACGGAGGTCAGCACCCGCAGGTTTTGGCGCGTCTGCGACACGAGTTCGTCCATCACGACTTTACTTTCCGCTTCCCCTTCCTCCCGAATGCCCGCCAGTACGCCGAGGGTGAATAGACCGAGGACGAAGGCGATGACAAACAGGAAATCGAAGCCGGTCAGAAAGACCGCGGGAAAACCGATGGTGCGCACCGGATCGACCCACTGCACTGCGATTTCGAGGTGACGCACGCTGAAAAAGTCGGCGAAAGCGCCGCCGAGCAGCGGGCTGACGCCCGCGCCGAGGCTGGCCGCTAGGGATGCGGCCGTCAGGTAGGTCATGGCTTGGGCCTGCGGTGCCATCTTCATGCGGATTGTCGTCGTCGCGATGTTGATGCCGGCGCTTGCGATTCCTATCAGCATGTGCAGGGCCACAAGCAGAGGCACTGTGAATGCGTGTTTTTCGGGCAGCGTGGTGAAGGTCCAGCCGAGGATGACGAGGAAGTAGAGGGACGAGGAAAGCGACAGCACCACCTTGCTGCCGAACTGATCGACGAACGGCCCCCAGACCCGCAGGAAGAGGACGTTGGCGAGTTGACTCAACACGCCTAGCCCCACGACCCAGGTCAGACTCATGTCGAGCTTGGTCAGCATGTAAACGGTAAAGAAGGGGACCGCCAGATGGGCGACGAAGTTCCACAGGAACAGGAAATTGATTAGCTGGCGGAAGTTGCGGTCGCGGAATGGTGCTCCGAGGCTGCTGAATACTGAGGGACGTTCGTCGATGGGGACGACCATCTGTGGCTCCGGCATGCGCGCCATGAACCCGACAGCACCGAATCCCAGCACGACGCTGCCGAATAGCATCGCGTACGAATAGGCGAAGATCTCATCGCTCGGGCCGGATGTCTTCCACCAGTCGATATAGAGGGCCGCAATAAGCCCCGACACCGCCGCCGCAATCGTCGCCACTCGCAGACGCTGGGCGAAGAATTTGCCCATCAGGTCCTGCGGCACGAGGTCGCGCAGCCAGCCGTTCCAACTCGCGTTCACGAAGGCGTTGCTTATGCCTCGCAGGGCGATGAACACGAGCATGAGGGTTACGGCGCTCGGGTTGGGCACCTCGACCAAGAAGGGAAGCAGCGCGACCGGTATCCAGGTTGCGTAGGCCAAGAAATAGGCGGTGACCGCGACGGCCTTGCGCAGCCGCAATCGCTCGATGGCGAGCACCGCGACTAGCTGTAAGGGCTGCATGATGAACGGGATGGCCGTCATGATACCGATGTGGAAATTGGAGGCTCCTAAAATCAGGGCGAACGAGGCGAGAAACCCGCCGGATGCCAGTCCGTCGGCACCTGCCGCTGAGATTGCCTGCCGGGTCATGTTGCCCAACCCGCGCTGGCGCTCTTCGTCGTTGAGTTCTCGAACGGGGCGGAAGAACTTGGGGATAGCCATGTGCGTTTTTAGCGAAGAAAACCTGTGTTCAGGGTACATTCGAATCAGTGCGGAGTAAAAAAGTAGAAAATCCGCGTCAGGCGGGCAAACTGTGTTTGTCTGGCGCGGCGCGATCCCCATATATTACGCGGTATGGAGAAACCGAACTCTGGCCATCATCAAATAATAAGGGTTGGAGAACATGCACAAAAAAGAAGGTGCTGAGGAGTCCGATTTGAAAGAGCAGAGCAAGTCGTTCAAGGGCAGCGTTGACCGGATGTTCGAGGCGGCCGCCGCCACGATGGAGCTCGAGCCGGGACTCGCCGACCAGATCAGGACCTGCAACTCCGTGTTCCAGGTCAGCTTTCCCGTTTACATACGGGGCGAGTTTCGGGTATTTACCGGTTGGCGCGCCGTCCACAGCGAGCACTTCCTGCCGGTAAAAGGCGGCATCCGCTATGCGCCAATCGCCGACCAAGACGAGGTGGAGGCCCTAGCCGCCCTGATGACCTATAAGTGCGCCATCGTCGATGTCCCGTACGGGGGGTCTAAGGGAGCCCTGCAGATCGATCCGCGCGACTACGACGCGGCCGAGCTCGAGCTGATCACTCGCAATTTCACGATGGAGTTGACGAAGAAAGGCTACATCAGCCCCAGCCTCAACGTACCGGCCCCCGATATGGGTACGGGCGCGCGCGAGATGGGGTGGATCGCGGATGCCTACCGCGCCTTGTATCCCAACGACATCAACGCCGTCGCCTGTGTCACCGGCAAACCCGTACACATGAGCGGCATCCGCGGCCGCAACGAGGCAACGGGGCGCGGGGTGCAGTACGCCCTCAGGGAATTCTTCCGCCATCCCGAAGATGTGCAGAGGGCCGGGATGGACGGAGACTTGGAGGGCAAGCGTGTAATCATCCAAGGTCTAGGGAATGTCGGATACCACGCTGCGAAGTTCCTGTCCGAAGAGGATGGCGTCCAGGTGATCGCCCTGATCGAGCGCGAGGGGGCCATAGTGTGTGAGGACGGGCTAGACATCGAGGAGCTTGCCACCTATCGCCGCGAAAAGGGCGGCGGCGAGGGTTTTCGGGACTCCGAGTTTGTGGAGGATGGCAGCCTTTTGCTGGAAGCAGACTGCGACATCCTGATCCCCGCAGCTATCGAATCGGTGATCACTGCGGAAAACGCCGAGCGCATCGAGGCGCGGTTGATCGCCGAGGCCGCTAACGGTCCGATCACTTTCGAGGCGGACAAAATCCTGCGCGACCGCGGCAAGGTGATGATTCCAGACGCTTACCTGAACGCAGGAGGCGTGACCGTCTCCTACTTCGAATGGATCAAGAACCTGTCCCACATCCGCTTCGGCCGCATGGATCGGCGCCTCGACGAGTTGCGCGGACAGCGCATCGTCGAGGCAATCGAGACGGCGGTCGGCAAACCCCTGCCCGAAACCCAGCGGCACGACTTGATGCGCGGGGCCGATGAGCTGGATTTGGTGCGATCTGGCTTGGACGATACCATGCGGCAGGCGTACAACGAGATGCGCGAGGTGTTTTTGAATCATGATAAGGTGCATGACCTGCGCACCGCGGCGTACGTCGTGGCGATCGAGAAAATTGCGCAGAGCTATCGAGAGATGGTGTATTGATGGTGCGAACTGTAAATGAGTTTGTCTCCGATTCAGTGTCTGCGGATCATCTGATGCCGATGCTGATGCACCAACATCAGCAGATGTTTGTGGTCCTCGACGAGTTCGGCGGCGTGGCCGGCCTGATCACGATGGAGGATGTCATCGAAGAAATCATCGGCAAGGAAATCGTCGACGAGTTCGACGAAACCGCCGATCTGCGTCAGCTCGCGCAGATGAGACGCCAGACGACAGTGGACGAATCGATCGCGGCCGGGCGACTAAAATCGAAACCATCGAATACCGCTCCTCCCGACTCTCCAAAGACGCGACCGTGATCCTCGTATTGATCGACCTACGGTCCTTGCAAGCGAGAGTGGCTTGCGAGAAGAAATGAACGAACAAATAGCTAAACAGGACTTCTGGGCCTACTATCTGGGCGGTCTGTATGTCAGGATGAGCAACCATCATCTCTTCCTGTTCGCCGGCGGCTTGGCTTTTGCTACCCTCCTGTGCCTCGTCCCTTTGGTCTTCCTTATTTTCTTTGCACTCGAAGCAGTCTTGGATCCGACATCCATGACCTACTTGATCAATAGGACGGTGGAGCTGTTCATTCCCTATGAAGAACAGGCCGCGTACCTGAAGGATGCTCTATCCTCGCGCATCTCTGGCGTTGTCGAATTCAAAGAGGCCTATGGGATTTCCGGCCTGTTGATTCTACTGCTGAGTGTCAGCGGCCTGTTCAGCAGCATGAGAACTCTCCTCAACACGATCTTCCAAGCGTCCGAGCACGAGCATAATTTTGTGGCGAAAATGTTCAAGGAATGGCCGGTATCAGTAAACAAATTGAAGGATGCGAGTACTCTAGAGCACAGGGTGAATTTTTTTCGCATGGCCTTGCCGGCGGTAGTGGACAAGATCAGGGATCTCGCCATGGTACTCTTGGTGTTGGGGACTTTCCTGCTGTCGGTTCTCCTGTTGCCCATTTTGGCCGCGGTCGTCGCCGTCGTCCTGTCTCCGCTGCATTCCTATATGACCTATATCTATGAGCTCGCCTCCCTCGCCATAATTTTTGCCGTGTTTCTTGGCCTGTACTGGCTGGTTCCCGATCGGCAACCTCGGATACAGGTACTAGCTATAGGCGCTTTTTGGGCCGCCCTGCTGTGGAAACTCGCCGAATGGCTTTTCGGCTACTATCTGAGCCATTTCGCCTCTATCTGGTACTTATACGGGGCCTACGTTCTATCGGTGGCCATGGCTTGGTGGCTCTACTTTGCAGCCATCGTCTTCATCGCCGGCGCTGAGATCGCCCAACTCTGCCATGAAAAGCGCACTGCTGATCTCTAATTCCTTGTAATTTCAACTCCCTTGGGGGCCGGTCGGCGACCTTAAACATCGGCGGTAGCGAGCGATCTCCTCCGATGTGATATTCAAAGGAGCCGCGAGGATAGGCAAAGCCCAATTGGTCGCTCTGACCAAAAGCCTCGACGTATCACCTAGTCAATCGACCTGTTGCTTGCAAATTTCTTCCCCGAGGATACGGCGATATTGGTATTGCAGGATATAGTCGGTAAATTTGGTATTCGACTAACTTCAACGGCATTTGACCCGAGAAAGAAAAATTATGCGTCTATTGAAAGTTTCTTTAGTGTTATGCTTCCTATTGTTGGTGCTCCTTTTCAAGCTGGCGCAGATCGATTTCAGTTCGCCTGAAGCGGCCCAAGACGATCCCGTCAAAGCACCAGCACCAAGCGGTTTAGCTTGGCTCTTTGAGCGTTTCAAACTGCCGCACATGTCCTTTGATGTGCTTCGTAAAAGCGAGGCCGTGTCCAAAGCGGCCACGTTGCCTAGGCCCGTTGACCTGCGCCCTGAGAATCCCAGTTCACTGCCTAGGGCTTCTGCGGCATTTCCCGATTTTGCTGCCATTAGAGACACCAAAATGCGGAAAAAGAGCTTTTTTGAGTTTATGGCACCGCTCATCGAGGCGGAGAATATCCAGATAGAGAAAAAGCGTCTCCAACTCCTCCGCCTACACGAAGGCGTGCAACAGGGCAAGGAACTATCCGGTTACGACAAAGAATGGCTGCGCCAATTGTGCCAAGAATACCGCGTATCAACCGAAGAATTGTCCATGGACGCTCTATTCCAGGAGTTGTTGATGCGCGTTGACACCGTGCCGCCGGAGTTGGCTTTGGCCCAAGCGGCCATTGAGTCGGCTTGGGGCCAGTCGCGCTTTGCCTATTGCGGCAACAACCTGTTTGGGGAGTATTGCTTTACGCCGGGTTGCGGCATTGTGCCGGCTGGACGGCCCCAAGGGCAAACGTACGAAGTAGCCGCCTTTCTCACGCCCATTCACGCAGTGCACTCGTACATCCAAAACCTCAACGCCCATCCCGCCTATCGTCAATTCCGCGTGTTGCGCTACGAAAAACGGCTGGCCGGAGAGCGACCTGATGGGCATACGCTGGCCTTAGGGCTGCAGAAATACGCCAAAATCGGCATGGCCTATGTCGATAAAATTCGCACTGTGATTCGTCAGAATAGACGACTTATGGCCCTACCGGGTTTTTCCGAATTGGCTTTGCAGCGCCGAGATTTCCGAGCGGGGACCAGCTAACCGATGAATGGCTCCATGAGGTCTGGCGGCCTTGGCGCTTGGGTGCTGCTACTACTGCTAATTTGGTCTAGTGTGGGGCAGGCTGGGGGGGCAGGCGAATTCTCCTGCTTTGTGTACCACCGTTTTGGCGATGAGCGCTATCCTTCCACCAACATAGCTCTCGATGTTTTCGCCGCGCAACTGAGCTTTCTCCGGGACCAAGACTTTAGGGTTCTCACCTTGGGGGAGGCCTTAGAGCAACTCGATTCGGACAGGGGCCTTTCCGAGCGCACGGTGGTACTGACTGTGGACGATGGGTACCAGTCTTTTCTCACGGGGGCCTTGCCTCTTTTGCGGCGTTTTGGATTTACAGCGACCGTGTTCATCAATACCGACAGTGTAGGACGACCTGAGTACATGACCTGGGATGATTTGGCTGGCTTGGCCGCCGAAGGGGTGGAGATTGGCAATCATTCGGCCTCACACGCTTATTTTCTCAACCTACCTACCTCTGAACAATTAAGTGCCTTCAAGAAGGATGTCGAGCGGGCCCAAGAGGCTTTTCAGACCCATCTGGGATGGCGGCCTAGCCTTTTTGCCTATCCATTTGGAGAATATCTACCCGCTTGGGAAAGCGCTTTGCGCGAGTTGGGTTTTAAGGCCGCGGCTGCGCAGAACTCGGGGGTGGTGTATCGAGGTAGTCCCCGCTATGCTCTGCCGCGCTATCCCATGGGAGGTCCTTATGCAACTTCGGCAGGATTTCGGCAAAAAAGCCGCATGAGGGCCTTGCGCATTACTGATAATCGGCTTCGCTCACCGCTGATAGATAACAGCAATCCGCCTATTTTGGAAGTCGAGGTGGATACCGGAGGATTGAATGCGGCCGCTATACAGTTTTTTGTGCAGGGCCAGCAGCAAGCCCTACAGCGGCCCGATCTCGCCAATCTAGGCCGTCTGCTGCTACAGGCGGATAAACCCCTGACCGGGCGTCGGACACTGTACACGCTGACGGCACCTTCGATTGACGGACGGGTCTGGCACTGGTTTAGCCATGTTTGGGTGCGCCCAGAGGTGGAGGAATAAGCGGGGACAGTCAATTTTGGATTCAACATTTTTGTCTAGTTGATGGACACCTGCCATACGGACGCGAGGGCTTGCGCGTCCGCATCGCCTTTTTCTTACTCAAAGCTGAAACTGACCAACCACTCGCGGCGTTGGGCCGCTTGCAAAGGAGCTAGGCGTGAAAATCACCAAAGTAGAAACCATTCAGATAGAGACCCCGCGCTACTACGGCCACATCTCCGGGCACGTGCTGGTCAAGGTCTTTGTCGATGACGGCCCGGTCGGCTGGGGCGAGGCGTCCGACAGTCGCGCCGAAGATTTGGCGGCCATTGCCCGGCAGTACAACGAGTTGCTGGTGGGACGGGACGCCGGGGCTATTACCGAGATCAACGAGCTGTTGCGCGGCCACGCCTTTAACAGTTCAGTGACCAATCTCCACCTCGCCTCGGCAATTGACTTGGCGCTCTACGATCTCCACGGCAAGGCCCAAGGGGTGCCGGCCTATCGGTTTTTGGGCGGCAAGATGCGGGAGAAGCTCTATTGCTGTTATCCGATCTTTGGCTGGCAGGTAAAAGAGGACTTTGAGCGCACGCTGAGCTATCTCCAGCGGCTGCTCGACTTGGGCCATCACCTATTTCGCTACTACGTGTCGGGTGATAGCGCGCTCGACGACCGCTTCTTAGACGAGGCCAAACGCCGCTTCGACGACCGGCTCAAGCTCAAGTCTATCGACTTTTCCGGGCGCTTCACCGATTGGGAGACTGCCGTCCGCTACGCCGATGTCCTCCGCCACCACGCGCCCTATCACTTTGAGCAGCCCTCGCGCAGTCTGCGGGTCTCGGCCGAATTTGTGCGGCGCGTTGACCTGCCGGTGAGTTGGCACATCAACAGTCTAGAGCTGGGCATGGAAGCCATTGAAAAAAGGGCCTGCACAGCCTTTAACGTCGCCTGCGTCTGCGGCGGCCCGACCCATATCCGCCGGCTTTTCGCCTTGGCGGAAGCGGCTGGGTTCCGCTGCCTGATCGGCACCGACCAAGAATCGACGCTGGGGGTATCGGCGCAGGTCAGCGTTGGCATCGCCATGCCCAACACCAACTTGCCCTGCGATCCCATGGGGCCGGTGCTGTACACGGCGTCGCCGGCCGTGGAAAGGGTGCGGGCCGAGGGCAGCTACTTGTATCCGTTTGAAGGGCCGGGATTGGGTGTGGAAATCGACGCGGACAAGCTGCGCACCCTGACGGTGGCGACGGCCTAAGTGCCCGTCGCATCCCACCTCTGCGCTCATCTGCGTTCATCTGCAGATACGTTGCCGCCGCACGCCAACTGCTGGGGGTTTGACCTTTTGCCGGTTGTGCCGCAGTATATATCCTTTCGACAATACTTGAGTTACACATAAACAGGAGAGAAAAATGAGCGAGGAAGACCGCGCAACCTGGGCCGATAATTGGCTCGGGTACCGGGAGGAGATCAAGGTCGTCGATGTCACAATCCGCGATGGCGGCTTGATGAACGACCACCAGTTCACTGACGAGGTAGTAAGAGGCGTGTACGAGTCCTGCGTCGAGGCTGGGATTGACTACATGGAAATCGGCTATATCAACTCGCGGGAGCAGTTTCCGCCCGGCGAGTTTGGTCCGTGGAAGCATTGCCGCGAGGAGGACATCCGCCGCATCGTCGGCGACAACAACACCTCGCTGAAGTTGGCGGCCATGGCTGACGCCGAAAAAAGCGATTACAAGACGGACATCCTGCCCGCGTCTGAAAGCGTGTTGGACATGATCCGCGTGGCCACCTACATCCACCAGATGCCGCTGGCGTTGGACATGGTCAAGGACGCCTCGGACAAGGGCTATGAGACGACCCTAAACCTAATGGCCGTTTCCACTGTGCCGGAGTCCGAGGTCAAGGGCGCGCTGGAGATGCTGGTGCGTTCAGACGTGGGGGCTGTGTACGTGGTTGATAGCTTTGGCTCGCTCTACAGCGAGCAGATCCACGCGCTGTGCAACATGTTTTTCGAATACTGCGAGGGCACCCCGATTGAGGTCGGGATCCACGCCCACAACAATCGGCAACTGGCCTTTGCCAATACCATCGAAGCCGTAGTGTTGGGGGCCAACTGCGCGGACGCGAGTTTCGCTGGCTTGGGCCGCGGCGCGGGCAACTGCCAGATGGAGCTTTTGTTGGGCTTTTTGCACAACCCGAAATTCCGCTTGCGCCCAGTGCTCAAGTGCATTGAGGAGCACGTTGAGCCGCTGCGCTCTCAACTGCTGTGGGGCTACGACTATCCCTACATGATCACCGGCTTGCTCAATGAGCATCCACGGGCTGGTATGGCGTTCAACGCCTCTGATGACCGGGGCAAGATCGTCCAGTTCTACGACCAGATGGAAGAGCAGGAGTGAGCCTGTTCAGTACCAGAGATAGCTGGCGTTGAAGGCGATAACTAAGCCCGTGACGTCGGCTTTGATAGCCTGATCGCCGATTGTGGCCTCGGCGCTTGGCGCGCCCCAGCCAACGGTGCCTTTGACCATCCAGCTCTTGCGCACCTCGTAGCCTATACTACCGGCCAGTCCGAGGCCATCGAGGACGTTGTCGCCGCCGTCGTCCCAGCGCGCGGTGCCGATGACGGCTTCGACAAAGGGCGATGGGGCGCGTTTTTTGAAGAAATAGGTTGCGCTAAAGCCGTCGATCTCAAAGCTGGTGTTGCCCTTGGCGACCGCTTTGCCGAGGAGCTTGGTCTCGTCGTCGTTGGTGTCGTTGCCTAAGTCCAAGATCCAGCCTAAGACGAGGTGGTCAGTGAGGCCGTAGCCGAGCTGGATCGCCATCCCGAATGCCGAGTCGCTGTTCTTGTGCCGGGAAGGTTCGCCGTCGATGAGCCACTCTTGCTCGATGGACTGGTAGCTCGGCCCAAGGCCCAAACCGAACATAAACCCCTCGCGTTTTCCATCAAAGGCGTGGGCGGTCAGCGGCAGCGCTAGTAAGAGGACGAAGAGAGGCAAGGCGCGTTGCATGATGAAGCTCCATTCAGAAGTTCGAGGTTAGATAGGCAAAAAAAAGGGACTTAAACGGGCTGTCAAATTATCTAACACCGCTACCGGCGATAAGTGCCACTTCGCAGCGGTGAGATAGTCCAAAGCGCAACTAGAATCCGCTCCGCAGCGGGCGGTAGAAGGAGCCTGTGTCATGCGAGAACACTCAGTGCGCCGCTCATTGCAAATATACGAGCGCGCCAAAGCGCTCGTCCCCGGCACCACTCAGCTCATCAGCCGGCGGCCGACCCGGGCCGCGCTCGGCGTCAGTCCGATCTACGCCGAGTGCGCTAAAGGCTGCCGCATCTGGGATGTAGATGGCAACGAATACATCGATTGGACCAGTGCGGTGGGGCCGGTGATCTTGGGCTATGCCGACGAAGTGGTCGATGCCGCGGTTCGCGCCCAAATCGACCGCGGGACCATCTATAGCATCGTCCAAGAGTCGGCGGTGGAGTTGGCCGAGGAGTTGGTGCGGATCGTGCCCTCAGCGGAAATGGTGCGCTACTGCAAGGGGGGCGGCGAGGCATGTACCATTGCGGTGCGGATCGCGCGCGGAGTTACCGGCCGCGACAAGGTGCTGTTTTGCGGGTACCACGGCTGGCACGACTGGTACCAAGCCGCCAACATCGGGGCCGAGCGACTGGCCACTCATCTTTTCAATGGCATTGAGCCGATTGGCGTGCCCCGCTGTCTGGAGGGCACGGCTATGCCTTTTACCTATGGCGATGTCGATGAACTCACCGCTCTGCTCGAAGAGCACGCTGGCGAGTTGGCCTGTATTATCATGGAGCCGATGCGCTCCGACGAGCCACCGCCGGGCTACTTGGAAAAGGTGCGGGAGTTGGCGTCGCACTACGGCGTGGTGCTCATCTTCGACGAGGTGTCGTCGGGGTTCCGCGTCGCCTTGGGCAGTGCCCAGGAATACACGGGCGTGACGCCAGATATATCCGTTTTTGCCAAGGCCATCTCCAACGGCTATCCAATGGGCGCGGTGGTCGGCAAGCGGGAGTTTATGGCCCCGGCTCAGCAGATGTTTATCTCCAGCGCCTATTGGGACGACAACATCGGCGTGGCAGCCTCGCTGGCGACCTTGCGCGAGTTGGAACGCCGCGACGCAGTAGGCCACTTCCAGCGCATCGGCACCTTCTTCAAGGAGCAGATTGACGCGGCAGCCGCGGTCGTTGGACTCGACGCTAGCTGCGAGGGGGTGGCGGCGCATCCCCGCATCCGCTTGGGAGCGGAGGATGCCGCGACGACCGCCAAAGTAAACACGCTGTTCATCCAAGAAAACGCCCGCCGCGGCGTGATCTTGGCGACGGGATTCATGTTCAATTGCGCCCACGGCGAGGCTGAGGTCGAGCAGACCGCGGCCGTGGTGCGAGAGAGTTTTGCCGTTATTGCCGAGGGGTTGGAGCGCGGGACGTTGGACGAACTGCTCGAAGTACCGCCGCAGGAGGATCTTTTTCGGCGGCTAGTGCGCTAAAGTTTCAGGATCAAGCTCGGTAAAGACGGCGATTAAGCGGGGGAAGAAGGTGGCGAAGGTCGGGTAGCGGTCGCGCTGGGATTCGTATGATTCGAGGCGGCGGGCGACGGCGTGGATATAGCGGAAGCCGCGCGCGGATTCTTCGCGCAGTGCCCGGCGGCCTGCTTCCGCGCCGAGGTGATGGTGGGCTAAGCGCGCGGTGATGGCGCGGATGAGGTGTTCATTGGCGCAGTCGAACCAGTGCGTGTAGCCGATGGTGGCCATCTGTTCAGCCAGCGGGGCGAATAGGTCGGCATGGGGCCTCAGCATGGGATAGTACTCCTCGCTGAGGGGGTTGACGAAGGCGTGGCTGAATTCGTGCCATATAATCTGCAAAAGCTGCTCGCGGGGGCCGTATTCGGGTAGGCCGCGCTGCGTGGCACCTGTGGGGCCGAGCAGCGTATAGACATCGTACGGCCCCCCGTGGCGACCGATGTGCGGACCAAATCCCCCGTGGTGCAAAAGCGGGCTAAGGATGAGGTGGTAGCTGATTTGGCGGGTGCCGAAATAAGCCTCGACTTCGCCGGTGGGATCGGCACCGGCCAGTTCTTCGCGGAGGCGTGTCTCAAGGAGCTGATAGAGCTTTTGACTGCGGGTGAAGAAGTGGTTGAATTGGGTCTGGCGCGCAAAGCTGCGCAAGGCGTGGACGAAGCGCGTAAAGTTTTCCTCGCCGCGAAAGGCGCGATAGATATGGGGGGGAATGGGTTGGGTTGGTTCTAGTACGGGTGGATCGGACAGGTAGAGCATGGCGGTTGGGTAGGCATCGGACCACCCGGTGTCCAAGCTCAAGCTGCGAAAAAAGGCCACGGCCTGCTGGGGAGGATAGCGCGAGAAGTGGGAGACGAGGTCATCCGCATAATCCACCTGATAGGGCGTCAGATAGCGATACTGGCTGAGGAGCTGGACTGCGATGAGCAGTTCGATGCGCGGATCCGCGCCGATGTGTAGGCGTTGCTCGGCGCGGATGTCGGATGCCATCAGCAGCGCGAGACCAACGCACACACAATAAAAGCCGACTCGCAATGAGCCGGCTTTTAATTTTTTGGAGCGAATTTCCAACGATATTAGGGGGGCCAAGAGCCGCCGGGCTCTGGCGCGGCTTGGTCGGCGACCGAGCCGGTATCGTGCAGGGCTTCTTTGAGCTGTTTGCCCGGCTTGAAGTGGGTTTTGCGGCGGGCGGGCACGTACACGACCTCGCCGGTGCGCGGGTTGCGTGCCGCGGGCTTGGGCTTGGTATCTTTGACTTCGAGGACGCCGAAGCCTCTGATTTCAATGCGATTGCCCTCGATAAGCGTTTCGCGCATGGCCTCGAAGAGGCTATCGACCATTTGCAAAGTCAGGTTGTTTTTGCAGCCGAGCGTGTCGGCTACCGACCGCGCTAGATCTTTCTTGGTTATGGTGGCCACTAAAACCTCGCTAGATGAGGAGTTAAACCGGTGCTGATTTTGTTCATAAGTGCTTGTATTATACGAAATTCTGAAACTTAATCAAGGGAAAAGTAACAGAGACCCAAGCGCGTCACGGGGCTTGGAATTGAGGGTCGGAAAGGGTTTTCAAAAAGGCTACGAGGGCGCGTTTGTCGGCCGGGTCGAGGTCGAGGTTGGGCCGGACGAGCAACAGCGGGTCGGTGAGGACTATGCGGTGAAAGCCGGAGTCGTAGTGCTCGACGACTTCTTCAAGGGTTTGGAAGCGGCCATCGTGCATGTACGGTGCGGTGTATTCTACGTTGCGCAGGGTCGGCGTCTTGAATTTGCCGCGGTCGAGGCGTTTCCCAGTGAGCGCGGCCAGCCCCTCGTCCGGGGGATCTAGATCCAGCCCGTTGTTGTGGAACTCGTTGTCGGTGAAAAGCGGTGCGACGTGACAGTGAAAGCAGTCGCCCGCCTCGGTGTGAAAGAGAAGGAAGCCCCGTTCCTCTTCCGGGGTAAACTCCGCTTGACCGGCCAGCCAGCGGTCGTATTTGCTGTCTGCCGAAACGAGGGTGCGCTCGAATTGGGCGATGGCTTGGACGACGCGTTGCCGGTTGATGGGCGCGTCGCTAAAGGCGCGGGCGAAGAGCGCGGGATATTCGGGATGGCGCTCCAATTTGGCCACCACGCGATCCCAGTTCTCTCCCAGCTCCGTGAGGCTCTGCACGGGTTCGAGGGCTTGGTCTTCGAGACTAGCTGTGCGCCCGTCCCAAAAAAAAGATGGGCTCCAGAGCAAGTTGAAAAGCGGCATGGAGTTGCGGCTGGTGAGACCTCCGACGCCTTGGCTAAGGGGCCGCGGATCGGAGAAGGCATGAGCGGGCAGGTGACACGAAACGCAGGCTGTGGTGCTATCGACCGAGAGGATGGGATCGGCAAAAAGCCGCTCGCCAAGGGCGATGCCCTCGATGGTCAGGGGATTGTCGGGTGGGATTTCCGGTGCGGGAAATCCCGTCGGCACGACTAGTTCATAGGGGGTTGGGGTCGGCGGAGGGGTAGGGGGAACGACCGCGTCTTTGCCGCAGGCGACTAGCCCTAGCAGGATTAGTGCCCCAAACTTCATGGGTTATCCCCCTACGTGTTCGTCGTGGTCTTGCGCTGCTTGGTCTTGTTCGACTTCCTCTTCCCCGTGGCCTTGGCTGACGTGGTCGGGGTGCCCGATAGAGCCTAGGGAAAAGACGGTAGCGCCGTTGCCTTGCAAGGTCAATTGCGCGTTGGCGTTGCCCATGATTCCGCCGTGACCGCTAAAGTCGTACAGGGATGGCGCGTCGTACCACTCGTTGAGGTCCATCACCACGGCGATTGCCCACTCATCCCCGCTAACTGTTAGGGAAAGCGGCAGGGAGACGTCAACCGAAAAGTCTTCTCCACCCGCCGGGCCGGTGTGCGTGAGAAAGGCTCCCGCGCCATCGTCGGTGCGGAAGAGGCCCTCCATGCGCATATAGTGGTAGCCGCCACCCATGGGAGCGGGCCACGCCATGTTGTTGAAGTGATCGACGCTCGGCAGTACGCCGGTCTCGTTTTTAGCGCCGTCGATGCCAAAGGTAAAGTGCAAAGTAGCGTATTCGCCACCGGGCACCTTGGCCGAAACGCTGCGGGTCGCATTTACGAAGGCGTTGCGATAGTGAAATTCGGCCAGTTCGACGCGCTTGCCCCCAGCCGTCTCTAAGGCGATATCCGAGACGATGTACTCTAGGCGGGTAACGCCGTATTCGTTACCCGCGGCGTTGGTGTAGAGAATCTCTTCGTGCTTGAGATCGGCACCGGCGACGGTGTGGTTGAAGTGAACAGTCACCTCGCCTTGGTCGTCATCCGAGTCGCCGCAGGCTAGCAAAAAACTACAAGCGGCCAATAGGAGGTACTTCATAGAGTATGCCTTTTTAGAATAGATTGAGTTGGTAGGCTAGGTCCAACAGCACGAGTCAGCGAGAACCACTACTCGGCTTGTTCGTCTTTCTTAAGACGGTACATTACCAAATAGGATGCGCCAATTTGTCGAGTTTGTCCAAATGACCAAGGGCAAGGCCCCCGGAGAGCGTCCGCGGACGCGGATCGGCCACAAGCTGATTTTGAGTTTCGTGCTGTTGGTCATGGTTGTTGTAGGGCTATCGGGTTGGGTGCTCTTTGAGCTGACGGACCGCAGCTTGGAGCGGCAGATGCGCGACCACCTCGTATCGGTTGCCGCGCTGGTGAGCACAAATCTGTCCGGCAGCGTGTTGTCCTATTTGAACGAGGGCCGCGAGCACACCACTCTCTATCGGAACCTAGTGCTTAAATTGCAGCGCGCCGAACAAGGGGTTGGTGCTCGGCACATTTTCGTTTTCGACCGCGAGTACCGCTCGCTGCTCGACACGGATGGCCTAATGCCCATTGGCCGCGAGTACCCCAAACTGCTCTTCCACCGCCAAGAACTAGAGCGGGTTTGGAAAGGACAGACCGCGCATTCGGTGCTTTTTTACGACGGCGATGTTCCATACATGACGGGCTACGCCCCAATTTTTCACGACGGCGAGGTCGTCGCGGCAGTCGGGGTCGAGATTGGGGCTAGGTTTGTGGATTCCATCCGCGTTTTTGGGCGGTCAGTGCTGATCTTTGCCGGGTTGGGTGCGTTGCTTACTGTCGGGGTAGCGTGGGGGCTGGCGCGGACGCTGACGCGGCCCATCCAGAAGTTGGTCGAGGCCGCGCGCGAAATCGGCCGGGGCAACATGAACCAAGAGGTGGCCACCGCGTCCGACGACGAAATTGGCTATTTGGGCGAGACCATGGAGGAGATGCGGCGCAAGCTAGTCGCCCGCGACGCCCAACTGCGCCTCATGCTGGGCGGCGTTGCCCACGAAATTCGCAACCCACTGAGCAGCATTGATCTGTATGCCGGCCTGATCGCCAGCGACTTGCCCGCTAGCGACGAGCGCAAGCAACACATTGAGAAGGTCATTGAGGAAGTGCGTCGGCTCAATGGCGTAATCGCTGAATTTCTCGAATTCGCTCGCCCGGCACCGGCGCAGCCGCAGCCGACGGAGCTGGCCCCGCTCGTGGCCAACGCGGCCTTTTTGCTGGCCCCGGAAATGCAGGCTGCGGGCATTAGCTACGAAGAGCGCGTCGCGCCGGATTTGGTGTGCTACATCGACGCCGAACAGATGGAGCGGGCGCTGGTCAATCTGATGAAGAACGCCGTGCAGGCCATGCGCGATGGCGGGCACTTGACGGTGCGAGCTACGGTCGCAGGCGATGAGGTCGTCGTCGAGGTGGCCGACGATGGTTCGGGTATGTCGGAGGAGGTGCAGGCGCGCCTTTTTGAGCCTTTCTTTACCACCAAAGAGAAGGGATCGGGCTTGGGGATGGCGCTGGTGGCGCGGGCGGTTGAGGAAAATCGCGGCCGGATCGAAATAGACAGTCGGCAAGGCGCAGGCACGGTGTGCCGCCTGCGCCTGCCGCAGTCCAAAGATGGGATACTATGGGCAGGATTCTGATTATCGACGACAACAAAAGCCTCGGCGACGGACTGGTGCTGAGCTTGAACAAGATGGGGCACCAAGCCGTTGCCGCAGGCAGTGGCCGCGAAGGTTTGGCGCGGATGAAGGATGAGCCGTTTGACCTAGTCATTACGGATTACCGCATGGAGGAGATGGACGGGTTGGCGGTGATGGAGGCCGTCCAGCGCCAAGCACCAGACACCGACGTGATGATGATGACGGCCTACGATACCCGGGAGCTGGCCGTAGAGGCGATGGAGCGGGGGGCGATCGACTTTATCGTCAAACCCTTTCTGCCCGACGAACTGTGGCTGAAGGTCAATAAGCGGCTCGACTATCGAACCAAGCTGCAGGAAGCTCAAGCCAAGCTGCAGGAAGCCCAAACCCTCCGCCAAGAAGCCGAGGCCAAGCTGCAGGACTGGGAGCACTTATTCGAGCAAAATCGCTACCTGCGCGAAGAAATCGACAGCCGCTACAACTTCGGCGAGATCGTCGGCCAATCGCCACAGATCAAGGCCGTGCGCGAACAAGTGCGCAAGGTGGCGTCGTCATCGTCGTCAGTGCTCATCTACGGGGAAAGCGGCACTGGCAAGGAGCTGGTTGCCCGCGCCATCCACTACCAGAGCCGCCGCAGCAAGGGGCCGTTCGTCAAGGTCAACTGTGGTGCCCTGCCGACTGGGTTGGTCGAAAGCGAATTGTTTGGGCACGAGCGAGGGGCCTTTACCAGCGCGGTGCGGAGCAAGAAGGGCAAGTTTGAACTGGCCGAAGGGGGGACGATTTTTTTAGACGAGATCGGCGATATACCTTTGGAGACTCAGGTGCGGCTGTTGCGAGTGTTGCAGGAAAAGCAGTTTGACCGCGTAGGAGGCGAGCAGCCGCTCGACGTAGATGCGCGGGTGGTGGGGGCTACCAACCGGCCGCTCAAGCGCATGGTCAAAGAGGGCACCTTCCGCGAAGATCTGTTCTATCGGCTGGAGGTCATCCCTCTCACCTTGCCGCCGCTGCGGGAGCGGCGAGAGGACATTGAACTATTGGTGAAACACTTTAGGCAAAAAAAATGTGGGGAAATGAACATCCCGCCCAAGCGTCTAACCGAAGAAGCCTTAGCTGGCTTGAAAAGCTACCCGTGGCCCGGCAATGTGCGCGAACTAGAAAACGTCATCGAGCGCACGATGGTATTGGTAGATGGCGAGGAAATCGGCTATCACGATCTGCCGCTGACTTTTGACGAGGGGACTGTGGAGGAAGAAGTTATTGAGGAGCGAGAGGGGGACACTGACGACGGGAGCTTGCTACTCAACGAGCGCCTCGACGAGGTGGAGCGCGACCTAATCGCTCGGGCGATGGAGGAAGCGCATCACGTTAAGACGAAGGCGGCTTCGCTTTTGGGGATTAAGACGAGTGCTTTGTACTACAAACTCGACAAATACGGTTTAGATTAGCAATGAGAAATCCATCCATTCTGTTGTTGGTTTTGGGGTTGGCGCTGCCCGGATCCGCGCTTGGAGATTCGAGTGGGCTGGGCGACCTAAAGGCCCAATATCGCGCCTTGGAAAGCCAGCGCGATTCCCTCGCCAGCCAGCGCTTGAAGGTTGCGGCCTCAGCCGAGGCGCTGTCGGTACGCATCGATAGCCTGAGGTTGAGTGCAGCGAATTCTGCCGTGCTGCAAGAAGCGTGGCGCTCCTCGCTCCGGTTGGTGCAACAAATGGTTGAGCTCGACTGGAAGTTGGTCGCCTTAGAGGCCCGGCAGGACAGCGTGGCCGAGCGCTTGTGTCTGGCCTACGATTGGGAAATCGGCGTCCTCATCCAGAAGTTGGCCGAGCAACCAGATCGGGGCCTGTCGGCCCAACTGACGCTCTATCAGGAGTCGCGGGAACTACTCGGAGTCGGGGTCCGCAGCGCGAACCTGCACTACAGCGGACAGATGAAAATTGAGGTGGATGACGGGCCGGACGAGATTCAGCAAAAGCAAGAGCTATTAGAGGACATCGCCGACCGCCTCAAGGCCGAGTGGAGTGCCAACGCCGACCTGCTGAGTCGCTTGGAGGCCGAGCATCGGCTGTGCGCTAAGGTGGAGCAAAAGCGGGCTAAAGCGCGGCGGTCTGAGGAGCGGATTTTGGTGAGCGGAGAACAGCCGCGTGAGCCGGTGCGGTTGCTCGCGCAAGACGAGTCCTTGGCCGAATTTGATCTCGAATCGTCGATTGCCGAAGTGGCGCTGAAAATTCACAAGCTGAAGGCGCGCCAGCAGGAAATTCTCCAGCTACAGGCCGTGATCGAAGACCGCGCCGAGGCGTTCAGGCGCTACTTGCGCAGCATGTTAGAGGGCGAGGAATAGCCCGCACTTTTGTCGGCGAGGAGCTTCACTCGCCCGCGCCCAATCCTCGGCTGACTTCCACTACATTGTCTTGTGTCGCGCCGAAGGCGCAGCGAAGCCGCTGATAGGCTGCCCACGGGTCTGTCTGGTGGCCGCAGGTGAAGAGATCGAGGGCGGCATAACCGCGCTCGGGCCAAGTGTGAACGGCCAAATGGCTCTCTTGGACGATGAGCACGCCAGTGACTCCACCTGGACTGAAGCGATGGAATGCCGAGCCCAAGACGCGGGTGCCGGCCGCTTGGGCTGCGGCCTGCAGCTCGGTTGTGATATAGTCTGGGTCGTCGAGTCGCTCGCGGTTACAGCCATAGAGATCGACGAGCAGATGGCGGCCTAGGGCCTGCATGGCCGGTGGTGCAGTTCAGACATATTCGACGATGTCGGTGGGTAGGCACTTGAGGTCTCGGCATATATTGGACAGGGTGTACGGATCCATGTCTTCGGTGCCTTGGTCGATGGCCTTTTTGATGTGCTGATAGGTGGTCAGGTTGATTTCGGGTTTGCGCTCTTCGAGCATCTGTTCAATCTCTTCTCTCTTAAAGCGGATCATGCGACCTCCTCGCTTGCGGATGGGCTAAATAAGTAAGGGCACGCGGCGGCTGTCGTCAAAGTAGGGGGCGGTTTCAAACCGCCCCCTACTATTCGTAGCGCAGGGCGTCTATGGGGTTGAGGAGGGCGGCTTGGCGGGCCGGGTACATGCCAAAACCAATGCCGACCGCGGCCGAGACCCCAAAGGCGAGGCCAATCGTCCAAGGCTGGACGATGGTGCGCCAGCCCGCGTACAGGGTGATCGCTTCCGGGATGGCGTAGCCCAGCATCACCCCAATCAGGCCGCCGATTAGGCTGACCAACAGCGATTCGACCAAAAACTGCGCGAGGATGTCTCGCCGCCGCGCACCCAAGGCGCGGCGGATGCCGATTTCGCGCGTGCGCTCTAGCACCGAGGCCAACATGATATTCATGATGCCGATGCCCCCGACCAACAGGGAAATGCCGGCGATGCAGCCCATGACGATGTTGAAGATCTGCTGCGTTTTCTGGCTCTGGCGCAACAGCTCTTCGGGAATGGCGATCTTGAAGTCCTCGACGCCGCGATGCCGTCGGTTGAGGATGGTGCGAACGATGGCCGCGACCTCTGGCAATTGGTTGGAGTTGGGGATCTTGACGGTGATTTGGGTCAGTTCGGGATCGCCCGGCTCCCAGTGAAAGCGGTTGAGCAGGGCCGTCAGCGGAACGTAGATGTCCTCGTCGGTATTGCGCACTTCGAGCACGCCGCCGATTTTGCCGCCGGCCGCGCCCTTATCTTCGAGTACGCCGATGACCGTAAACCACTGGTTGCGGATTTTGACCCGGCCACCCAAGGGATTATCAAAAAAGAACAGCGCCCGCTTGGCGTCTGCGCCCAACACGCAGACGCGCTTGGCGGTGTTCAGGTCTTCGGTGGAAAAAAACACCCCACTGCCCATGCGGGCGTCGAGCACAGTCAGATAGTCAGGAGTAGTGCCGACCACCATGGTGCGGAAAGTGTGGTCGTGGGCTTGGGCCTTTACTTTGAGCTCGCGCTGGGGGGTGACGTAGTCGGCCAAAAGGCAGATGCGAGCAATCGACCGCGCATCGTCCCAAGTCAGGCCAGGGGAGCGATTGTGGTCAATGTCGGCGGCTTCGGTCTCCTCATCGGCTTCTTTTTGCCAGTGCTGGACGATGATATTGCTAATGCCCATCTGGCGGATTTGTTCGAGGGATTCCTGCTTGGCACCCTCGCCGATGGAGAGCATGGCAATGACGGCGGCTACGCCGAAGATGATACCGAGCATGGTCAGCAAAGTCCGCAGCTTGTGCGACAGCAGGCCGACTAGGCTCAACGAGGCGGTTTCGCGTAAATCCATTAGTGCCCTTGGGGAGCGGGCAAGGCGTCGGCCTCCTCCATGAGGCCGCTGGCGTCAGCTGCTTGGAGTGGGTCGCGCAGAGTGACGCGGTCGCCGGGCGCCAGCCCTTCTTCGATGATGACGAAGTCCTCGTTTTTCTGGCCTAGCTTCACTTCCCGTTCCTCGGGCTGACCGCCCATGAGGCGATAGACGAGGGTGCGCCCATCCTTTTCAAAGACCGCGTCTAGGGGGATGTAGAGGGGCATGGGTGCGGCGGTCGCGACTTCGGTGGCCTCGCTTTGCACGGAGTCTGGAGCGGCCGTCGGCCGCGGCGGGATGGTCTCGACGACGACGTGACAGGTGGCGGTCATGCCGGGTTTGAGGCGGATGTCTTCTTCTTCGATTTGGATGATCACGTCAAATACTTTGACGTTTTTTTCGCCTTCCTTTTCGCGGCCGAGCGAGGCGATGCTCTTGATTTTGCCGTGGAATGTGGGTTCGGGCAGGGCGTCGAGCTTGATGGTGGCGACTTGGCCGGTGTCGAGCTTATCGACCTCGATCTCGTTGACGTAGGTTTTGACTTGCATCTGGGAAAGATCGGGCAGGGAAATGACGTTGACGCCGCCCCAGATCTCGTCGCCGACCCGAATCTTTTCCGGTCGCTCGCCCTTCCACACCTTGCCGTACACGACTAAACCAGGCTTTTCGGCCTTGATGGTCGTGCTGGCTAGATCGTCGCGCGCCTTTTTCAAATCGCGCTCTTGGCGTTCGATGTTGAGTTGGCGCTTTTTGACTTCAGCGGCGTTGACGATTTTTTGCGAGGCCAGCTTTTCGATAGCTTGCTGATGGCCCAGCTTGGCTTTGTGGGCCTCAATTTCGGCTTCTTCCTTTTGCACGGTGGCCTCAAAGGCCATGCGCTCGATCTTTAGCTCGGCCAAGCGCAAATTGGCCTCCTCGTTGGCAATGTCGGCTTCGAGCTTGGCGATTTCGGCCTTGTGAGTGGCTAGCGTTTTTTCTAGGTCGGCCTTGGCGGATTCGACCTCCTGCTCGTCGTCCATGACCCGCTTCTGAAAATCCGTCTGTTCAAATTGGACCAATAGATCGCCGACTGCGACTTGCTCGCCTTCGGGAAACAATTCGACGATTTTGAGCTGGCCGCGAACGCGGGGCGCGACGATGTTTTCGGCTTCTACTGATTCCAACTCGCCGCCCTTGAGCTTGAGTTCGATGACGAACTCGCCCTGCTGGACTGGATAGGTGGGGATGGAGGATTCGGCTTCCTCGTGCGTCAGGTGTTCGCCAAGCCAAGCTCCGCCCAAGACGAGGACTAAGAGCAGAGAGGGAATCCACCAGCGGCGTTTGATCTGTGCCATAACAGCTTTCTCGCGTCAGCGCGCATTGGGGTTTTGCAAGGCGACGATGTCGCCTGCGGCCAAGCCAGCGGTGACGACCGCTGCGGTGGCGTTTTTTGGCCCGATCACTACGGGCACTTCCACGAATTTTCCGTTGTCGAGGCGGAAAGCGACTAGCCCATCCTCCCCCTCAAAGAACGCACCCAGCGGCACCGAGAGAGCCTCGGGGACGGTTTCGAGGACGATTTCGACCTCGGCCGACATGCCGGGCTTGAGCCGGTCGTCCTGCTCGTCAATGTCGATGACTAACTCGAAGACGTGGATGTCCGGCGCCCCGGGCTGGGGGGATGCCATGGGTGCTAGTTCGGACACCACCCCATTAAAGACCGGGCCGGGAAAGGCTTCGAGGCGGATGTAAGCGCGCTGGCCGACGCGCACGCGCTCAATGTCCATTTCGCCGATCAGGCACAGCACCTGCATCTTGCTCATATCCGGAATTTCGAGCAGGGCGCGACCACTCCAGACTTGGTCGCCGACCGCGACTTTGCCCTCTTCGTCGGTGCCGGGTTTCCAGATTTTGCGATAGACCACGATACCTGGTTTGGCCGCATAGACGCTGGTGCGTTCGTAGTCGCGGCGCGCCCTTTCGTAGCGCTCCTGCCGGCGGGCGATTCTCAACTCGTGATTGAGAAAATCCACGCGATTGACCACTTCTTGGGCTATGGACTCCTGGCGGGCTTCCGCCACAGCGCGCTGGGCCTTCGCCAAATTGATGCGCCCTTGCTCTTGGTCGATGGTCGAGGCGAACTGTTGGCGTTCTTGGTTGAGCGCGACGAGTTTGAGCTCGGCTTGGCGCTGCTGGATCTGGCGCTTGATGTCGGCTAGGCGTTGCTCGCGTTCGGCCTTGGCCTTGGCAAAGTCCGATTGGGCCTCTTCGAACTGGCCCTCGCGGTCGAGCATCTCGCGTTCAAACTCGGCCGGGTCGAACTGGAGGATCAAGTCGCCGACATCCACTTGTTCGCCTTCGGGCCAGAGGTGGACGATTTTGAGCCGCCCGCCGATCCGCGGCGACACCACGACTTCGCCGCTGGCCGCCTGCACCTCGCCCCCCTCAAAGTGCGTCACGGCAAAATCGCCGCGCACGACCTCGGCTGTGGGTAGGTCGGGCGGCGCACCTTGACAGGCGCAGAGTACGAGGGCGCAAAATACCGCTCTCACTGGGCGACCTCCTCGGTGAGATGATCACTTTCGATTCGGCCATCGCGGAAGCGGACGATGCGGCGGCTGCGGCGGGCGAGGTGCTCTTCGTGCGTTACGAGGAGGATAGTGTTACCCGCGGCGTGTACTTGGTCGAAGAGGTCCATGATTTCGTCGCCGGTGCGGGAGTCGAGGGCACCGGTCGGCTCGTCGGCGAGGATGATGGAAGGCTCGTTGACGAGGGCGCGCGCAATGGCCACGCGCTGCCGCTGGCCGCCGGACAGTTCGTTGGGCCGGTGCTCAATGCGCTCGGCCAAGCCCACGGAGTCGAGGGCGCGGGCGGCTAGCTCACGGCGTTGGCGCACTGGTAGGCCGCTGTAGATCAGCGGCAGCTCGACATTGCCCAAGGCGTTAGCGCGCGGTAGGAGGTTAAAGGTTTGAAATACAAAGCCGATCTCCTGATTGCGGATCCGCGCTAGGTCGTCGTCGTCCATTTCGCTGACGAGGGCGTTGCCGAGGGCGTAGCTGCCCGAGGTGGGCACGTCGAGGCAGCCGAGGATATTGAGCAAGGTACTTTTGCCCGATCCCGACGGCCCCATGATGGCCACGTATTCGCCTGTGGCCACGCACAGATCCACCTCGCTTAGGGCGTGGACCGCAGTCGCTCCCATGTCGTAGATCTTGGTCAGGTTGCGTATTTCAATGATCGCGTCCATCGACTTCCTCAACCGCTCGCACTTGCTTTTGTTCCAGCCACCCGGCCGCAGTCGCTGGCGGCTGGCGCACGCGCACGTAGCCCGCTCGCTCTTCCTCGACGAGCAGGACTGCACCCGCTTCAATGCGGGCTAGCACTGGGGCACTAGGAGCGGGAGCAGTGCGGAGCACACCGCCAGTGGGGGCGTACACCATGCGTTCGACAAAGCTGTCAACTGTGGCTCTAAACACGGCGATGGCGTCGCGGGCCAAGTCGCCGTGGGGTTCAATCCGCACGGCCGCTAGCCTACTGTAACGCCAGGTGACGCCAGCACCCGTCGTCCCACTCTGGGAGCGCAGATGGGCCAGTTCGGGCACAGGAGCAGATGCCTTGGGGCCGGCCGCAGTAAAGATCGCGGTGACCAAGGTCTCGGTCTCAGGGTTGTAGGGACTGGGCTGGGCCTGCCAGCGGAGCAGTTGGCCGTCTTCGTATGCTTGCAGGATATAGGCGCGGGTGAGTTCGTCGAAGCGGGCCACAATGCCCCGATATTCGCACTCGGCGCGTTGCAAGCCGTTGATGTCGCGGGCCATATCGCGCTCAACGCTTGGGTTGGGGGAGGGCAGCAAGACGAGGGCGGGCGCGAGTACCGTCTTGAAGATGCGGGCAGCTAACATGGCGTTGGGTATAGTAAAGATGCTAGCTTAGCGGTGTATCCTTGTCAAGAAGCGCAGCAGGATGGAGGGGACGTGTAGGGCGCTAGGCTATGAGTAGTTTTAGCGCATCGGCGGTTATATTTAATGTAGGCAAGGGCGATGAGGGGGTGGTGCAGAACGGGACGCGGCACGTGCGGGTTGACGAGAGGGGCTGGCTTTGGCTGACCTGCCGGGGCGTGATGCATTCCTCTTCTGCTTCCTTGCTAGATAAAGTATAACGCTCTACTCTATTCACAACCTTATGCAAGGAGCCGCGTTATGAACTATCGATCCCTACTGATCGCCTGCTTGGCAACGCTGGGGCTGGCCGTCTCGGGCTGGGGGCAAGCCGATGGCAAAATCGCTTTTCTCTCCTATCGCGAGGGACCTTCCGACGTTTGGACTATGAATGCGGATGGAAGTGATCCCATAAATCTGACCAAAGGACGACATTGCTTCAGCTCGGACCCAGCTTGGTCTCCAGATGGCACGAAGATCGCCTATGTCGCCGCTAGTGCCGATTGCTCCCACTGGGATATCTGGGTGATGGACATCGACGGTAGCAATCCACAGCAGCTAACAGACGATTCGGGCCGCCCTTCAGACAGCGATAGGCTTTCTTGGTCTGAAGACGGGAGTAGCATTTACTACCACAACCACTCTGAGATATTCGTTGTGGCGCTAGACGGCAGTGGCTCCTCGCCCGTGGAATGGCGGGAGGGGGCTTGGATAATCCGCCGCTTCCAAGACCACCGCAATCTTTCTCCAGACGGAACCAAACGAGCAGCCTTCGTCTTGCTGCTTGGTGACGAAGACGGCCAAGCTCTTATTACATATAATGCCAATGAAGACAGTCGGCGGATCACGGCCCCTCGGGCCATTGTCCTGTTCACCCTGTTCGGCCAACTTAACGATGTCGGTCTCTCTTCTTGGGATCCTACCGCTTGGCTCTCTACTGACGCTTTTCGTACACCTACCTGGGCACCCAACAGTATGAGGGTAGCCTTCGCTTCGTTCACCTTTCTCGACGTCGTGGGCACTTCTTTCTCCTATTCTACCAGCACTGGGGAGATTTGGGCTGTCGATATAGACGGGAAGAACTTGGTCAATCTGACCAATGGCTTAGGTGGATTCGCTCCCGCTTGGCAATCGGTCGTCCCTTCCGCTACTGCCACGAACGTCGAGTCCCAGTCGTGGGGACAGGTCAAATCGCTGCTTTCAACGGGCGCTCATTAATCTCGCCTCGTCCGTAGGGGCGGTCCTGGATTAAAGGCCGGGACATCCCCATCGTCGGAAGGACGATTATGAGCGACCTATCTTTTGAGCACGTGCTGAGCAGCCAGTACACGGTCTTTGATGGGCTGGCTGGGATGCACGTGGAAGACATCTACCAAGATCGCCAGGGCTTTCTCTGGGTCGCTACGGCCGACGGTGGCGTCAGCCGATTTGATAGCGCCCGGTTTGATACGTTTGGTCTCAAGGACGGTCTGCCCAATCTGACGGTCATGGCCATTGCCGAGGAAGAGGATGGGCGGCTTTTGTTCGGCACATTTGGTGGGGGGATTGCCGCGTACGATGGGCGTGGCTTTCAGGTATATACCACTGAGCATGGCCTGCCTTCCAACGAGATCGTGGGTCTGCAAGTCCAGCCGGATGGCTCGATTTTGGCCATGACCGGCGCGGGTGTGGCTTGGTTTGCCGAGGGACGATGCATAAGGAGCATAACCGAAGTTGGCGGCCAACCGTTGGAGCGAGTGTACGATATGGCTACCGACGCGGCTGGTACCACTTGGCTGGCGACGGTGAGCCGAGGCGTCATCAGCTTGGATGGGCAGAGCATGGGTGTCGGCGACCGAACAATCCAAGGGCCTTGGAAATTTGCTCAAGACTCCTCCGGCCATCTGTGGGTCGCCTTCCATTATACGGGTAGCGAAGCCTTGATCGGCTGCTACGATTCACATAACGAGCAGTTCGCATTCATTAACGTGGGCGCGGATTCAACTCGTAAGTGCAATTTCGCCATGTTTAGGTTGCCCTCTTGTTTCTTGGGCTAAGATTTCATGCGGCGTTTGAAATGCCAATCCCTTTCGCGGTCGATGATTGAGCCGATCCCTGATGTGGTGTATCTGCG
>JAJEGS010000028.1 GCA_022819745.1 Candidatus Latescibacterota bacterium | reverse complement strand
CTCGATTTTGGCCCATTGGGCTTCGGTGACTTCACCGGTATACGCAACCATCGGATATACTCCTTTCGATGGTCGAAAAATAGCCCGCAGCCGCGCAAAAATTCAACCCGAATCCCTATCGGAGTTTTGAAACCAGCTCTAGCACAGCTCATCCCCATCGTCGATCGCCTCGACGCCGACGCCCGGCTGCAAAAGGGGCTGAAAAAGCACCAAATGCACAACTTTTTCGACTTTATCGGCAAAGACGAGCTCTTTCTGGAGTTGCTCGACTGGCCCAAGACGTTCGCCAAGGTATTTGGGATTTTGGGCTGGCACATTCAGCTCTACCACACGCACTTGATCGTCACTCCGCCTTTAGACGGCGTCGTGCCCGCGCGCAAGCGGCTGGGCTGGCATCAAGACAGCGGGCGGCTCAACATCGACATGGAGACTGAGCCCCGGCCGAGGGTCTCGCTCAAGGTGGCGTACTTTCTCACGGACTGCACTGAGACCAATCGCGGCAACTTCCACGCGGTGCCCGGCTCGCACCTAAAAAACAAGCTGGAAATGCCCGAAGACGAGGACTTAGACCCAGCAGGCGCAACACCAATCCAAGTGGCAGCGGGCGACGCGGTGTTTTTCGACCGGCGCATCTGGCACGCGGCCGGCCACAACTCCTCACCCAACGCGCGCAGGGCGCTGTTTTACGGCTATAGCTACCGCTGGTTGCGACCGCGCGACGACATGACGGTGGAGCACCTGATGGACCGCTGCGACCCCATCCGCCAGCAGCTATTAGGTGCTGGCCCAAGCGGCGGGCACGGCTACACTTCGCCAAAAGAAGAAGATGTGCCGCTGAAAGCGTGGATTCGCGAGCATTTGGGCGACGAAGCGGTGGTTCAGTAAAACTCAGTCCGCCGTCAGTCCCACAAAGAGCCTGCTGAATAGACTGGTCAGCGGCTCGACCTCGCCGCGCTCGGCTGCCCTCGCCAATACCACGCCCGGTTGCGCGGCCTTGGCGGCTCGTCCCAAAACGTGGTAATCGGCACGGACGGGCTGTTGGGCCGCTTCCTGCGCCTCAATCCAGCGCTGGTTGGCGGCGGCCAGACCCCACCATAAGGCACGCGGGGCCCGCACCTTGGTTTCCTCTACCGACAGGCCGTCGCGCCAACAACCGCGCTGGGCGAATAGGCCGCCATCTTCCCGATAGATTAACCCACCGCCCACGTATTGAATCATCTGCTGTTGGTTGCCCCGCGCCCCCGACAGCGACAACAAGGCCAAGGGCCCCAAGTCGTTGTCGTCGAAATCGGCCTGCTGGTAGAAAGCCGCCACCAACTCGTCGCCATACATTTGCCACTCGTCCCAATCGGCCTCTTTGGGTTGCTCAGGCCACTCCTTGCTCGAACCGAGGAAGGGATTGAAGGAGGCCCCCGACAGCTTGCAGACCTCAAAGCCGCGCCGCGTCAACTGGTCGAGAACCTCTAACGCTCGCTCTAGGCCCTCGTGCTGCAGCACCTGAGCTAATAAGCGGTTGAGATCGTGCTTGGAAAATAGCCGACTGCCATCCACGGCCACTCCGGTCAATTCCTCCACTTCAGCGCGGCCTTCCTCCGTGCGGCAAAGCTGCGCCAAGCCCCATATCGTGCCGTGGTAGTTGTCGGTCACGTAGCGCCATATATCTGCATCGCGCTGTATGTGCCCGGCCACCGACAGCGCAGTCTCGGCTTCGGCCTGGGCTTCCTCAGTGAGGGGCAAAAACACCTCGATCTGATCGCCGTCGAAATCTAGCTCCATCAGTCGGCAAACGCGCGGATGGACGCGCACGGCGGCCCCGGCCAAACGCTGCGGACGAAAGGCCACCACTGCGGTGGACGCCGGGCCATCGTCAACCAGCACCCGCTGGGCGCTGTACAGCAGCACCCACGAGCGTTCCATGAGCGCGTCCAGAACCTCAGTCGCTCGGGGCGAACGCCGCGCCACTTCCTCGGCGCGACCTATCTCCCGCTCTACCTGAGGCCCGAACAAAGCCCAAGCCATCTCCTCGGGCAGGCCCACTTGGTCGAGATCCAACTCAGACTCCGAGGCGAGCGCGGCCCGGCCGCTAAACAGCGGTCTAGCCCGGAAGTGGAGGTGCTCCGGACGCAACAGCGCGGTAAAAAAATCCTCCACCCGTTGAGTCACCTGCGCCACTGCTGGCCCGACCAGAGCCTCAGGAGCCTCGCTATCGATGATGCGTTGCAAGCGCGTATTGGCTTCGACCAAATCCTCGTAGCAGCCTCGAATCGGGTCGAACTCGATCCCCGCAGGCAAAGCGCCGGGATCTCCCACCGTCCCCACTTGGCGTCCCGGTGCCCACGGGTGCGGCACTGGCCGGGCCAAGGTCAGTCCCTCGGGCTCGGCAAAGGAAAAGCGCAACTCCTCGCCCGCTAACTCGGCCCGTATCCCGGCCATACCCAACAACTGCTGCAATAGAGCAAAGCGTGGAGACGGAGGCGAAGACGGGGATATTGGGTCAGAAGCCAAACGCTGGCCTAGCGCATTGGCGTCGGGCCGCTCAGCCGCGGCCGTGTTGAACAAAGCGTGGATATTGGCTACGGCCCCAGCCTCGCACAAAGCTCCGTAGGCCATCATGTCGAGCGCTGGTCCGCCGACTCCTGTCACCGCGGTTTCCAAGTACTCGGCCGCAGTGTGGGCCGCCAGAAGGCCCCAGTACACCCAACCCACGGTACTGCGATAGGGCAGCTTTGCGCCTTTGAGGGTCAGTTGCTCCATGCCGTCTTCGGGCAGCCCCGCCGCCGCCAGACGCGCTTTTAACGTCTCTTCGCTGGGTGCTTGGAAAGGCGGCACCACCGCCGGAGTCCCTTCGGCTTGAGCGAGGCGACCCATGACCGCCTCGCGCTGCTGGCCGAAGTTGAGCCGCGAGACCATACTGGTCGGACTCAAGATGAGCTCTATCGGCGTACCGTCGGGCAACTGCGGCATGTCGGCGTCGGGCAGGATGCGCGTCACCACCCCTTTGGCACCGTGGCGGTTGCTTAGTTTGTCGCCCACCCCCACTGCGGCGGGAAAGTCCATCCGTGCCGCGGCCGACTCGCTAATGACTAAGCCATCCTCAAACGTGTCCCCATCCCACATGACGAAGGCAGTCAGCAGACTGTACCCGCCCCAAAAATCGGCGGCCTCGGGCTCGTATCCCGTCTGCACTAGGGCCGGCTCGGGTTTGTTGCCCTTAGAGGCCAAGCGCTGGTCGTACTGCTGGCGGAACCAACCCGTGTCGTGAATCGGTGCTGCTGTGTCGGCGGCGCTCGTCCACTGGCGCATCATATTGATGCCCATCAGGGCGCGATTGGTATCGTCGTGTTCGAGAAAGGGCACCATGGAGGCCGAAAAACCCAAGATGCTGTCGGGCGCTTCGTCGATCCGTTCGAGCTTGCCATCGCGGATGCGGGCACCGCGGGCCACTTCCAGCACTCGGCCGATATTGGGGCCTTCGGGGGTGCAATAGGGGCACACTAGGCCGTATTGGCTGTCGGGAAAAACGTCTTGGTCGTCAAACGGCTCGACGACGATGGGGATCAAAGTCAGCCGCCGCAGATGGGTGTAACGGTCGAGCCAGTTGGTCGCCTGTAGATACTGCGAAGTTTCCTCCAAGTGGAAGTCGCGCATCCAAGCGTCCAACGGCAGCCAGTTCCGCACTAGGTCGTCGTCCCAAGCCAATTGCTCGGGAGCCGCCTCCAATCTTTGGTCAATAAAGTCGTAGAACTGCTCGCCCACACACAGAATGCGCGCTTCAGCGAGGTCGCGCCGATCGGGATAGGGGACCACGACCCGATAGTTGCCTTCAATGTGGAAAAGCCCGTCGCGGTCGGGCCGAGGCAAATCCCGGTACTCAACCTCGACCGAGGCATCGCCGAGTCCCAAGCTCAGTTTAATAGAAAAAGTATAAGAGTCCTGTTGTTCGACTTGATAGTCAGCCAGCGGCAAGCGCTCGCCCAAAAGCTGGGGCAGTCGCTGGTGGACGAAAAGGTCAAAGGACTCCCTATGCCAAGGTATGTCGAGATTCAATGTCATTCGTGTTCCTCCGGGTTATGGATGGCCTGCCAGGCCCGTGAGAGCTGGCGGCGACCGTGGTGCAGGCGCGACTTTACGGTGCCTTCGGGAATGCCCAAGCGTTCGGCCGCGTCCCGCACTTCTACTTGGGCGTCGTAGATCAGACGGAAAACCTCGCGCTTGTCCTCGGACAGCGCTTGTACTTGTCGCCGCAGCCAGCGCTGCTGGTCGGCCCTTTCCACTTGGGCGTCGGGGCGTTCGGACGCCGCCTCAATCATCCATTCGGGCACTTGCTGCGTCTCCTGCTCCACGGTTTCAGACAGCATTTCCAGCCGCTGTTCCCGCCGCCTTCGCACGGTGCGCAGATGAGTCAGGGAAAGATGAGTGGCGATGCGGAACAGCCAGCTAGCCGCAGAGCCTCGACCACTCCATTGGCCGGCCCGGTTCCAGACCCGCAAGAAAACCTCCTGCACTACATCGTTAGCGCTCGCATCGTCGCGGACGATGCGGCGCACGTGATCGTGGATCTGCTCCCGATAGCGCTCAAAGAACTGCTGGAATGCGCGTTCGTCGCGTTCTTTTATTTGCGCTATGAGTTGTGGGTCCGGTATCTGCATCAAGGCTCTCTGCAAGTAAAGACGCCGCCCGGAAAGCACAGGTTCAAAGACGAAGGAAAAAAAACCGGAAATCTCCTTGAAGGCCGGTTTCCTCCTTGAGTTGACTCGCTAGTCGAGTGCGGTATCTTACCACCCACCGCCTGAAAACCAACCTCAACCTATACTAGATCGAGACCCCATGAGCCTAACGCCAGCCCAACTCGACCAATTCCACCGCGACGGCTATATCATCGTCCCCGACCTGTTCACTGCCGACGAGATGGATGATGCCCTAGCGGCGATGGAACAGATTTTCTACGGCCAATCCTTCGAGCAATGGTTGGCCGCTTGCGATCAAGGCGACGCCTCCGGGATCTCGGACGGCTTCACCACCACGCACGACCACTCCGAAGGCCGCTCGCAATTTCCCGTGGGTGCGCCCGCCTTGGACGGGCTAATAGAAAACGAGACCTACCTCGATGTCTTTGAGCAGTGCCTAGACTCAAAAGCTAGCTACTGCAATGCCCACCTCTTCATGCGATCAGGGCCTACCGACAAGCGCCATCCCGACAACTCTTGGGAGGGCTACCACATCGACCACTACACCAATTGCCTGCTGCCGCCCCACGACCAAACAGGCCGTTTCGACTACGTCAATTCCGGGGTGTACCTGCACGATGTCGAAGACGACGGTGCCCCCATGCTGGTCATCCCCGGTTCGCACAAAGTAGCTGGTCCCGCTTTTGTGCGGGCGCTGGCTAACGACAACGCGGCGGGTGGATCCTTCAAAGACCTGCGCCAAGCCACCGAACTAGCCGCTCCGCTCCCTGCCACTGGTCGGCAGGGGTCGGCCCTTTTCTACTCGTCGTACCTAATCCACGCGGCGCAACCCTTTGCCAATAAGCGCACGCAGCGCGCCTTTTGGACCTTGTCTATGTGCCGCCGCGACAACGATCGCTGGACCCGATTCGCCAATCCCTTTATCTACGGCGAACGCGAGTACATGCTGCCTTTCTTTACCGCCACCACGCCCCGAGTGCGCGGCCTGTTCGGCTGGCCCGAGCCTAGACACCCGTACTTCACCAGCCAAACTTTGGACCTTTTGGAGCATACCCTACCCGGCATTGATACAGGTCCCTATCGCGATGACAGTTGAAAGACAGCCAACTGTGGATCGAGAGGTGGTTTCCCATCTATGACTCCGATAATCACTCTGCAAAAAAAAGTAATAGAAGGGGCTCAAAAAGGTCCCAACTTGCTGATCCTAGGCGGCATCCACGGCGACGAGTTCGAGTCTATGGCAGCCATCCGCCGCCTGCTGGACCACCTCGACCCAACGGACTTGCGGGGCCGCCTCACCGCCATCCCGGTAGTCAACGAGGCCGCTTATTGGCGCGGCCAGCGCACGGCCGAGGACGAGTTAGACTTGGCCCGCACCTGTCCGGGTCGGGCCGACGGCTCGATCACCGAGCGCACGGCCCACGCCGTCAGCCAAGAAATCCGCCGGGCCGACTATCTCATCGACCTGCACAGCGGCGGGATAGTCATGGAATTCTATCCTACCGTGGGATACACCCTGCATCCCGATAAAGCTATCCTCGACGTGCAACGGCGCATGGCCCGCGCTTTGAATATGCCCATCATCTGGGGCACCTCGGCTCGGCTCGACGGACGGACGCTCTCGGTGGCCCGCGACGCCAAGGTGCCAGCCATCTACGCCGAGTGGATGGGCGGTGGCACGTGCGACCCCCAGGGCGCGGATGCCTATTTCGAGGGCTGCTTGAACGTCTTGGCCGAACTGGACATGATCGACCGCACCCTGCCGCCCTTGCACGCCGAGTACACCGTAGAGGACGACCGCGAAAACTCTGGTCACATACAAGTCAATTACCCAGCGCCCTTTGCCGGTTATTTCGAGCCTCGGGTAACACTGAAAGCGCCGGTGCAACCGGGCGATGTGATCGGCACAGTGGTCGATCATCTGGGACAGCGGCGCGAGGAAGTAGTATCGACCCAAGCGGGTTTGATCCTGTGTCTGCGAGTCTTCAACCGCGTCCACCAAGGCGACAGTTTGGCCGCGGTTTTGGAACTCGATTCTTCCCAATGACCACCTGTTCCGCGCCGCTGGATTCGCGCCGTTTCCAGTCTGCGCTACTGCTTTTATTAGGACCCCTATTCATCGGGCTTTCCTTTGTCCTTATGCTGCGCCGGGTGGAACCTGTGACCACTTTGTTTTACCTATGCGCCTGGTACGGCATCATTTGGACCCTAGACCGTCTCATCCACTGGCGGGAAGGACGCTCGCTCATCGCCCGCTGCGGTCCGGCTTTTTTGCTGATCCTCTTTTGGTCCGCAGTGGGGTGGTACGCCTTTGAGTTGATCAATTTCCGTCTGCAAAACTGGTATTACATCTTCGTCCTCGACCACCCTGTTTCGCAGACGCTGAACGCTGTCTTCTCCTTTGCCACCGTTTTTCCCGGTCTGCTGTGGTTGGAATACTACTTGGGTCTGCGCGGCGTGGCTGCCGGTTGGCAGGGCCGTCGTTGGCCGCTGACTCCCCGTCGTCTAACTCTCCTGCAAATAGCCGGCCTGATTGGGCTAGCGCTGGTCCTTGTGTGGCCGCGCTTCTTCTTCCCGCTCACTTGGCTCGCCTTTATCCTGCTTTTGGCTCCCGTCGAATACCGCCGCCTGCCCGACAGCTTGCTACATCAATTGGCACGCGGCGACTACGCCCCGCTGACCCGCCAGCTACTGGCCGGATTTATCGCCGGTGGTCTGTGGGAATTCTTCAACTATTGGGCCCAAGTCAAGTGGATCTACACGGTGCCCTTTTTTGAAGAATTGAAACTCTTTGAAATGCCGCTCGCTGGCTTTTTGGGCTTTCCGCCCTTTGCCGTGGAATGCGCTCTGGTCTATCGTCTGTTGGTGTGGTACCGGTTGGCTCCGCCATTGGGAGCGCACCGGGACCAGCGGCCCGCGCCGACCAAGGTCTGGAATGCGTTCGTCATCGTCCTTTTGGCCGCGGCTTTCGCCCTGACGGTCAATCACTATATCTACTTGAACGTCGGCTCGGTGAAGCCGCGCTTGGCCAAAGTGGACGGTCTGGGTCCGGCCGCTCGCACTTTTTTGCAGGACGAAGGCATCGTCTATCTGACCGATTTGGAAGCTAGAGAATCGGCGGAAATTTGGCGGCAAATGGAAGGGGAATTGGGCCGCGAACGCACCCACTCCACTCGTAGTCTCATCGAACTATACCTGCACCAAGGCATTGGGGTGGAGTACGGCAATCTGCTGGTCAAAGCCGGCATTCGTTCGCTGGCGGATTTGGCTGCCTCATCTGCCGCGCAGGTAGAAGACCGACTCACCGCGCTTCCCGGGAATGTTCGACGGCCCACTCCAGCGCAAATTCGCCTGTGGATTCGACGAGTTCCAAGCCCTTGATTCCTCTATCCAACCGGAGGGGAAATTGCCATTGCACGTTGGTCGGGTTGGTCGGATATTGACCTGACCGTGTGCAAGAAGAGATAACTAGCGATGATCGAGAGAGGGGAGTAACAAATGTTTCGCGAAGCAATCGGTTTATTCGTCCCTGAACCAAAGGCCAAACTCTACATTCCCAAGAACAGTGGGCTGCATGAGTATGTGAACAACCTCCTGAGTGACATCGGTGTTAGCGACGGAGGCGAGTTCACCCGAACTGACGAGAGCCTGGGAACCCTCGAAATAATTTCGGCGCGCGGGGAAGACGTGCCCCAACGGGTTGACGATTGTCTCCTACGTGGAGAAGTCGCGTATGGCCTCACTGGAGACGATCTGTTCGACGAGTACATGCTGGGCGCTGGGGACTCTCCACTTGGAGTCCTCAACACCTACGATTGGTTCGATCCAAATGCTCAGTTCTATCGGCCAGCCCTTTGTCTGTTGAATCGCGAAGGGCGGATTCCAGATTCGTCCGCAGTGGTGTCCATTGCCGTGAACAAGAAATACGAACTGTCCTCTCGCCAGTATCTGTCGCAGCGCTTCCAAGCCAGCAAACTGCGGATCAGTATCGCTGCTTATGCTGGCGACACGGAAAACACGGTAGCAGAGGGCACGCACGACTGGTGCATTGAGGTGGTGTATCGCGGGGAACGCTCGCCCGCAAGCGCGATGTCCAAGACCGGACTCAAGGTTGCCGAGGTCGTCCGATTCAGCGACATCTCATTGATCGGACGGGAAATCGTCAATCCATGGGAAGAGGAGTACCGGAGAATATCCGCAGTCGCGCAAAAGCCCACCGGCTCCAAGACGTCAAAGCTCCTTGCAGACAGCAATGCAATTTGCAAGAAAGTCGGCGAGGAATCGGCTGAGTTTGTGAGAGCGTTTACGCAAGAAACGGGGATTCCAGAAGAATTTAACGGCGTCGTGTACGCGTTGATGGCCGCAGCCGCAAAACTGCAAGTCCCCTGGCAGGAAATTGAGGCAGACCTGAAATCTAGGTGGTCGTGATCTGCCTATGTTGCTGATTAGACATTGTCAGTCCTCGGGGCAAGACCCAGATGCGGCGCTGACAGAGACTGGGCGTAAACAGGCGGAAGCACTCGTTAGGTTCTTGTCCGACTACCCAATCGACATGATCGTCTCCAGCTCCTACACGCGGGCACAGCAAAGCGTTGAACCGTTCGCCGCCACAGTGGGATTACCCATTCACTTGGATCACCGCTTAACTGAACGGACGCTTTCGGGGAGTCCGATTGACAACTGGCGCGAGGTGGTCCGCGATTCATTTGAAGACCTGGAGTTGCGGATACCGGGCGGCGAGTCGGCACGCGAAGTATTAGACCGCGGCTGGGCCGCCATAACCGAGCTAATCGACGGTGGTCACCGATTCCCTATTGCAGTAACCCATGGCAACCTCTTGAGTCTAATCCTGAACTCACTGGACTCTAATTTCGGCTACGATGGATGGGAATCTCTATCGAATCCAGACGTATTTGCTCTCAAAGAAGCCATCGATGGACGCTTGGTATTCGAAAGACTCTGGTCTGAATAGCCCCGAGTCGCTTAATAACAAGATTCGGCAAACGCTGATCAGGTAGCTTGCCCGATCCTTGCAGGCGTTCATCGACTTGATTTTACTATACAAATATCATTACGGTCTGCATCGTCCCACTGGACATGGACTGACGCAGACGCAACCCACGGCGAAAGGAGATTTCTGATGGCCGTTATCAATGAACTTCTCGAAAACAACGCCCGCTATGTCGAAAACTTCGATAAGGGCGACCTTCCCTTGCCTCCAAGGCTGCACCTAGCGGTGGTAGCCTGCATGGACGCGCGCATCGACGTTCACGGTCTGCTGGGGATCGCGGAAGGGGACGCGCACGTGATCCGGAACGCGGGCGGCGTGATAACCGACGACGCGATTCGTTCGCTGACGATCTCGCAGCGGCTGTTGGGCACGACTTCGATCATGCTCATCCACCACACGGACTGCGGCATGCTGACATTCCGCGACGACGACGTAAAGGACGCGATCACAGCCGATACCGGCATCCGCCCAGCCTTCGCTCTAGAGGCGTTCGGCGATCTCGCGGAGGACGTACGGCAGTCGATCGCCCGCATTCAGGCCAGCCCGTTCATCCCGAACAAGGACGACGTGCGGGGGTTCGTCTATGACTGCGCCACCGGAAAGCTGAACGAGGTCGGAATATGAGGGGTAATTAGGTAATGATACGGCCCATCACGTCAGAGGACTTGCGAGATTGCGCACGTCTATTCGCGAAGGTTTTCTCTGAATGGCCGTACAAGGAATCGTGGAGCGTCACCCAAGCTCACCACTATCTCAGTCGGTTCTGGAAGTTCGATCCCGAGCATTGCCTCGTCGCCCTCGACAAAGATGACGTGATCGGAGCGATGTTCGGATACTGCTATCCTTGGCAAGACCGAATTAACTATTACATGCAGGAACTTTTTATCGAGTCTGATCAAAGAAGGTCCGGCCACGGACGAAGACTGGTGCGTCATCTGCTCGACAAACTCGGGGAATCGGATGTATCCATGTCCCTAATCGCCAATGAAGCAACGCCGGCAGCCGCGTTTTACGAAGAGCTTGGACTACGGCAGCATAGATACTACAAGTTCTATTGTGGTACTGTGAAAACGGGCGCGGAATAGTCCGTCGTATAACACAGTAGTTTTCGCTGCGGTGGAACGGTGATTCACACGCCCAAGTTCTCTCTCGAATCAATCGACGTTGGTTCTCATCTGTACTTTACAGCGGCACCCAGTATCGTCTATTCGCCCTCTCCGAGACAACTTTAGGCACAAACAGCCGCGTCGGCGTTCCAGCGATTGAAGGGGGTGTGCGCCTCTTGCGCCAACCGGTCGCGGGTGTCGCGCCAGAGCTTTTCCCAAGCCACTGGATCGCGTAAGACGCTTTCTGGGTTGGATCTGCTGCGGGCGACAAAGCCGGGGAAGAGGTCGCGGCCCGTGGGCTGGCCGATTGGATTGTAGCGCAAGTCAAAGCTCCAGCGCACATCGTCGCTGTTGTTGGCCAGCGAGCCGTGGATGGTGTGTTGAGTGAGGAAAAGCACATCGCCGGGCTGCATGGGCACCGGCATCGCCGCATCCATATCCATAAACAACTCGGGTATCCACAATCCTCCCGGCCCTCCCGGACAGTGAGTTTGTAGCCCTCGCCGATGGCTGCGGGGCATAATCCGCAGACAGCCGTTTTCGAGCGTCGCCTCATTGAGCGGGAACCACACTGTCAGGACTTCCGAGTCGTCGGCTTCGGGCAGGACCACGCCGTTGTCTTGGTGCCAGTTGGTGGCGCTGACTAGCGCTTGGCCGTTGTGGTTTTTGGGCACTAGGCGCTCGGGCGGCTTGAGGCGCACGTGCTGGACGGGGTTGGACCAAATCTCCGGGCCGACAATGGACTCGACCACGTCGAGGAGGTCGGGGTTGGTAATACAGCGAAAAACGGCTGGGCCAGCCCAGAAGGGGGTATCGGCATCAATGCCTGTCTGGGGCAGGGAGAAGTCGAAGTACTGGGCGTGGATCTGGCCGCTCTCGACGACGATTTGCGTCAAGCGCTGGCCAAAAGACAGGTCGTCATACGTGGATGCGATCTGGCCATCTTGGTAGAGTTCGCGAGCGAGCCTGTCGAGGACGCCGTGGTATTCGTCGATAATGGGCTGGATGACCTCTTCCACGTCAAGCATCCCTCTCACTAGTAGGTAGCCTTCTTCGTCAAAGTGTGCGAGTTGTTCGTCCGTCAAGCATGGCATATGCTTTCCTCCGTGGGTTGAAGGATTCGATCTGCGCTTGAATATAGCGCGATATGATCCGTTTGCGAATAGCTGAAAGGAGAAGCGCCGTAATGGCTATGAATTTCCCCAAACTCGACGAAGCCCTGCGCTTAGAGCGCCTGACGCCGCCGACAGACAAGGTGCGGATAGTCCTCGACACCGATACGTACAACGAGATCGACGACCAGTTCGCAGTGGTCCAAGCGCTGCTCTCGCCCGACCAACTCGCGGTCGAGGCGATCTACGCGGTACCTTTCTACAACATCCGTTCGTCCGGCCCAGGCGACGGAATGGAGAAAAGCTACGAGGAAATCCTGCGGCTATTGGAACGGTTGGGTATTGCGCCGGAGGGCTTGGCGTTCCGGGGAGCGACGGATGTGCTGCGGGACGACGCGCCACAGGAAAGCGCAGCGGTCGATGACCTAATCGCCAAGGCCAAAGCCGCCGACCCGCTCTACGTGGTAGCTATCGGCGCACTCACCAACGTGGCCTCGGCTATCCTGAAAGACCCCTCCATCATCGAGCGAATCGTCGTGGTCTGGCTCGGCGGCCACGCGCTCTACTGGCCGACGGCGGACGAATTCAACCTCCAAGGCGATCTCGTAGCAGCGCAGGTAGTCTTCGACTGCGGCGTGCCCTTCGTACAAATCCCATGCCACCCCGTGGCCTCGCACCTGCAGACGACACTGACAGAGCTGGAGCACTACGTCAAGGGACGGGGGGCGATTGGCGACTATCTGGTCGAGATATTCGCCACCTATGCCCAAAATCACTTCGCCGCTTCCAAGGTAATTTGGGACATGTCGGCGGTCGCTTGGCTGCTCGACGCATCGTGGGTGCCAACCGACGTGGTACATAGCTCGGTGCTGACCGATCAAAAGACTTGGAGCCACGACCCGTCGCGGCACTTTATGCGCGTGGCGCGGACAGTGCGGCGCGATCCGATTTTCGGAGATTTGTTCAGGAAACTGGGGTAGTGGTTGCGTTTGAAATTATCGCGGGCGAGGATGTGGCAAGACCGGGTAGAGACCTTGTCCAGCAACGGGCTTGGCATTGACGTGTTCTACGCCCGAATAGAGGGCCATCATAAAAAGCCGCAGCACATCGGCACGGACGCCGAAGTCGAGTGCGTCGCCACCGGGAATACCGGAGTTGTGCATAGCGATAACTTCGGCTCGTTTGTTGAATAGCGGACTGCCAGAATTCCCCGGCACAGTGTCGAGATCATGTTGGATATACAGTCCCATCAAGGCCCGTACCCAGTCTCTATTCAACGGATGGCTACCCTCAAAGACCCGGAGCGCACTAATCGTTCCCCGTTTGAAAGTAGCGATAGGATTCAAATTATATGGGCTGTGATTGACCTCTAAAACCCCTGGGAAACCCAATATGCCTATTTCGTCTCCAGGCTGTACCTGCATGGCATCTCTTAGACTAATCAGACGTACGAATTCAAGATCGCCCGCTGCTACGCCGGTGCGAGTATCATACGCATAAAAAATCGCCATATCGGGGGAGAGAGTTTTAAACTCATATCCAGGATGCCAGAAGCCGTTAAGATTACGCTCCTCGTCAATCCGCCCGAGGTAATATGTATGCGGACCAAACACGCGCGAGTTGGCACGCACAGCAATAAAGGCTGGCTCTAGCCATGAGTAGAAAGTTTTTATCCTCTGGTCAATATAGCTGCCAACATGATAATTGGTTGCAATAGCCCAGCGATCCACGGCAAACCCTGTTCCGACAAAGGTCACATAATAGCGAGTACTTCCTCGCGGCTTGGCGGTGTAACCGAGCCAGTAGGTTGCCTTCTCAATCTCATCAACGACCGAAGTCCATGTTGTGTGCGGGGAAGGTCTAGTTGGGGTGGCGTGTACGGCTTTGGCTGCTGCGGCTTGAGGCTCGCCCTGCTGGCCAAAGCTATCGGCAAAGAGGAAGTAATCGTCAAAATTGACAACGCCGTCGCCATTGAGGTCACCCACCAGTGCCCATCCAGGCGCAGCCGAGACCAACAAGCAGAAGAGCGCGAAGCGAATAGTCATGGAGACATCTCCTTGAGAAAGCGGACAAAAGGCCCCCGAAGGGGCCGGGCCTGTTCACGTTCCCACAGAGTATGCAGAAATGTTCCACCTATTTGCCGAGGCGGAAGGGAGCGACCCTTCGCCGGGTCTTGCGGCTATTGTATTCAGCAGAGGACCCGACATACGCGGGCTCTGTGAGAAACGTGAACGCTCCCATTATACCACCTCGGACTGCAAAAGTCAATTTCAGAGAGAACATCTTGACTTTTATCGCAGCACAAAGTTTTTATAAAACCAACGGCCCGATGGTGTGCCTCACCATCGGGCCGGGTGAACTGGAAACCGACTCTAATGATCTAGACGCTGTATATCTTCGTCTGAAATACGAGCAAACTCGACATACTTTCGGCCATTCACCAGAAGGAAGCTTTCTTCTGGCGTCTCTTGATATTCAACATGAGAAGAAATGGTCTGGGAAGACTCTTGAACGGGTTGAGTATCATATAGACAAGATCGCCCATCAGCAAAAACGTCCGCAGTCGGATGACTATTTTGACGACGACGAATAAGACGCTGCTCTATATGAGTAAGTTTCTGCTCTAAATGTTCCTTAATGCCAAGTTATCTATATCACTCCGGATCGAACTCATATAGATAGGAGAAGTCATTCATCGGTGCGTTTATCTAGCTCAAAATCAATCCCTATTCCAAATTTCTTGTAAAGAAAAAAGGTTGTGCTCCAAGATATACATCTAAAGAAGTGTGCTATGTTGCATAACTCTTCGACAGTTTGATAGGGTTTTTCATCCCGATGGACGATATCGTTCCGATCTTTGTAAATTTCGCGGAGAGTATCAAGGTTCCACGTCTCGAACTCAATTTGTACCTCACTATCAAAGTAGCTCCAGTTACATATTTCAGATGGAGTTAGTTCAAGCTTCGTCTTCATATATTTTAGTTTCTCACTCAATCCTTTGCCTGAAAAAGATGAGACTGCTTCCTGTCTAATATGATCGCTTACCTGTTTACTAGTTTCCAATTCTATCACCTCTTTAAGAGAAATCTGTTTGTTATATAATAGATAAGAATTCTTTTTTAGTGCTGCATCTACGGCTTCATCAAAAAATGCGTCTAGGATCGTGCAAAGGGTTACAATAGATTGGTTAATTAGCCACAAGTCATAGAGTTTTACTTTTTTTCGTATATCAACTTCGATCTGTGATGAGATTCTAGAAAACTCTCGCGCCAATTGTTCATCTTCCATGTGTGGCATGATATCGCTAATATCATCCTTTAGTACTTGCCGCATTGCACGTACCTTGTCTTCAACCGCTACTTCCTCTACTGCTTTGCGATATTCAATCATATCTTTCACAAAGACAGATGTTTCAGTAAAACGGCCTAAAAACCTCTTGATGCGAATTGCCGAGAAGTTTTGTGCAGCCTTCGCTGCTTCACTAAAAGCTTTCAACTTTTGCACAAAATCAGGGTCTGAATTTAGTTCTTCAAGCGTCTCGGCGTGCCGTTTCATATCCTCAGACATTATTATAATCCTAGGTTAAGTTGATTTGACTGGATCAATTTTGCCAATTTCACTTGGGCTATCTCCACCACCGTTTCCGCCGTTTAAGTCGAACTCTTCATCATCCCCGATGACTTTATAAAATGCGATTTTTAAGGATTTATTCAAGAAACTGGAGCAGCTTCTTCCGCCTGCCGACAGGCGTATTGAATAACCGCATCGCTCAGGAAGTACCCTTGCTCCCGCATCTTATGCAAGAGAGGTCCCACGGTCTCGACCATTCCTTCTTTCTTGGCACGTACCAGAATTCCTGCCGTGCCAGTGATGGACAGTCCCAACGCTTCGGCTGCACGTCGCGCCTGATGGTCATCGAGCAGGAGCAAAGAGTCGGCATGTAGTCGGGCGAGAGTGATCGCTTCGGCTTCGCCACGGCCTAGGACAGCGGAAAGCGAGTCGGGCGGTTGCGGAGACTCTATATGCTCCAACCACGGTGTATCGTCCAAAAAGCGATGACCGGGAGACAAATGCTCACCGGCCCTAATTTCTGCTATAACGGCAAGGGGTGCCGCTATGCGACTGTAGAGTTGGGGCAATAGGTGAAGATGAGATATACCGGCGAGGGCGATTAACGGACCGCTGTCTGCGACCAGGAGCCGTTCACGCATTCTTGAATTCGGCGTCCAGTTGATCTTGGTCCAGATCAACTACTGCAACGTTCAGTTGGCTCGCTTTCAACAGAAATTCAGGCTTTTGCATCCCGCTCATTTCAGCCGCTTTGCCAGCAGATATGCGGCGAAGTTCAAAGAGCTTCAAGGCGAGTAGGAATCGGGCTTCCCGCTCAAACTCCTCTGGCTCTGATCCCATCAACAGCAACAGCCCTTTGCGCACAGCCTTGACCGCAGCCTCAATAGCAGCAGCAGAGAGTTGATCCGTACCCGCCTTTATGGACGTTTGCTGCACGGCGTTGACAGCAGCTAGGGCGCGGGCGCTGCGCAGGGTGTCGAGCGATTCTTCCAGCAATGCTTCCGATGTCGCTGAAAGCAAGGCGATTGGCTTGCCATTGGAAGTGATTACCATCTCTTGCTCATGCGCGAGTTCCTTCCAAATAGCAGCCGATTTCCCGCGCAATTCGCGGACTGAGACAAAGCGCATAGAAAACTCCTTGTGTACATGATAGTGTACACGTCTATAAACTGCCTGTCAATCATTGCGCCGGAGCTAGTCGATTCGTAGCATAAATCCATGGCCACCGTCGTCCTCACCGAAAAGCCCAGCGTGGCGCGCGACATTGCCCGAGTCCTAGGGGCCAACAAACGCGGCCAAGGCTACGTCGAAGGCAACGGCTATATCGTCACTTGGGCACTAGGGCACCTCGTGCAATTCGCCGAGCCAGACGATTACGGCCCGCCTTGGAACAGCCGCTGGTCCTTTGCCCAGCTACCGATGATTCCCGAGCAGTGGAAGCTCAAGACGACGCGCTCGACCTCCGACCAGTACCAAATCGTCAAAAAACTGCTCAACAATCCCCAGACGGAGCGCGTCATCTGCGCCACAGACGCCGGCCGTGAGGGCGAACACATCTTTCGCCTGATCTACGAGCACGCCCGCTGCAAAAAGCCGTTTAGCAGGCTGTGGGTTTCGAGCCTGACCGACGAGGCAATCCAGAGCGGCTTCCGCGCCTTGCAGGAAGGAACGGCCTTCGATCATCTCGCTGCGGCCGCGCGGGCGCGCGGCCAAGCCGACTGGCTGATGGGCATGAACCTGACCCGCGCCTATACCGTCCACAACAAGGCGCTCTGCACCATCGGCCGCGTGCAGACGCCGACCCTATCCATGGTCGTCAAGCGCGATGCGGCGATTGCCAGCTTTGTAAAGGCGTATTTCTACGAGTTGGTGGCGCAGCTAGCAGAGGGCTTTGCCGCTAAGTACTGCAAGGACGGCCAGACCCGCATCGACAAGAAGGAGGAGGCCGAGCGCCTCCATCGCCAGCTCAGCCCCAACAAGGTCGGCACCGTCCGCAAAATTGAGCAGAAAGTCAAAAGAAACCGGCCTCCCCCTCTCTACGACCTCAACAACCTCCAGCGCGACGCCAACCGCTGCTTTGGCTTTACCGCGGCGCAAACCCTCGAACGCGCTCAAGCCCTGTACGAAACCCACAAGCTCATCACGTACCCGCGCACCGAGAGCCGCCACATCTCCGAAGACATGGTGCCCAAGCTGCCCGGCATCTTGGAGAAGCTCGCACACCCGCAAGCATCAGTCGCATTGGAGCGCCTGCGCGGCGGCCACCGGCTCAGCAGAGCGTATGTCGATCGCACTAAGCTCACCGATCACCACGCCATCATTCCCACCGGACAACAGCCCGCCCCCAATCTCGCACCCGACCTACAGAAGGTGTACGACTTGGTAGTGGCGCGCTTTGTCGGCATCTTTCTGCCTGACCAACAGGTCGAAGAGACGACCGTCTTGCTCGACATCGGCGGTGCCGACTTTGTCGCCAAAGGATCTGTCGTCTTAGAGGCAGGCTGGACGGTGGTAGCCATACGGCCTCCAAACGCTGCAAAGAGTAAAGAGAAGGAAGACGACGACCAGCGGGCGCTCCCGCCGCTGCAACAAGGCCAGCAAGTTCACGTAACGAGTATGGATGTGGTCGAGAAGGAAACCCAGCCGCCGCGCCCCTACACAGACGCCACACTCCTAGCGGCAATGAAGAACGCCGGCCGCGAAATCGAGGACGACGAATTAGCCGCAGCCATGAAGGAATCGGGGCTGGGCACACCGGCCACGCGGGCCGAGACCATCGAAAAGCTGCTTCGCACTGGCTATGTAGTCCGCGACCGCAAGGCAATCACCTCGACGGAGAAGGGCAAGGCACTCGTGGGCTTGGTGGCCGAATCGCTACGCAGCCCAGAGCTGACGGGCGAATGGGAGCAGCAGCTCAAGGAAATCGAGGAAGGTCAGCGGCCGGTGGCGGGCTTCTACGAAGGAATCACCGATTTGGTGAGGACGCTGGTACCCAAAGTCCAGCAAGGACCGGCACTCTCGCCCGAGCAAGCGGCGCAGGCACAGGGCAAGAAGAGGGGCAGCGGTAAGAGCAGCGGCAAGGTGTTAGGGCCTTGTCCCAAGTGCAAAGAGGGCCAAGTAGTAGAAAACGCCAAAGCGTACGGATGCAGTCGCTACCGAGAGGGATGCAGCTTTACTATCTGGAAGACAGTGGCGCACAAGAAGCTGACCGAAAAACAGGCGCAGTTGTTGATGGCCAACAGCCGCACCGAAAAGATGCAGGGCTTTACTTCCAAGGCCGGCAAGAAATTTGCGGCGCGGCTCAAATTCGACGATGAGTTCAAGGTCGTCTTCGAGTTTGACGACGGGCCGCGGAATGGCTCCTCAAAGTCGAAGGGACGCCCCTCACCCCAAGAGAAGCCGCCAGCGGAAGTCGCCCAATCCACCTCCCCCCTCACCTGCCCCAAGTGTCAACAGGGACAAATCATCGAGGGCCAGCGCGGCTTTGGCTGCAATCGCTATCGCGAGGGGTGCGACTTCGTAGTGTGGAAGGAAATGGCGGGCAAGAAGCTGACCGAAAAGCAAATCCACACCTTGATCGCCAAAGGCAAAACCAACGTAATCAAGGGTTTCAAAAGCAAAAAGGGCAACAAATTCGACGCGCGGTTGAAGCTCGGGCCGGAATACAAAGCCGCGTTTGATTTTCCCACTGATGCACGCTGATATGGCCATCCAACGCTGTCCGTGGCTCGACCTCGATAAACCCGACTACGTCGCTTATCACGACCGCGAATGGGGTGTGCCGGTCCACAATGACCGCAAGCACTTCGAGTTTCTCACCCTCGAATCCGCCCAAGCCGGCCTCAGTTGGTACACCGTCCTCCGCAAGCGCGCCAACTACCGCAAAGCCTTCGCCGAATTCGATCCCGCCAAAGTCGCCTGCTTCAACGCAGCCAAAGTCGAACAGATGCTCCAAGACCCCGGGCTGATTCGCAATCGCCGCAAGATCAGCGCGGCCGTGGAAAACGCTCGGCACTTCCTCGCCATACAGGACGAATTCGGCAGCTTCAGCGCCTATATTTGGCGCTTTGTCGATGGGGAGCCTATCGTCAACGAGTTTCGCACCCTCGCCGATTTACCGGCCACCAGCCGCGAGTCCGATGCCTTGAGCAAAGACCTCAAAAGCCGCGGCTTCAAATTCATCGGCTCAACCGTCATCTACGCCCACATGCAGGCCACTGGCATGGTCAACGACCACGTACTCGACTGCTTCCGCCGCAGTCAGATTCTCGACGAAGGCTAGGTACTCCCACCGTTTCCATGCTCAACAACGCATCCAACGCAGCAGTCTGAAAAATTGCCAACCTAGCGCGGCTTGCGTACCGTTTCCAACCCGACCTTTTCACCCCACCAAGGAGCCCTTCATGCACGTCGGCACCCAGCAGTTCACTACAACGGACGAGGACCTCGAATATCTGGCTCGTCACGGAGTCTTCAACAAAAACGAAAACTTCATCACATTCCACCGCGAATACGGTTGGGACGTCGAAGAATTGGTCGCCAAGAAGGAAAAGTGCGCTCGCTTCGGCATCAACATGGAGATGGTCGCCCTGCCCATGGCCCAGTTCAACGTCAACGGCGACGGCGTGCCCAACTTTATGATGGGCAACTACGAAGAGGGAGATAAGGAAATCGATCTGGTCATCAACATGGTGCGACAGGCGGCCGAAGCCGGCATCCCAGCCATCAAGTACTACCTCTGCGCCCTCGAAAACCAGCGCACCGAAAGCACGCCCCCCGGCCGCGGCGGCTCCATCTACAGCACTTGGGACCTCGAAAAGGCCGACGCCGATACGCCGCGCTACGACAAACCAGTCACCGCAGAGGAAAACTGGCGTCGCATCACCTACTTCTTGGAGCGAGTCATCCCGGTCGCCACCGAGTGCAAGATCCGCATGGCCTGCCATCCCTGCGACCCTTGGCTGCCGCCCGGCTATAGGGGCGTCGATCGCGTGATGGGCGGCTTTGACGGCTTCAAGCACTTTATCGAGATCTGCCCCAGCCCCTACCACGGCGTCAATCTCTGCTTGGGCTGCATGGCCGAAAGCGTCGAAGATCCGCTCAACGAAGTCCCCGAAATCATCCGCTACTTAGGCTCGCGCAACAAAATTTTCCTCTGCCACTTCCGCAACATCGTCGGCAAGCGCAACAAGTTCCAAGAGGTCTGGCCGGACGAAGGGGTGATGAACATGCACCGCAATATGCAGGCGCTCAAAGAAGTGGGCTATCAGCACATGTGCGTCCCAGATCACGCGCCCGGGCACAAGGATCCCCACAGTATGCGCCAAGCTTGGGCGTACGAGTTCGGCTATATCCAAGCCATGATCCAAGCGGTGATGGACGAGAATGGAGCGCGCTAGGTAGCCCATGAGCACCCCCCATCCACTGCGCGACATCGAGCGCATCGACGGCCCGCCCGGTCCGTATCTCGAAGCAATCGGCACTGTTTTCGCCACCTTCGGCGCGCTCACCCAAGACTCGGGCAATGTCTCCTATGGCGTGCAGGTCGGCGACGAGTCCTTCTTCGTCAAAACCACCGACCCCGAGGCCGAGGTATTCAGCGACCACGCCGCCCGCGTGACGCTCCTGTACAATGCGGCTCGACTCAGGCGCAGTTGCAATCATCCAACCTTGCCAGCGCTGCACCACATCGTCGCAACTTCACACGGCCCGGCGCTCGTGTACGATTGGGTTGACGGCGAGTGCTTACATGGCGGACGCGACGATCCGCAATCGGCGCATCAGCGATTTCGCCACCTGCCCACCGACGCCATTCTCGCCGTGCTCGACGCGATCTACGATTTGCACGTCCAACTCACCCAGCGCGGGTGGATTGCCGTGGATTTCTACGATGGCTGTCTGATGTACGACTTTGAGCGCCAAGCCATGCACATCGTAGATCTCGATAACTATCACTTGGGAGCGTTCACCAACCAGATGGGGCGAATGTTTGGCTCGACGCGCTTCATGGCACCCGAGGAATTTGAGCGCGGCGCACTAATCGACGAGCGCACGACCGTCTTTACCATGGGCCGCACCGCAATCGTCTGCCTCGGCGACGACATCGGCGGTGCGATGGGGGAGGTCGTGCGGCGCGCCTGTCGCCAGGAGCGCGAGGAGCGCTACGGTTCGATGGAGGAGTTTTACGCGGCTTGGCAGCAGGCGCGGCGGTTAGGGCACCGCTAAGTACCCGACAGTAATCCACTGGACGTTAGGCATGGGCGGCCTACGATGCTTCGACTCCGCTTCGCTCCGCTCAGCATGACAGGTGCTGACATCCATGTTGTCATGCTGAGCGAAGCGAAGCATCCCATACCGCGCTACTGGCGTGTACTTAGGGGCGCAGTTAATGGGTCGCGTCTTTGTACCCTTTAGGTACCAACGCCGTATCGCCTAGCTCCCATTCTGCATCTCAACATCCTCCCGCCCTCAGAGCACACCCCCCACTGGCACGGTTCTTGTTTCCTGTTGCCTATCTCAACGGAAAGGAACCGCATGCCCTCCACTGTCCTCTCTGCCGCCACGCTCGGAATTGACGCATACCCGGTCCACGTCGAAGTCGATACCGACCGCAGCTTGCCGACCTTCACGGTCGTCGGCCTACCCGACTCCGCAGTCCGCGAAAGCAAGGAGCGCGTCTTGGCGGCCATCAAAAACGCCGGCTATCAGTGGCCGCGGCGCAAGGTCACCATCAATCTCGCGCCGGCCGACCGCAAAAAGGAAGGCTCGGCTTTTGACCTGCCCATAGCCGTCGGCGTCTTGGCGGCCTCCCAGCAAATCAAGCCTTTGGGTCTCGCCGAGTTCGCGCTCTTGGGCGAGCTCTCGCTCAACGGCAGCGTGCGCCCGGTGCACGGCATGCTTTCCATGGCCACATCCCTGCACCAGCAGGGCCTCTACGGCATGATCGTACCAACGCAAAACGCCCGCGAGGCCGCCATTGCCAACGGACCGCTCGTCTATGGCGTCAGTTCGCTGAGCGAAGCCTTGGCCATCTTGACCGGCGACGCGCGCCAACGGCCCTACGAATTGAACGTGGAGGAGGTGTTTCGCAGCAACGCCAACTACGGGGTTGACTTTGCGGACGTGCGCGGCCAAGATCACGCCAAGCGCGCCCTTGAAGTCGCCGCTAGCGGAGGGCACAATTTGCTCATGGTCGGACCGCCTGGCTCGGGCAAGACCATGCTCGCCCGCCGCCTACCCACTATTCTCCCAGCGCCAACCCTGCAAGAAGCACTCGCCACCACCAAGATCCATTCAGTCGCTGGCGTCCTGCCCCCAGGCCAAGCCATAGTCGCCACCCGACCCTTCCGCGCCCCCCACCACACTGTTTCAGACGCGGGCCTCATCGGCGGCGGTGCGTACCCCCGCCCGGGCGAGGTGTCACTCTCTCATCACGGCGTGCTGTTCCTAGACGAGTTGCCCGAGTTTCGCCGCAACGTCGTCGAGGCCCTGCGCCAGCCGCTCGAAGACCACGCCGTCACCATCACGCGGGCGCAGATCGCAATCGCCTATCCAGCGGACTTTACCCTCGTCGCAGCGATGAATCCCTGCCCTTGCGGCTATCTTTCGGACGCCCGCCGCACCTGCACCTGCTCACCGGCCGCAATCCGCCGCTATCGCGCGCGCGTTTCCGGGCCGCTCCTCGACCGCATCGACATCCACATCGAAGTGCCAGCCCTCGCCTACGACGACTTGGCCAACAAGCAAAGCGGCGAAGACTCAGCGCACATCCTCCAGCGCGTCAACGCCGCCCGCCAGCGGCAACTCGACCGCTTTGCCGGCGAGCTATTCTGCAACGCCCAGATGAACACGCGGCACATCCGCCGCCACTGCTCGCTCGACGACGCCGGACAGGCCCTGCTCGAAAAGGCCATGGCCCGCCTCGGTCTGTCGGCCCGCGCCTACGACCGCATCCTCAAAGTCGCTCGCACCATAGCCGATTTGGCCGACGCCCCAATTCAGTCGCAGCATCTAGCGGAGGCCATACAGTATCGAGCACTCGATCGCAGCGGCCTTCAGTAGCGTGGGAACGTAGCGCATTAAGTTCCCACGCTTCATATTTCTGTCTGAATAGCCGTCCACCACCACAAAAAGGAACCGACCATGTCCCCTAGTCCCGACCCGCGCATTCCCTGGTACACCCCCGTCGGCGAGATAACCGTCGAAAAGCTCACCCCAGACAAACCCCACCAAGGCAAGGTGCTGGCCGCCGTCCAAGCCCACGCCGACGATATTCCCCTCTTCTGCGCCGGCCTCGTCGCCAAGCTCATCGCCGAAGGCTACACGGCCTATTTAATCCAGACCACCAACGACGAGAAGTGCGGGCCGGGCACGATGGGCGAGACCATCCTCCAAAACGAGCGCGAAGTCGAAGTGCTGGCCAAAGAGTTGGGCTTCAAACAGGTCATCCACCTCGGCTACCGCAATCACTTCCTCGACGAAGCCGCCCCCACCGAGCTGAGAGCCCGGCTGGTATTCCTAATCCGCGCCCTCAAAATCGACACCATCACCACGTTCAGTCCTTGGGGCCACTGGGAGGAAAACCCCGATCACTACATCACCGGCCAAGCCGTCGAAGCGGCGCGCTGGATGGCTGGCATGGGCAAGGATTACCCCGAACAACTAGCTTGCGGCATGCAGCCTCACTCGGTCAAAGACCTCTACTACTGGACCTGCCGCCCGGGTCAGCCCTACAACACCGTCGTCGATATAGTCCCTCATCTCGACGCAAAGGTCGCCGCCATGAGCGCCAATAAGGCTCAAGGGCCAGCGGGTGCTCACGGTCGCCGCCTCAAGGAACGGCTGGCGCGTCAGGGCAAGCACCTGCCCGCCTTGGGCAACGATGACGAAGAAGCCGACCGCCAGTACATCCGCCTCTTTGGCTTGCAAGAATACCAACGCCTCGGCGATCCCTATGGCCTAGACTACGCCGAGGCGTTCTACTACATGCCGCCCGGTGGAACCTTTACCGGCGCGATGAGCGCAGCGGAGATCGAGCGCTACATCGCAGAACACGTCGAGGATTTGGGCTGACGTTGGACGCTATCGACACGCAAGAGGAATCCCATGCTCCTCTTCCAGTTGCTCCAAAGCGTTTTCCGCAGCGGAATGCGCAACTATAGCCTCCTGAAGCGACTTATACGCTGCATTATGAGCTGTACAAGGAGGGTCGCTGGAATATATATAAGGGTCACGGCTCAACGGACTAAGACATTCCTCTAGAACCTCGATAGAATGAAGATCAATAAGAGCTCTCGCTTCAACCCCCCAAACATCATGCTTTTCAGAATAGGCCTCTTGACGAATATTTACCTCATCGCGGGCATCGATAATCTCTTGCGGAACCGGGCCACAATCTATTACCTCCTGAGGAAGATGCTCCGCCTCTTCGGAGGTTACCGAAGAAATATATCCCGCACTTCCCCTACTCTCCGTACTTCCCCTACTCTCCGTCGTCTCCGTCGTCCTCGTCTCCGTTGACTGCAAGAACTCAGGGCAATCATCGCCGGCGCACACCACGTCAAGCAGGTAGGGTCTGTCATCTCTGGGCACGTTCAGCATAGTGTCTATGGCGGTCTGACTGAAGTTGAAAGGGTAATAAGCCCGAGCATCGCCTAAGGCCGACGGGTGGGGATCGCGGTCGAACCAGTAGTCAAAATCCCGGTGGACCACCAAGCTGTCCCGGACATAGGCGATGCGGTAGTACTCCTCGTTTTCTACCAGCGCGTATTGAGAATGATCCGGATAGGCCCGGTAGCGCCATTTGACCTCACCGCGATAGATGCGCACCACCGAGGTGTCCCGGTCAATCAAGTCGCTCCAAATAGCGCAGGTGTTATCGGACAGTACTAGACCAACTCCGGCGCGCTTGTATCGTTCATTGGCCGTCTCAGCGGCCCAATAGACGCGCTTGGAATTGGGGGTGAGATATTCGGAGATATGGACGCGCTGCCCATCCGTGTAGAACCGATTGGAGCCATAGAAAATCGTCCACGCGGAGTCGGCCGGCATGGACCATTCGTCGGCACCACAGGTCCAATGGATGTAATACCGCTCAGACGAATCGCCTGTGGTCATTTTTGCCGCTGGACCCGAAGGGGCTACCGTATAATCTGTGGAACAAGCTACCCATGCTACACTCATACCAAACAACATCAAAACCACACACACACCTGCCCATTGTATGCTTGATACCTTTCTATGCTACAGGGGATTATATCTTTGGCGTAGAGGTGGGGATCTTCGCCGCAGGGTGTTTCAGCGCAGCAACAGCATTTTCCGCGTCTTTAGTTGGTCGCCGACTTGCAGGCGATACAGGAATACGCCGCTGGCTAGCTCGGCCCCATCCTCGCCCCGTCCATCCCACAACACTTGGTGATACCCTGCAGCCCGGGTTCCGCGTACTAAGGTGGCCACCTTCTGACCGGAGATCGTGTACACAGTCAAGTCCACCATCTCTCCGTAGGGCAGGTCAAATGCAATGGCCGTGCCGCTGTTGAATGGATTCGGGTAGTTTTGGTCTAGGGCGAATTTCATCGGCAATTCAGCCGTAAAATCCTCGACCAGCGCGGCGGACCGGCGAGCCGCACCTTGCGTCGGCGAGCTGAAATACGCTTCGGCCAGCGCAAAGGCGTCCTCACCAATGCGGGGGCCGATTAGGCGAGCGGGAATGTCGTCCGCGGGGGGATGGATGCCTCCCCACATACGCGATAGGCTGCTCTGATCCGAGGCGTCGCGGTAGGTCGCCCATTGCAGCACCACATCGACGCTAGGGCCTTCCTCAAAAACGAGAAAACTGTTGCGCTCGATGCGAAATTCGCCCAAGCCTCCAGGGAAAAACGGATCGCCGGTAAGCAGGGTCAGAATTTCGGCCGCGGCACTTGAGAAGGTCAAGTGGCCCGAGACGTAGCCGGCAAAGGCCGGGGTGACAAAATTGGACCGTTGGTACGGCCACCAATTCTCGGCCAAAATCCAGCCGACGCCAGCTATGTCGGTGGCCGGATCGGCGATGTAGCTCGGCCCGCGCCAAGACTTCAGCTTGATTTTGCCGATGTGTTCGCCACTCTCACCAGCGAGGGGATCTCCGGCTTGAACCAACTCGATATGGCCGTCGATGAGCGGTAAGCCGAGGGAATCATAATGCGGCAGATCGGGATCGCTGCTCTGGCCGCGACCTGCCAGCCAGCGAATGGCCGAAATGGGGCGGACGTAGTCGTACCAGCACTTGATGCTCCAGGCGGTCACGGCCGCGTCGTGCATGGCACCCCCCATAGCGAGATAGGCTTTGACATCCCATTCGAGGTCGTCGCGGATTGGCCCCTCGCCTTTGAAGCGCTTTTCAAAGAGCGGATGATCGCTGACGTAGTTGAGGATGGAAAACCAATGGCCCGGCGGAGTCTCGGTCTCTGGGCCATCGGCCCAGAATTCGGCCAGCACTCGGGCGTAGTCAGCGCGCGGCACCCACTGTTCTTCATAAGGCTGGCCGGTGTGGGGATTGATCGGATGGCCCTCGCTGGCGTCGCCGCCTTCGAGCATGTTGTAGAATGCTTGGTACTCGGCTAACGTCTGAGGCAATTCGGGCGCGTTGCCGATGGCACCGGGCGAAATATCCCAGAGGACGCCATCGGCCGGATCGAGATGGGACGCCCAGAGCGCGACGAGGGCAAAGCCCCATTGATATTCTTCAGACGCCATTCTCAATCTAGGGGGATCGCGGTGGTTGCGGAGGCCGTTGAACGCTCTGAACAGGTCGGCCAAGTTGGAGAATTGTGAATCTTGTTGTATATGGGGCGGCGGTCCCGGATCGTGATACACCGGCATGTCGTTGCCGTCCCGTCGGTACATCGTTAGGTCCTCGTCGCTGAGGGCAAAGGGAGTCACGAAACCCCAGTCGGCGGTGAGAAACGATTTGTAGGTGTCAAGATAGAGGGGCTGCCAGAAATTAGGGTCAAAAAGGCCGTTGGGGCCTGGCAGGGTAGGGTTCAGAGACGAATTGAAAGGCTCGTAGAAACGGTTGCTGTACGCGAGCTGCTCGTTGGAACCGTCCTGCAAGCCGAATTGAATCAGATTTTGGGCAATGTAGTTGCCCAAGGCCGCGGGGTTGCCATCGGCGTAGTCCGTGGAGGTAAAGGCTGGATCGTAGCCCAAGTCTGCCATGAGCACTTCAATAGGGCTGAATATCGATTCCGAACCCGGAGAATTGGCAAAGCGGTGCTTGATGAGACGGTAGGCCGCATAGCTCATAGCTTGGCGGCGAGCCTCCTCTACGTCATCGGGACGAGGCACCCCGGCAAAGGGAACGGTAAAGCCGCTTACAGTTTGGCCCAGCAGATAGGTCTGCTCGGGGCCATCGCCGTACACTGCCCAAGCATCGTACAGGGCTATGCTAGTGTGGAAGAGGTTGCGGGCTTGGATCGTGGGATCGGCGTAATCATTGCCAATCGTCTCCAACAGGGCCTCATTCCACTGGCGTGCGACCGAGTGTTGGGCGAGCGTTGGAGTGGAAGATAATGCGAGGGTGGTGAAAAGCGCGCAGACAAGAAATTTTCTACTCCGCATGATGAAGGTAATGCCTCCTCTGTGTGATGGGTGAATCGGCCCCCTAAAAAGTGGGGGCCGGGCCATATCCACCTCACGCAGAGTATGCGGGGCATTTCCTGCCTATTCGCCAAGCGAAGGGGAGCGACCCCTCCACTAAGTACTCTGGCTATTGTATTCAGCAAGTGACCCGACATGCGGCTCCCTGCATAATTACACAGAGTATGCGGAGCATTTCCTGCCTATTGCCCAGTGAAGAGAAGCAACCACTCCACTAAGCATTCCGACTATATTATACAACAAGGCATCCAACATGTGGATTCCTCGCGCAGAATATCAGAGCATTCCGCTTAATGCTCAGCAAAGGGGAGCGACCCCTCCACTAAGCATTCTGAACTATGTACAACAAGGGAACCTACATGCGGGTTCCCTGCGCAAGGTGGATAAGAATAAAGATATGTAAGCTTTTACAGAAAGTAAACTATCCAACGGCGGCGCTCGGGGCACCGCCAAATCTCGGGATGCACCATCTGCAGAACGGGAAGACGCCGAGAAATTTACAGTTCAATGGGGATTGCTTTAATTTGCCCGCACAACGGATTGGGGGAAACCGCGATGAAACTCACGACCGAACAGATCGCAGAATTCAACACGCGCGGCGTCATCATCGCCCGCGAAGCGCTCACCCACGACGACTTGCAGCCACTCATCGACGAGCTGTCGGCGTGGATCGACGCCCGCGCACAGACGCTGCACGACGAGGGCGAAATAGCAGACCTGCACGAGGACGCCCCGTTTGCCACGCGCTACGGCTTGCTGTTCAAACAGTGCCCTGAGATCGGGCGTGGAATGGACATCATGCACTATCGGGGGCGGGCGATGTTCGAGTTTTTGCGCAACGAAAACTTGCTCGACCTGCTCGAATCGCTGCTAGGTCCCGAACTGATCTGCAACCCCATTCAGCACCTGCGAGCCAAGCCGCCGCAAGCCTACGAAAACCGCGAAGGCCCCTCTTTCCACAACGCGCCCTGGCACCAAGACGCCGGCGTGATGATGCCAGAAGCCGAAGGCTCTAACGTCGTCACCTGCTGGCTACCCTTGGCCGAAGCCACAGTAGAGACCGGCTGCATGGAGGTCTTGCCCGGCCTCGTCGAAACCGGCTACCTCCGGCACTTGGCAGCCGGCGGCACCACCATCGCCCCCGAGGCCATGCCCCAAATTGAACCCTTCCCCTTGGAGTGCAAGCGCGGCGACGTGGTGCTCATGAGCCGCTTTACGCCCCATCGCTCCACCCCCAATTACTCCGACCAATGCCGCTGGTCGCTGGATCTGCGCTACCAGCCCACCGGCCAGCACACCGGCCGCACCGGCCACCCCGACTTCGTCGCGCGCTCCCACCGCAACCCGTTCAGCGAGCTGACCGACTACGAGGAATGGTGCCGTTTGTGGACCGACGCCTTTGAAAATCCTCGCGGCGTTGTCTCACACCGAGGCGAATAGAAGGGCGCTAACCGTACGTTTTCGCTCGTGCTTTGAGCTTTGCTAGGAATTTCCAGACGGCTTCTTTGATCGCAGCTTGGCGAATGGCTGGCTGCACTGAGCGATTGCAAGGAGACGACGATGGCCAAACCACGCATTTTTTTCGACCACGACGGTCGGCACCCGCTGATCTACATGTACGAGCCGCCGATGCAGAAAGAAGAGCTGGAGGCGGCAGTAGACGAGTTGGTGGGGACACCAGTCGAGGCGCTGTCTCTGACCCTAGGCGATGCGCAGAGCCTGCTCTACGATTCGCAGGTGGGCGCGTTGTGGGGACGGGATATAAAGAAGTGGCCGCATCTGATCTGGAAGCGGGCCAACCAGAATTTCACCCAATTGATCAAAGCCGGATGCGATCCGCTCCAGGTGCTCTGCGACAAAGCCCATGCCAATGGCCTGCTGCTCTACGCGATGCTATTGCCGCAGCAGGGACCGCGGGAGTTGATGTTGAAAAGCTGGGAAAATCCGCGCTTCGCCGCCCAGCAGCGCAACCCGCAGCCGTTGGAGATCGGCAGCAAGGGCGGTGTGGACGCGGAGTGGCCGGGGTATCGCGCGTGGGATTACGCTTGGGATGCAGTGCGCGAGCGGAATTTGGCGATAGTCGAGGAAGTGCTCGCGCACTATCCCGTTGACGGTTTTGAGCTACAGCTCAATTACTGCCCCTATTACTTTCACCCCGATGAGATTGCGGCGGGGACGGGGATTATGACCGAGTGGATAGGGCGGGTTTACGCGGCTGTAAAAAAGAGCGATCCGGCACGAGAATTGGTCCTGCGAGTGCCAGCGAATCTGGATGGATGCCGGGCGGTAGGGCTAGAGCCATTGGAGTGGATGCGCCGGGGCATTGTCGACGCGATCGTGCCCGAGGCATCGGGAGCGGCAGACCCGTCGGCGGATTTCAGCGCCTTCGTCAAAGCGGCACACGGGACGGCGTGTCGGGTCTTGCCGGCGTTACAGAGTCGGATCGACAGCGACCGGGTCGGCGAGGGGACGATCGAAATGGTGCGGGCGGGGGCTTGCAACTATTGGGCGCAGGGAGTCGATGGTCTCTATATCGCGCATTGGTTTGGCTGTTGGCCGTATAAGGCCGATTTCTACCAGAAGCTGCGCGAGGTGCCCTTCCCCGAAACGATGGCGGCCAAGGACAAAATCTATCGAATCCCCAGCGAGGGCAGCGCGCCGGTGCCAGAGGCGATTGCGCCGAATGTCGCTAATCCGCTACCCATTGAATTGGCAAAGGGGCAGGCGCTACAGGTGGGTTTTGCGGTGAGTGATGATCTGCAAAAATGGGACAAGGTCAATCGGGTCCACGAGGTAATCTTGCGGGTGCGAGTGCAGGAGACGACGGAGCGGGATCGCTTGCGCTTTGCTTTTAACGGCAAAGAATTACCGCAATCGCTGCTGCGCAAAATCAATCAGATGTACGTGATGGATGCGCCGCGCTATCGGGTTTTTGGCTATTGGTATGTCTTTCGTTTGCCCGAAAAATTTAGGCCGGTGCAGGGGTGGAATGTGCTGGAGGTCGAACTGCTCAAACGGGACGGGCAGGCGCTACCGGCTGTCGTATTGCGCGATGTAGAGCTGGAAATCAAGTACTTGATGGGGAAGAATTACCATCGGGGTTTGATCGATGCAGATCTGGGACCGGGTGAATTGTAGCTTCTCTGCACGGGGGCCTAGGTACCCCGATTTTGTCGCGCGCTCTCGCCGCGATCCGTCCAGCGAGCTGACCGACTACGGGGAATGGTGCCGCTTGTGGATCGACGCCTTTGAGAATCCCCGTGGCGTTGTCATGCATCGCGGCGAATAGGTTCCCTCCGCGCCTCGAACCACCCCGCACGAGCTTGACCAAGCAGGCGGTTTGCATTAACTCACTCTAGGCTGCTAAAGCAAACCGAAAGACAGGTGCAAAGTGGACCTAGACAAACTGCTGCGCGACGTGGATCTAGACGAAATGCTGCGTCTCTACGACGAGGCGGCTGAGGAGCTGATGCAAGTCGCCATCAGCGACGGCCACTTTACCGACCGCGATCCAAGCGAAATCATCTGGCCGGTGGGCAGCGACCTCGACGCGCTCGTGCGCCGCGCCGAACTGATCGGTGCCATTCACGAGGGCATCCCCCCGCTCCGCGACAAGCGCCTGCGAGAGGCATACGACCACTACGAACGCGTCGGCCCGGCGTACCACCAAGCGAACCGCCTCTACCTAGCAACGCGCCAGCTCTTCGTCGAGCGCGGGCGCGGCGACGCACTCGATTTCCACGCGCTCTACCAATCGGTCTATCTACACGCCCTAGGTCGCGACAATCCCTACACCCTCGACGAAGGTGAAGCCGCTCTCGTCAAGCTGCGGGTCGCCCGCGTGCCACTGTCCCACGCCCACGCCGTCGCCGAGAAGATACAATCCGGTGCGGCGCAAAAAGAGCCCGCGCCCGATTCGGGCGACGATCCGCGCTTGGCCGAGCACTACGCCTGCGAAATCGACGGAGTCCGCCACGCCGGAACCCTGCGCGATCTGCTCAGCGAAGTCGCCGAGCGCGTCGTCGATTACCTCGCCGCTGGCGAGCACCTCGCCATCCGCTTCAACACCTATAGCAACTTCATCTACTTAGGCATCTCGGTGTGGAAGGCCATCACGGACGCCGACGTGCTCTTGGCCCGCATCGAGGGGCGGGTGCGCGCTCAATGGCACCAAAAGTTGTGCAAGCTGGTTCTGTTGGGTAAGGGGATGCTACTCAAGTTCCTCCAAGCCCACTCCGAAGATCCCGCCCAAATCAAGCCGAGGGAATTTTGGTACGGCCAAGAGTATAGCTACCTGACCCGCGACATGATCGACCTGACGCGCCGCTTAGTCAGCTACGTCAACCGACTAGCAGGCCGGGCGCGGGGAGAAGTCGATCTGGTGGTCCTGCCCCCACTGCTCGACGGCAAGGCCAAGGGCCGTTTTCTCGAATACCAGCACGTCGGGCGACGCCAGAGCCTCGGCCCATGGAGCCGTCGGGCGCGCCTCTTTCGGTGGGCTTTCCTCTACTACCGCACTGGAAAGAAAAAAATGAGCCTGCTAGCGGCTCAGCTTCCAGAAAAGGAGCGCCTCAAAGCAGCCAGCGCCCAAAGCAGCGAATGGGGGCGGAAATCGCTGGACATCTTCGGCATTGAATTGACCGTAAGCGCCGACCCGCTCTTCGCCGCTACCGCCCACGATCTCGACCTAGCCAACAAACAGGAGAAGGTCCTTTTCCTCCCCACGCACCGCAGTCTCTTCGACCATCCGGTGATGAGTACCCTGATCCACGACCCCCGCTTCCTCGAACTGATGGGCTGGCGCGAACTCCCCGCGCCGGTGAGCCTCGCCCGCGCTCGCCTCACCGAACCTGCATCCCTGCGTATTGGCGGGCGCTCTTTTTCATTGATTGGCTTTACTACTGAAGAAGTCGATCAGATCATGGAGAAAGTCGATGGGCACGTCATTATGACCCGCTCAGCCGACACGAAAAATCCCACGCGCCGCTTTGCCGAGCTCCTCTCAGAGCGGCCGGGCGTCGTCTATGGCGAGGGCACCACCGCCGCCTTTGAGCATCAGTGCCTGCCCATGCAGCACGCGCTTTTTGCTTATCTGCCGCCCGACGTGATCATCGTGCCGCTAACTTTTCGCGGCCTCCATTCCCTATGGCCCAAATGTCCGCGCGGCAATCTCAACATCGGCAGTGGACGGGTCGAAGTGATGGTTTGCCCGCCCATGCTCGGCGAAACCACGCTCCTGCCGCGCAAGCGTGCCCTGCGCACGCAGCTAGAGCCAGCGACGCTCTTCCAAGCCGTACACATCGCGCGGCTTTTTAATCCTGAACCAGCGTAGGGCGTCCATCAGGACTATGAGATCGTGGCAATGCTTAATGCGGTATGTTAAATTGAAAAGACGGAGATAGCGGTCTATGAATGCAATGTCCCTACAACCCCATCTATGGACGCGGGAAGAATACGAGAAAATGGTATCTGCCGGCGTTTTTCATCCAGAAGACCGACTTGAGCTGATCAACGGGGAAATCCTCGAAATGACACCACAAAGCCGTGCCCACGCTACAGCAGTCTGTCTAGTGAGTGAAGTCTTGAGCGCAATATATGTCCAAGGCTTTACCGTGCGCGTCCAAGTCCCCATGGCCTTGGGAGAGTCGTCCGAGCCTGAACCCGATGTCGCCGTAGTCCGCGGCCAACCACGCGATCACCTCGCGTACCATCCCACGGTCGCCGCACTAGTCGTCGAAATCTCGGATTCCTCGCTGAGATACGATCGGGAACACAAGCAAAGATTGTACGCCGCCAGCGGTACTCCCGAGTTCTGGATCCTCAATCTGGTAGATTACTGCCTAGAGGTCTATAGAGACCCAGACCAAGAACGGGAAACCTATCAGTCCTGTACAGTACTTACCCACGACGACACGGTTTCTCCACTCACCCGTCCCGACGCGGCCATCTCCGTCGCCGACCTACTGCCCTAGCCTGCTTTCGCGGCCCAATCCCGCGGCTTGAGAAATCTAAAAGAGCGATAGCTGCTCGGCCTCCCGTCGGCGCGGCATGGCCACATCCTCGCGCACGAGCAACTGAGCGGGAATTTCTTCTACAAACGGCGACAGCGCGCCCTGCACCCGCTCGCCATAGCGCTGGCGGCTGCGCGCCCGCAGCAACACCAATTCCTCCTCCGCTCGCGTCATACCCACGTAAAAGAGCCGCCGCTCCTCGGCGAGGCTTCGACGACTCGACTGAGCTCGCCGAAGTCCTGAGCTCAGCCGAAGGTCGGCATCCCGCTCGCGGAAGGGGATGAGTCCGTCCTCCACCCCACAGATAAATACCACTGGAAACTCCAAGCCCTTGGCCGCGTGCAGGGTCATCAGCGCGACGGCCTCTGGGCCTTGGGGGCCGCCCCGCTCCTCGTAGTCGGCCTCCGCGCCTAAGAGCACAGTCTCCAGTAGCTGAGCGAGCGTTCCGGTCCCGTCCGCTACTCGAGCCAAGTGCTCCAAGGCCTCGTCCTCCGGGTCCCCGAACTCGACCTGCCAGCGGCGCACCCAAGTCCCCGCCCCCTCCTGCGCGGCCCATTGCCTGTACTCTGCTATCCGCGCCTCTAGCGCCTCGACCCGGTCCTGCGCCGCAGCCGACAGCTCCCCCCGCCGAATTTGGCGCAAAATGTGCGGTTCCACGCCTATAGCCTCTAGTGCCTGCCAACGGCGCACATCCTCTTGCGAGAGCGAGGCATAGCGAGCAAATGCCAACGCGGCCCGCACGGTCGGCGCTTGCAGAAAGCCCTTCTGGCCGACGAGCCGGTAGGGCAGGCCCTCCTTGCGGAAGCACTCCTCCAGCACTTGGCCCTGTCGGCCCGTGCGGAAGAGCACGGCAAAGTCGGCGAAGCTGCGCGTGCCCTCTGCGCCGGCATCGGTCTGCACCATATCGGTGCCGCCGACCATGCGGGCAATCTCCCGCACCACCGCAATACCCTCGGCTGTCTCGCTCTGCACCTCAATTAGGCGGATCCGCTCTTTTCCCGGGCGTACGGCTGCGAGTTCAATGGCCTCTCGCTCTGGATTGTGGCCGACGACGGCGGCAGCGGCCTCGACAATATGCCCCTGAGAGCGGTAGTTCGCGCCTAGATGAAAGAGTCGCGTATCCGAGAAACGGTCGCGCAAGTGAACGAAGTGGTCGGGCGAAGCCCCGCGAAAGCTGTAGATCGCCTGATCCGGGTCGCCGATGGCCATCAGGCCCGCGCCTTCACCCGCCAACTGCAGGACCAATCTATACTGCGCGGCGTTGAGGTCTTGGAACTCGTCTATCAGCAAATAGGGAAACCGCGCCCGCACCTGTTCCCGTACGGCTGCATCCGCTTCTAAGAAGCGCAACAAATCCAAGAGAATGTCGTCGTAGTCGCAGGCCCCAGACGCATGGAGGGCTGCCTGATAAGCGCCGTAATGCGGTCGCCACTCCTCGGCCACCTCATCCGGCCCCTGTGCGGCGGCCTTGGCCAGCGAGATGGCTTGGCTGGCCGCGGTAACTGACCCGGACAATCCAGCGTCTGCCAGCGTCCCTTCCAGCAACCGGCGCGCTTCCACCTCGTCGAGTACCAGCTTTGGCTCGCAGCCCAACTCCCGCAACAGCGACAACGCCAAGCGGTGAAAGGTCCCCACCTGCATCGCGCCCAGCCCACCATCCAGCAATGCGCTCAGCCGCTGCCGCATCTGTCCAGCCGCCCGCCGGGTAAAGGTAATGGCCATGATTTGCCCCGGGTCCACACCGCTTGCGACCAGCCGCGCAATGCGCCGCGTCAACACCCGGGTCTTGCCCGACCCTGGGCCAGCCACGACCACTAAAGGCCCTCCCTCGGCCTCTTCGATTTGCCGCTGTGCGTCGTCGAGCGCGTCCTCGTCCCGCTCCGCTTGCGCGGTGCTATCGGGTCTTGGCGACGGCACCGCTGGAACGTGGACTTCCTCAGCCGTCTTCGCGACCGCCGGGCCCAAGTCGAACAACGCACCTTGCCCTTGTAAGCGCGTCCGCTCCTCCTCGGTGAACACGCTGATTACGCCGTATTCCCCATCGTGGCCAGGGTAGATATCCACCTCGCCGCAACGCATCCGGCGCACGCCCTCGGCCACCAACGGCCCAGCGCAGCTTTCAATCGCTTCGAGTCCGGCGCGACGCAATACTTCGAGTTCTGTACCTACTTCGGCCAGCAGCCGGTCGTACACGCCGCGGACTTTCTTGGACTTCGGGCCAACGCCAACCGCTGCGCCGATCACTTCGTCGAGCGGGATCAGGTACTCGTAGGAAGGAGCAACATCCGGTCGAAATCCCTCCGGGCGATCGGCCAGCTTCTCCACCCGGTGCAAAACCCCCACCGTCAGCTTGCGTCCGCACACCGGACAGATCCCCTCGGCGGCCAGCGTTTGCTCCGGCTTGTAGCACACCGCGCACTTGCGGTGGCCATCGTAGTGGTACTTGCCTTCTTCGGGATAGAACTCCAAGGTGCCTAGAAAGCGCGCAGGATCGCGGTCTTTGAGCGCGGAGTAGATGCCCGGATACGAGCACTCCGTGTCAAAGCACGTGGCCTCGCGGGCCAGTTTTTGCGGCGAGTGGGCGTCGGAATTGGATACGATCGCATAGCGATCCAGGGCCGACAGCCGCCAGTTCATCGGCGGGTCCGAGGACAGGCCGGTCTCCACGGCGAAGATGTGCGGCAGCAAATCCTCGTAGCACTCCTCCAACGAGTCAAAACCCGACGATGCCCCCAACGCGGCAAAGTGCGGCGTCCATATATGGGCCGGGATGAAGAGCACATTCTCATCGGCTTCGAGACAAATCTCTAAAAGGTCGCGGCTGTCTAACCCCAAGATGGGCCGACCGTCGGAGTGCAAGTTGCCAATGGCACCAAGACGGCGGTTGAGCCGAGCGACGGATTCGAGGGAGGGCAGGATGACGACGTGGTGGATCTTGCGGGTCTTGTCGCCCTTCTTGTAGATGGTGCTGATTTCCACCGAAAGCATGAAGCGCACAGCGCGGCGACAGCGCTCGGGCAGCTCTTGTTCTACGGCAGCGCGACGGCCGGGTTCGAGTTGGTACAAGCCCTCTTCGGCCGGTTCAAGTTGCTCAGATATTTCGGCAAACCACTCTGGATGCGTATAGTCCCCCGTGCCGACCACATCAACGCCCTTGAGCGCCGACCACTTGTGCAAGTTGGACGGGTTGAGCTCGCGGCTCGTCGCCCGCGCAAAGCGCGAGTGCAGATGCACGTCGATTACGAACTGCATATTGAATCCCCGTTGACTTGTAGGGTTGCCCTAATCCCGCTCGACCCAGTTGGCAACCACAATCCCCACAGCCACCAATCCCATGCTGGCCAGCAGATAGGGCGATATAGCCTCGTCCAAAAGCGCGGCACTCAACAGCACGCCCACTACCGGCGTAGCAAAGCCGAAGCCCCCCAATCGCCCCGGCGAGTGGTGTTGGAGCAGAAAGACGAGGATGATAAAACACAGCCCAGCGACGACGATGCCTTGATAGAGCACGCCGGCGACGACCGGGCCGGTCAGGACGTACTCAGCTTCGGATTCTAAGAACGCGCTCCAAGCGGCAAACAGCGGCAGGCTCAGCATGGCTTGCCAAAACAGCACCTGATAGGGATTAAGCCCCTGTACCAACCGCTTGATCACCACCTGCCGCAAGCCCAACAACAAACCGCTGGCAGCCACCATCGCGTCACCGAGCAAGTACTGCGTTTCGGCCAGCGCCAGCGACTCCCAAAACAGCAGCACCACACCGGCAAACGAAATGAGCAAGCCAAACCACTGCCCCAAGCCCAAGCGGTCGCCGACGAGTAAGTGCGCGAAGAGTGCCGTGAAGAAGGGGTAGATATTGACCACCACCCCCGAGCGGCTAGCCGTGGTGTATTGAGTGCCCGCGTTCAAAAGCCATATTTGCAGCGCGAACAGCAGCGCCAAGCCGCCCAGCCCTTTCCATTCGCTGGAGGGTATGCGCAACTGAATACCAGCAAAAAGTGCCCCGACCCATACGGTCAGGGCACCCAATGCAAAGCGCAAACCAGCCATCGCCGCAGGTGGCACTCCGTCGAGACCCACCTTGATCGCCACCGGATTGCCGCCCCACAGCACGGCGGTCACAACGGCTAGGGTACCGGCCTTTAGCCCGACGGCCTCATTGCGGATTTCGGCGGCCAATTTACTCGATGATCTCGGCCTTGACGATGTAGTCTAGGTTGGGAAAGTTTTCTTCGAGATAAGCGTTGCCGTTCATGGCGATCTGCCCTTGGGAAGGCTGCTGGCCGTACTCGGCGTTGATTGCATCGACCACCTCCATGCCTTCTACCACTTCGCCAAAGGGCGCAAACCCCATGCCGTCGAGATTGGCGTTATCTCCCAAATTGATAAAGAGCTGGGTCGTGCGCGTATTGGGCTGATTAGTTTTGGCGTACGTGATCCGTCCGCGCGTATTGCTCTGCACGACGGAGTCGTCGAGGATATGAGCCCGATGCCAGACCTGGTTCAGCGCTGGATTGCCGCTCAGGCCCCACTGCACCACAAAGTTAGGTACCACGCGGAAAAAGCGCTGCTCGTCGTAGAAACCACTGCGGACCAAGTTGTAGAACCGATCGGCACCGATCGGTGCCCAATCGCGCGTCACTTGGATGACCACCGGGCCAGCGCTAGTCTCCAAGCGCACTGAGAATTCGTCGGGTGCCTGCTCGTTCAGGGCCTCGCCTGTAGGATCCATTAAGATCTCCTTACTTGTTTCCCCACCTTGACCGCCGGTTCCACAGCCGAAAGCCCAAAGTGCGATGATTAATAGTGCGCTCCGCTTCATAATTTTATGCCTTTATGCTTGGTGTGTTTATTGATCTAACCCACTCACGGCTGCGATGAGCGCCTCGGTCGTAATGCCGAAGTGCGCCCACGTCTCTAAATGGCCTTCTGACGGGGCCGTCGTCGGATCGGTAATGCCGATGTGCGCCGCCGGAATGCCCAAGTCGCCAGCGACGCCCGCCACCAATCCGGCGAAACCGCGCACGCCGACATTGGCTGCGCCGATCAAGCCATCTTCTATAGTTACCACGCCCTTGGGATAGCGGCCCACTAGTTCTTCTAAGGCCGCATCAGGCAGCGGCAGACCATTGATTACATGCACATCCACCGCGCCTTCGAGCTGCTCGGCCGCCTCGCCAGCCAGAAAAGCCGGCGCGCCAAAAGCCAAGATCGCCCGCTCAGCTCCAGCGTAAGTGCGGTAAACTGTCATCGGCTCCCAAGCGTCGCCTGCTTCCCACAGCGGCCCCGAGCCGTCTTGCTTTTCGAGGATGGGCAGGGAGTCGCGCGGGATGCCGATGATGTGCCCTCCGTAGTGCGCCGCCATATCGCAGACTGCCAAAAACGCCGCCCGCGCATCGGCTGGCCCGTAGAACCGGTGCAGATAGGGCAAATAGCTCAAGCCAACGTTGATCCACTCCAAGCCCCAACCCGAAAAGTGATCGCGCCCAGTGCAGGCCCCCACGTGCGAGACGTGGAAGGCGACGTTGAGCCCTTCATTGACGCCGGTGAGGTTGCGCTGATAGCGCCAGACGTCAAAGCCCTCGCGGGCAATGCCCTCGTAAAAGGCGGCAAACGTCGATACCACATTGAGCTGCGGACCCGGCACGCTCATCGCCAATCCGTCGGTAATCAGACAAGCAGCTTGCTCCTCAATGCTCATCTCGAACTGGTGATCGTCCGCCAAAAAACCGCGTGCCTTCGCCAGCTTAGTCGAGGGATCGAGGTCGCAGCTAACGACGAAGACATCGTCGGGAAAATGCGCGGCCACCGCCGCGTACGCAGCCTCGGATCCAGCGCGCGGACTTTCGCTCGTGCCCACCGCGGGCAAGCTGACCTTTTCCCGCACATCCTGGGACAGAACCAAATTGCGGCTGCCAGGAGCAGGTCTAGCCCGGGTCTCGACTTGGCGCTTCTCGTCTTGGCGCAGCGTCGCTAGGGCTTGGCACGCCGCCGCTGTTTTTTGGAACATCGGGTTGCTCAGCACTTGCGCAGCGTCTCGGCCCTTCATGTGCCCGTCGTGATGCCCTTCGCCGCCGGGTAGCTTGTTGACCAAGAAAAGGCATTCGAGCATCGGCACTACGTCGCGATAGCTCATCAGCGAACCGGGGATCCAGATGCGAGTGCTGAGATCGACGCCGTGCTCGGCGGCAAACGCTGCGACCTCGGAACCAATGCCCAAGCGCTCGCCAAAGTCGCCGAGGAGTTCGTGCGTTCCCGTGGGATAGATCAGCGTCGACCGACCCTGCTGAGCCAGTTTGTAGCCTTCGACATAGGTTTCATAAAGCACCGCAGCGTCGTGCAGAGTCTCGATCTCAATGACTTCCACGCCCATCGCCGCGACAATCGGACGCGGGTCCTTGTCCATAATGCCCTCGGTCGCGCCCGAAAGCTGGATGCCGTTGCGGTGCATGACGAAGGTGATCGGCGCTCCGTGGACGGCTGCGCCGTTGAAGCCGTTGAGCGCTTGGCCCGAGATGTAGCCCGCGTCGCCACAGTGACAGATGACCCAGCCACCCTCGCCACGCCTAGCCCGCTTGCCAAGGGCTTGGCCCACGGCCACCGGGATCATCACCCCCAAGCGCCCTCCGTTGAGTTGGGTGCCACCCGGCAGCCAAGACACGTGCCCGGGAGCGTCGAGCCCGCGGCGAAAACCCTCGACGACGACCTCCTCATCGATAAAGCCCAGCGCCGCCAGTGTCGCGTAGTAACCCACGGAGGTGTGGGCGTGTTCGATGGTGTATTCGATGCGTTCGTAGTCGGTAATCGCCAAAGTCAGCAAGAGCGGCGGAATCAACTCCAGACCACCGCCGAGGTGATCCAGTTCGCCGATTTCGGCCAGCGAGGCCAGCGAGCGGATCGCGGTCGCGGCTGCTTCGATCTGCAAGCCCTCTAGGGCGTCGATTTGCTCTTGGTGCAGCGCTTGTTGGTTGCCGATATCCACGGTGAGCGGCAAGACCTCGGAATGCACCTTCTCGCCTAGGTAGCGCACTCCGCCCAACAACTCTTTGTTGCGCTGCCGCTGGCCCGTTTGCGCCGCTTCGATCCCCCGCATGTATAACTCCCTAAGTGGGTATTTTTAATTGAATGAAAGAGTCGTAAAAGTATAAACCCAGCACTGAATGCGAGCAATCAACGCGGCTTAAACTGCACGGCCAATTTCTCCGCCCACGCCTTGTTCGCGTCGATCGTGCGCCCGGCGTTGTGCGGCGTATGCACCACGTTGTGCCGCCCCAGCAGCGGATCGTCTAAAGGCAGCGGTTCTTGGTCCCACACGTCCGCCGCTAGGCTCAGTTCATCGGCCATCACTCGCCGCCGGATCGCGTCCGTATCGCAGATTCTGGCTCTGGTCACCAGCACCACCAGACAGCCCTTGGGCAGTGCGTCAATGTGCCCAGCCTCGACTAACCCGCGCGTCGATTCCGTCAGCGGCACCATGGGCGCGAACACTTCGGCATCGGTGACTAGCTGTTCCAGATGGTACTCGCGGCGCGACCCGGCCCGGTGAAAGCACGGCTCCGTGGCAAACGGATCCCAAGCCGCCACATCAGCTCCCAGCATCGACGCGAAGCTGGCGTAGCGGCTGGCGATATTGCCGGCCCCGACGATCCGCACCCGCTTGCCACACAGCGTGCCGCTGGCAAAGGCAGAGTCGTCGCCAAACTGGTGCCCGCGTGCGCCGGGCCGGCCCTGGCCTTCGGGCGGCTCGTAGTCCCAAGGCGCTTGGCTCTGGATGATCTCGCGGTGCAACTGCGGGATTCGCCGCAGTCCGCACAGTGTCAAGGCCAAACCAAATTCCGCCACGGTCTGCGACCAAAACCCCTCGCTCGGATGGTCGTACACAACGACGCCAGCCTCGGCCAGATACTCACTACAGCCCTCGCCCAGCCGCCGACCATAAGACCCCTGAAAGGTCGCCTCCTGCAAAGCCGTAAAAAGTCGCAGACACGTCAAACTCACTGGCACCCCTAGCGTGGCCAACCGCGTCACTTGGCTCGGGTCCTCGACCACCTCGCCCAAGGGCCGCTCGTCTCCGTGCGCTAGGCGCACAAAGTCCGCTTCGGGCCACAAGGTGCGGAAGTGATCAGCGGCAAAGGGCCAAACCCCGTCAAAATCTGGATGAACGACGATCAAATCGCCCATGTTATTCGTCCTCCTCACAAAAAAACGGCTGCGTCCAAGCAAACGCCTCTCCTGCGCCCCAACACTCAAAGCGCACGTATCCCGCCCGCTCCGGCACTTCCACCTCAATTTCCCGCCCATCGGCCACGGCTATCCGCTTCGCGCCGGCGCGCAAGGCCACGATCCGCGCCGCATTCTCCGTCTCAATCCAAATCCTGTTTCCCTCGACTCGGATCTGGTTGATCTCAACGCCCGTCGAGGCGTAAAACCGACCGGCGCGCAGAGCCTCCACCACGCCGGAGGCCGTCTCCTCCTCCACATAGGCCACATTCCACCCCAACCCCACATCGCCGCTCGCCGCGTGGCTGTCGTCGTTGGCAAACCCCCACAGGCGTCTTCCCGCGCTCAGCAGCATGTCCCAGCGATTCGTCGCGTAGGGGCTGCCCTCCAAGCGGCAGATCACGCCGTTGTAGATCTCCAAGCCCACGTAGCCCTCGCAGGCCTGCAAAAGCTCCTGCGGACAGTGATTGAAATTGCCGTGCCAGTTGGGGTGATTGAAAAGGGCAAAACCACCACCCAATTCGTTGACCTCGTCGATTACTCGTTGCCGATCCGCATGCGGCGCGACCCACGCTGCGTCCCCTACGTGCAAAACGTGCGGGCCATTGGCTGAGATTTCATTGCCCGGCACCAATATCATCCCTTGGGCGTCGTATTGCTCGTAGTCTTCCAAGGACGTATAGATGTCGTGATCGGTGATCGCCAAGAAGCCGTAGCCGCGGCCCGCGTAGTCGTCAATTACCGCTTGGTGATCGCGTTCGCCGTCGCTGGCGGTCGTGTGCGTGTGCAGGTTGCCGATTAGCCAGCGTCCTCCGCTCAAATTCTGATAGGAATGTTCAATCATTGGTTTCTCCTCGGTTGGGAAGCGGCCTCAAAATACGAGAGCACTCTGCGGGCGACAAGGGAAGGCTCACCTAGCAGTGTTGACGCGAAAAGTAAGTGGCCCTTTAATACAGGCCCGTGAAGAAACCAATGATCGAATAGGAACCCGATGAAAATCACCGACATCCGCACGCTTTCGCTCTCGCGCGCCCACGAGCCTGAACTTCAGTGGTACAGCGCCACCTTCCACGTGCCCAAGGCCGACTGCTCGATCTGCATCATCGAAACCGACGAAGGCTTGCAGGGCATCGCCGAACCTTGCGCGTACGGCGTGCCGCCCACCATCGCCGCTCGCATCGACGAACTCAAGCCCAGCCTCATCGGCCGCGACCCCCGCGACGAGGACCTGACGCCGCACAACAAAGCGGAGCGCGCCAACGACATCGCCAACGCCGGCCTCAACTGTGCGCTGTGGGATTTGCGCGGCAAGATCGCTGGCAAACCCACCGCCGACCTGCTCTGCGCGGCAGGACAGGAACCCCTGCGCCGCCTCCGCCTCTACGCTTCCTCGGGCGTGCGCTACGACTGGGACGACCATCCCGAATCCGTCGTCGAAGAGGCCATCGGCTACGCCGAAGAGGGTTTCACCGCTTACAAGATGCGCATAGGCACCCATTGGGCTTGGTCGGGCGTCACCGTCGATCGCTTCCTAAAAATAGCGCGCCAAGTCCACGAGGCCGTGGGTGCGCGCATGGACTTAGCCCTCGACGGCAACTGCCGCCTCTCGATGGAGGAGGCACTGCCCATTGCCGAGGCCCTCGACGAGATGGGCTGGGCTTGGTTTGAGGAGCCGGTCGAACGCGTACCCGAGGACTACGCCCGGCTCAACGAGGCCGTCTCCATCCCCGTCACTGGCGGCGAGCCTTTTACCACGTGGGCGCAGTTCGAGCCTTTTATGGCGGTGGGGGGCTTCGGCATCGTCCAGCCCGACGCCGGCGTCTGCGGCATCGACCTCTGTATGGAGGTCGGCCACAAAGCCCACTCCGAGTACGGCGGCATACCCCTGATCCCGCACAACTGGCACAACGGCCTGATGACCATGGCCAACGCCCACATGGTCGCGGCGCTGCCCGACCCGCGTCTAGTCGAGCTAAATATGAAGCAGGGTCCTCTACAGTGGGAGATTCTGCGCGAGAAACCGCTAATCGAAGACGGTCACTTGATTCTGCCCGACGCCCCGGGCTTCGGCGTCGAACTAGCCGACGACCTTGAAGCGCGCTTTCCCTATATCGAAGGCTCCTGGGGCGATCCCGTCCAGCGCTGAGGACTTATGGTCACCGACCTCGAAAATTACCTCTTCGACCTGCGCGGCTACCTGCACTTAGAGGGGGCGCTTAGCGCCGATGAGGTCAAAGACCTCAACGATTGCCTCGACGCCATCCCGCCGCTCGAGCCGGGCGACTGGTACGGCCATGTCCACGCCCATACCTATGGCACGATTGACGGCCTCAACTTGCAGCAAATCTACGAGGCGGGCGAACCTTTTGAGCGGATGATTGACCATCCCGCTTGGCTCGAGAAAGTAAAGCACTTCGTCGGCGGCGAGAACACGTTCGACTACGCACACGGGCCGCTCTTCATCGACGAAAACTTTGCCAACTTCCGCGAACCCGGGGAGGCCATCGGCCTGCACTCTGGCGGCTATCCGCCCATCATGCGCAACCAATTTCGCTACCACCGCGGACGCTACATGTGCGGCCAAATCAACATCCTCGTGGCACTCACGGACATCGGTCCGGGCGACGGCGGCACCATGCTGATCCCCGGCAGCCACAAAGCCAACTTCACGCATCCCGACTTAGACCGGCATCGCATGAAGCCCGAAGGCGCTACCGTCGAGGGCATCACCGGCGCAATCGAGTGTCACATGGCCAAGGGCGACGCTCTCCTTTTCGTCGATGGCCTTTCGCACGGCTCGGCCCGGCGCAAAAACGAGGGCACGCGCCGGATTTTCGTCTATCGCTACGGACCCTCCTGGGGCAACTTCCGCCACGGCTATCATCCCTCGGAAGAGCTATTGGCGCGCCTGACGCCCGAACGGCGGCAGATCGTCTGGCCGCAGAGGCCCCGTCCCCAAGGACCGCAAAAAAAGGGAATTGAGTAAATTCCATGAAGGGCATCATCCTCGCCGGCGGCCAAGGCACGCGCCTCTATCCTCTGACCGTATCGGTCTCCAAGCAGATCCTGCCGATCTTCGACAAGCCGATGATCTACTACCCGCTCTCGGTGCTGATGCTGGCCGATATCCGCGAGATTCTCATTATCTCCAGCCCGGAGCACACCAATCTCTACCGTCAGCTCTTCGGCGACGGCGATCGGCTGGGGCTGAGCATTGAATACGCGGTCCAAGACCGGCCCGAGGGCGTGGCTCACGCCTTTGTCGTGGGGGCCGATTTCGCTGGCCGCGACCCCTGTGCCTTGATATTCGGCGACAACTTCCTCTACGGGCATGGCCTGACTGCGATCCTACACCGCGCCAGCCAACTACGGGAGGGGGGATTGGCCTTCGCTTACTACGTGAGCGATCCTACGAGCTACGGAGTCGTCGAATTCGACGCCGGGGGCAACGCCATCAGCATTGAAGAGAAGCCGCAAAACCCCAAGTCCAACTACGCGGTTATCGGCCTTTATTTTTACGACGGCGAGGTCGTCGACATCGTCCGCAGTCTCAAACCCTCGGCCCGCGGCGAACTAGAGATTACCGATGTCAACAACGAGTATCTCCGTCGCAAACAACTCAAGGTCGAGGTGTTGGGGCGGGGCTTTGCCTGGTTCGACACCGGTACGCACGAGAGCCTCCTAGAGGCCAACAACTTCGTCCAAACCATCGAGCACCGGCAAGGACTCAAAGTGGGCTGCGTCGAGGAAATAGCGTACCGCAAGGGCTACATTGGCAAAGAACAGCTCCTCCGCATCGCCAATTATTCCCAAGACAATGCGTATTGCCTCTATCTGAAGCACCTCGTCGAACAATCCGGGCCGACGTTCTAACGCCTCCAACGCCCAGCCCATAGGAGCAACGCCGTGACCGAGCAACTAACCTACCGATTGGACGCCATTGAACGCGCCGTTGCCGAGCTATGCAATCGCGTGGACAGTCAATTTCGCTGGTTGGTCAGCATTCAGATAACCACCCTAATCGCCCTAGGCAGCCTGCTGTTTAGTATCCTCAGCAAGCTCGCCCTTTTTCGCCCTGTGCCTTCTCGACGGTTGCAGGTCTCAGGTCGTGGCGATCGTAGCCGCTGAAAATTCAAAGTAACCCGTGCCGGATTTACAAGACGGAGGAAGTGGACGTGCGAACGGAAGTCATCGCCGGCGACCCGATCCCGAACATGTCTCCATGTCCCTGGTCGAGCGCCAAAACCTCACTCTGTGCATGTCCTCACGACGATTCACGCGCAAAACCAACGCCTTCTCCAAAAGGCTACATCAACACACCCTAGCCGTGGTCCTCCACTTTATGCACTACAACTTTATCCGTATCCATGAGACTTTGAGGATTACCCCGGCGATGCCCGCTGGGGTAACGGATACGCTGCACGACTTAGACTGGTTTTTAGACCTTATTGACGAGGCGCAGCCCCGGCCGAACAGGCCCAAGACCTACAATAAGCGACGCCTCGACATTTCCGGTGGCCGTTTAGCAAACAGTAGAAAGGAGCGGGGAAAAATTGGGGCTATCATTCAACGTCAACGGCCACTCGTTATCATCACATCATCACATCATCACATCATACCCAAGGAGGGTAATAAGTGAAATTCTTTTTGCAGTGCCTGATGATCGGGCTTGTCAGTTTCTTCTTCATGGACACAGCCAACGCCCAAGATGACAATGAAATCCAAGGCGTCTTCGTAGATGACCAAGGACGCAAGTATCCGTACATCCAGAATCAGCTAACGGGCAAGGCTGTACGTATCTTTCCCAACCTCAACGCGCTCGATTTTTCAGGCGGTAAGGCAATCGGGGAGGGGAATGTGGAGCAGGTAGCTCGCAATGTGCTCAAGGCGGTAGCGATATTCAGTGGCGTTGACCACGATGAGTTGACACTAGCGCGAGCGAGCGAGACCAAGCGTAGGGGCGGCCAATGGCTCCTTGCTCCAACAGGTTGACACTAGCGCGAGCGAGCGAGACCAAGCAGGGAATGTGGATTGTCTCTTTTGACCAAGAACACCGCGGTATCGAAGTCTATAATGCCCGGTACGGGGTAACGATTGGACGGAACAACACCGTTTTGTCGATCGGAGGCGATTTCTATGAGGTCTCTGGGTTCTCCTCCCAAGGCACGGTAACAGACCACGCCAGCCCCGTACAGCGAAGCGACCTAGACATTGAAAGTGCGGGACCCATCGGTCCCACCGGCAACGTAGGCAACGACCCGGACCCAGACTTGCAAGTTTCTCCAACCATATCAAAAGACCAAGTCATACGGGATCTACTCGGTGATAGCGAAGATGCCGCCATCGTGGCCGAGCCGGAGTTGGTGATCTTTCCCCAGATGGACGACAACTCCATCACCTACAAGATAGGATGGTTTGCGTCTGTGGATGACGGCATTGATTCGCGCGAGGTCGTCGTCGATGCTTTCAGCGGCACCACACTGACCACCGAGAGCTTGGTGGCTGAAGCCAGCTACTCCCGCGAAGGGACGGTCGAGGGTCTTATACATCCCCGCCACGACACACGGAGGCGTCAATTGGAGGGTTTTGAAAACCTCAAGGTCCAAGCCGTCAATGTGTCGTCGGGTCAGAGGGTGGACTATGACGAGACGGATACGGATGGCGACTACTCATTAAGCTGGACAGGGGCCACGGCCACCTATGCGGTCGGGGCCGAGTTGGAAGGAGAGTATGTCAGGAGCGTAACGGATGTCGATAGGGACAACGACCTCGACCACTGGTTCCGCTTCTCATCGCCCACTAAGGGCACCTACAACTGGACTTTTGACAATTCCATCCCCGAAGATGGCGACCAGTTGAACATCTTCTATCACACCAACAAGATAGCACGTTGGTTCGATGACGAATTTTTCAACGTGAGATTCAAAGTCGATCTCGTGTCCAACTCAAGGAGCGTTAGAAGTAATGCACATGCACACTGTCGTGGTGGCTCTACACCGAAGATAGAGTTCAGCGGCCACCGCAATTCCGAGCGTCAGTCTGATACCATATATCACGAGTACGTGCATGCTGTCATTTACAAAATGCACAATCGTTTCATTGGCTCGTCTGGACAGGGACGGGCCCTTGACGAAGGCATGGCCGACTACTTCGCTTGTTCGTTCCTCAACGACTCTACCCACGAGTTCGCAGGGACGGCTCTCTACCGCGAACTGAATCCCCATTCAGTAAAGAAGTACCCCAGAGATTACAACTCTACCAGCTCACCATATCAGAGGGGCTTGATACCGGCCGGGGCCTGCTGGGATCTTCGCATTGATCTAGGCCAGTCCTCAGCCGATGAGATCATCTTCGCCGCGCTCGAAATGGACTCGCCTCGCGCCAACACCTTCCAGCGGTTTTTCGATAATGTGCTGCTGGCCGACGACGACCTGAACGGGAATGGAACGTGGAACTGGAAAGGATGCAGCCAAGGAGGCGACAAAAGTCCCCACGCTGGCGAAATATGGGAAGCTTTTGGTGCCACGCATGGGATGCCTTCTGGGCTACTTTCTGAAGATCCCGACTGCCCCTCGTCCAAGCCCAAAGCCCAACAGGCGGCTGTCGAGGCGGCGGAAGGGGCCTATCCCAATCCCTTCAATTCGTCGGTGAACCTGCGCTATCACCTGAACGAACCAGGACGGGTCGATGTGGCTGTCTATTCCATCACCGGCCAACTCGTCCGACACCTGCTGTCTGAAGATGATGTGCAGCCAGGTCGTACTCGGTTGCTTGGGACGGACTCTCCGATAGGGGCGCTCAAGTAGCCAGCGGCATGTACTTGGTGCGCGTCAAATCACCGAGCTTGGTCAAATCGTTCAAGCTCAGCTTAGTCCGGTAAGCTTCACCATGAGAGCGCTACCTTTTAGCCTGATCGCTTGGGCCCTAGTCGCTTGTGGCGATTCGAGGATGGGTTATGACTGTGTATATGATCCTTGGCCGAAGCAGTCCTGTGGATCGGCGAAGGTAGTGCTCTCATGCGAACCTTTTTCGCCGCCTACGGACGCGGCGTGCCCTGAACAATTATACCCTCTTATTTCTTGGGCACTGAACCAGCCGTTCTACTTTTTTCTTCCCGAGGAATTGATGTCCCCAGACTTCAAGTTTGTCGATGAGACGACCGGAATCAGCACACAAGACCAAGCGTACGAAAGGGCCTTAGCCGATAGCCTCCAGTGCTACTACCGTGGAGCAGAGTTCGATTTCAACATTTCCTCCCGCACCCAACAAGGGGCCTGTCAAAAGGCGTGTGGAATGGTCTTCATACGCTTGTACCACACGGCCGATGTGGGTCTCCTAATCAACGACCAAACCTGTATGACGACGTGCCCACAAGCCGAGGATGGCTTATGGCGGCTGACCGAGTGGCGGATTTTGCGGAGTGTGCCCCCGGCGCAAGCCGAGGAGGGCTTTGAAGGGGCTACTTGGGGCGAAGCCAGAAGAAGGAAGTGGGAAAAAAACTACTGCGATCCTTCCTAGTCCGCCATGAAATCTCTTTGGAAAAATCGTGCCAAAGAGTTGATTTTTAGAGAGTTACCCCAATACCGACGTCCTAACGCCTTTTGACTTATCGGCCCGCCGCCATACCTTAATGTATTTCACTTTCCGCACAGCCACTTAGATATGAATCAACTCGCACTCGACAATCCTCTCGCGCAGGGATTAGACCTAGCCTTCGTGGGCATGAGTATCGTCTTCACCGCCCTGGTATTAGTCAGCATTTTTATCGCTGTCTTGCCGAGGATCCTCGCCGCGATCCATCCCTATATTCCCCCAGCCCAACTGCACACGCAGAGTCAGAACAAAGAAAACGACGCACCCGCAATCGCCGCGGCCATCGGCTTCGCCCTGCACGCGCGCCGCCAAAACGACTAATCGGCCATGGAAATTCTCCTCGAATTCCTCTCCACCACGGCCGTGGCCAACATGTCGCGCGGCAATCTGCTGATGATCTTCATCGGCGCGATCTTCATTTCTCTAGCCATCCGCAAAGACTACGAGCCGCTGCTGCTGTTGCCGATTGGCTTCGGCTGCATCGTGGGTAATCTCCCGTCTATCTCCAGCATGGCCATCGGCGTGTACGACAAAGGCAGTGTGCTCTACTACATCTACTTTGGCGTCAGCCAAGGCATCTTCCCGCCGCTGATTTTTCTCGGCATCGGCGCAATGACCGATTTCTCGATCATGCTCTCCAGTCCCCGGCTGGTCCTGCTGGGGGCAGCAGCGCAGACGGGCATTTTCCTCACCTTGATCGGCGCACTTTACCTAGGCTTCACTCCGTCCGAGTCCGGGGCCATCGGCATTATCGGCGGAGCCGACGGACCAACGGCGATCTTCCTCGCGGCCAAGCTAGCTCCTCACCTGCTCGGGGCCATTGCTATTGCCGCGTACTCCTATATGGCCCTGGTACCGGTCATCCAACCGCCGGTAATGAAACTCTTGACCACCCGCAAAGAGCGGCTAATTCGCATGAAGCCCCCGCGCGAGGTGTCGCAGCGCGAAAAGATCATCTTTCCCATCGTCGCTTTCCTCATCTGCGCGCTCCTCGCTCCGGGTGCAATCGGGCTGCTCGGCATGCTGTTCTTCGGCAATCTGCTCAAGGAAAGCGGCGTCACCGAGCGCTTGGCTCAGACCGCCCGCACCTCGATGGTCGATATCGTCACCATCCTCCTCGGGTTCTCGGTCGGCTGCTCAACCCAAGCCCAGACCTTTCTCACGCCGCAGTCGGTACTCATCTTCAGCCTCGGTGCCCTGTCCTTTGCAGTCGCCACGGCCAGCGGCGTGCTCTTTGCCAAGTTTTTGAACCTCTTCACCAAAGACAAAATCAACCCGCTCGTCGGCGCTGCCGGGGTCTCGGCCGTGCCCGACTCGGCCCGCGTGGTGCAGATGATGGGCCAGCGCGAAGACCCCAATAACTACCTGCTGATGCACGCGATGGCCCCCAATGTCGCCGGGGTCATCGGCTCAGCGGTAGGTGCCGGCGTCTTGTGGTCCGTGCTGGTGGGATAGACAACGAGGATGCGACCGTGAATAAGAAGAAAGTTCGCTTCATGTGTACCGCCTTCCGCGACGGCTTTCAGTCGGTCTATGGCGCGCGCGTTTTCACGTCCGATTTTCTCCCGGCCGTCGCCGCAGCCAAAGAAGCTGGTATCGACTACTTCGAGGCCGGCGGCGGGGCCTGCTTCCAATCCTTCTACTTCTACTGCGGCGAGGATGCCTTTGCTGCAATGGACGCCTTTCGCGCCACAGTCGGCCCGGACGCCGACCTCCAGACCTTGGCGCGGGGCGTCAACGTAGTCGGCCTCGAATCGCAGCCGAGCGACATCATCAAGCTTCACGCCGAACTCTTCAAAAAGCACGGCATCACTACCATCCGCAATTTCGACGCGCTCAACGACGTCGATAACCTCATCTACTCGGGGCAGTGCATTGTGGATGCCGGGCTCAAACACCAAGTCTGTGTCACGCTGATGGAGCTGCCTCCGGGCTGCTCTGGAGCCCACGACGCGGCCTTCTACACCAAGACCTTGCGCCAGATACTAGACGCCGGCATCCCGTACGACGCAGTCTGCTTCAAGGATGCCTCGGGCACGGCCGTGCCCTCCAAAGTCTATGAAACCATCTCCGAGGCACGCCTCATGCTGCCCGAGGATACCTTCATCCACTTCCACACGCACGAAACAGCCGGCATTGGCGTCAGCGCCAACATGGCCGCCCTCGACGCTGGGGCCGATGCCATCGACCTCTCTATGGCCCCCTGCTCCGGCGGCACCTGCCAGCCCGACATCATCGTCATGTGGCACGCGCTGCGCGGCTCCGATTACGATCTCGACATCGACATAGACAAAATCCGCGACGCCGAGGAAGTCTTCAAGGAGTGCATGGCCGACTATTTCCTGCCGCCCGAAGCCGTGGCCGTGGAGCCGATGATTCCCTGGAGCCCCATGCCCGGCGGCGCGCTGACGGCCAACACCCAGATGCTGCGCGACAACGGCATCATGGACAAATACCCCGACATGATCAAGGCTATGCGCGAGGTAGTAGAAAAGGGCGGGTTCGGCACCTCGGTGACGCCGGTCTCGCAGTTTTACTTTCAGCAGGCTTTCAACAACGTCATGTTCGGCCCTTGGGAGCGGATCGCCGCGCCCTACGGCCAGATGGTCTTGGGCTACTTCGGCAAGACGCCGGTCGCGCCCGACCCCTCAGTCGTCGAAATCGCCGCCCAACAACTCGAGCTAGAACCAACGACCCAAAAGCCACTCGAACGCAACGACGCCGATCCGAGCAAAGGCGTCGAACCAGCCCGCAAACAACTACAGGAAGCTGGCCTTGAAGAGACGGACGAAAACATTTTTATCGTCGCCGCCTGCCAAGACAAGGGCCTCGCCTTCCTCAAGGGAGAAGGCGAAATCGGCGTGCGCAAGGTCGAAAAAGAGCAAGAGAAGGAAGCACCGACCGACGGTCCGGCCCACTATGCGATCACCGTCGATGGCCGCCGCTACGCCGTAGCCATTGACGGCGACACGGCCACCGTGGATGGCCGCCGCTTCCAAGTCAGCCTAGAACAATCGACAGAATCGACAGACGTAGCGGCTCCTTCTTCACCAACACCCAAGGCCGGCGATGGCACGCCGGTGCCAGCCCAGATGCCCGGGAAAGTAATCCGCCACCTCGTCCAAGTCGGCGACCACGTAGAAGCGGGCGAGGGAATCATAGTGCTCGAAGCCATGAAAATGGAAATGCCGGTAACGGCCCCCGTCGGAGGCACGGTCGCCGATATTTTGGTCCATGCCGGAGATCAGGTGGCCGACGGACAGGTGCTGGCGCGCATAAGCTAAGCCACATCCCCGGTCCACACCTCGCGCCGCGTCCCATCGTCTTCGCGCAGCAGCAGTTGTCCGGCTGCGCCAAAGCCCAGCACTACACCCGTGTACTCGCCGACTGCGACGTACTGGCCCAAGTTGGCGCAGTGAGATTCCCACGCCGCACTCAGCGCAGCAAAGCCGCCTTTTTCCCAGCGCCCAATCCACACCTGCAAATGCCCTAGCAGCTCGTCCAGTGTCCTTTCGACATTGCGCTCAATCCCCGTCTCAATCCGCAGCGAGGTAGCGGGCTGGTCAATGGCCGCCGCCTCGTCGGCATCCATGTTGACGTTGAGGCCGATTCCAAGGACGACCCCATTGCAGCGCTCGGCCAAAATGCCGCAGATCTTGCGGCCGCCCACTAGCACGTCGTTGGGCCACTTGGTCTGCGCTGTCAAGCCATTTTCCTCCAAATAGGCAACCACGCCCAAGGCCGCGGCCTGCGGCAGCGACAGGAACTGCAACGGCGACGCAGCGGTCTGCAATAGCGCGGAAAAGGTCAAATTGCGACCGGGCCGAGCAAGCCACTGCCGCTCGTAACGGCCCCGACCAGCGGTCTGGGAACGAGCGGCCAGCACGAAGCCGTCGGGCAGGTCCCGGCCCTCGCGCAGCCACTCGACCAAGGTCGTATTGGTCGAGGGCAGTTCGTTGTGCCACTCGGGTTTTTGGAATCGCATCATTTTAGTATAGCAATTTGAGCGGTGGATCGTCTTGTACATCCTATGCTGCGTCTATCTGCGTCTATCTGCGGATCACCTTGTACATGATGTAGGACTGCTTGCTATATATGGACAAAGGTCATGCGCTGGGAAAGTCCGCATTTGACCATGAGATACACCTTGGTATTTTTATAAAAGTCCCCTTCGAGCCGCTCTCATGCCTCTTAGCCATAGGAGACAATCCCATGCCCGTTTCTAGACGCCAATTCCTCAAAAGCGCCGCGGCCGTTTCCATCGGCTTTGCCGGCCTCCATCGCCACCTCGCTTGGGGCGCTCCAGCGCTCGAAAATAGCTTTGGACCGCTCGTGCCCGACCCCGGAGGCATCCTCGACCTGCCCGAGGGATTTAGCTATCGGGTTCTCGCACGCGCCGGCGAACTCATGGACGATGGTCTGCGATTGCCGGGCGCAGCCGACGGGATGGCTGCCTTCCCCGGACCAGAGGGCCGCGTCGTTTTGGTCTGCAACCAAGAGCTGAGCCCCGGGTCGAAAGAAGCCGGTGCCTTTGGCGACGACAACGAGAATCTGAGCAAACTGCCCAAAGAAGATCTGTACGACTGGGGCCAAGGCGAGATGCCGTCCTTGGGCGGCACCACAAACATCGTGTACAACGCGCAAACCGGCGCAGTGGAGCGGAAATTTCTCAGCTTGGCCGGCACGGTGCGCAACTGCGCCGGCGGGCCGACCCCTTGGCATAGCTGGATTAGCTGCGAAGAGACAACCCAGCGGGTCGAAGGGCCGATCGAAAAAGACCACGGCTACAACTTCGAGGTCCCCGCTACCACAGAAATCCGCCGCGCCGCGCCCGTGCCGCTCAAGGCCATGGGGCGCTTCGTGCACGAGGCCGTCGCCGTAGATTCCCGCTCGGGAATCGTCTATCAAACCGAAGATACCGGCGACAGCTTGATCTACCGCTACATCCCCGATGCACCGGGCAAACTAATAGCTGGGCGGCTGCAAGCCTTAGCCGTAATCGACCATCCCGGCTTGGACACCCGCAACTGGGAAAAAGCGCTGGTGCGCCCTGGCGAGCTGCTCGCCGTGCGCTGGGTCGATATAGAAAACGTCGAGTCGCCGGACGACGACTTGCGCATTCAGGGCTTTGAGGGCAAGGGCTGCGCCCGCTTTGCTCGCGGCGAGGGCATGTGGTACGGCCGCGAGGCGATTTACTTTGCCTGCACCAGCGGCGGCCATAAAAAGAAAGGCCAAATCTTCCGCTACCAGCCCAGCCCGCACGAAGGCACGGCTGATGAAGGCAAGGCACCGGGGACGCTCGAACTGTTCGTCGAGCCGAACGACGGCGACCTAGTCGACAACGCCGACAACCTCACGGTCTCGCCTTTTGGCGACTTGATCGTCTGCGAAGATGGCAGCGGGGAAAACAACCTAGTCGGCGTAACGCCCGCAGGCCAGATATACCGCTTCGGGCACAACCGCATGAACAATTCCGAATTCGCCGGCGCGACCTTCTCGCCCGACGGCCAAGTGCTCTTCGTCAATATCCAGCATCCCGGCACCACCCTAGCCATCTACGGCCCCTGGGATCAGCGACGGTCTGACGGCTAGCTCTTCAAGTCTATAAGAATTCTCCGCCTTCGAGTCCGGCAGGCGATACAGCGCTGTGTAGTATTCTGCACAGCGCTTTTTGTGGTACGCACTTATTTTCTCTGAAAATTGGGCTGGCACGCCAATTGCAAGGGTCTTAGACCGACTTATATTTTCTGCTCCGCCAGATGCTACCACGCCGATCCAATTCTCTCGAATGACCGAACATAAAAACGTCCTCTTTCTCAACGACGCCGACTCCCTCAAGCCTCCCCCAGCCGTTCTCGACGCCGCACTAGCCCGACTCGGCTTTGAGCGCTTTCTGCCCGGTCAACGCGAAGCCATCGAAACCCTACTCGCCACCGGTCGCCTGCTTTTGGTCGCCCCCACTGGCGGCGGCAAGAGCTTGACCTACCAACTACCCGCGGCCCTGCTGCCGGGCACGGCCTTAGTGGTCTCGCCGCTCATCGCCCTGATGCACGATCAAGTCCAAGCGCTACAGCGGCGCGGCCTCGCCGCCACGTACCTATCCTCAACCCTTGATGGCGACGAGTTGCGCCGCCGCATGAGTGGAGTGGCCCAAGGCCAGTACAAGCTGGTCTATGCCGCGCCCGAGCGGCTGACCTACCCCGGCTTCCGCGCTCTCCTGAGCCAGATCAAGTGCTCGCTTATCGCCGTGGACGAGGCCCACTGCATCAGCGAGTGGGGGCACGACTTCCGGCCCGAGTACTTGCAGATCGGCGAGCTGGTCCGCGAGTTGCCCGACTGTCGGGTCCTCGCCTGCACCGCCACAGCCACGCCGGTCGTGCGCGACGAAATCCTCGAACGCCTCGGGCTGCCGAGCGACACCCCACAGCTAGTGCGCGGCTTTGCCCGGCCCAACCTCGCGCTGCGAGTCGCCGAAATCAACAGCGCCGCCGAGCGCCGCCAGCGGATTGATGCACTGCTGGCCGAAGCCCTCAGTGCGCCCGACCAAAGGCCCGGTACCGCCATCGTCTATGCCCCTACCCGCAAGAGTACCGAGGAAGAAGCCGCCCGCCTGAAAGAGGACGGCTGGCGGGTGGACGCCTATCACGCGGGTATGGCGGGGCCAGACCGCGACGCCGTGCAGCGCGCCTTTATGCAAGACCAAATCCAAATCGTAGTGGCGACCAATGCCTTTGGCATGGGCATCGACCGCGCCGACGTGCGCGCCATCGCCCATCTCGCCCCGCCTAGCTCGATTGAAGCGTACTATCAGGAAGTAGGCCGCGCCGGGCGCGACGGCCAAGACGCCTACTGCCTGCTGCTGGTCTCCCCCGGCGACATGCCGTTGCGACGCCACCTAATCGAAAGCGATGCCAACGGCCGCGCCCCCGACCAAGCGGTGGTCCAGCACAAGTGGAATCTCTTTTTGGAACTGATGCGCTGGAGCGAGGGCGGGTCCTGTCGCCACGACGCGATTCTGCGCTACTTCGGCGACGAGGAAGAAACGCTCTCGGGCTGCGGCCGCTGCGACGTCTGCCGCAATCTCTCCCATGCCGAAGCGGACGACGCCACAGAGGTCACCACCACTGTGCGCAAAGCCCTTTGCGCGGTCGCCCGTCTGCACAGACGCTACGGCATCCAAATGGCGGCCAAGCTCCTGCGCGGCACCACAGACGCCCGCCTTGCACGCGATGGCCTAGATCGGACCCCGACCTTTGGCACCCTCAAGGAGCATTCTGAACGTTGGCTTTTGCAGCTTTTGCGTCGGCTGGTCACGGCTGGTTGGGTCGATTTTTCCGGCGGCGAGCGGCCGGTCGTAATCCTCACGGAGGAAGGACGCCAAGTCATTCACGCCGAACGGCCCGCTCGCCTGCTCCTGCCGCCGAAGTCGGCTCCGCTCCCAGCAGCCCACACCGCGCGCGTCCGTCCTCGAACTCCCAACCCCGGCGAGGAACTCGACGAAAAAGCTCAAGCCCTCTTCGATGCACTTCGCCATTATCGCATGTCAGTGGCCCGCGACGAAAAGGTTCCGCCCTACGTCATCGCCAGCGACCGCACGCTCCGCGATATCGTCCTGCTGCGGCCTGCCAATCTCGAAGAACTCAAGCTGGCACACGGCATCGGCCCGGCCAAAGCCGAAAAATACGGCGACGGCCTGCTCGCCATCGTCCAACAGGCCGCCTAACTCGCTCGTCAGGAGAACGTTTTATGGCTGGCTCGCACTCTAAAGAGAGGTTCGACATGCAGTCTCACAGAGTGTATGGTTGTGCTATGTAATGAAAGAATACAATACATATGCGACTAAGTGGAAGCTCGACTTCTGTTAGAAGGCCACTCGCGTTAAATAAGGAAAGATTACAAGGATTTATGCCGTTTCTACTAGTCTGTCTGATTGGTCTGTTGATTTCCGTTCAAGCGAGTCCGGCCTCGTCGCCGGTGGTTGAAGGTCAGGTGCGGCTGGCGGCTGGATCGCCGGTGGCAGGGGCGCAGGTGCTGCTGTTTGACGTGGCCGATCTGCGCCGGGGGCCAATAGGACAAGCCACTACGGACGAGGCGGGAATGTTTGTATTGCCGTTGACGGCTGCGGACGGGGCGTTGGTGCTGCCGCGAGCGGTTAGGCTGGGGCCAAACTATCCCAATCCGTTCAATCCTTCGACGATCATTCCCTATCAACTGGCAACTACCTCACCGGTGCGATTGGAGGTGTTCAACATCTTGGGGCAGCGGGTGGCGACGCTGGTGGATGAGGAGCAAAGCGCGGGAGTGTATCGGGCGCGGTGGGATGGCACGGATGCGGCGGGTGGGGCGGCGGCAGCGGGGGTGTATCTCTACCGTTTGACGGTGGCGGGAGCGCATCAGACGGGCAAGATGGTGCTGTTGGATGGGCAAGCGGGCGTGCCGCTGGGCGGGGCGGGCGTGGAGGTGGTGTCGAGGGCGGCGGGATCGACCGGGTCGTATGGGTTGGTGGTGGCGGGCGAAGGGCTGGTTACGTATGTGGACCCGGACTTTGGCGGCGGAATGGCGGCGGTGGATTTGGTGGTGGCGGCAGAGCGACCGGGGCGGGGGAAGGTGGTGCCGTCGTTGGCGGGGGTGCTCGGCGATGTGGACAACAACGGTCGCGTTGATCTAGACGATGGGTTGTTGGTAGCCATGTACAGCGTCAATCCGTCCCTTGCGCTGCCCAACCACGGCTTGATGGCCTTGGGCGATGTCAACTGCGATGGTCGCGTCGAGCTGGCCGACGCGGAGTTGCTTACCTCCTATGTGGCTAATCCGTCGGATGCGGCGGTCGCCTCGCTGCAGATAGGCCAAGCGGGCGGCTACTCGCTCAACCCGGTTACCGAGGTGGTGTGGGGGTCTATTCTTGGGAACGAGAACGCAGATCCGGTGGTTGCCCGGCTGCTTGCTGACGTCCTGGTCACCCTATCCGGTGTCTTGCCGGTTGAGGGAGAGGATCGGGTGTTTTTGGGTATTGACCGGGAATACTGGACGGCCCAAGGCGGCAAGCACATTTACGAAACCTTAAAGCAGCGCTTTCCGGTCACGCCCATTCACGTGGAGCCGTCTATCGGCGTTATTCGGCAGGCGGGCAAGGTGGCCACGCGACCGACCATGACCGCTCTCAGGCAGGTGACCCCGGTGACGGGCTTTGGTCCGCCGATCTCCTTTGCTGAGTCGCCGCACACAGCCCTTGGGGGCACCACCAGGCAACAACACGTCGTGGGCCGCATCACCGTGCCAGACGACGTGATGGTTGGCTCTGTTGCCGTGGCGGTGGATATCACCCATTCGTTCAAAAGTGATTTGAAAATTGATCTCGTCGCGCCGAGTGGGGTCGCCACGACGCTGTACGACGGCGTCCGAGACGGGATTAACCCCGAGGCCAACATCGTCGGCACCATTGCAACAACGGACGCCCTGCAAGGACAGGCGGCGAAGGGTACTTGGCAATTGCAGGTCGGCGACTACGAACGAGGAGATGCCGGGACGCTGAATTCTTGGACGCTGACCGTGACCCCGGCGCAGGATGCCCCCGAGGCCGAAGAGCCGGTTAACCTTTTCCTTGAAACCTTCCAAGAAGGACTCGGCGCATGGAGCGGCAGCAAGTGGGAAGCCGCATCGCTTGAAAGTGATGTAACCGTTCCCGGTGAAGGTCCCGGAAATATTGTTGCGAAAGCACAGGGATGTGGTGTCTGTTTCCTCAGTTCCCCTCCTATTGACCTCTCAGCACATGACTCCGTTACCCTCTCTTTCTACCGATGGATGGATCCCGGCATGAGCAACAGTGAGTATCTTGGTGTTGAAATCGGCAACAACGGATCCTACAGTCGTCTGAAAAACTGGAGTCAGCAACACGCAGACGGTCAGTGGCACCTGGAGACCTTCACCCTCTCCGGCGATCAGATTGGAGACACCTTCTCTCTCCGATTCTTCGGTATCACCAGCAACGACTTCACCACCGTTGCTATCGACAACGTCATGATCACCGCGACACCGGGATCTGTTGTGGTCGTGCCAGAGACGACGGAACCGGATCTTGCCGTCACCGAACTCTCCGCGACACCGCTAAACGTGACACCGGGAGAGACTATTTCCCTGCAGGCAACCATTTCAAACACCGGCGCCCCGACCGCGACACGGGCTCTCTTCCTCCGACGGCACCGAAGGAGCACAGAGACACCGTTGACAGGCGGTATCCCGATTACCACGACCGGCGCTCTGCTGCAAAAAGACAGCTCAAGGTCTGTGAATCTCTCTGCCGTCGCGCCGCAGGCACTCGGCACCTACCACTACTACGCTTGTATCAGCGCGCTGCAAGAGGAGGACACCGGGAACAACTGCGCGTCTGTTGTTGTCATGGTGCAGGCTGAAGAAGAAGTCGAGACACCGACGGAAGAGACATCAGGCATCAGTGCAACCTACCTTATTAAACCAACCAGACCGGTACAGCCGGGAGGACAGCTCACGTTCTACGTAAGGGTCATGAACACTACTGACGAAGACAAAGACGATGTTGTGTTCCGTCTCTACCAACATGAGAGAGAGACAACCACACCGACAACAGGAGGGGAGGAAGTGTCAGAAACCAGACCGTCAACGATTACGGCAGGCAGATCTCTGTTCAAAGCGCTGCGGGCGAGCGCACCGGAGACACCGGGCACGTACTACTACTACGTCTGCACCGGCATTGACTGCACCTCAGCCGCAGCGGTCACCGTGCAAGGGGAGGAGACACCGGAAGAGCCTGAGACCCCCTCAGAGCCTTCAGAACCTGAGACACCGCAGGAAACAGTCGGATTTTCCGTCACCAATATAAAGGCGACACCGCAATCAGTGCAGTCAACCTACGCCCTGACCATCACCGCAACTATCACCAACACCGGAAGTGAAACCGACAGCGCACCTATCTCGGTGTACCGGCACACCCGAACAACAGCAACACCGCAATCAGGCGGCGTCAAAGAGTCGAACACCGCGACAACAGGAAACATCGCGCCGAACGCGTCTGTGACTGTTACCAGCACGCATGAGGCACCAACTGTCTCTCAAGTCACAAAATACTACTACTACCTCTGCGCGGACACCTTCTGCAGCGAACCCTCAGAAGTTGTGATCCGAGTCAAGCAAGAGCATGAAGGGCCACCTTATACAAGTTGTCGGAATATACCAGAGAGCAACCTGCCTATGGGCGGTGACGTTATGCGCTCTGTCGGTATTGGCGACAATACATACAACAGCTGCGCCACCATCACCCTTGGCGGTGTTGAGACCAAAACCGGCGTTCAGGGATTTATTATATCCGCTCATACTGTCGCACCCCTTACCTTCAAGGATGACCGGTGGCTCCTTGACTATTCCCGGACAGACACGTTGATTGGAAACAGTGGAGGTGGCAGCTTCTTGTACCACTTCCTCGGCAGGGTCTTTAAAGCACCCCATTTCTACCAGGAAGGAGACAGGCGTATTCTCTCCGTTGACGCTTCGCTCATTGCGTACCCACACCCCAAGACACCTGGCTGTTCTCTGACCTGGAGCGGCAACGAAGAGGAATTCTGCCTTGATGTTGGCGCAAGTGATAAGTACATTGAACGCCTTGCGCCTTTGCAAATTCGTGGCGCAAATGGGGCAGTGTACACAGTCACCGGCTCCCAAAAGGTGACAGAGGGGCTCCCCGTCCGGTTCTCCGGCGCTCTGTCGGGTGAGGTAACTAATAATTTTGCCAAAGGAGATGTGTTGTTGTTGGGAAGACGTGACGTGAACGGACGCTTCCATGAATATATTAACTACACCCAAGGAGATGTCTCAATTCCTGGAGACAGCGGTTCCCCCGTCTACACTGCTCCCGACACTAACGGCATCGTCCGTATCGTGGGAATTTTGGTAGGAGGCCTTCCAACTAACGAGGGTATTGCCTTCCACTCGTGGGACAAGGTTGAAGACACGTTTGATTTGAAGCCGGTTGGCAACTAATCGCGTATGATACTGCAAAAGGCTGCCTTTTTCACCCTCACTGTCTTACCTCTCCTTGCAACAACGCTTGCCTTGCAGGTCTCCGCGAGTCAGTTGCCGGGAGAGATGGTGACCGCTCCGAGGCTGTTTCCCGGAATAGACAATGCGTTCGTTTTGAGACAGACACCAACGCTTGACAGTGCAATTGAGACTGTCTGGGGTTCTATTCTTGGAAACGAGAGCGCAGACTCCGCCCTTGAGCAGATTCTTGGCTCTGTCCCTGTCCTTGTCTCCGGCGTTCTCCCCGTTAACGGACAGGACCACCTCTACCTCGGCATTGACCGCGACTACCACACCTTGCACGGCGGCGATCATATCTACCGCGCCCTGAAGAAACGGTTTCCGTCAGTACCTATTCACGTTGAAGCGTCAGACGGCGTGCAGTTGCTCGGGGACGAGGAGGAGGAAGATTTGGCGGGATTGCTTTCAGTCTTTGATTGAGCCGAGCCACTTCAAGGTCCCCAGCAGCGGCTCGGCGTCCACGTCGCCGAAGCGCATCGTACTACTCGGCGGCATCTAACAGGTGCCCAAAGGCTTCAAGGCTCGGCACCTGTATGGCCGCCCGAAACAACTGCTTGAGGCGCTGCACATCGTCAATGGCCCCAAGGCGAGCAGCCAACGGATCCGACGCGGCTAACCCAAAGCGAATCTCCAGCACGTCGAGCAGATCTTCAATGGCGCGTTCGCGGCCTCCTCGCTCAATCCCTTGCTCAATCCCTTGCTCAATCCCTTGCTCAATCCCTTGCTCAATCCCTTGCTTGATGCCTTGCTCAAGGGCCTTTTCCGTGAAATACTGCACTACTGACGATTCGTACATGGTTTCCTCCGCGATGATGGTCGTAATCGTTTCTGATTTATACACCAAACCGCTCAAAATCGCAAGATCGGCCAGATAATTGGCTTTGAGGGGCTCGTCCATCGGCACCTGCAGCGCTCGGTTTACGCACTGGCGCAACCACGCTTCCCTATCTGTATTTGCCGGTCGCTGCATCAATGGCGCAAACGGAATCAAGCCTACATGTCCCTCGTCGAGCATGAGTTGGCCATCTAATTCACTCAGCCGAATCACTTGGTATTGCACCAACACGCGGAAGCCGTGTCGCTCTTGGAGATAGTGCCCCGGATCGGTGCGGCCAGCGTCGGGACGCAGGTAGATGACACTGGAGTAGATGGGCAGCCCGTGCTGCCCAATGGCGCGTCCGATATAGCTGGCCATGCGCTGGGGCATGGGCGGAGTACTATCGGTGGTTTGAAACTCGTGATGGATCAACGCCTCCTCGCCGCCGACTTGTACGCGGATGAGGCTGTCAGTGCGATGAGCTTCGACGGTGGGTTGCTCGGTGTCGATGACGTCGATGACGTCGACGTCGTCTTGATGGAGGGCGAAGCAGGCGAAGTTGTAAGGGTAGGTATGGATGAGATGTTTGGCGATGGTATCGAATTCGGCCATGATCCCTGCCTTGGGTTGCGGGGTGGAATGGTACCGGCAACGGGCAAGAATCGTGCCACGGCGGCGGCTCAGAGGGAAGAGGAGGGGCTATGAGGTGCTGGAGTGTTGCGGAAAGGATACAGGAATGGGAAATTGGGACAAACTAACTCGCTCGTCTGGAGAACATTTTATGGCTACAATTCGCTGGGGTATCATCGGCTGCGGCGACGTCACAGAAGTAAAAAGTGGCCCCGCTCTGTACAAAACACGCGATTCCGAACTAGTAGCGGTCATGCGCCGCGACGCAGACAAAGCCCGCGACTATGCCGTGCGCCACGGCGTACCCAAGTGGTACGACCAAGCCGACGCACTCATCGCCGACCCAGATGTCAATGCGGTCTATATCGCAACGCCCCCCGACACCCACGCACACTACACCGCCCAAGTCGCCCAAGCCGGCAAACCCGTTTACGTCGAAAAGCCAATGGCCCGCAACCACGAGGAGTGCTTGGCAATGATTGACGCCTCCCACCGGGCCGGGGTGCCGCTCTTTGTCGCCTACTACCGCCGCGCCCTACCCGCTTTCCTCAAGGTCCAGTCACTGGTCGAGGAAGGAGCCATCGGCGCAGTGCGCTTCGCCTCCATCGCCCTCTGCCAACCCGCGTCAGAAGATCCCGACGACCTGCCCTGGCGCGTCGTCCCAGAAATCTCGGGCGGCGGCTATTTCTTCGACCTAGCCTCACACCAGCTCGACTTCCTCGACTTCCTGCTCGGCCCCATCGCCCACGCCTCGGGCCACGCCACCAACCAAGCCGGGCTCTATCAGGCCGAAGATGCCGTTACCGCCAGCTTCGCCTTCGAATCCGGCGCACTCGGCGCAGGAGTCTGGAACTTCGCCGCCGATCAGCGCTGCGACCAGATCGAAATCGTCGGCGACAAGGGCCGGATCGCCTTTTCCACGTTCGCCTTCACCCCGGTCGAACTGACTACCAACACCGGGGCCCAAACCTTCGCCATCGACCCACCCCAACACGTCCAGCAACCTCTGATCCTGACGGTTGTAGATGCCCTCTTAGGCCGTGGCGAATGCCCTAGCACCGGCGCAAGCGCCGCCCGCACTAGTCGGGTCATGGACCAAATCATTCGCGGCCACGCCACCTAAATCCCACGTCCTCTACTGCCTATTGCAACGCCCTTTCCCCGCCATTTTTGTCGTTCCAATCTGACAACTTTGCGATCAACGCTTGGGCGAGAGCCTAAATTTTCTTATTTATTTAAGACTTACTCTCGCACGTATTCCACCTAGTTCGCACCTAAAAGGGGGTTCGACATGCTAGCTCGCAGAAAGTGGGGCCTCCTTGCCCTGCTAGCCCTTATTTTTCTCACAGTTCCAAATACTGCCTTCGCCCAAGACGCGCTCGACACCGGCGACACGGCTTGGATTTTGATTTCCACCGGCTTGGTTCTCTTTATGATGATCCCCGGCTTGGCCATGTTTTACGCTGGCCTAGTCCGCACACGCAACGTGCTCTCGGTTTTTATGCACTGCTTTGGGATTGCGGCCCTGATCACGGTCTTGTGGACCATTTTCGGTTATAGCCTGGCTTTTACCGCCAGCAACCCCTTCATCGGCAACCTGTCCAAGTCCTTTCTCAGCGGCGTCACCGTGGATAGCCTCTCAGGCACCATCCCGGAATTGCTGTTCTTCGTCTTCCAGATGACGTTTGCCATCATCACCCCTGGGCTTTTCGTCGGTGCCTTTGCCGAGCGCATGAAGTTTTCGGCCGTGCTGTGGTTTAGTGGGCTGTGGTGCGTTTTGGTCTATTTGCCCATCACGCACATGGTCTGGGGAGAAGGCGGCTATTTTGGTGCAATGGGCGTTTTTGACTTTGCCGGCGGCATTGTCGTCCACATCACCGCTGGGGCGGCCGCGTTGGTCGCCGCAATCCTCGTCGGCAAGCGCACCGGCTATCCCGAGCAGCCCATGCCCCCGCACAACATGACCATGAACCTCGTCGGTACGGCCATGCTCTGGGTGGGGTGGTTCGGCTTCAACGGTGGCAGTGCCTTGGCGGCGAATGGGCAGGCGGCGATGGCGGTTGTAGTCACCCAAATCTCGCCCAGCGTTGCGGCTCTGACGTGGATCTTTATCGAGTGGATCAAAAACGGCAAACCCAGTGCGCTCGGTTTTGCCACCGGCGCCATCGCCGGGCTAGCGGCCATTACCCCGGCCTCGGGTACAGTGGGGCCGCTCGGCGCTTTTGCCATCGGCCTGTGCTCCGGTGTCGTCGCCTATTGGGCCGCCACTTGGCTCAAGCGCACCTGCGGGTACGACGACGCGCTCGACGTAGTAGGGGTTCACGGCTTCGGCGGCTTGGTCGGGATTCTGCTGGTGTCCTTCTTCGCTTCGACCTCCTTGGGCGGCACCGTCGAGGGCCTCAACATGGGCAAGCAATTTGGCATCCAAGCCTTCGCCGGTATCGGCGCAGCCATTTACACCTTTATCGTCTCGTTTATCATTCTCAAGGTCATCGACTTAGTCAGCGGCCTGCGAGTAGATGAAGAGACCGAGACCAGCGGGCTCGACGTGGGCGAGCACGGCGAAGTCGGGTACGACCTGTAGTTCGCGGCTCAATGGCGCGCCGCTTGGATGGGGCTTCCATGGATGCTTCTTGCCTGCAGTACGCGTTGAACGAGGCTGAACGCCTAGAGTTTGCCCAGCGCGGCTACCTCGTCTTCGACGAGATGCTGCCTCCCGACGTGGTTGACGCACTCGTGGAAGTCTCTGACCGGATTGACGCGGAGGAACGCCAAAAGCGCGGCGTCGGCCCCTACGACCGGCTGACCGTCCGCGACATGGTTTGGCGCGACGAGCGCTACCTAGACTTGGTCGATTGGCCCCAAGCACTGCCCAAAATCTGGGGAACACTCGGCTGGAATATCCAGATTTACCACACCGTCCTTGCCTACAGCCCGGCCGCCGAGCTTGGCAACAGCCAAGTTGAGATGCAGGGCTGGCACCAAGACTCGGACCGCGTCAACCACGAGATCGAGTCCAGTCCCCGGCCGCGGATCTCGGTCAAGATGGCTTATTTCCTCAGCGACTGCTCAGAAGCAGGCCGTGCCAACTTCTGGGTCGTGCCCGGCAGCCATCTGCTGGACGCGTATGACATCCCCGACGACGGCTCCTTGCCCCGCAACGCCGTCCCCGTGCTAGTGCCGCAGGGCGGTGCGGTGCTCTTCGATCGCCGGATCTGGCACTCGGCCAGTTCCAACGTCTCCGCTATCCCCCGCAAGGTGCTCTTCTACGGCTACTCGTATCGCTGGCTCCGACCTCGCGACGACCAGACCGTCGAACACCTTTTTGAGCGCTCCGACCCGATCCGCCGTCAGCTACTGGGGTACGCGCCTACCGGCGGCTACGGTTACACCTCGCCCACCGATGAGGACGTTCCACTGCGCGTCTTTCTGCGCCAACATCTCGGGGCCGAAGCCGCCGCCTAATGCGGGCGTTGGTCACCGGCGGCACCGGCTTTGTCGGCGGGGCCTTGGTTCGCGCCCTCGTCGCTAGCGGCGCGCAAGTCCGGGTGCTGGCGCGGCCCACTAGTCAGACCGAGACGTTGGAGAACCTAGGCGTCGAAATCGCCCGCGGCGACATCCTCATTCGCACCAGCATCGAAGCCGCGCTCGCAGGTTGCGACACTCTCTTCCACGCCGCAGCACTCTACGACTTGTGGGGCTTGGACGAGGCCGAACTCTTAGCCACTGAAACCGAGGGGACTCGCAACGCCATGGAGGCGGCGTTGACAGTCGGCGTCGCCAAGGTCGTCTATACCAGCACTGCCGTCTGTCTCGGCGAGGCCAAAGGCCAAGTCGCCTCCGAAACAACGGTTCATCGCGGCTACTTCCTCTCTAGTTACGAAAAGGCCAAGTACGCAGCCGAGCAGGTGGCATTTGCGTATGTCGAAAAAGGAGTGCCGCTCGTCTGCGTCCAGCCCGCGGCCATCTACGGTCCGGGCGACCGCAAACCCTCCGGGCGCTTTATCATTAACCTGCTCAACGGTCGGGTGCCCGCGCTCTTTCCCGGCTGGATGAGCTTGGTGCACATTGACGACGCGGCTCGGGGACACGTGCTGGCGGCTGAAAATGGCCAAGTCGGAGAGCGCTATATACTCGCAGGCACGGTCGGCAAATTGACAGAGCTCGGCCGACTGGTCTGTCGCTTGGCCGGCCGCTGGTCACCGCCGACCATTCCCGCTCCACTGGCCGCACCCTACGCGCTCGGCGGTGAGGCTCTTTCGCTCCTGACCCGCAGACCACCGGTCCTGTCGTGGGAAACCTACCGCCTCACCGCACATGGCTTCCGCGCCGACGGAAGCCGTGCCACCGCTGAGTTGGGCCTAGCCTACACAGACCAAGAGGAAGGATTGACGCAGACGATCAACTGGTACTGGGAACAAGGCTTGCTCAGACGCCGACCAGCCTGTTTCCGCGATTCGTAATTTGCCCAGATGAAAGTCGAATACCTCGGGTCACCAACGCGACAATCCGTTCTGGAGTTGGATCCGGAGACAATAAGGAATAGTCAGTCCAAATATACCACGCTCAGCCCATAGACGATCAAACTCGGCACCTCAAAATACACTCGTCCGGCGCGCCTGTGGTGCGGCAAAACCACGGCCTCCTCTCGCTCTGGATAAAGCCATTCAACCCGCTCCACCCTTTGCCCATCCGGCACCGCCAGCCTCACCTGCAGCGGCCCGACGGGCTGCGGCACCTCGATATCGCTGCTCTCATCTTGGCGATAGTTGACCCAGTGCAAGACCACTGCCTCGATTCCGTCCGGTTGCCAGGCCCGCACCCGCACGAACCACGGCGCGTCCGTCTCCAGCCACGCCGCTCCGAGCAAGTCCTGCAAGCCCTTGAGGAATTGCCGTCCCAACTCGTCTCGTTGGGCCACCGGATAGACCGGCACCTCCTGCTCGGAGCGCAGCACCACTTTTTCCGGCCCCCATGTCCGTTTGCCCAGGTACTGCACCCCTGCCGGCACCTCGCTCTGCCAATCGGCCAACAAACCCGCTGCATGCGGCGTCCCGTCCACATCCAAATCCCCGGTTGCACCGGCGAATACCACCTTGCCGCCACCGGCCACATAGCGCCGCAAAAAAGCACCCTCGGCCGCTGTCAGGCGCTCGATTCCGGGCAACACCAGCGCGGCGTACCCATCGCCCTTGGCTACCAGTTGGTCCTCCAAGATCATGTCGAACAACATGTGGCCATCCTCCATATAGCGCCCCAATTGCTTGAGCGGCTCCACGCAGTCCGCCTCCTGCTCCAGCTCGGCCCGGCGCGGGTACACCAAGCCCACTTGCGACCAAGGACGGGCCGGATGGATCAATGCCTGGTGGTCGGCCAAAAAACGCTGATAGCGGCACACCGGCCCCATGTAATCGTCTAGGGCGTAATCGCTATTGGCGTCTTGGCCCCAGTGAAAGGCCAGTGCCGCGCTGTGGTTGGCTCCCGCCTCAGCGATGGACAGGCGCAAACGGTGGCCGTCGTACTTGTTGAGAACCATGGGCTTGCCCCCGCTCATGGCGTACGCATAGCGCGCTGACAAGCCCGTATCGCCCAGGTGCCCCTGGGCCACATTGCTGAAGTTCTTGTTGCCACCTTGGCTGTACCAGATATAATCCTCGCCCCGGGCCCAATCCTCCTCCGGCAACAGGCAGCGCTCGTCCCAGGCCGACAGATCGTATTTGTGGTACCACTGGGCCAGTAGTAAATCCGGCTTGAGGGCGCGGCCGTAGTCCACGAACAACTCGTCGAAGAATTCCTTGCGCCGCCGGTACACCAACTGAGCCAGCAAGCGCTCGATTCGCTGGCGCAAATCCCGCGGCGCGGCAGTGCGCACGGCTATGGGGGCGCTGTATTCGGCCGTGGCCGGCGGCCCGGCTGGGTCGAGCCCGCGCTGTAGTTCGTCGTTGCTGAATTCCCGGGCCAAATGCTCCAGCAAATAGTGGCGGCAATGGGCGCACTGGCAGAATTGCTCAAAATTGTGGTGCGCGTTAAAGCCGTCCATACCCAGTTCAATGGCCTTTTTGACCATGGGCTTCAACAGAGCCAGCCAATGGGGATTGCACATACACCCGCTATAAGTCCGGTACGGCCTACCCTCTATGGGCCAGCAGCGCAGTTCCCCATCAACTGTGCGCTGTAGGGCCACGGCCACCTCATCGCAGGGGGGCGGGCCCAATAAATCCTCGGTCCAGATCCGCGCCCAATTGCCAAACAACCCCTTGCCCGTCTCGTGATCGCCATAGATCCAGCCCATGCTCAACTGCCCCACCACCTTGGCTCCAGCCTCTTGGACGCGCGGGATAAGATCGCCAGCCAAGGCCAGATTCTCCTCGATGCCAATGCGGGGCATGCCCGCCCAACTGCGCTCGACCTCCGCATCGTCTGCTAGGCCGTAGAACATGGGGCCGTACGTCCCCATCTGCACCAACTGCACCCGACCCCGCCGCACGTGCTCGACCAGATCGAGCCGCTGCGGCACCATCCAGTGCTCGGCCATCCTGTTAAACCAGAATTCCGCCATGCTATTTCCTCTTTGCCCGCCTAGAATGTACCCGCCGCTAGTTCCGGCAGTTCAGCAGTAACCGGCTCGAACTGGCGCGCCACCACCCAATCGGGACGAGGGTTCTCGACGCTGCTCGGCACGTTGTCGATGGCGGCGAAGGCGTAGATCAGACTGTAGCGCTGCGCAGGTGAGAAGTTGTGGTTCGAGCCGTGTACGATCCGGCAGTCGAAGAAACAGACGTCGCCAGCGTCGCCCTCGATCGGAATGATCATCGACTCATCAGTGATGTGCTCGCGCAGCGCCTCTGGCGTGATGCACCACTGTTTGTAGCTGGTGGTGATCTCGTCGCTGTAGTGGTCCAGCACGCCCCAGCGATGTGAACCCTTCACCAGTGCGATGCTGCCGTTGTTGCGCGTGTTCGGACCCAACATGACCAGCGCGGAGGCCAACCGATCGTCGACGCCGTCATAGCGCCAGTAGCCGTAGTCTTGGTGCCAGAGCCACACAGTGCCCTCGAATGACTCCTTGTAGTTCAGCTTGCTGTGGAAGATGTAGGCGTCGTCTCCGAAGATCTGCTTGACCGGCCCGGCGATCGGCTCCGACCGGCACAGCGCTCGGAATGGCTGCACATTGCGGTGCATGCAGAACACCGAGCGCACCGGGCCGCTCTTCTCGCGCACCACGTGTACCTCCGGCGGGTTGTCGGCCTGCTCAGCCATCATCTCGTCGGCCGCCGAGCGCAATTGCTCAATCTGATCCGGTGGGATCAGTCCGCGCTGTACCAGAAACCCCTGCTCGCGATAGGTCGCCAATTGTCCTTCGCTCCACATGGTCGTTCATCCTCTCTGTAGCTTAACGTTTGCCAACATCGTCGGAATCAAGTCCCGTACGGTAGGTGAATATCTTCGGCATAGTAACTTACCGCAGTAACAGCACCCGTCGAACGAACGCGTTCTTGCCAACCAAGAGGCGGGCTACGTAGGCCCCGCTCGCTAGGGGCGCTCCTGTGTCATTTACTCCTGACCAGCGGATCAGATACTCTCCCGCTGGTCGGCCCTCGTCCAACAGAGTCGCCACGCGCTGACCCATAATATTGTAGATACTCAGACGAACGTGCGCTGGAGTTGGGACGCTGTAGCGCAGGGCGGTGGCTGCGTTGAAGGGGTTGGGATAGTTCTCCAGCGAGACCGCGGTGGGAGTAGCATCGCGCTCGCCGGCAATCGCCGTCGCCAGTGCCAGTGGTTCAAAGCTGAAAGAGGTGACGACGACCTCAACGTCGCGGCCATCAGCCGGTGCCTCCCCATTCAGAAGCCACAGATTCATGCGCACTTGCTCGGCTCCGGTCTCCGGGACGCGATCTCCATGGAAAGACCAGCGCTGCTCAACAGACTCGCCGGTTCCACGGGCGATGCTCGCGAAGTCAATGCGGTCTGGCACCCAAGTAAAAGTATGGATCGATTCGCGGTCTCCGTAGCGGGCATCGAATTGGTAGCGATGCCCCGGGAGCGTGTATGGCTGAACGGCGAACTGAACATTCGGCCCGCCGACAACTCCCCAATAAGACAGCTCAATGTCGATCTCGCGATAGCTCTGCTCGGACGCCAAGTCGTCCCACGTGAAGAAACCAAACACTACGCGGGGATCGAAATCCTCAGCAGCCGCGTGCAGCGAAATGCGGTAGGTCCCGTAGCCAAAGGTCTTGTCGGAGATGACTTCGGTCGCCTGCCAGCCTTCTTCGCGCTGTGCCAATGTGAGGTGGAGACCCTCGCCATCGGCCCAAACTGCATCGTCTCCGTCGGTGAAGAGATTGGGGCCGGGACCCAAGGGGGCGGAGCCGGTCTTTACGTGCCACTGAAGACCGGCAAAGTCGATGCGTCGCCGGTAGGTGCGCACCACCTGGACCTCGTCGAGAACGGATTGAGACAGCACGGTCGGAAACTCCCCCTCACCTTGCATCAGGGGCGGAGAGTCGTCGGCAGAGATCAGAAACGCGACGATGCGGGTCGCCTCGTGGTCGAGTCCCCCGGTTGCGATATCGCACGTCCAAGTGCCGTCCGGCTCAATGACAGTTGCCGGTTCGGCGAACGTCGGCTTGGTCCACCAGCCACCGCCAACGCGGATATAGACGGCCACCCGGTGGGCCGCGGGCTCGACCTCGTGTACTCTTCCTTCGAGAAGGAGCTCCCTATCTCCCCAAACCGGGACCTCCGTCACCATAATCGCCTGCCCCTGCTGAACCCTAAGAGAGGGATGCTCTGGAGGCGCTGGTGCTGCGATGCGAACCAAAGCCAGAACCAGGATGCCAACTTGAAAGACGGCAATGCGCAACAGAGGGTTGTAGGCTGTTTTGCGCTTCATATTGCACCGAGACCGAATTCCGTCAGATCAAGCGTGCAAAAGCTGGCCTAACGGCCCCCGTCGGCACCGCGCAGCGCCTCGACGATCCATGCGAACTCTTCCTCCAGATGCGAGTCGCTGCTCCCCCCCATTTGGACAAACTGGATATAGCCGTCGCCATCGACAAACCACGTCGTAGGGAAACCATTGACACCGGCCTTTTGCACGTATCCATCGTCCACCAAGACCGTAAAATCGTATTCATTCTCCACCATGAACCTGTCGAGCACGTCGCGCGATTTGTCGTTGCTGATGGAGATCACTTCCACTGCGGGGTCGTCGAGATAGCGCGCGTGGAACTTCTGATACTCGGGTAGCTCTATGACGCAGGGGCCACACCAAGTCCCCCAGAAATGAAGAACGGCAATCTTGCCCTCGAGATCAGCGGAATCAACCTGCTCTCCGTCAAGCTTGGCAAGGGAGAACGGTTCATAGGTGCGAGCCGTATCGAGCCGCGATTCCAAAATCCGCTCGCGTCTTCGGGACCTGTCCCGCTCGCTAAACGCAGCGAGATACTCGTCCAGCCCTTCACGCGAGCCGTGCCGGCGCTCGTACAGCGCTTCTAGCGCCTCCTGACAGGAATTTTCCCCCCAGCTTCTGGCCTCGAGGCCGGCGATGTAGGACTCTTCCGCCTTGTCGAGCCAATTGCGGACCGCCTCAACGGCGTCCTGAGCCTCGTCCTCAGTCCTCAAAACGATCGTCTTGGAATCTCGCACTTGAAGAGCCGCCTCAGCCTCGGTTGCCATGTGCTCGAACACCTGGCCTAGGTGGTAGAGGGCACTAGTGTTGCTTCCCGAGAGCTCCAGCGCCTGCTCAAGCTCGTTGCGGCCCTCCTCGACGCGACCTGCTTTGTAGCTAGCCCACCCGATGGCGTCGTGGACGAGGCTCAAGTAGTAGTTCAGGCTATCCTCCTCCCACCCCCTCTCTTCGGCCTTATCGATCATGGCTTGTATGCCGCCCCGAGCGAGTTCAGCCGCCTCCTCGGCGTAAGGCGTGTGGTCAGCCATCGAGATAGGAGCTGTAGAGTACGTTATGTGCGGGTTGAGTCGCTCGTAGCGGACCAATCCGCGCACCGCATCGGCGAGTTCCTCGGCCGGAATCGGGTTCATGGTGCTGAGGGCATAGAAGAGATCTAGGTACGCCTGCCCACGGAAGCTAGCGTCGTAGAGGGGCTTGTCTAAGAACCGATAGGCTGCGTCGCGGACGAGACGAAGCTGGTCTTGGGACTCCTGCGAGTCCTCGCCATGCTCGCGCTTGATGCGGTCGAGCTCGGACTGTAATCGTTGGGTCTCCCGTTGGAACTTCTCTTGGTAGATCCACGACGCATGGCGACTCGCGGGATCCTGCGCCATCAACTTCGCCTCAAACTCCGCCGCCTTTTCTTCGTCATCTAGTACGCCCCGATAGGTCGTGGTGAGCAGGGCTAGGCCGCGTACGGTCTCTGGGGCCGCCTTCCGGTACTCGGCGATGCTGGCCTCAATAGCGGGGCGTCGCTCGTCGGCGGGGAGCAGGTCCGTCTTGTTGAGGATATTCCAGTGCCAATCGCGCACCTCGGTAGAGCCCGGTGAGAGGCGAATGGCCTCTTCGATCAGCGGGAGCGCCTCCTGCGGCTTATTGGCCCGGTATAGATATTCCGCAGCCCGAAGGTAGCCGCTGACGTGATCGGGCCAACGCGCTCGCAGCGTGGCCAAGGTAGCGAGGCTCGTGTCCGCATAGGCGGGTTCCTCCAGCGAGTACTGTGCCCAGTACTCGAGTTCCGCACGGGCATGGAGGACTTCGGGATGCTGGAGTGTCTCCGCATCCAGAGAGTCCAGAAATGCCACCCCCTCTTCTACGTTTTTGGGGCGAAGCGCTAGAAGGTGCGTCGCGGCGAACTCCGGCTGGGGCAGCAGCTTCCAGGCGCGCAAGCTAGACTCGGCTGCCTCGGAGCGCCTCCGGTCCGCCAGAAACGCGAGTGCTTGGGCGTAGAGCCCCCACGGGTTATCCGGCTCCCGTTCCAAGATCGCGTCGGCTTGCTCTTGGATCTCTCGATATCCGTACAACTGTCCGTGCAACTGACGCGCGTAGAGCGCCCGCAACTCGGCGTCTTCAGGCGCGCGGCTCATCCATTCTTGGCCGAATATGGCTCCTGCCTGGAACGACCACAGCCGATTGTGTGCCCTCAACTTCGCCTTCGCCGCTTCCAGTTCTTGGGGAGAGTAGCGCTGCTCGGCCCCATAGCTAGCACAGACGACGAGAACGGCCAAGGAGCCGGCGATTAAACGGATTGGGAATTGATATGACATAGGGATTCCTCCTGTGACGGAATTATCGACCCTCCCCTTCAAGCGCCTAAAAAGCGCCGCCACTCTAGAAGACGTCTTTGACCAAATATAGTTCTTAGCCCCGCCGTCAATCGATCAGGCCCCAGAGACGCTGCCGCTCCTCGGGCCAGTCCGACCAGCCAATCGCCCGCTTTCACGGTGCAGAACCCGTCTGCAAAAACGCATTTAAGGTATCCAAATCCATGCCCTCAATGCCCAGTTCGCGCACACTCCGCCCCGTGGCCCATCCATCAGCCCCCATCACCACGGACCCGATATCCACTAACCCGCGCATCAAAGGCGCGTCCACGCCGTATTGCGCGCCCACATCGTGCCAAGTTGAAAGACCGTATGGAATATCCTCGCTGAGCCAACGGCTCTCGAGCGACCCAGGCGCTTTGAGTTGCGTGAGCATTCGGCTGCCATTAATCGTTGCCCACAAATCCCCCCGAGGGCCAAAACCCGCGCGGTAAAACGCTTCATCGGCCGCTATGAGATCGTAACCCAAAGCTGTTGCAATGGCCCTCCGCTCTGCATCCACGGCCATGATCGTCTTTGCTACCGATGGGGATACCCCTTCTTCGTAGAAATAGAACTCACCGTGCGCATATTCGATTCGTCCTGCGTTCATCAACACACCCGCAGGATGTACGACCGGATTCATCGCGGACAAACCACAGGCCATCACAGTGGGATAGGTCTGAATGCCCGGGAACAGCGGCGACAGCCGAGCGCGCACGCGATCTGTTGCTGTTGCTGGCAATACCCCCAAGCCCAAGCCCGTCACAGTACCCCAAATCGTCGCGGTATCCAGCGCTGTTTTCCGACACACATACGGCGCGGTATCCACCTCCGCCAGCGCGATGTCTGCTACTCCTTGGGCGCGCAATAGCGTCGCCCATTCCAATGTGCCCAATGTGCCCGGCATCAGCACGACCATGTGTTCGGGTCTGAGATAGGGGGCGCAGGCAATGGCAAATGGTTTGTGGGCATACGCCGGCACGATTAACAGGATCAAGTCGGACGCATTCAGCGCCGCTTCAATATCCGTGGTCATGCAGTGAACTTTTGCCGGCCCCACCTCTTCGACCCCCACCAAATGAATCACGCCTTGGTCGCGCACCGGATCGAGCGTGTACCCAAATTCTGGCAATTCGCAAAGCGTAATATCAAAACCTTTCAGGGTCAGATTTGCAGCCGTGGCAAATGCCGTATTGCCGCCGCCGAGAATGGTAATGTGTTCGGACATGGAAGTATCCTTTTCTCCTTTGTCTTAGACGACGTTATCTGGCAACCGTCAGCGGGTTCCTGAGTCAATCGACCAACCCCCAGAGACGCTGACGCGCCTCGGGCCAGTCCGGCCAGTCTGGATGCAAGTGCTTCAGTGCCGCCAAGTCGCGCTTGCGGCCGCCCGGTGGGAAGTAGTTCCAGCCCATGGCGCGGCGCGGACCGGCAACCGTCTTCACCCCGGTGGCGTGCCAACACGAGGGCGTCCACACCAAAGTCCACCGAGGGTCGAGGACTACCTCGACTTCGCTAGGATGGCGAGCGAAGCAGTGCGTCGGAATCTCGTCGTGGGTGCCAGTGGCCAGTTCAAACTGCATCAATTCAGCCTCTACCTCCTCGCGGGGACGGTGCTGGCTGCCGGGCAGCACCCGCAGCGGCGCGTTGCTGACGTCGTGCCGATCAAGAGCAGTGCGGAAAGAGACCTGCTTCACCTCCGGCCCACCGTCCACGTGCCAGTGAACCTGCCGCTGCGGTCGGCCGTCGGCGCTGACAATCTTCGAGGCATCGCCGATGCCGCAGGCACCCACGTGTACCTCTTCGGCGTCCAAAATCCGCCGCGCCGCTTCGACCAATTCTGGGTGCTCCACCATCTGCAGTAGCGGTTCGCCGATCATCAGGAACTGACAGGCCAGTCGATTGCAGCCCTCGGGGAACTCGGTGTGCTCCCACTCCGGCTCGACCTCCTGCTGCCGGAAGTCAATCTGGCGCATACCCTTGGCACCAACGGGGTTGGGGATCAGGAAGAACCCGTTGCGCTCGAAGTGGGCGAGCTGTTCGTCGGTAATGTCGAAAGATTCGTCCATCAGGCATTTCCCAAGACGCTCGCAAGGTCTAAATAACCGATCAAATCGAAGAAGGGGGTCATCATCGGCGGGCCTTTGCTAAGCGTATGGCGAGCGTTAGATTGTGCCGGCGCAAGGTAGTAAATCCGCTCTTGCCCTTCAAGGAAGGAGAACGCCATGGGATTTGAAGTGTACGATTGTCGCCGGGATATCCGCAACATTCTAGTGCGGCCGCAGATCCGCGCCCGCTTCTGCCGCTTAGAGCCAGGCACAGGGTCGCTCGACGCTTGGCACACACACGACTTGGGCGACGAGATCTTCATCATTTTGTCGGGTCGGGTGGAGTTCAAAATCAACGGCGAGGTGAAAGAAGTTGGACCGGGGCAGATGTGCTACGCCCTAACCGACGAGCCGCACTCGGTGCGAGTCATCGGCGACGAGCCAGTCTATATGTACCTCTCGGTGACGCCGCACATCCAGCCGACGCATACGTTCTACGACGACAAGGGCGAGCGCCAGCCGCCCCACTTCAGGCCGTCGAGCGATTACAATACCGAGACGGATTCGACCACGCCAGTGGCCGAGCTGATCGACGGTCACATCGATGCCGTGCGCACCCTAGCGGCCCAAGCACAGGAGAGCGCGCGAATCCAAGAAGAGCGGGGCCGCGAACTCAAGCAGGCCCTAATGGCCGGCGACATGGAAGTAGCCAGCCGCGTGCGCGAAGCCATGTGGGAGCCGCTTTTGCAGCTTTTTAAGCAGACGAGCGCCGTGGCGGACGGCTGGAACGGATTGGCACCTAGGGCGGGGTCTGTCGATGCAGTATATTGAACCGCCTCAAAACCACCGCATGAGCGAACGCACTAATAGCCTTGGACAGCCGATCAGCTTTGCACTGCCGGATTGGACGCCACCATCTAGTCCTCCGAGAAAACGCATAGAAGGTCGCCTTTGTCGGTTGGAACCCCTGCAAGTCGATAGCCATCTCGACGACCTGTATCAGGCCAATGCCTCTGATACGGAAGGCAAGAGTTGGACCTACTTGGCATACGGCCCATTTCCCGACAAAGATAGCTATCTCGATTGGATGACCGAAACGTGTCTAGGTGACGATCCGCTGTTCTTTGCCATCGTCGATAAGCGTGTGGGAACAGCATGTGGCGTCGCGAGTTATCTCAACATCGCACCTACAAGCGGCGCTATTGAGGTGGGGCACATCCACTACTCCCCGCAACTACAGCGATCACCATTGGCCACCGAGGCCATGTACCTCATGATGATGAAGGCATTCGAGTTGGGCTATCGACGCTATTGTTGGAAGTGCGACAGCCTGAACCAAGCATCGCGGGCAGCCGCCCAACGGCTGGGATTTTCGTTTGAGGGGATTTTTCGCCAAGCAACGGTCTATAACGGGCGCAATCGGGACACTGCATGGTACGCAGCCATTGATTCGGAGTGGCCGGGGCTAGAGCAAGCCTTCCTGACTTGGTTAGCCCCAGGCAATTTTGACGAGCAGGGCAAGCAGCGATTGCGCCTCTCAGACCTCACCCGACCCATCCTCAAAAACCAAGGAAATAACTGATGAGCCAGATCATCCCCGAGCAATACATGTGCTACCGAGCCAAAGAAGCGCTCACCATCGACGGCCACCTCACCGAAGCGTCTTGGAAGCGCACCCCTCGCACCCCTTTGTTCGTCGATATCGAAGGGGACAAAAAGCCCCTGCCTCGCTTTGCCACTCGGGTCGCCATGCTGTGGGACGACGACTACTTCTACTTCGGTGCCGATATGGAAGAGCCGCATGTATGGGGCACGCTGACCAAGCGCGACTCGGTCATTTGCAATGACAACGACTTCGAGATTTTCATCGATCCAGACGACGATGGCGAGCACTACATGGAATTTGAAATCAACCCGCTCAACGTGGCTTGGGATCTCTATCTGCCCAAGCAATACAATCGCGGCGGCGAGGCCGACTGGGGCTTCGACTTTGAAGGCATCAAACACGCCGTGCAGATCGACGGCACCCTCAATTGCTCGGACGATGTGGATCGGGGCTGGTCGGTGGAGGTGGCCATCCCTTGGCGCAGCATGGAAAAATACGCCGGTACCTCCTGTCCTCCCAAGCCCGGCGACCGCTGGCGGGTCAACTTCTCCCGCGTCGAATGGGAGTTCGAGCGCTACAAGGGCGGTTATTTGAAAAGGGAAGGCGTCCCCTGCGACAACTGGGTGTGGTCGCCAATGGGCGTGATCAATATGCACGAGCCCCACATGTGGGGATACGTGCAGTTTTCCGCCATCACCGTAGGCGAAGGAGGAGACGCATTTTCGGCGACAGCGGCGGCGCGGTCGGCACCGGAAGCACCGTAGCTGCGTGGACATCGCAGCCTTTGCTGTCAGGCACTGAGGAAGTGTCCTTTATACTCCAGACGCAGCCACTCAGCGCAGTGGGTCAGTCGTGAGTTATGATCTTCCACTTCTTCTTCTGCATCGGAATCACATATCCAGACCCTTCAGGTGCTTCCCTGTGTTCCCGAGCCTCGCGCGTGATCTCCGGCCACCAACGCAGGAAGTGCATAACTTGGGTCCAGATTTTCTTTTCTGGATATTGGCTAGCGAAAAAAAAGGCCGTCAAGCCCGACTCACGCCAAGCAGCCCTTTCGGCCCGATTCCGAGAAATCCGAATATCGCCCGAGATCACGATCCATTCCCCCTCACGGCCTAATGCTTCAAGCCAAGTGACATCCTCTGTCTGCTGATTAAAACGGACTCTAAGGTGTTCTACCGTCCAGTCCCCTCGTTCTACACGGTCATCTAGGGCAATCAACGCCGCAGCTAGACGGTGAGAGATGTTGTTGTCGAGGAAAAACCTCACGCTGCTAATTGTGCCTCGTATGTGACAGCATCGCTTACTTCCTTAGGAGTGGCATCGTACCACCAAGCGACTCGGTCCATGTCTTGCTCGGCTCGATAGGTGCGACTCAGTAGACGGGTGCGGACACCGCTGGGATCGCATATCGGTGCTCCGAAACTACGAGTAGGTTCGATGATGACTGTGCTCTCCCGTCCCATAGGATGCCAACGCATCGGGGCTCCTGTTTCCGAAAAATCTAGCTCGTTGTCGGGTAGAACAGTCCTGACGAAGTGCTTAAAATACTGCTCGTCGGCGACGATATCGTGCAGTGCCGCCTCTTCCACTTGCTGGAGGATGCGGCGACCATCTGTACGAAAGCTGCGCTGCGAAAATGGATGCGAATGGCCCGTGATCTGAGCTGCTTTGTGCGAGGCAATGCGCAAGATCGACCACGGTACCCCCTTATCGCGAAAACCCCGCAAGGCTCGGACTTCGATAAGATCGACAAAGCGCAGGATAGGGCCTTCCCCGGCCTCCGTTGAAGCAAACACGGGCGGCAACTCATAGCGAAGTCCATTCCGGGTGTAGCTATAACCCCGCGTCCAACGCCGAATAGTGCTAGCGGGAACACCCGTCAGCCGGGCCGCTTCCGCCACGCTATAGACGCCATGTCCGATATATAAGTAATCTGCCATTTTTGCTCCTTTATAGAGCGAGCTTTATCGCCTTGAATCTACCTGACCAATTTCCGCAGGTCTTTTATCTTAAGATACATAGAGCTACCGCGTCAATGCCACGCTGGCTTGCACCTTTACCCCTCATCCGCGCCCACTCGGCGCATATATCGAGTGTACGCCCCTCGCAACGCTATCCCCAACACCAGCGCCACCAGTCCCCCAACCAACGCCACCGTCCAGCGCCCCACGTAAAATCCCGAAAACCCAATAATACCCCCTCCCACGGCCACCGCACCAAGCAGGGCGAGACCTAAGCCGTGCGCGATCGGTGCGCCGCCACCAGTCTCAACGCCCGCCTTTTGCGCGATCGGCCCCCACCATCCCATCGGCCGCGCCTCTTTGTAAAAAGCCAAGAGTTTTTCCTCTGACTCTGGCTCGGTGCAAAGCGCCACCGCGATCCAGAGCAGGCACGTCGCGGCAATCGACGAGAGCACCACCACATACGCCGCATCCTGCCCTGCATCGATCAAATGGACGAAAACCACGTACTTATTCAGGAGAAAGACCACCGGCCCGCCGAAAGAGGCGGCCAGCCGCGCCTTGCCGTTAAAGCGCCACCACCACCACTGGCCCCAATTGGCCGTCAGTTCAGCCGAGGAAAGCCCGAGCATGAAAACCGCGATGTCGATGACGTTCTCGGCCTGTAGCGCGACCGCCAGCGAAAGGCCCATGATCGCCAACATCACCACTCGACCGACGCCCATGTAGTGCGCCATCTCAGCGCCGCGTTTGATAAAGCGCCGATACACGTCGTTAATAAAAACCTGGGCCCCGAAGTTCATGTTGGAATCTACCGTGGACATGATCGACGCGAACATCGCCACCAGCGCCAGTCCCAGAAGACCCGAGGGCAGATAGTGGCCGAGCAAGAGACCGTAGGCCAGTTCCTTGTCCATGCTGCCGTCGTGCAGGCCCGGCCATTTGACCATCGCCCCCAGCGCCGGCAGGGTCAGCACCGCCAGCATTAGGAAGAGCACGATCTCGGTCCAGACGTACATCCGCGTCGCCTCGCGGCTGTTGCGACACGACAGCAGCCTTTGGCCCTCCATCGCTCCAGCCATTGGGGCCACGTCGCCGCCATAGCCGACCGCGGTCCCCATCGTCCACGCGATAATCCCCACCACTCCCAAAAGTTCGTGACTCATCGGCGGATGCCAGCTAACGACCCCTTCCCCAAACTGCGTCACCAGCGCCTGATATAGCCCTGTCGGCCCGCCGAAGTCGGCCCAGACCAGGCCCATCAGTATCAGCGAAGAACCGATCATGATCGCGGTCTGGATCAAATCCGACATCACCACGCCCATATAGCCGGAGAGCACCACATAGACCACGATGATCGGAATGACCAGCAGGAAGGTCTCAAAACGCGACCAGCCCAAGAGCGCTTCGGACACTTTCGTCAGCCCCAAAAGCCCTGCTCCGGTCCAAGCGACCACTGCGACAAAGGCACTGCGCAGCGAGACCCAAGCGCGCATCGTCGGCGCGGCCGCACCGCCAAAGCGGAGCTCGTAAAATTCCGGCGAGGTAAAAATTTTCAACCGTCGCCAGCATACGGCGAAGAGCAGCCCACCGATCATCAGCGCCAGCCCGAAGCGGCTCAAATACCACCAGCAGATAAAGGTCCCAGTGATGACCGTCATGCCGCAGTACGCTGGCGCTACGTCGGCGTTCATGCAGGTGACCGCATAGCTGGTGCCGCTCATCCATCCCTTCATCTTGCGCCCACCCAAGAAGTAGTTTTCCATGCTCTGCTGGGCGAATCTCCGGTAGTACAGTCCCATCCCCACCAAAAAGAGCATGTAGAGCGCCATCAGCGCGTAATCCAAACCCGACACAATCCCTCCTTTGTCCGGTAAGCAGCTAGTTTTTGTGCCGCTCTCTATGCAGAATTAAAACCGCCGCGTCAAGTTGTGATACTAACTGGCTTGAGACAGCGTAGCTTGCAATCTGCATGGCCAATTACCGTTATTCTCTACCAGTGCGTTGATCCTTCTATACACCAAAAAGGCCTGCCTCATGCCCGCACCCATCCTCCTGACCGACGCCCAAGTCCAAGCCTACCTGACCAATGGCTATATCACCATACAAACCGCTCACCCGCCCGCGGTCCACCAAAATATCCACCAGCAGATCGAAACCCTCTTCGCCACCGAAGGCAACCCCGGTAACGACATCCTCCCCAAAGTCCCGGACTTATACCAAATCCTCCGCGACCCCGCTGTTGATGGTGCTCTTCAGAGCCTCCTTGGCCCCTCCTACCTCATCCACCCGCACCGCCATTGCCACCACAATCCCAGCGGGTCCAAAGGCCAAGGTATGCACCAAGACAGCTATGAAAACGACCAGAACGTCCGCCACCACCGCACCCGCTGGACCATGGCCTTCTACTATCCGCAGGACGTCAACTTGGACATGGGTCCGACCGCGATTTTGCCGGCCACCCAGTACTACAATTCATCGAAACAAGCCTACGAACGGGAAGAACAGCCGCTCTGCGGCCGGGCCGGAACGGTGACCATCGTCCACTACGACCTCTGGCACCGCGCCATGCCCAACGCCAGCGACCGCGACCGCTTCATGGTCAAGTTCCTCTTCACCCGCATGGGCGAGCCGCGGGGCCCCTCGTGGAACCATTGCGACGGCACTTGGCAGGCCGCGGGCACAGATCCTCCCGCCGAGCTATGCCGCCGCGCTTGGGACTGGATGCGCAGCACCGATGGCACCGCAGCTCCTACAGCGGTTCCGCTCGACGAATTGCGTCAGGCTCTAGACGCCGAAGCCGAAGCCAAGCGGCTACGCGCCGTATATGCTTTGGCTGCGCGCGGCGAGGAAGCAATGCCCGTCCTCTTGAACGCGCTGCGCGGCGAGGCCGCTACGCGTCTCGAAACCAACCTAGCCAACGCACACACCAACCCCAGCCAACTCGACGCGGTCTTTGCCCTTTCTGCTGTTGGCCGTCCCGCTGTGCCCCACATGGTGGAACTACTCGGCGAAAACGATTGGTGGCTCCGGGCCGCGGCCGCCGATGTGCTCGGCGACTTGGGCACCACAGCGTCCGACACCGTGCCCCATCTCACCCGCGCCCTCGACGACGAGGCCGAGTGGGTGCGGCGCAACGCGGTTGAAGCACTGGGCAATATCGGTCCGACCGCTGTCGAAGCCGTGCCCGTCTTGACCCATCGCCTGCAAGATTCTGAGAGCTGGATACGCCACAACGCCGCACTCTCGCTGGCCAAGATCGGCCCATCCGCCGCCGAAGCTGTGCCCGCCCTGCGCAAGAATATCGACGACGAGGACCGCTACGCCCGCGCCAATGCGGCCGTGGCTTTGGAGCGCATTGGCACATAGCGCTCTGGTGGCACGTACTTTCCGCAAAATCAAAACCGGACGAGGCTGCCCCGAGATTTTCTCGTTGACATAATTACACTCTTTCCGCGCCTTTTACTTTTTAGCCCTTCTCAGGAAAGTGCCCATGACGACTGCATTGGCCCGGCCAGCATTTGACGACGCCCTCCGGCACTACGCCGCAACACTCGGCTTCCCGTCCCTTTCGAACTATATCATCTGGTGCCGCAAAAACGGCCTGGCGATCCAGCGCGACAAAACCGAGAGCCAGCTCGCAATTGAGCGTCAACTCGCCGCCGACACCTTGCGGCCGATTGCACCGCACCCCGGCCGCAGCCACACTCCGGGCCGCGCCCGCCTCATTGACCGGGCCTTCCGCGGCGAGATCCCTCCAGATGAGATGTATCCGCTCAGCCGGAAGCTCGTCGCGCTATTCGCCGCGGTCGAAGACCCCCAGCGCCGTCAAGCTCTCTACCGCCTGCTCAAGCACGTAGAGCGACGCGCCGACCTCCTCGGCCTCAAAACGGGATTCCTCAATCGGACGCGCGAAGAGGGCAACAACTACGAGGACGCCCTCGGGCAACTCGCCCGCCACTACGGCGACTGGCTCCGGCCCGTCGAGGAGTGGCGCACCGACCGCCTCAGCCCTCGGGCGCAGTTCCGCAGCCTTACCCGGTATCTACTAGCCCGCTATGAGGTGCCGCCTTTTATGGACACCGCCTTTCTCCAAGGAGACCTTCCGACAGCGCATCGCGAGCAGGAGTGGTTCAAGCACATCGGCATCGGCCAGAACATCCGCAAGGCCGACCTACCGCTGCGGCTGACCAAGCGCATGGCGCACCTTTTTCCCAGCGCCAATCGGCAGTGGCCGGTTTCTCGCGCCCTGCGCTGGGCGCAATTCGCCGGCATGGGTGGAGGCACGAGTTGGGCCGTTTTATCCACGCGGCTGAAGGACTACCAGCGCGACGAGCCGTTCTGGGAGACAGTGATGCTCTTTTTTGCCAACCAACCCATGCTGGAACCCACCTACATCGGCCCAATTGTCGATTATATCCACTACCAGAAATTCGTGCCCCAGCAATTGCCCGGCCCTAACGGCCAGTTCATTGAGGGACCGCCAGCTCAGCCGAATTTCTCGATGAAGGGCCGTAGCATCACCAAGCTGCTGCGCTTGGTTGACGAGTGGCACGGCGACCTCAACGCCGATGACTACGCCCTCGGCGAGGAAGATGCGTGGGAGGCGTCTGGTTTTCGCGGATTCGAGTGGGAGGAAGAAGACGCGTTCTCGGGCGAGCGCGTGCGGTGGTCAATACGCGAGCTGCGCACCACGCTCGACCTGCTAGCCGAAGGACGCGTCATGCACCACTGCGCCGCCTCGTATGCCCGGCGCTGCTCAGAGGGCGAGCGGTCGGTGTGGTCGATGCAGCTAACCTACCCGGCCAAGCTGCCGCAACGCATTCTGACCATTGCCCTCGACAACCACAAGAAGACCGTCGTCGATTATCGGGGGAAGTACAACATGCACCCTCACGACAACAAGCGCACCGCCAAAAAGCACTGGCAGGACCGGCCCTATCTCTACTATCTGCGGCAATCGCCGCGCATCTTGCGCCTGTGGATGGAGCGCGAGGACCTGCGGCACGACTAGCGAGGCGGTAGGCGCAGGTGGTTGCAGGAGTTGGGAGGAAGGGTGGGCTACAAGGATCCTTTGAACAGGATCGCGCCCATAGTGGACAGCCAGCTCGCTAGTACGATGCCGATGGTCCAGCGGAAATAAGTGTCGATCTTGTCATTTAGCGTCTGAAACGACGTGTCAATCTTGTCATTTAGCGTCTGAAACGACGTATCCAGCCTTTCGTTCAGACCCTGAACCGACGCATCCCACTTCTCGTTCAGACTCCGATACGACGCAGCACTCTCATCGCGCAGCGTCTGAGCCGATCCGTCCAGTTTCTCACTGACAACTCGCACATCGCTTTCAATTAGCTCCAAGCGGCGGTTGATCTGCTGCAACACGTCGCAGGTGGTTATCTCAGATGTTTCAGGGGCCATCACACTATTGCTCCTCAATTGGGGTGAAAAGTAAGCCACAGGAGCGGATAAGCAAAATGCGAACCACCCTTTTTCTTTGACGGGATCGCTGTTGTGTAGTCGATTTCTGTATCTAATCGCAGACAATGTGATACCTGCCCGATACAGCCCGCCTCTCCCCTTGATAGGTGCCCATCAGGCCCTATCTTGTTGGTCGCCATGACTACAACCTTTCGCATCGGCGTCACCCGCGACTTTCTCAAGGACGATCGAGCTATCAGATGAAACCCAACAAAGTCAAACGCACCCTCAAAGAGGGCGGCACCGCCATCGGCACCATGACCTTTGAGTTTTGCACTCCGGGCATTGCCCGCCTCTCTGCCGAGGCTGGCGCTGAATTCATTATGTACGACATGGAGCACACCGGCTGGAGCGTCGAGACGGTACGCGACCTGATCGCCACCACCAATTCCGACCACATCGAGCCGTTTGTGCGAGTGCCGGCGACCCAATACCACTTCATCGCCCGCGTCCTCGACGTGGGGGCCCGAGGTGTCATGGTGCCGATGGTTAGCGACGCGCAGCAGACCGAGGTCATTGTACAGTCGGGCAAGTACCCGCCCATTGGCCAGCGCGGCGCAGCCTTTCAAATCGCCCACGACCACTTCGCCGAAGGCTCCATCGTCGGCAAGATCGACCACGCCAACACCGAGGGTCTGCTGATCGCTCAGATCGAAAACCGGCCCGGCCTCGAAAACGTCGATCGCATCGCCGCCGTAGATGGGATTGATATACTGTGGATTGGAGGTTTCGACTTGAGCAACTTCTTGGGGATTCCCGCGCAGTTTGACCATCCCGAATTCACCGCCGCCCTCGACCGCGTCGTCGATGCCTGCGAGCGTCACGGCAAGGCCGCTGGCTACTTGGTCAATACCATTGAAGAAGGGACAGAGATGCTGCGCCGAGGCTTTCGCTGCATAGCATATGGCGGCGACTTGTGGCTCTATCGCCGCGCCTTGGCCGAAGGCATAGAAGGGCTGCGGACGAGCGTCTGGCGGGGGTAAAATAAAAGGGCCCGCCGGACACAGGCGGGCCCCATCGTTAGTCCACCACCAGTATCGCTGGCTATTCGCCCTCCAGCGCCCGCCGCATTGCCTCCCCTTGATCGCGCCAATACCCGTATAGCACCGCTATATCCGTGCCCACGCAGAAGTGCCGTACCCCCATGTCGAGAAAGCGCTTGGCATCGTCGGCTGTGTTGATCTCGGCGCGCGGATGGACGCCCATCTCCAAGGCCGTCTTAAAGACCTTTTCTTCGGCTGCGGCAATTTCCGGGTCGCCGCGCTGGCCGGCCTTGCCGACGCTCATGGAGTAATCAGCCCCTCCCCATTGGACCATCTCGACCCCTTCTACCGAGAGCATGGCTTCTAGGTCAGCGACAGCCGTTTGCTTTTCAATCATCAAAACCACGACCACGTCGCGCAGCGCTTGGACGTACTCTTGGGTACCGCCATAGCTCATATAGGCGAAGCGCCGCATGGCTACCCCATAGGTGCCTTCGTCCTCGGGCGCGTCGGCGCGCACGCAGCGCACGCAGGCCCGCGCGTCGTCCGGGTCGCGCACATCGGCAAAGAGCACGCTGCCAAAACCCGACCCGATGGCCCGTTGGGACACGTAAGCGCGGTTTTCGGCATCGACCTTGATCATCGTTCCCAAGTCCCATAGCTCGGCGGCTCGGGCGAGGTTGTCCAAGTCGTGCAGGTCAAAGGGGCCATACTCGGCGACAAATTCCACGTAGTCGTACTCGCCCGTATGTCCTATGGCTTCGACGATCGAAGGCCAAGTGGTGTGGATGTGGGTGCCTAGCGTGGGCTCGTCGGTGTTGAGTTTTTCGCGCAGCTTGTTGGGTCTCATGGTTTTTCTCCTTTAAAACTGTTCTTCGTCGCGGTCGGTGGCTGGCGGCGGTGTGATCGACAGCGCCGACACTTCGGCGCGCATCTCATCCGACATGGCAAAATCGAGCGCGGCGAGCGATGGCTTTAGCTGGTCTAGGTCGCGCCCACCGACAATCGGCGCGGTCACGTCTCGATGTCCCATGACCCACGCGACGGCCAAGGTAGCAGGATGCACGCCTTGGTCGCTGGCATAGCGCACGAAGCGCTCGGCGACTTCGTAGAACACGGGATTGGCATAGCGCTTGATGTAGTTGTCCTGCTGCAAGAGACGACCCCGCTCGGGCCGCTTGTCGATCCCGTACTTGCCGGTCAGCAAGCCGCCGCCTAAGGGACTGTAGGGAATCACGCCCAAGCCTTCTGAGCGGGCCAACGGCAGGATTTCTACCTCTACTTGCCGCTTGGCCAAGCTGTACATGGGCTGAATGCACGCAAAGGGCGCTAACCCCACGCGAGCGCAGTGGCCGAGGGCTTTGGCAATTTGCCAAGCGGCCCAGTTGCTCACGGCTGGGTAGAGGATTTTGCCGCCGCGCACCAAGTCGTCGAGCGCGGCGAGGGTCTCTTCCATCGGCGTATCTTCGTCGAAGTTGTGGACGAAGTACAGGTCGAGGCGGTCCGTCTGCAACCGCCTGAGACTGGCTTCTACGGCCTGCACGATATGCCGTCGCGACAAGCCCCGGTCGTTGGGACCGTCGCCCATCGCGCCGCAGACTTTCGAGGTGATTACCAACTCGTCGCGCTCGCCTTGGATTAAGCGGCCCAATATCTCCTCGGAAAGCCCGTTGGAATAGACATTGGCCGAGTCGAAGAAGTTGATCCCCAACTCGCGGCAGTAGCGGTACATCTGCCCGGAGGTCGCCTCGTCTGCATCGCCGCCAAAGGCCATGGTACCGTAGCACAGGGAAGACACTTTGACGCCCGTGCGGCCTAGGGTATTGTACTGCACCTTATATTTTCTCCTTTAGTAGAATTCCGTGCGGCAGGGCAAGCTAAGGAAGAGAGGAACTGCTATCAAGTGGTGTCATTGGCCGCACCGCACGACCGTTTTATATTAAGCGCCGCGCTGTACACACCCCGCATGACAGGAGTGATTTAACCCCAATGGACGCACCCCGCCAACGCCTGCTCTACTTACAGGCGCGCACCCCTAGCGTCATGTCCAACGTCATCGGCCTAACGCTCATCGAGCCGGTCGCGGGCTTCGCGCCCGAAATCCACGCCGAATCAGCACCCGATTGGCCCTACGCAACCGTACACGACGCCGTAGTTGACGGCTGGCAAATCGTCCAATTCCCCCACCTACAAGCTCCGTTCGACGACCGGGAGTTGGACGTGATTGGCTATGAGTTTATCCTACAGAAAATGGAGGTTATCGCCGATGAATGAGCATCTACTCAGCGACTCTGAGGTGGCCCGTTTCCTCGTCTCCGGCTACCACCTCGTCGAGCCGGAATTGCCCGCCGGGCTCAACGAGTCCATCGCCGCTCAGCTCGACGATTTGGACTCCAATCCCGGCGACGCCATCACCGAAGCCGTGCCCGAGCTCTGGCAAGTGCTAGACCACCCGACCGTCAAAGGCGCGCTCGTCAGCCTGCTCGGCCCGGACTACGAGGTGCAGTCGCATCGCCACTGGCACTGCAAGCAGCCGAACTCCCCGCACATGAACTGGCACCAAGACGGGCTCAACAATCGCGACGTGCTGCTCAACCGCTTCCTCGGGCTGTACTACCCGACCGACGTCACGCCCGACATGGGGCCGACGATCATCGTCCCGGGCACCCAGTTCCGCAACGCGCCGACGGATCGCATGGCCACGTACACCAACATCCGCGGCCAAGTGCCGCTCGTGGTCAAGGCCGGTACCGTGGCCTTCACCCACTACGACCTCTGGCACGGCACCGCGGCCAACCGCTCGCCGCACAAGCGCCACATGATCAAGTTCCTCTTCCGCCGCACGCAGGACAACACCGCACCCACTTGGAATCACGACCCAGAGGCGGCCAACAAACCCGCCGACTGGAACGAGCGCGACCGGGCCGAGGACGTGACCAACATCCTCAACTTCACCAATCCGCTGGGCGTCTCCCAGAGCGACCACTACAAGGAGCGCGCCATCCGCCGCCAGAACTGGAACTACCTCATGGGCCTGTCGGCCTAATCCCAACCCCTAGCAAAGAAAGCATTCTATGACCGTCCAAATCGCCCGCGTTGAAGAGCGTTTCAAATGCCCCGGACCCCAGCCCAACGGCCTGCAAGCTGCGCCCGACGGACTCTGGTGCATCGACCAAGTGGACCTCAAGATCTACAAATTCGACTACGAAAGCGGCGAAGTCCTCTTTGAAGCCCAGACCGACACCGCACACTCCAGCGGCATTACGCTCGGCGACGGATCGCTGTGGATCGCCTCGACCTTTGAGCTTAAGATCGCCCGCCTCGACCCGGCTACGGGCCAGACCATCGCCAAGCTCGATTCGCCCGGCAATGGCGTCGTCGCCTGGGTCGCCAACCAGCAGAATGGCCGCGTCACGGGGGCCCACGGCCTCGAGTGGAAGGACGGCAAGGTGTACGTGGCCTCGCCGCCGTCGCAATTCGTCCACGTGATGGATGCCAGCACTTGGGAAGAAGTTCATTCCTTTCGCGTCCCCGGCCTCCGGGTTCACGGCCTAGCTTGGGCTGACGACGGCACCCTCTGGGTCGCCGACACCTCGGCTGGCACCATCAACCGCCTCGACCCCGAAGATGGGCGCATATGGGAAGTCATTCGCGTCGAGGCCCCTACCGAAGTCCACGGGCTGACCATCCACGAGGGCGTGCTCTGGTACTGCGACGCGGCCACGCGCGCAATCGGTCAACTATACATATAGAAGAAAGGGACTCCATTGAAGATCACAGAGGTCAAAACCGCCGAAGTGCGCATAAAAATCAACGGCCAACCCCGCTATCTCTACCACTACGTCCGCATCCACACCGACGAGGGTATCTACGGCACCGGCGAGGCCAGCCACGTCGATGGCGGCTGGCGCGGCTCCACCCAGACCATGGCCGCCCAGCTCATCGGCAAGGACCCGCGCGATGTCGATGCGCTCTTTGAAGGCATCCGCCGCAGTTACATCTTCCGCGGCGGCATGTCGGGCTTGGCGATTTCGGCGCTGACTGGTCTTGAGGTCGCGCTTTGGGACCTGGCTGGCAAGACCCAAGGCATACCCGTTTACCGGCTCTTGGGCGGCAAGTTCCGCGACCGGGTGCGCCTCTACGTCGATAGCGCCCATGAGGACTACAAAGAGCGCGCCGAGGACGCGCGTGCAAAAGGCTTCACTGCGATAAAGTTCGACCTCGACGACGCGGGCCACCCGGAAAAACTCGATCCTTGGAACTGGTCGGTGGCCCCTGCCGAGCTAGAGTATCTGGTCGATCAAGCGCATCAGATCCGCGAGGCGGTTGGTCCCCAGATGGACTTGGCTATTGACCTGCACGGGCGCTACGACGCCACCGCTGGGATGAAGTTCGCCCACGCGCTCGAGGGCTTGAATCTGATGTGGCTCGAAGAGCCGGTGCCGCCCGAGAATATCGACGCCCTCAAGCGCATCACCGACTCGACCCGCACCCCGATCTGCGCCGGTGAAAACGCCTACCTGCGCTACGGTTTCCGCGACATGCTCGAACAGCAGGCGGTCGATATCATCATGCCCGACATTTCCAAGTGCGGCGGCCTATCCGAGTGTCGCAAGATCGCCAACATGGCCGAGACCTACTACATCCCCTTTGCCCCGCACAACAACTCCAGCGCCTTGAGCACCGTGGGAGACGCCCACGTCTGCGCCAGCGTGCCCAATTTTCTCGCCTTGGAATTCCATCGCTACGACGATCCGACTTGGAATGACGTGGTCCTTTCCGACGAGCCGGTGATTCAGGAAGGGCACGTGGTGCTGAGCGAGAAGCCGGGGCTGGGGGTGGAACTGAATGAGACGTTTTTGCAGAGTATGATGGAGGACGGGGAGCCGCTCTGGCAGTAAGAATAAATTCTGACACTATAATAGGAAACCCACCATGACCCAACGCAAAGCACACAACCCCGCCTGGCCCTGGACCAAGGACTTCCGCATCTCACAGGCCGTGCAGGTGGGCGATACGATCTATGTCTCCGGCCAAGGGCCGCTCGACTCGGAGGGGGATCTCGTCGGTGAAGACGATATGGCTGCGCAGTCGCGCCAAGTGTTTGCCAACATCCGCGCCGTGCTCGCCGAGGCCGGCGCGACCATGGACGATGTGGTCAAGATCACCTCCTTTATCACCGACACGGGCCGCTACGCCGAATACACGGCCGCTCGCGCCGAAGCCTTTCCCAACCACATCCCTGCTAGCTCTACCGTGACGGTCGCCGACTTGGTAATACCCGGTATGCTCGTCGAGGTCGAGGCTATAGCCGTGCTCGGCAGCGGCGTCTGTAGCACTCCATGACCTGAAAGAATTACCCTCACCCACCCAGTTGGGTGCCAAGTCCTAATAATAACGAGAACACATTTTCCTCGTCTTTAAACCAGCGTTCATACCGTCCTTCCATCCGCAGGACAAGAGCAGACCCTATACTTGCGCGTAAACCCATACCCGTACCGATGCCGAAGCTTCTTCTGCTCTGATTCTGATAAGAGCCTGTCCCAAGTACGTAGATACTAGCGGGCCTAGTATACGAAGGAGAGAATGCCACATTTCCCCTTAGCAGAAAGTAGGCCCCATTATTAACTGATGTTACGCAGTTTCTCATTTAGTGGTATTTTCAAGGTATGGACAAACACCTGTTAGAATTATATAGCGATTACCTGCTCAGTTCGTTTGGCGCGACCACCGCGACGGGCTTGTCGGCGTTGGTGGACGGGGCC